>CAYXHP010000065.1:0-8082 GCA_964465015.1 uncultured Gemmatimonadota bacterium
AAGCTCTCCCGCACGGAGACCGCGCTCACCCAGAAGCTGGGCCGTACGCCCACCGACCGGGAGATCGCCGAGGAGATGGAGGAGCCGGTCGAGACCGTCCGGGCCCTGCGTCGCGTGGCGTCCGCGGAGCTCAGCCTGGACGCCCCCCTCGACAAGTCCGACCGGGACAGCGCCTCCTTCGGGGAGCGCTTCGCGGGCATGGACGAAGAGGAGATCGAGGAGGACGTCGAATCCCAGGCCCGGCGGGAGTTCCTCGAGCGAATGTTCGAGGACTACCTCACCGAGCGCGAGCGGAAGATTCTGGTCCTCTACTACGGGTTGGACGACGGCGAGGAGATGACGCTGGAGCAGATCGGCGAGCTCCTGGGCGTCACGCGCGAGCGGATCCGCCAGATCCGGAATCGCGCGTTCGAGAAGCTGCGGCAGTCGCCGGACGGCCGCGCGCTGGAAGGGTTCTGGAGGGCGAGCGCCTGAGGCCTCAGCCCTCCTCCACTTCCTCCGCTCTCTCCCCCCACCCCCAGGCCACCAGGACGAAGATCGTGGTGGCGATCACCGCGCTTCCCACGCACCAGCGGCAGACGGCGTGGAGGACGAAGACCTCGGTCGAGGTCAGGTAGATAGAGAAAGCGAAGCCTCCCACCGCGAGGAGCGACAGGGCGGTCGCCAGCCAGCCACGGCCCGAGAGGGCGGGCTGCATCCCCAGCAGGGCCGCGGTGAGAACGAGCGCGTACCACGCCACCCCCCACCCGGCCACCGGCTGGCCGAGGAAGCGCGAGAACCGGGACGCCTGCACGTACTCGCACGAGTGCGTCGTGCCGCACACCAGGCCTCCGTAGAAGCCCAGGTGGTACAGGAGCAGGTACAGGGACAGGAAGAGCCCCACCAGGGCGAGCACGGCCACCCCCATGCGCCGCCGCACGGTGGCCCGGCTCGCCTCCGGCGCGGACGTCGGGCTCACTGCTGACCCGCCGCTCCGGCGCCCGCGGCCTGCTGGAAGAGCTTCTCCAGCGAGGCGTAGTCGTGGTCGGTGGGCGGCACCTCGTGCCCGTCGATGAACAGCGTGGGCGTCGAGTTCACGTTGAGCTTCAGGCCGTAGTTCCGGGAGGCCATGATCTTCGGCAGGTACGTCTGATCGGCATAGCACTTCTTCCACTGGCCCACGTCGACTCCGGCCTGCTTGGCGTAGGTCTCGAAGTGGCTCTCGGGATTCCCCGACATGACCCACTGGAGCTGGTTTCCGAACAGGAGATCGTGCATCGGCCAGTAGTCGCCCTGGGCGCCGGCGCAGCGGGCCGCGAGGGCGGCCGGGATCGCGTTCGTCTTCTCGCTGAGCGGGAAGTCGTACAGGATCCAGCGCACCTTGCCGGTCTGGACGTAGTTCTGGCGGAGCGCCCGGCCGGTGAGGCTGGTGAACTCGGCGCAGTGCGGGCAGGTGTAGTCGGCGAACTCCTGGAACGTCACGGGCGCATCCGCCGATCCGACCACGATCCCGGCCGTGGAGTCCGCGGGCGCATCCAGCGCCGCCATCGACACCGGGCGGGCCGCCTGCTCCTGGCCGCCGCTGGAGCCGCGCAGTGCGAGGAGGGCGATGATCCCCGCCACGACCACCACGCCGAGGATCACGTAGAACGTCTTGCCGGGGCCGCTCGAGCCCCTGGATCCCTTCTTCCTTCCGTTGGCCACGCTCGTACCTCCTGTCGCTGGGTGCCTACCAGACCAGCAGGATCGTGATCACAGCCGCCACGACGAGCGCGAGTCCCGCGATGACGACCAGCTGAACCCACTCCGGAACCCGGCGGCGGGGCATCGCCCCCACCTCGCCCAGGAGCGGGAGGAGACGCTTACCCCACACCTCCGAGATTTCTCCAAGTGCCTCGCGCCAGGCCTCCTCGTACGCGGCGTCCACGCGGCGCAGGGTCCGCTTCCACTCCGAGATGGCCGACTCCAGCCGCTCGTCGCCGCCCTCCGGCGGGCCGGACTCCAGGGTCTCCAGCCGCTCGGAGAGCTCGCGCTGTCGCTCCTGGAGCTGGCGCAGGAGCGGCACCAGCCGCTCGAAAGGCCCCAGGAGTCGCAGCCGGACCTCCTCGCGCGACTCTTCGGAGATCCGGTAGCGGGTCCGCATGCGCGCCGGAGCCTTCTTGCTGTCCAGGAGCCGGCCCAGCTCGCGGTCGTACGCCTCGCACAGCCGGTGGGTGGCATTGGCGACGGCGGCGCGCGTGTCCTTCTGAAGCTCGTCCGCGTCCATCGCGTCGACGGCGCGGGCCAGCGTCCTCGCCCCGGAGGCGGCCGACTTCCGCAGCAGGAGCGGGCCGAGAGCGATCTCGCCCAGCTCCAGGTAGTGCGTCTCGAAGAAGGAGCGGCCGAGGCCCGCCCGCTCGGCGATCCGGGCCGGCACCTCGGCAGCCGCCTCCTCGGCCACGCCCTGGATGGCGTCCACCGTGAGCCGCAGCACGGGGAGGTCGGCGCTCACCGGCGGCGCCACGTCGCGCCGCGCGAACATCTCGAGCTCCGGGCTGGCCGCGTCCGCCGTCTCGCGGGCCGACCGCACGATGGCCCGGACCTCCTCGGCGAACAGGTAAAGGAGCCGCACCCGGTCTTCCTCGCGCGCCACCTCGACCCCGGGGCCCCGCCCCCCCGTGGCCGTCTCCCCCAGCTCGCGCGCCTCGTCCGCGGGCCACCGGATCCCGTGGTGCTCGGGGCCGCTGAGCAGGTGGAGGCCCCGCCGCGTCACCACGGCCAGCCACAGGCCGCGGATGTCGATCTTCCCGATCCGCCCCACGACCGCCGTGCCCGCCGTGCACACGACCCCCTCGCCGGTGAGCTCGCCCGGGAGGCGACGCTTCTGGTCCATTCGCCCCACGTTCCCTTCCACCGCCCGGGCCAACTGGTCCAGCGAACGGCCGGCCCCCTGCAGGGCGATCGTCCGCTCGGCCGCGAACACCATGAACAGGCCCGCCCGCCGGGAGGTCCAGAAGATGTCCTCGTAGGGCACGCGGAGGTCGCCCACGTCGAGCACCGACTCCCCCACGCGCACCTCGACGCCGCGCCGGGTGCCCGCCCCTTGCGACCACGCGTCGAGCCGGGCCGTCAGCGACTCGGTCACGAGAGGAGAGCCGCCGCCGCGGCGTCCACGTCCGAGAAGTCGGCCAGGACCACGTCCGCCCCGTACTCGCTGAGCGCCGCCACGGGGTGACGGCCGGTGGCCACGGCCAGGGTCCTGTGCCCGGAGACCTGCCCGCAACGAATGTCGTGGGGCGTGTCTCCGACCACCCACACCTCGCCGGCGGCGAACTCCAGCCCGCGCTCCGCCGCGCGCCGGACGGCGAAGGGCGGGAGGTCGTCCCGTCGCTCGGCGTCCGACCCGAAGCCGCCCACCGGGAAGGGGGCCCGAACCCCGGCCGCTTCGAGCTTCCGCCGCGCTCCCTCCTCCACGTTGCCGGTCACCAGTCCCAGCGTGACTCCGGGCGCCGCCGCTAGCCGCTCCAGGAGATCGAGGACCCCCGGGTAGGGACGGGCGCGGCCGTTTCGGGCCCGGAGCTCCCGGACGAGGATCTCCAGGTAGGGAGGCCACACTTCGGACATGTGGGCGTCGATCCAGGCGTCCTCTCGCCCCAGGGCGCGGAGTAGTCCGCGCACGATCGAGGGATCGGTCTGCCCGTGGAAGTCCCAGTCATCGATCGGTCCCGCCTGGCCGAACACGCGCTCCATGGCCCGCCGGAGGGCCGCGCGCCCCGCCCCGCCCGCGTCCACGAGCGTCCCGTCCACGTCGAACAACACCAGCCGTCTCAACGCCCCGTCACCTCCCCACCGCCCGCAGGATCGCGTCACCCACCGCCCGTTCGGCCCTGAGCGCCAGCGGAAGGAGCTCGTGCGCCGCACGGGGGGCCATGGCCCGGCCCGGGTCTCCGGTCGAGAGCGCGAACACCAGGTCCCCATCGAAGGAGGTGGCCGCCGGACTCAGCCGGCGGACGAGTCCGTGCATGGCCTGGCGGGCCACTACCATCAGGTCGCCGCGTCCGAGGGGCACATCCGTGGCCACCACGGCGAGCGTCGTGCTCTCGGCGCCGCGCCGCCGGCCGAAGCCGCGGGGCGCATCGCCCTCCCGCAGGGTGCGGGCCGTGTCCCGGAAGCCGCCGCCCGGCGCGTGGCACCCGGCCACGATGGATCCGTCCTCGCCCACCACGTCGCCGAAAGCGTTCACGGCGGCGAGTGCGGCGACCGTTCCCTCGCGGCCCTCGGCCACGGCGCACCCGATCCCGGACGGGTCGGCATGCTCGGGCCCGGCCAGCTTGCCCACCGTGGCGCCACAGCCGGCCCCGACCGGGCCCTCCTCGACGGGATCCGGCCCGGCCGCTTCCGCGGCGGCGCGCCCCATCGCCGGCCCCGGGCGCACCGACGCGTCCCCCACCCCCAGGTCGTACAGCACGGCCGCCGGCACGATCGGCACGGTCGCCGCGGCGGTCTCGAAACCCCTTCCGCGCTCCTCCAGCCAGGCCACGACACCGTCGGCCGCCGCCAGTCCGAAGGCCGAGCCGCCGGTGAGGAGGAGTGCGTCGCAGCGCGGCACGATGTGGTGGAGGGAGAGCACGTCCAGCTCGCGCGAACCCGTGGCCATGCCCCGCACCTCGACCGCGGCCGTGAAGGGTCCGAGGATCACCGTGCATCCGGTGCGGGCGCGAGCGTCGTGCGCGTGCCCGACCCCGAGGCCTGCGACCGCCGTCAGGGTCCGGTTCACGCGCCTCCCACGCCTGCCGGCGCGGAGGCCGGTGGGCTCCCCGTCCGCTCCCGACGGCCCGCGGCGGTCCGGACCTCCCGCCCGAACCAGGCGAAGAGTCGCCGGCTGGCCCCGTCCGGTCGGCCGAGGAGCCGTTCGGGATGCCACTGCACGCCCAGGACCGGGCCCCGCCCGTCTTCGCCGCGGCGCTCGACGGCCTCCACGAGCCCATCCCCGGCCCACGCCGACGCTTCGAGCCCCGGAGCGACCACGCGGAGCCCCTGGTGGTGGCTGGAGTTCACGGCCTCCGGCAGCTCGCCGAGCGCCTCCCCGAGCAGGGAGCCGGCCGCAATGCGGATCGCGTGGACCGGGCGCGAGGCGTCCGGCCCGACCCGGTCGTGGCCCACGTCGTCCCCGGGCTCGGATGGCAGGTCCTGCCACAGCGCGCCGCCCAGGTGGGAGTCCAGGAGCTGGATGCCCCGGCAGATGGCCAGCACCGGCAGGCCGGCCGCGAGCGCCGCGTCCAGCGCCCCGACCTCCACCCGGTCCCGCTCGGGAGAGACGTCCGACGCCCCGTTCGGGGCCTGGCCGTACAGGGCCGGGGCGACATCCTCGCCTCCGGTGAGGAGGAGGCCCGAGGCGCGCCCCACCAGCGCCCGGAGCTCGTCCGGCTCGAGCCCGGGGTCGAGCACGAGCGGGAGCGCGCCGGCCGCGCGTACCGCTTCCAGGTAGCCCTGCTCGAGCACGACGCGCCGGCCCGGGTGCGCGGCGGGGCCGTCCCGCCACCCCGCGGTGACCGCGATGAACGGACGCCCGGCGGTCATGCCGCCGGCGGAGCGTCCGAGCCGGATGCGCCCGCTCCGGCCGCATCGGCGCCGGCGGCGTCCTCCAGCCACCCGGCGAGCACGACCGGATCGATGTTGCCGCCCGAGAGGAGCGCGGTGACGTCGCCGCCCGCGGCGTCGGCCGGGTCCACGGCGCCCGAGAGGAGAGCCGCCACGGTCGCGGCGCCGCTGGGCTCGACGACCAGGTGGTGGCGGAAGCACCACAGGACGGCGTCCACGATGGCCCGGTCGGGCACCGTGACCACCTCGTCCACCAGCTCCCGGATGTGCGCGAAAGTGAGGTCACCGGGTCGGGGCGGTCGGAGGCCGTCGGCGATCGTGTCCACCCGATCCAGCTGCACGGGATGGCCGGCCTCGAGCGACCGCTTCGTGTCGCCCGCTCCCTCGGGCTCCACGCCCACGATCCGGCACTCGGGCGCGAGCTCGCGCAGGACCACCGCGCACCCGGACAGGAGACCGCCGCCGCCGATCGGCACCAGGGCGAGGCCCGGGTCGCCCACCGCGCCCTCGCCGCGCGCGGCGGCCTCATCGAGCTGCTCCCAGATCTCGAGCGCCGCCGTCCCCTGCCCCGCGATGATGTTGGGGTGATCGAAGGGGGGCACCATGGTGCGGCCCTCATCGCGCTCGATCTCCAGGGCGCGGGCTTCGCGCTCGGGGGCCGTGGTGCCCACCAGCTCGATCTCGGCGCCCAGTCGCCGCACGCCGGCCACCTTCACGCCCGGCGCGTCGACGGGCATCACGATGGTGGCCGGGATGCCGAAGGCCCGGGCCGCCCACGCCACGCCCTGGGCGTGATTGCCGGAGGAGTAGGCCACCAGGCCCGCCGCGCGCTCCTCGGGGGAGAGGAGGCTCACGTAGTTGTAGGCGCCCCGTACCTTGAAGGCTCCGGCGCGCTGGAGGCTCTCGCACTTGAGCCACACGGTGGTCCCGCCGGGGAGCTCGCCCGGAAGGAGGGGCGTGCGGAGCGCCACTCCCTCCAGCCGGGCGGCGGCGTCCTGGACCTGGCGAAGCGTCACCAGGGCCGGCGCGTCGGTGCCGGCGGCCGGGGCCCCGGGACCGTCGCCGTTGGGCCCGGCGCTCACTCCTCGTCCTCCGGCTGCGGCTCCAGCGGCTCCTCGCCGGGCGGCAGGTCCCCGTCCAGCGATGGCGAGCCGCCGTCCGCCTCGGCCTCGATTTGCTCGGCCAGCTCCCGGACGGCCTCGGGCCCTTCGGCCACCTCGGTCTCCCCGTCGCCCTCGTCCCTGTCCACCACGCGGGCCACGTCCACCAGCTCGTCCCCCTCGTCCAGGCTCACCAGTCGCACGCCCTGGGTGTTGCGCCCGATGACGCGGATCTCGCGTGCGTGCTGCCGGTTCACGACGCCGTTGTGGGTCACCAGCATGAGCTCGTCCTCGTCGGTCACCTCCTTGACCGCCACCACGTGTCCGGTCCTTCCGGTGAGCCGGAGGTTGATGAGCCCCTTGCCGCCGCGGCGCTGCGTGCGGTACTCGTCCACGTCGGTCCGCTTCCCCATGCCTCGCTCGGTGACCGTGAGGAGCGTGGCGCCCCGGCGCACGATCACCATGCCCACCACGTGGTCCTCGTCCGCCAGGTCGATCCCCTTCACGCCCTGGGTGGCGCGGCCCATCTCGCGCACGTCCGTCTCGGCGAACCGGATGGACATCCCGTTGCGGGTGGCGAGAATGATGTCGTTGGTGCCGTCGGTCATCTGGACGTCGATGAGCCGGTCGCCGTCGACGATGTTGATCGCGTTGATGCCGGGCGCCCGCACGTTGGAATAGGCGGCCAGGCTCGTCTTCTTGACCAGCCCGTTCCGGGTGACGAACACCAGGTCGCGGTCCTCACGGAACTCGGGCACGGGGATCATCGAGGCGATGACCTCGTCCTTGTCGATCGAGAGCAGGTTGACGATGGGCCGGCCGCGCGCCGTGCGGGACGCCTGCGGAATCTCGTACACCTTGAGCCAGTAGGCGTGGCCGCGGGCCGTGAAGAACATCAGGTAGTCGTGGGTCGAGGCCAGGAAGAGGTGCTCGACCCAGTCCTCGTCCTTGGTGCCCATCCCGGCCACCCCGCGCCCGCCCCGCCGCTGCTGGCGGTACACGTCCGGCGCCAGCCGCTTCACGTAGCCCTGGCGGCTCACCGTGATGACCATCGCCTCCTCGGCGATGAGGTCCTCCTCGGTGAAGTCGACCGCCACGTCCACGACCGTGGTCCGCCGATCGTCGCCGTACCTGTGGGCCAGCTCGCGGAGCTCGCCCTTGATGATGTCCATGCGCAGGGCGCGCGAGGCGAGGATCTCCTCCAGCCGCCCGATCTCGGCCCGCACCTCTTCGAGCTCGGCCTCCAGCTTCTCGATCTCGAGCCCGGTGAGGCGGGCGAGCCGCATGTCCAGGATCGCCTTCGACTGCACCTCGGTGAGGTCGAAGCGCTCGCGCAGGCGGGCGCCGGCCTCGTCGGCGTCGGAGGCGGCCCGGATGATCTCGATCACCTCGTCGATGTGGTCGACGGCGATCTTGAGCCCCT
>CAYXHP010000066.1:0-11069 GCA_964465015.1 uncultured Gemmatimonadota bacterium
GTTCACGATGGCCTTGAGCCGCTCCTCGAACTGGCCCCGGTACTTGGTGCCCGCGATCACGGCCGCCATGTCCAGCGCCAGGACCCGATGATCCTTGAGGCTATCGGGCACGTCCCCGCGGACGATGCGCTGCGCCAGGCCCTCTACGATGGCGGTCTTGCCCACGCCCGGCTCTCCGATCAGGACCGGATTGTTCTTCTTGCGCCGCGAGAGGACCTCCATCACCCGCTCGATCTCGCCTTCGCGGCCGATGGTCGGGTCGAGCTTGCCCTCGGCCGCGAGCTGCGTGAGGTCGCGACAGAAGTGATCCAGCGCGGGCGTCTTGGACTTCTTCTCGCCCTTGGAGGGGTTGGAGCCGGACGAGGGGTTGCTGGAGCCTGAGCTGGGCATTTCGGTACCGAGGAGCTTCAGAGTCTCGGAGCGTGCTTCTTCCAGGCCGATGCCGAGCTCGCCGAGCACTTTGGCGGCCAGTCCCTTCTCCTCCCGCAGGAGGCCGAGGAGCAGATGCTCGGTGCCGACATAACTGTGATTGAGCTCCCGCGCCTCGGCCATGGCGTACTCGAGGACCTTCTTGGCGCGCGATGTATAAGGGAGCTCGCCGATCGTCGCCGTGGACTTTCCCTTGCGGACGTGCTGCTCGACCAGGCGCTGGATCTCATCCAGATCGGCGGCGAGGTTCGTGAGGACGGCGGCGGCCACCCCCTCGCCCTCGCGAATGAGACCGAGCAGGACGTGCTCCGTGCCCACGTAGTCGTGCTGCAGGCGGATGGCCTCCTCCCGCGCCATCGCGAGGACCTTCCGCACCCGGTCCGTGAAGTTGTAGTTCATGCGGGCCTCTACAAGGGAAGTGTCGAGCCGACCGCCTCACCGCTCATCTTCACCGTCCGATCCCGCCGGAGCCTCCCCGCCAGAGCGGGACGTCCGGGCAGCCTCCTCGTCCTCCGCCAGGGCCCTGCGGACGAACGCGGCCCGGTGCACATCGGAGTCCGCTTCATCCAGAGAGCGACCCGCCGTCCGTTCGAGATGGGCCGTCTGGCCAAAGATCATGACCCTGTTGAGCGTCTCTACCCGAGGTGTTCGGAGAAGTTTCAGAGTGAGGCCCAGCCGCAGACCCGAAATCAGGTTCATCATCTCGTCGAAAGGCAGGCTGTGCGCGTGGCTCAGGATGCCATACGCCCGGCCCACCTTGTCCTCGAGCACGGTCGGCGCCTCGCGCAGCAGGATGGCCCGGGCCTGCTTCTCGTACTGGATCACCTGACCCACGATCGTGGCCAGGTGATCGATGAGCTCCTCCTCCGTCTTCCCAAGCGTCGTCTGGTTGGAGATCTGGAAGAAGTTGCCTACCACCTCGGACCCCTCGCCGTACAGGCCGCGGTAGGTGAGACCGACCTGCGAGATCCCCTGCAGGACCTTGCGGATCTCCTTGGTGAGCACGAGCCCCGGCAGGTGGATCAGCACCGAGGCGCGCAGCCCCGTCCCCACGTTCGTCGGACAGGAGGTGAGGAAGCCGAACTCGTGGTGGAAGGCGTACGGGAGGCGCCGGCCGAGCTCCTCGTCGAGGCGGTCGACCTCCTGCCACGCCCGCGTCAGCTGCAGCCCGTTGAGGAGCGTTTGCAGCCGGAGGTGATCCTCTTCGTTCACCATCAGTCCCAGGGCCCTCCGCCCTTCCATCACCAGCGCCGCGCCGGGAGGCGCGTCCTCGTCCCGGTGGCCGATGAGGTCCCGGCTCACGAGGTGCCGCTCGAGGAGCAGCCGGCGGTCGCCGGGCTCGAGGCTCTCCATCACGAGGAGCTCCGGTTGTGCCAGCGCCTCGCTCGACTCCAGAGCGGTCCTCACCCGGTCCAGCACTTGGCGACGGTCCTCGACCCCGGCACGGATGGCGAACGGGAAGCCCTGGAGGTTCCGGGCCAGCCGGACGCGGGTCGAGAGCACGACCTCGTGGTCGGGGCCGTCCCCCGCCAGCCAGTCGAGACCGCGGTCTTCGACGACGTCGGACCGGTCCATCATTCGACCGACTCCAGCTCGCGGATCCGGTCGCGGAGGTCGGCGGCCGTCTCGAAGTCCTCGAGCTCGATGGCGCGCTCCAGCCGCCGGCGCAGGGTGCCGATGTGCGCGTCAGGGCCCGCCTCCTCGTCCACCTCACTCAGGTAGAGCTTGCCGACGTGCTGGGTGGAGCCGTGGATGCGGCGCAGGAGGGAGCGGAGCTTGGATTCGAAGTGGGCCCAACAGTGCGAGCAGCCCAGTCGACCGGTGCGCCGGAAGTCGGCGGCCGTCGTGCCGCAGTAGGGGCACGCCTCCCCCTCCAGGGCCAGGGTGGACTCCGACGAGCCCTTGCCCATCTGGGCCAGGAAGTCCGTGAGGGGCGCGCTCCCGAGGCCGACCTGGGTCGGGACCCCCTTCTCCCCCGCGCACTCGCTGCACAGGTGGAGGGTGGTCAGCTCGTTGTCCACGATCTGCGTGAGGTGGATCTCCGCCTCGCGCTCGCCGCAGTTGTCGCAGCGCATGCCGTCTCCGCTCGAGGAGCCGCTCGCGGGAGCTACGCCAGCACGCCGTGCGCGTGCGGGTCGTCACTTCCGCTCCGCCCGTTGATACGCGGAGGCGGCCGCGCGGATCCGCCCGATCGATCCCGCGGAGTCCGGTACCCCTCCCGGGTCAGACGGCGTCGCTTCCGGTGGGCCGAAGCCTGCCCTCCGTGAGCTCCAGGACGTGGGAGGCGCGCGCCGCCAGCCGCCGGTTGTGGGTCACCACGGCGAAGGCGCTGCCGTGTCGCTCCACGAGCTCGAACAGCAGGTCGTGAAGCACCTCGCTGGTGGCCGTGTCCAGGTTACCCGAGGGCTCATCGGCCAGCAAGAGCGGGGGCTCGTTGGCCAGCGCCCTGGCGACCGCCACCCGCTGCTGCTCACCGCCGGACAGCTCCGCCGGCCGGTGTCCGGTCCTCTCGGACAGGCCTACCTGGTCCAGGAGGCTCCGGGCGCGCTCACACGCTTCCGGATGCTCCGTCCCGGCGATCAGCTGGGGCACCATGACATTCTCGAGCGCCGTGAAGTCCCGGAGGAGGTGGTGGAACTGGAATACGAAGCCCACGTATCGGTTGCGAAGCGCCGCGATGGCCTCGTCGGGCAGGCCCTCGATGGGGCGGCCCGAGAGGAGCACCGACCCGGACGTCGGACGATCGAGGCCGCCGAGGAGATGGAGGAGGGTCGACTTCCCCGCCCCGCTGGGGCCCACGATGGCGACGGTCTCCCCCGCGACCAGCCGGAGGTTCAGGCCCCGGAGGACGTGGATTTCGCGGTCCTCCACGTCGCTGAACGTACGGTAGAGGTCCCGCGCCTCCACCACCACGCGGTTCGCGTACTGGCCCGCCACTTCGGCCGGACCGGTCGCGGCACCGGCTCCGCCCCGCCCTTCCCCGATCTCATTCATGCCGGATCGCTTCCACCGGGGTGAGCCGGGCGGCCTGGCGGGCCGGGTACAGGGTGGCCAGGAAGGCGATGAGCAACGAGGCGCCCAGGATGAGCCCCACGTCCCACGGGGTGAGCTCGACCGGAAGATGGTCCACGAAATAGACGTCGCCCGGGAGCGTGATGAACTGATAGCGTGCCAGGAGCCACGCGAGCACGCCTCCCAGGGTCCCGCCGATCACCGTGCCCACCAGTCCGATCACCGTGCCCTGGAGCATGAAGATGCGCTGGATGCCACGGCCCGTGATCCCCATGGAGCGCAGGATCCCGATCTCCCGGGTCTTGTCCGTCACGACCATGATGAGGGTCGAGACGATGTTGAACGCCGCCACCAGCACGATGAGGAGGAGAATCACCGCCATGGCGAGCTTCTCCAGCTTGAGGGCCGAGAAGAGCGAGGCGTTCTGCGCCTGCCAGTCGTCCACCTTGTAGGGGTAGTCCAGCTCCTTCTGCAGCCGCCGGGCCACCTGGTCGGCGTGCCAGGGATCCCGCACGTTGAACTCGACGCCGGTCACCGAGGAGCCCATGCCCAGGAGGTTCTGGGCCGCGGAAAGCGATGTGTAGGTGAACTTGGTGTCGTACTGGTACAGGCCCGTCTCGAAGATGCCGGTCACCTCGAAGTGGCGGAGCTGCGGCATGAAGCCGGTCGCGGTGAGCTTCGCGTTCTGGAACGAGACGACGGTCACGATCTTGCCCGCATACAGACCCAGCCGGTCTGCGAGTCGACTCCCGATGATGATTCCGGGGTGCCCGGACTCGGTCTTCCCGAACGGCATCTTCCCCGAGATGAGGTGCTGGCGCAGTCCGGCGATCCGACTCGCCGTGCTGTCCGAGGGCACGCCGCGCAGCACCGCGCCCTCGCTGTAGTCTCCGCCCGCGTTCAGCCCCACCTCCGTGTAGATGAAGGGCTCGGCCACGGTGACATCCGGGTCCTCGGCCACGCGGCTTCGGACCTCCTGCCAGTCGTCCATGCGCACATCCTCGCCGATCTTGAGCACGATCCCGTGCGGGTTCGATCCCAGGATCTTGCGCTGCAGGTCGTGCTGGAGGCCGCTCATGACCCCGATGACGATGAGGAGCGCCATCACCCCGATGGCCACCCCGCCGACCGCGATGAGGGTGATGAGGGACAGGAAGCCGCGTCCCTTGCGGCTCGAGAGGTAGCGTCGCGCCACGAACCACTCGAGCCCCAGCGATCGGCGCCCGGAGGGGCTCACCACTTCCTCACCCTCCCTCACCCGGCCTCAGGATCGGGTAGAGGATCACCTCCCGGATCGCGTCCTCCCCGGTCACCAGCATGGCCAGGCGGTCCACGCCCATCCCCATGCCCCCGGTGGGAGGGAGCCCATACTCCAGCGCTCTCAGGTAGTCCTCGTCGAAGCCCTGGGTCTCCTCGTCGCCCGCCTCTCGCAAAGCCGCCTGCTCGGCGAACCGCCGCCACTGGTCGATCGGATCGTTGAGCTCGCTGAACGCGTTGGCGAGCTCGCGTCCGAGGACCACCACTTCGAAGCGTTCGGCCAGGGACGGATCGCCACGACGCGCCTTGGCGAAGGGGCTCATCTCGATGGGGTAGTCGTGGACGATCGTCGGCTCGATCATGGTCGGCTCCGCGAGCAACGAGAACAGCGCGTCGACGAGCCCGGTGCGCGAGAGCGTGTCGGCATCCTCGCGCCCGGACCCGGCGGCCGCGCGGCGGAGCTCCTCCTCCGTGGCCGTGACGAAGTCGATCCCAGCCGCCTCGAGGAGCGCCTCCCGGTACGTCACACGGCGCCACGGAGGCGACAGGTCGACCTCACCGTCCTTCCCCGGCACGTGCAGGGTGCCCGTCGCCTCCTCGACGGCGTAGGTCACGAGGGCCTCGGTCAGCTCCATCATGTCGCGGTAGTCCGCGAAGGCCTGGTAGAGCTCCAGCATCGTGAACTCGGGGTTGTGCGTGCGGTCGATCCCCTCGTTCCGGAAGTCCTTCCCGATCTCGTACACCCGCTCCAGGTTGCCGACCAGCAGGCGTTTGAGGTACAGCTCGTCGGCAATGCGCAGGTAGAGCGTCGCGTCCAGGGCGTGATGGTGAGTGGTGAACGGCCGGGCGAGCGCGCCGCCGTACAGGGGCTGGAGGACCGGCGTCTCGACCTCCAGGAAGCCCCGCTTGTCCAGGAAGCGGCGCAGCGCGGTCACGAGCCGGGTGCGGAGCCCGAACAGCCGCCGCACGTCGGGATTCACGGCCAGGTCCGCGTAGCGCTGGCGGTAACGAGACTCCCGGTCGGAGAAGCCGCCGTGCACGACCCGCTCGCCCGACCCGGTGATCTCCTCCTTGCCGAGGGGCAGGGGCCGGAGCGTCTTGGCGAGCAGGACCAGCTCCTGCGCGCGGACGGTGACCTCCCCGGTCCGGGTCCGGAAGAGCGGACCCGCGACACCCACCCAGTCGCCGAGGTCCAGGAGCTCGAGGAGCTCGACCTCGCGCTCGGAGAGGAGGTCACGCTTGAGGTAGACTTGCAGCCGACCGTCCCGGTCACCCAGGTGGGCGAAGGCGCTTCCCCCCAGGTCCCGCAAG
This sequence comes from uncultured Gemmatimonadota bacterium, assembly GCA_964465015.1. Lineage (GTDB taxonomy): Bacteria > Gemmatimonadota > Gemmatimonadetes > Palauibacterales > Palauibacteraceae > Humimonas. Next base: position 6,010 of record CAYXHP010000066.1, read on the forward strand.
GAAAGGACACGGCCCGCCACGCGGACGTCCGGCCCCTCCTCGGGCTCCCCCGCCTCGACGAAGCGCTCGAGGGCCGCGGACAGGTCGTCCGTCGGATCGAAGCCATACGCGTAGGGAGCGTGGCCAGCCGCCCGGAGCCGGCGCAGCTTCTCGAACCGGTCCCGCACGGGCGCCGGTCGCTCGGGCGCGGCGTACCAGCAGTCGGCGCACAGCCCGTCCCGCGTCCTCCCGACCTCCGCTCCGCAGGAGGTACAGCGATTGGCTCCGTTCACGAGGCCCGAGCCCCTTGCTGGCGCAGATAACCCTCGATGAACGGATCCAGGTCCCCGTCCAGCACGGCCTGGGCGTTCCCGGTCTCGATGTCGGTGCGGTGGTCCTTCACCAGCGTGTAGGGCTGGAGCGTGTAGGAGCGGATCTGGTGCCCCCAGGCGATCTCCTTCTTGGTGTCCTCGAGCTCCTGGCGCTCCGCCTCCCGCTCCTCGACCGCCCGCTGGTAGAGCGCGGCCCGGAGCATCTTCATGGCCTGCGACTTGTTCTTGTGTTGGCTCCGCTCCTGCTGGCAGGAGACGACGATTCCGGTCGGGATGTGCGTGATTCGGACGGCCGAGCTCGCCTTGTTGACATGCTGACCTCCCGCGCCCGACGCACGGAACGTATCGATCCGAAGGTCCTCGTCGTCGATCTCGACCTCGATGTCGTCGTCGACCACCGGGTAGACGAACACGGAGGCGAACGAGGTGTGCCGCCGGCTCGCGGCGTCGAAGGGGGAGATGCGCACCAGGCGGTGCACGCCCCGCTCCGCCATCAGGTAGCCGTAGGCGTAGTCTCCCTTGACCTCCACGGTGACCGACTTGATGCCGGCCTCCTCGCCCGGGAGGAGGTCGACCACCTCGACCTGAAACCCCCTGGACTCGGCCCAGCGCGTATACATGCGCAGAAGCATCTCGGCCCAGTCCTGGGACTCGGTGCCCCCGGCGCCGGGATGAATGGTGAGGAGTGCGTCTCTCTCGGCGTCCGGGGCGCGCAGCATGTTACGGAACTCGAGGCGGTCCAGGCGGCGCTCGACCTCCTCAACGGCCGTGTGGAGCTCGGCCCCGAGCTCCTCGTCGGGCTCCTCCTCGAGCAGCGCGGCCAGCTCGATCAGGCCGTCTACCCGCTCGGAGAGCTCCGTCCACGGCTCGGTCCAGCTCTTGATCTCCTGCGCGCGCTCGATGATCTCTCGGGCGTGCTCGGGGTTGTCCCAGAATCCCGGGCTCGCCATGCGCTCCTCGAGCTCGCGGACCTCCTTCAGGCGGGCCGGCAGGTCAAAGATACCCCCGTAGCTCGTCCAGTCGACGCCGCTGATCCTGGAGCTTGTCGTGCTGTAGGGTCACGTTGGCCATGGGTCTCGGTTCCTGTCCTGGAGTCCTGTACGACGCGACGGGGCCGCCCGGATCCGGGGGCCCCGTCGCCGGGCGAGTCTAGGCCCGGGCACGATGGGGGTCAACCCGCGAGCGGCGCTCAGCCGGCCTGGCGGAGGAGCTCGAAGTCGATCTGCCGGGCCTCGCGGTCCACGCGGGCCACCTGAACCTCGACGCGGTCGCCCAGCTGGAAGCGCCGTCTGCGACGCTGTCCGAGCAGCGCGTGTTGTTCCTCCACGTACACGTAGTAGTCGTCTTCGATCGTCGAGACGTGCACGAGCCCCTCCACGTGAAACTCGTCGAGCAGCACGAAGAGACCGAAAGCGGTCACCCCGCTGATCGTGCCCTCGAACTCCCCACCCAGATGCCGTTCCATGAACTCGATCTTCTTGAGATCCACCGAGTCCCGCTCCGCCTCCACGGCCCGGCGCTCACGCTCGGAGCAGTGGCGGGCCGTCTCGGCGAGCCGTTCCCCGTCGAGGGCCCGCGCCATGGCCGGCTGGTCCAGCCACAGGCCCAGCTGGCGGTGCACGAGCAGATCCGGATAGCGCCGGATCGGCGACGTGAAGTGGGCGTACGCGCGGGAGGCGAGGCCGAAGTGGCCCAGGTTGTCGGGAGCGTAGCGCGCCTGCTTCATGCTCCTCAACGTGGCGGTAGAGATGAGCTGCTCCTGCGGAGTTCCCTCCATCGCGTCCACCAGCCGGGCCAGGTCCCGCGGCTCCACCTTACGGGCGGGAAGGTGGAAGCCGAACGTGGAGGCCAGCTCCCGCAGGCGGTTCATCTTGTCCTCGTCGGGAGATTCGTGCACGCGGAACAGGACCGGCACCTCCTCGTGCAACGCCAGCTCCGCCACGGTCTCGTTGGCGAGAATCATGAAGTCCTCGATGAGACGGTGCGCCTCGAGCCGGAGGACGCGCTCGATGTCCGTGGGCTCACCGGCGGCGTTGAGGACCACCCGGGACTCCGGGAGGTCGAAGTCGATGCTACCGCGGTCGGTCCGGGAGCGCCGGACGGCGCGACTCACCTCGCGCAGGCGGCCGAGGGCCTCGGCCAGCCCGGAGTCCACCTCGATCTCCCCGTCCATGATCGACTGGGCCCGGTCGTAGCTCAGCCGGTGATCGCTCCGGATCACGCTCCGCACCAGCCGAGCCCCACTCACCCGCGCGGGCGGACGCAGGGTGAAGAGGAGTGACATCGCCAGCCGGTCCTGGCCCGGGACCAGGGAGCACAGGTCGCTCGACAGCGCGTGCGGCAGCATGGGCACGACGCGGTCCACCAGATAGACGCTCGTGCCGCGCTCCAGCGCCTCCTCGTCCAGCCGCGAGCCCGATCTCACGTAGTGGGACACGTCCGCGATGTGGACTCCCACCTCCAGGAGGTCTCCCTCCAGGACCCTGACCGAGAGGGCATCGTCGTGATCCTGGGCATCGGGCGGGTCGATCGTGAACGTGAGATGGCTCCGCAGGTCCTCCCGCCGCTCGATCTCCGCGCCGCCGACCCCGGCAGCGGCCACGCGCTCCGCCTCGACGTCGACGTCGGCCGGGAAGTCGAGCGGAAGCTGGTGGCCGTGAATGATCGCCAGGATGTCGACCCCGGCCTCGTGGGGCGCGCCCAGCACCTGCGAAACGTGCCCCACGGGGTTGGGCTCCTCCTCGCCCCAGTCGTCGATCTCGATCACGACGACCTGCCCGTCGGAGGCTTCGCCTTCCGAGCCCGGCGGGATGAACACGTCCTTTCTGAGATCCGGCTCCTGCGCCGTCACGAAGCCGTAGTTCTTCTTGGAGCGGTACGTGCCCACCACCTGCCTCCAGGCCCGCTCGTGGACGCGAATCACGCGGCCCCGCGGGTTCCGGTGCGCCGGGCGGCTCTCGATCCGGGCCACGACGATGTCTCCCTCGACCGCCGAGCCCAGGTGGCGCTCGGGGATGAAGACGTCTTCCTCGCCTTCCTTCTCCACCAGCACGAAGCCGTCCCCGCCGCGCGTGATCTGTAGCCGCCCGATCACGAGATTGATCTTCTCCGGAACGGCGTACAGGCCCTTGCGCTGCCGGTAGACGAGTCCCTGCTCCTCGAGCTCTCGCAGGGTATCGCGGAAGCCCTGGTACGCCTCCGTGGGTATGTCGAGCTCCCGGGCCAGCTCCTTGGCCTTGAGAGGGCGTGAGGCCCTCTCCCGGAGGTGCTCCAGGATCCGGGTCGCGAGCGTCCGTGGGGTCAAGGTCTACCTCTTCCTCGTGGCTGCGGCAGCCGGGCTTGCGTAAGGAGGCCGGCGCGGGGCGCGTAGCCGGAGTCCATCAGAACGGCTCCGCCTCGTCGACCAGCATGATCGGGATACCGTCCTCGATCGCGTAGCGAAGGTGGCAGGCGTGACACAGGAGCGCCTCGTCGTCGCCCTCGCGGACGTACTCGAGGTCGCCCTTACACTTGGGACACACCAGGATCTCCAGAAGCTCGTCATCCAGCGGCATCTCGTCCTCCTCTCGGTCATCGGCGGGCATCAGCCCGGCGGGCCGTACCCGAGTCGTCCCAGTTGGTCGCGGCGGCGGCTCCAGTGCGCCAACACGCGCACCCTGAGGTCCAGGTAGACGTGGCGCTCGAGGAAGGCCTCGATCTTCCGGCGGGCCGAGGTCCCCAGCCGGCGGATCATGACGCCGCCCTTGCCGATCACGATCCCCTTCTGCGACTCCCGTTCCACCAGCACGTCCGCCGCAATGTACAGGGGCTCATCGTCTTCGCGGAACTCCGTGACCCGGACGTCGGTGCCGTACGGCACCTCCTCCTCGAGCTCCTCGAAGCAGGACTCCCGGATCAGTTCTTCCACGAAGAAGCGAACCGGCTCGCTGGACACCTCGTCGATGGGATAGAGCGGCGGCGAGATGGGGAGGCCTTCCAGGAGCCTCCGTCGGAGTCCGTCGATGCCGACTCCCTCGGTCGCGACGGTACGGAGCGGCGAGCGCCAGCCGGCCTGGCGCAGTCGCTCTTCCAGCTCCCCCGCCCCGGCCTCCGTGACCCTGTCCGCCTTGTTGAGGCACAGGATCGCGGGAGGGTGCGAAGGCGGACCACGCTCGATCGCATCCTGCACGCTGGGAGGGAAGCCGGCATCCACCACCCACACGACCTCATCGGCCTCCCGCCCGGCGCGCTCGGCGTCCTCCCGCATGGCCTCGTGCAGGGCGTAGCGCGGCTTCATGAGGCCCGGCGTGTCGAGAAACACGGCCTGGTGCGAGGCGTCGCTGAGGATCGCGGTCACCCGGCGCCGCGTGGTCTGGGCCTTGGGAGTGACGATGCTCAGCTTCCGGCCCACCAGGGCGTTGAGCAGGGTGGACTTGCCCACGTTGGGAAGCCCGAGGAGCGCCACGAAGCCCGCCCGGAACGGAGACGATGAGGCACGATCCGTCTCCGCGACCGGCTCGGCGTCGTGTTCGAGGGCGGAGGTCAAGGTCGCGAGCTCCTTCGAATGCGTGGGTGGAACGACGGGGCGCTGCGAGGTCAATATAGCCGACCCGGCGCGTCGGAGGGGCGAACACGAGCGCCCCGCGGCTTCCGAGGAGGAAGCGCGGGGCGCGGGGTGTAGAAGAGGCCGGCGGCGACCTACTCTCCCGGGGCGTCTCCGCCCGAGTACCATCGGCGCTGAGGGGCTTAACGACTGGGTTCGGGATGGGA
>CAYXHP010000067.1:0-22305 GCA_964465015.1 uncultured Gemmatimonadota bacterium
CGCGCCCGGGCCGCCTGCACCGCCTTGTCGATGACGGCGCGTCCGGCCGAGGGCGTCTCGTCCAGCCAGGTCGAGAGCTTGTCGTTCACCAGGCTCTCGACGATGCCCCGCACCTCGCTGTTGCCGAGCTTGGTCTTGGTCTGGCCCTCGAACTGCGGCTCCAGGACCTTGACCGAGAGGACGGCCGTGAGGCCTTCGCGCACGTCGTCGCCCGACAGCCCCGGATCGCCCTTCTTGAGGAGGCTGTTCTTCTCGGCGTAGCTGTTGATCGTGCGGGTGAGGGCGGCCTTGAAGCCGGTGAGGTGGGTGCCGCCCTCGTGGGTGTTGATGTTGTTGACGAAGGTGAAGGTGTCCTCGTTGTAGCTGTCCGTGTACTGCATGGCCAGCTCCACCTCCACGTCGTCCTGCGTGCCCTCCACGTAGATGACGTCGGAGTGGAGCGGCGTCTTCTTCCCGCGCAGGTACTCGACGAACTGGACGATCCCGCCGTCGAAGTGGAAGTCCTCGGTCCGGGGCTCCTCTTCGCGCTCGTCGGTGAGGACGATGCGTGTCCCCTTGTTCAGGTAGGCGAGCTCCCGGAGGCGGCTGGCCAGCGTGTCGAAGTTGAAGCTGAGCTCGGTGAAGATCTCCGGGTCGGGCCGGAAACGGACCGTCGTGCCCGTCTCCTTCGTCTTCTCGCCCTTCTGGAGATCGTCGGTCTTGAGCCCGCGCTGGAAGTGCTGCCGCCACACGTGCCCGTCGCGGCGCACCTCGACCTCGAGCCACTCGGACAGCGCGTTCACCACCGAGACGCCCACCCCGTGCAGGCCGCCCGAGACCTTGTAGCTCTGCTTGTCGAACTTCCCGCCGGCGTGCAGGGTGGTGAGCGCCAGCTCGACCCCCGGCACCTTCTCGGTGGGATGAATGTCGACCGGGATGCCGCGGCCGTCGTCGGCCACGGTCACCGAGCCGTCCGGCTGCAGGCTCACCTCGATCTTCGAGCAGAAGCCCGCCATCGCCTCGTCGACCGAGTTGTCCACCACCTCGTACACCAGGTGATGAAGGCCCCGGGCCGCCGTCGAGCCGATGTACATGCCGGGCCGCTTGCGGACCGCCTCGAGACCCTTGAGCACCTGGATCTGGCGGGAGGTGTAGTCGCCCGCCTTCACCCTGCGCTTCACCTGGGGGCGCATCTGCTCATCGGTCTCGGCCTTCTTGGTCTTCGTCTTCGCCATCTACTCCCGTCCCCGTGAGGTCCCTCGCCCACCGCCGCTCTCCTCCCGGCCGTCGGCCTGGAGAAAGACGATCTTCTCGATCCTGCCCTCCCCGCGTCCCGCGTTGAGCTTCCGGAGGAGATCCCTCCGCATCATCGCCAGCTCCGTCATCCAGGCGGCGCTCTCCACGTCCACGAACAGCGTGTCCCCCGCCACCCGTGGCCGCCCGGTGTGCCGGGCGATGTGTGGCCCCACGATCTCCTCCCAGCGGGACGCCGTGCGGGCTCGCTCGACCCGCCCCCGGATGCCGAGCCGGTCCAGCAGCCCCCCGACCACGCCGCCGATCGGCTCGGGGTCGATCTTGTGTCCGGACTTGCGCCGGCCCCGCCGGTGGCGGCGCGGTCGCCTGGGGCCGGGCCGGTCATCGTACCCGCCCGGGCGGCGTTCGGGCCCCCGCTCCCGGGCCTCCGCGGGCCGCCGCGGATCGCCATCGGACGGCGCCTCACGCCCGTCCTCCCGCCGCCCCTCGGACGGACTCACGTCTCCAGCTCCCCGGCCCGGACGTGCCACACCTCCAGCCCGCCCCGGAGCTGGATGTCCGAAGGCTTGGGGGCGGTCACGATCACCTGTCCCGAGCGCCCCTCGTCGAGGAGCGTGAACAACCGGGCCGAACGCTCGCGGTCGAGCTCGGCGAACACGTCGTCCAGCAGGTAGATCGGCTCGCGGCCCAGTCTCTCACGGAGCGTGTCGGCTTCGGTGAGCCGCAGCGCGAGCGCCGCCGTCCGTTGCTGCCCGCCCGATCCGTACGTCCTCAGGTCCCTCTCCTCGTCACCGCCCACCTGCGCCGTGAAGTCGAGCTCGTCCCGGTGCGGCCCCACCATGGTGGTGCCGCGGCGCCGCTCCCGGTCCCGCGTACGCTCGAGGGCCTCCCGGAACGCCGCCGCCCAGGCCTCGCGGCCCGGGGGACGTGCGCCCCCGGGATCGCCCACCGAGGGCCTGTAGGCGAGCACGCCGCTCGCTCCGCCCGCGATGCCCTCGTGGTAGCGGGCGAACGCAACCGCGCGCCCCGCGACCCAGCGGGAGCGCGCGTCCATGACCCGGGCACCCGCCTTCTCCAGACCCGCCGTCCAGGCGGCGACCTGACCGCGGTCGGCGCCGGCCTTGAGAGCCTCGTTTCGCTGCGACAGGACGGATCGGTACGTCCCGAGCGCCTCGACGTAGCCCGGCTCGACGAGCGAGAGCAGGATGTCGAGGAACCGGCGCCGGCCCGACGGTGAGCCGCGGACGATCTCCACGTCCTCCAGGCTGAACACCACCGCCCCCAGCCGTCCGATCACATCCGAAAGACGCGTGGCCTCGCGGCGATCCAGCTCCACCTTCTTCCGGCGGTCCGGCGCGCTGTAGGCGGCCGCCAGCGCCCGGTGGCCGTCCGGGCCCGCCACCCGCGCCTCCACCCGGAACACGTCCCGGCCGAAGCGCACCAGCTCCCGGTCCGAGGCGCCCCGAAAGGAGCGAAAGACCTCCAGGTAATACACCGCCTCGAGGAGGTTGGTCTTCCCCGAGCCGTTCGGACCCAGGATCGCGACCCCGCGGGCCGGGAACTCGCAATCGAGCTCCGCGAAGTTGCGGAAGTCCCGCAGCCGGAGCCGCTCGATGCGGACGGCTCCCGCGTCTGAGTCCGCACCGCTCGCCACTGGCGAAGGGTGCCCGGATGCGCTCTGGGGCATCACGCCTCGCCGCTCGTGGACGCCTTGCTCCGAATCCCCCCAAGATAACCCGGAAACCCGCGCCGTTGCAACGAAAAACGGCGGCCCCGACAGGGGCCGCCGTGCGGTCCGGCGCGGGGCTCGGGACCCGTCCCCGCTCCCGTGGGCCGCCGGCGAGTCGTGCGGCCCGCGCGGGCTGCCGGCCGATCAGGAACCGCCGGCCGAGTCGGGCGACGCCGGGTGGTAGACCGCCCGGAAGGTCCGGGTCCCTCCACGCGGCCCTCCATGGATCCGGATCGTGGCCAGGAGACGCGACGCCGAGGCGGGATCGCGCTGGAACGACTGCTCGATCTCCAGCCCTCCCTCGTACTCGCTGGTCACGTCCAGCTGTCCCTCGGTCCATTTCGCCGTGGTGGCCGCGTGCACATCGCCCGGCTGCACCAGGTCGTGCGCCGCTCCATCCGTGGCGAGCGTCATCGCGCCGCCCTCCCCCCTGTCCGGTCGTCCATCTTGCTCCTCCCGCCGCGGCTCGCCCACATTCGGCGCCCCATGGCGCACTCGAGGAGGAGTCGGAGCGGCCTCGCGGCTGCGTTGATCTGGCTGGCAGCCGGCTCCCTGCCGGCTTCGGCGACCCTCCCCCCACGGTCCGACACGACGGGCGTCGTGGCCCGCGCGACCGGCGACACATCCGCCCTCGCGCACCCACCTTTGACATCCGGATTCGATGCCGGGTTCGCCGGCGCCCTCGAGCGCGGCGTGATCGGCGCGGCGGCGCTGCAAATGATGGTCGGGCTCGACGTCCCGGTGCGTCATCTCTCGCGTGACATCCAGGGCTCGACGGGAGACCAGCTGTCCCGCCACGTGCGCTGGCTCGGGGACTGGCACGCGAGCCTGGCGTGGTTCGTGGGCGGAACGGTGGCGGTGGGGGCGGTGACCAGCGGGAAGTCCGGCCTCCGGGCCGCCGCGGCGATCCTGGCCGGCGCCGCGGCCGGATCGGCGGCCAACGAGGTGTTGAACGAGCTCGTGGGGAGGGCGCGCCCGCTGTGGGGACGGGGCGAGTTCTCCTTCCGCCCCCTGTCCGGTCACGCCTCCTTCCCCTCCGGTCACGCCGCGTACACGTTCGCGATGGCGGGCGCCGTCGACGAGGCGACCTCCGGCTGGGTGCCGGCGGCGGTGGGCTACACGCTGGCCGGCGCCACGGCCCTGTCGCGGGTCTACGACGACAAGCACTGGCTCTCGGACATCGTGGTCGGCGCCGCGATCGGGACCGTCGTCTCCCGTGTCACCACCCGGCGCATGCTGGGGCTCCTGGGCGGAGGGTCCGGCCCCGATCCGGGCGCCGGGAAGGGCGCGGGCGCGCCCGGCGGCCACGGGGCCGCCCGCCCGGCGAGCCCCGATGAACGAGCGCCCGGAAGCCCTCCGGGCCTCCGGGCGCGTCTGCTGGTGTCTCCGACCTGCCTCGGCGTCCGACTCACGTTCTAGGACCGGGCCGGCGCGAGGGCCGCCGCCGTCGTCGCCGCCCTCCGACCACCGGTCCGCGGAGCGGCCCCGCGACGACCGCGCGGGCTCCCTACCGCTTCACGAAGTCGCTCACCACCGCCTCGCCGGTGGAATAGTCGTAGAAGCCGGCCCCCGACTTCCGGCCGTGCTGTCCCGCCAGCACCATGCGCTTGAGGAGCGGTGGCGGGGCGAAGCGCTTCTCGCGGTACTCGTCGAACATGATCTCGGTGATCTTGTAGAGCGTGTCGAGCCCCACGAAGTCACCCAGGGTGAATGGTCCCATCGGGTAGCCGCACCCGAGCCGCATGCCCTGGTCGATGTCCTCGATCGAGCCGATTCCCTCCTCGTAAGCCCGGATCGCGTCGAGCATGTACGGGACGAGGAGCCGGTTCACGATGAAGCCCGAGTTGTCCCGGCAGGCGATGGGCCGCTTGCCGACCGCCTCCGCGAAGCCCCACGCCGCGTCGAACGTCTCGTCCGACGTGAAGCCCGTCCGCACCACCTCGACCAGCGCCATCACCGGCACCGGGTTGAAGAAATGGAGCCCGACGAACCGGTCGGGACGCGCGGTCACCGAGGCCATCTCCGTGATCGTGAGGCTGGAGGTGTTGGAGGCGAAGATCGTCTCGTCACCGCACAGCTCATCCAGCTTCCCGAACACCTGCTCCTTCACCGAGAGGTCCTCGACCACCGCCTCGACCACGATGTCGCGGTCGGCCAGGGGCTCGAACTCCACCGTGCCATGGATCCGGCCCAGCACCTCGTCGCGCTGCTCGGCCGTCATCTTCTCCTTCTTCACGGCGCGGTCCAGGCTCTTGTGGACCGCGGCCAGGCCGTGGTCCAGCGCCTCCTGGCTCACCTCTCGGACGACCGTGTCGAAGCCCGCCTGGGCGCTGACCTGGGCGATACCGCTTCCCATCAGGCCGCATCCCAGCACGCCCACCTTCTCTATCGTGGCCACGTTTCGCTCCTTTCGCTTCGGTGCTTCCCTCGATTCGGGGCCTACAGGCTATCGTCCGGGCGGGCCCCGGCGCCAGCCGGACCGGGAGGCGCCCCCGGCGCGCCCCCGAAAGGGGCTCAGGACCGCCCCAGGAACTTCTCCCGCAGGCTGGGTCGCTCGGGCTCCAGCGAGCCGCCCTGCTCCAGGCGATCCAGCAGACCCTCGATCGCGAGCTGGATGCGCTCCTTCTGACGCCGCATGTTGAACCCCACCCCCCAGACCGTCGCGCCCACCGTGGCCCCGCCGGCCGCCAGGAGCGGGAGCACCACGGGCATCGCGAAGGAGAGCGCGGCGGCGGCGGCCACCGCGCTGAAGCTCACGAGCCCGCCGGCGAGCCAGCCCGCCAGGTACCGACCCCGGAGGTTGCTGAGGTCCGCGGTCACCGACACGAGCGACCACTCGGGCTCGAGGCCGGTCACGGCCAGCTCCACCTGCCGCACCTCGGCCAGGTCGTAGCTCCGGCCGGTGAGGTCCAGCTTCCGCTGCATGCGGCTGGCCAGCCCCGTGGAGGGCCGCCACAGCGACCGTCCCGACCTGCGCCGGATCTCGGCCAGGCTCTCGCGCTCCCGAAAGTGGGCCTCGATCCGGGCCTGGACCCTGCCCGGCCGCCCGGGCACGGTGCGGCTCGCCCGCACGAAGCCCTCCCCCCACAGGCGCAGCGCCAGGGCCGCGTCGCGGGGCGCCTCGGGAAGGAGCGCGTCGGCCTGGACCTCCGCCAGCGCCTGGCGGAGGTGTCGCTCCTCGATCCCGACCTCGCGGCCGATGCGCACGATCTCCCCCGAGTCGAGAAAATCCGAGCGCGACTCGCCCGAGGCCGACTGGAGCTCCGCGGCGCGGCGGATGACGCGCTCCAGCTCGGAGGAGGGGATCGACGCCTCCTCCCGCTCCGGGACGCGATCGGGGGAGGTCGCCCCTCCCCCGGCCGCCGACCGCGAGGTCCCTTCCCGCGCCGCCCCCTCCCCCGGGCCGGGCTCCGAGCCGGGCTCCGGACCGCGGCCGTCGGCTACGGCTGCCACGCCGGCGAGGTGTCGGTGCCCGGCGACGGGGTCAGGTCGGCCGGGCTCGCCCCGCCAGCGCCCATGACCCACACGTCCGGGCTCCCCGTGCGCTCGCTCACGAAGGCGATGCGGGTGCCGTCCGGTGACCAGGCGGGAGCGTAGTCGGGGCCGGCGCCGTCGGAGGTCAGGTCCGTCTGGGCCGAGCCGTCGACCGCCATCGTCCACACGTCCTGGTCGCCCGTGCGGTCGCTCGTGAAGGCGATGGAGCCGCCATCGGGAGACCAGCGCGGCGTGTCGTTCGTGCCCGACGCGCTGGTGAGCTGGACCGGGCCCGATCCATCGGCGTTCATGACCCAGATCTGGTCCGAGCCCGTGCGGGCGCTCACCCAGGCCAGACGGGTCCCGTCGGGCGACCAGCGCGGGTCCCGGTCGGCCCCGGCGCCCGAGGTCAGCTGCACCTGGCCCGACCCGTCCGCGTTCATGACCCAGATCTCCTGGCTCCCGGTGCGATCGCTCACGAAGGCGAGGCGCGTGCCGTCGGGCGACCAGCGCGGCTCCTGGTCGGCGCCCGCAGAGCTCGCGCTCGCGTCGAATACACCCGCGCCGTCGGCGCCCATGACCCACACCTCGCGGTCTCCGGTACGGTCGCTCGTGAACGCGATCCGCGTCCCATCCGGCGACCAGGAGGGCTCGAGGCTGGTGCCGCCCGATCCGGGCGTGAGGTCGGTGGCGCCGGAGCCGTCCGCCGCCATCACCCACACGTCCCTCTCGCCCGTCCGATCACTCGTGAACGCGATCCGCGTCCCGTCCGGCGACCAGGCCGGCTCGTCGTCCGGACCGGCGCCGGAGGCGGTCAGGTCGACGCTCCCCGAGCCATCGGCGGCGGCGGACCACACGTCGACATCGCCGGTCCGGTCGCTCGTGAAGGCGATCGCGGAGCCGAGCGGACACGACACCAGGAAGGTGGTCGAGATCGTGGCGGAGGCGGCCACGCTCACGGTGCGGGGATCGGCCCCCCGCACGAAGCACGGGGAGGCGAGCCCGGAGAGCTTCAGGGTGTGAGAGCCGCTCGCCACGTCGTGGAACGTGTCCGCCGACGTGACGCCGATGGAGTCGGCGGCGCCGCCGTCCAGCGCGAGCAAGTAGCCGTCCGCGTCGACGGCGCCACCCGTGGTCAGGGTGGCGACCGCCAGATCACCCGTCGCCGGACCGCCGGGACCGCCACCACCACCGCTGGTCGTGCACGATGCCGCGGCGAGACCGCACGCGGCGGCCAGCACCAGTCGGCTCCTTCTTCGGCGGACTGCCGGGACCTCCATGGCACGCCTCCAGGCTTCCGCGGGGACGGAATCGATCGTCTTCGCGGGAAAGCCTCAGCCCTCGACCTCCACGATCACGGCCGCTCCCTGTCCCCCGCCGATGCAGGCGGAGCCCAGACCGATCCCACCGCCGCGGCGGCGCAGCTCGTACAGGAGATGCCCCGTGATGCGCGCCCCGGTGGCGCCGAGCGGGTGCGTGATCGCGATCGCCCCTCCGTTCACGTTGGTCCTGTCGCGGTCCAGCTCCAGCTCCTTCTCGACCGCGACGTACTGGGGCCCGAACGCCTCGTTCACCTCGACGAGGTCGATATCGTCCCAGCCCAGGCCCGCGCGCTCGAGCGCCGCCCGGGAGGCCGGCGCGGGACCGAGGCCCATGATCCGGGGCGGCACGCCGGCGACGGCCCACGCGATGAGACGCCCCATCGGCTCGAGTCCCTGCGCCTCGGCGAAGGCCCGGTCGGCGATCACCAGGGAAGCGGCGCCGTCCCCGATCCCGCTCGCGTTGCCGGCCGTCACCAGCCCGTCCTCCTTGAAGTACGGCCGCAGCTTGGAGAGCCCCTCCAGGGTGGTGTCCGGACGCATGTGCTCGTCGTAATGGAACTCCTCCTTCTTGCCGCGCTTGGAGATGGTGACCGGGATCACCTCCTGGTCGAACTTCCCGGCGTCCCAGGCGGCCTTGGCGGCCTTCTGGCTCCGGAGCGCGTACTCATCCACCTCCTGCCGCGTGACGCCGTACTCCTCGGCCAGGTTCTCGGCCGTCTCGGCCATCGAGTAGCCGCAGTAGGTGTCGGTGAGCGCCTCCCACAGCACGTCCTCGAACGGGCGCGCCGGTCCCAGCCGCAGCCCCCAGCGGGCGCCTCGCACGACGTGCGGCGCCTGGCTCATGGACTCGGTGCCGCCGGTGAGGCACACCCGGCCCTCGCCCAGCAGGATCGCCTGCGCCCCATCCATGACGGCCTGAAAACCCGAGCCGCACAGGCGGTTCACCGTACAGGCCGGTACCTCGATCGGGAGTCCGGACTTGAGACCCACGTGACGCGCCACGTAGATCGCGTCGGCGGAGGTCTGGATCACGTTCCCGATGTAGACCTGGTCGAACTCCGAGGCGTCGACCCCGGACCGCTCGACGGCCGCCGTGGAGGCGAGCACCGACAGGTCGGTGGCCGAGAAGTCCTTGAGGGTCCCGCCGAACGCGCCGAAGGGCGTGCGCGCCGCGGAGAGGAAGACCACCTCGCGATCGAAGCCCATGGTTCCCATCGTCTATCTCCTCACCAGGTTCGTGGTCGGTGTCATGTGTTCGTGGGTGACGATGTCACCCTGATACGGCGCGCACCAGCCAGTCGCCCACCTCGCTCGTCGTGCTTTCGCCCCCGAGGTCGGGCGTGCGGATCCCGGCCGCCAGCGCGCCGTCCACGGCGTCGTCGATCCGGTCGGCGACCGTGCCGGCGCCATGGTCGCGCAGGAGCAGCGCCGCGCTCAGCACCGCACCCACGGGGTTCGCACGCCCCGTGCCCGCGATGTCCGGCGCGCTGCCGTGCACGGGCTCGTACAGCCCGTGGCGTCCCGGGTTCACGTTGGCGGACGGTGCCACGCCCATGCCCCCCACCAGCTCGGCCCCGAGATCGGAGAGAATGTCGCCCAGGAGGTTCTCGGCCACCACCACTCCGAAGCGCTCGGGCGCCCGGACGAACTCCATCGCCAGCGCGTCCACGTAGCGCATCTCCGACTCGAGGTCCGGAAACTCGGCGGCCACCTCTCGGAAGACGCGCCGCCACAGGCCATAGACGTGGGGCACCGCGTTGGCCTTGTCGCCGAGCGTGACCCGCCCGCGCCCCTCCGCCCGGGCCCGCTCGAAGGCGGCGCGGACGATGCGCTCGACGCCCATCCGGGTGGCCAGGGACTCGCTCACGGCCACCTCGTCCGGCGTTCCCTCCCGCAAGAAGCCGCCCGAGCCGGTGTAGAAGCCCTCGGTGTTCTCGCGGAAGATGAGGAAGTCGATCTCCCGCTCCCGCTTCAGGGGACAGAGGTCCGGGGCGCGCAGGCGCACCGGCCGCAGGTTGATGAACAGGTCCAGGCGGAAGCGCAGCCCGAGGAGGATGTCGCGGGCGTGCTCGTTCCCCGGCACGCGGGGGTCTCCGACCGCGCCCAGGAGGATGGCGTCGAAGTCGTCGCGGAGCCGGAGGAAGGTCTCCTCGCCCAGCGTTTCGCCGGTCTCCAGATAGTGGTCGGCGCCGTGCGGGAGACTCTCCATCTGGAGCTCGGCCAGACCGGCCGCCTGCACGGCCTCGAGGACGCGGCGCGCCTGGGCCAACACCTCGGGGCCGATGCCGTCTCCGGGGATGAGGGCGATCCGGATCACGCGGCCCCCTGGCGACGGTCCGGGACCGGCGGCGGGACGCCGTGGGTGCGTGCCCCGGGTGGGCGGGTCCGATCGATGCGGGCGCCGGTGGGCTCCCCCCGGCTCACCCGCCGTGGTGACTCAGCGTCCACACGTAGGCGGCCACCGCCTTCACCTGGGCGTCGGACAGGTTGGCGCCCGCCCGCGGCGGGAACGGGATGCCCGTCGTGGACTGTTCCGCCGAGACACCCTTCTCGATCGTCGAGACGATGCCCGAATAGGAGCCGTCCGAGTACCGCCAGCGCGCGTCCGTGAGGTCCTCGGCCAGCCGGGGGATCCCCTTGCCGTCCGGACCGTGGCAGGTCGAGCACAGGCCGGCTCCCGAGTACAGCTTCTCGCCCTCGCGCACCATGGCCTCGGTCACGCCGGCC
Source organism: uncultured Gemmatimonadota bacterium (assembly GCA_964465015.1). GTDB lineage: Bacteria > Gemmatimonadota > Gemmatimonadetes > Palauibacterales > Palauibacteraceae > Humimonas. The sequence goes on from CAYXHP010000067.1 coordinate 10,486, forward strand.
GGGAGGGCTTGCTGGAGGATCTCCGGCGAGGCCGTGGGTCCGTGGCGCACCGCCGGACCGGGGTGAGCCGGGACCGGCGGGACGCTCCACAGCGCCCCGGCCGCCATGGCCGGCACCAGAATGGCCCTGAGGCTCCGCATCGTCGCCTCCTCGGCTGCGGTCGTGCCCGGTGACTCCGCGCGGGGGCTCCTCCCTCATGCGTCCGCCGTCCGACCGCACGCCGGACAGTAGCGCCACCCGGGCTCCAGCTCTTCCCCACACGCTTCGCACCGCCGGATCCGCTGGTCCGCCCCGCAGAACGGGCAGAACCGGAGCTCGCGGCCCCGCGGCAGCTCGGACTCGCAGGCGCGGCACGTCCCGCTGCCGGCCGCTTCGTCGTCGCCGGCCGTCGTCCGTGCGCCGGCCGCTTCGTCGTCGCCGGCCGTCGTCCGTGCGCCGGCCGCTTCCCGAGCGCCGGCCGCTTCCCGAGCGCCGGTGGCCGTCTCTTCGGCCCCCCGTACGCGTGCCTCGCCGCGGCGCCCCGCCCGTCGCCGGCGGCCGCCCAGGCTCGGCCCCAGGTGCACCGCCACGGAGCCGAAGCCATCCAGGACCGCCAGCTCGGGCTCCGGCGATGCCAGCTCGCGCCGCACCGCCTCGCGCAACCCCTCGTCGGGCACGTCCAGGAGCTCGGGCTCGCACAGCAGCGCGAGGAAGGACAGATCGTACTCGGCCTTGGTGGCCAGGTCGAGCTCTCCACGGCAGGCCCGGTACGGCACCAGCCTCCGCCGCACCTCCTCGAGCGTGACCGGCTCCCCTCCACCCGACTCGGCCAGCCGCCGGGCCAGGAACCGTCCGAGCTCGACGGCGCTCACCGCTCGATGCGCAGCAGTCCCGCCCCGGCCGAAGCCCGGAGGAACCTCTCCGGGTCGTCGTCGGGAATCCGCACGCCCATGAGGCTGCCCACGACGCGAGCGGCGTCGCGCATGTAGTCGAAGATGGAGACGCTCGGATCCTCCGACGCGTCACGCATGGCTCCCACGATGGACAGCCAATCTCCCGTGTAAAGCTTACCATCCCTTGATCTTACGATGTGGATATCGAGGTTGGTCGCCTCCGGTCGACCCCGCTCGAACACGAACAGGTCCAGCTGGTTGCGATCCCGGGCGGGCGCCGCCTCCGCGGACGGATCGGCCGCCGCCTCCACCTCGGCCAGAAGCCTCTCCTCCGGGGTCGGCTCCCGGGTCAGGAGCTCGAGCTGCCGCAGCAGAGGCTCGAGCGCGGGAGCGTCCGAGGCGAGCCCCCTGAAGCCGCGCAGAAGCTCCACCGTGCGCCACACGGCGAGGGCGTCCCACAGGCGCTCGGGCGGGACGCGCTCGAACTCCTCCAGGGCGCGCTCGTACTCGCCACGGTCGTAGAGGAGGTTGCCGAAGAAGACGCGCGCCTCGTGATGCAGGGGATGACGCGCCAGGGCGCCCTCGAGGAGCGGGAGCGCGCCGTCGGTCTCGCCCAGCTGGTAGAGGGCGTAGGCGAGCTCGGCCGCGGCCTCCGCCGCCGTGATCGAGGCGTCGGGCGCGCCCTCCTCCCCGTCGCCGGCCTCCTCGGCGGCCCCCTCCTGCGGACCGGGCGCCTCGGCCGGGACCGCCGCCGCGGACTCCGCGGCGTCCAGGGCCATGCGGTAGAACGACGCCGCGCGCTCGTAGAGCTCCTCGCGGTAGAGGGAGCGCGCCATGGCCAGGAGCAGGTCCGGGTCCGAGCCGAAGCCGAGGTCGAGCACCCGGGAGAAGCAATGGAAGGAGCGCGCCCGCTCGCCCAGCTTGAGCAGGACGTCGCCCAGTCCGACCAGGGCCTCCTCGTGCTCGTCCTCGAGGAACAGGGCTCGCTCGAAGGCGCCGCGCGCCCAGGCGTACTCCTCGCGGGCCAGCTGCGTATATCCCAGCGAGACCCAGAGCTCCGTCGAGGCCGGATGCAGGACCAGCCCCTCCCTCAGCGTGTCGAGAGCCTCCTCGAAGGCACCGCGATCGTACTCGTCCTGCGCACGGGCGTCGTACTCTTCCCACTCCCAGAGATCCCGTCCCATCGCCCGGTCATCCTCCGTTGGAAATTGGACCGCTCTCAGGACTTCACCCGGCCACCGCGCCGTCCCGCTCCTCCCCTCCCGTTCCTCGTGGTCCGCCGGCCGCTCCCGCGTCGATCGCCCTGGCTCCGGGCTCGGCACGGTGCAGCTCGAGCCTCGTCACGCGACGGTCGCGGGTCTCCAGGACTTCCAGGGTGGCCGGACCCAGGGAGACCCTCTCGCCCGGCTCGGGAATGTGCCCCAGCTCCCCGATCACGAACCCCGCCACCGTGTCGTACTCCTTCCCCGTCTCGGGAAGTTCGAACTCTTCGACCAGATCCGACAGGGCCGCGCCGCCATCGACCAGGATCCGTCCGTCGGGCTCGATCCGGATCTCGGCGCGGGCGACATCGTGCTCGTCGTAGATCTCCCCGATCACCTCCTCGACGAGGTCCTCGAGAGTGACGATCCCGTCCGTCCCGCCGAATTCGTCGACCACGACGGCCATGTGGACCTTCTGGCGGCGAAGCTCGGCCAGGAGGTCGTCGACCGGCTTGGAGTCGGGGACGAAGTAGGCCTCGCGCGCAACCCGCGCGGCGTGGAATCCGCTCCGGTCCTGGCGCCGGAGCCACGGCAGCAGGTCCTTCACCAGGAGCACGCCCACCACGTCGTCGATCGAGTCCCGGTAGACCGGGATTCGCGAGAACCCGGACTCGGCCGCCGTGCCCAGGACCTCGTCGAGCGTGGCGTCGTCACGCACCGCCACGATGTCGGTCCGCGGCGTCATCACCTCCCGCGCGACCGTCCGGGTGAGCTCGAAGACGCCGTGGATCATGGCCTCCTCGTCCTGCTCCACGACGCCGCCTTCGAGGCTCTGGTGGAGCAGCATCTGGATCTCCTCGGGGCTGTGCACGTGCTCCTCGCCGGTGGCGGCCCATCCGAAACCACGCACGACGAGACTGGCCGAGGAGTTGAGGAGCCACACGGCGGGCGCCGCCAGGCGATTGAACAGGTTGAGCGGCGGAGCCACCCAGCGACTCACCGTCTCGGGCCGCAGGAGGGCCGCCGTCTTGGGCGCCAGCTCCCCGAGGACGATGTGGAGGTAGGTGATGAGCGCGAACGCGACCGTCACCGCCACACCGTGCGTCGCGATGGCGGACCAGGGCGAGGAGAAGCGCGCGAAGCCGCCGGCGATGACGTCCGCGATGGCCGGCTCCCCGATCCAGCCGAGCCCGATCGAGGCGATCGTGATGCCCAGCTGCGTGCCGGAGATGGACCGGTCCAGGTCCGCCTGAGCCGCCTGGACGGCCCGCGCCAGGCGGTCGCCCTCGTCGACCAGCTCGCGGATGCGCGTGCGGCGCGCCTTGACCAGGGCGAACTCGGCCGCCACGAAAAAGCCGTTCGCTCCCACGAGGAGCAGAACGGCCAGCAGTTTGAGTCCTAAAGCTGGATCCATCCGAGAAGTACGGGCCCTCCGGGGACGGTCGACACCTCCGTCGAGGGCGGGTCCGGTGCGGGGGACGCGTCAATCCCGGGATCCCGTGCCGGACCCCGGTTCGACGCGTGCGGCCGGTTCGAACGCCGGTCGGTCCGGCTCAGGCTGCGGTGACCTCGTCGGTCTCGACGCCTTCCCAGGCATCACGGGCATCGGCTTCCCCGTGGGGGATGGCCGGCCTGCAATAGCGATCGCCGATCTGCTTGAGCTCGCCCAGCTCCTTCACCGACAGGGCGGGATACCGCTCGGCCAGGAACTCTATCGTGTCCTGCATCCACTCGTCGCGCTGGCTCTCTTCCGCCTCCAGCACTCCGCAGCGTCGAATGTGGCTGAACAGCTCGTCTCGTGCCCTCTCGAGGTCCGTCGGCTCGTACTTGCCTTTACTCAAACGCTCCTCCGTCGTGGTTTCGGGAATCGGGACGGCCGTTGGTACGCCACCCGGTCGGTCATGATCCTTCGGATCGAAATATACCCGCCGGCGCGGGGCCGAGCAAAGCGCCCGAGCATCAGCCCGGACGGCGCGCCGGTCCCGGAGTCGGACCGCACGAGGGCGCCGACGCCGGAGAAGACGCTCCCGATGCGGTGACCGCATCGCGGACCGCTGCGTCGGGCTCCCCCGGTCCCGGCGCCTCGCCCGGCCGGTACTCCCTCAGGTACAGGTTCATGCGGCCCACCTTCATGGAGGTCTGGAGCTCGACCACCACGTGCCGCGGGTCGTCACTGAAGTAGATCTCCGCCTTTCCTCCCTCGCCGAACATGCCGCCGGCGTGGATGATCGGACGCACCACGACGGTCCGGAAGCGCCCGGCCGGGACCGTGATCGTCTCGCGCCGCAGGACCTCCAGCACCACGGGGTTCCCGTCCGGCTCGAAGTAACGGGTGAAACGGTAGGTCGTGCCGGACTCCAGGGGCAGGGTGCGCGCGAAGTAGAGGAACGCGATCTCGTCCAGAGCCGCCGGCGGCATCGGCACTCCCTGCTCGACGTCCTCGTCGCCCGGCGGCGGGCGCCAGCGACCGTCCGCGTCCTGGTCGAAGCGCCAGTAGCGGCCGGATTCCTGGTCCAGGCAGTAGCGGCGGTCCCGCCGGTAGCCGCCCTCGCGCAGGTGCTGCTCGAAGCGCAGGGAGCGGAACGGACGGGACGCGATCCAGCTCGCCTGGCGGTCGTCCAGGTGGTAGAAGAAGGTTCCGCCCCGGAGCTCCATGGCCACCCGCTCGGTGGGCGTGCCTCGCAGGGTGTCCACCCCCTCCACTGCCAGGGAAGCCACCCCCACCCTCACGGGACCGAACGTCACGGTGTAGGTCGCGCGCTCACCCGGCCGGAACGGCCACGCTTCCTCGGCCAGGGAGTCGGACGCCGGGACCGCCGGCGACCGGGCGGAGTCCCCGGCGGCGGGTGCTCCCGTCCCGGCCGCCTGCGGCCGGGCCGCGGCGGGGACAAGGAGGGCCGCCGCGAGGAGCGCCGCCGCCGCTCTCACCCCGATCGTTCCTCGGCCGGCGCGGCCCCCTCATCTCCGTCGGCGTCCCTCGGACCGCGGCGAAGGTCGCGGTCCAGTCCGAGACGCAGCACGCCCCACAGCTCCGACACGGGCCGGAAGCGGCTCTCCCGGTAGCGCCGGGTGTAGCTCTGGGGGAACTCGACCTCCTCCACCCGGCGCACGTGCGGGAGGATCCGGGCCAGGAGCTCGGCGTTCGCCGCCCAGCCCTGGTGCCGGAGCATGGGCCCTGCCGCCCCGCTCCCCCCGCCGCGCTCGGCCACGTCCTCGAGCGCCCGCTCGAGGACGAAGAGCCGGCAGAGCCGGAAGCCGGCCAGCGGGTCCTCCACCTCCCCGGCGCGCGGGAGGGAGCGGGAGAGGAGGGCGGCGCCGGTCCGTCCGAACCGTACGAGACGTGGCGGCCGCTCGGGCCGCGGCACTCCCAGCACCAGATCGGCGCCGCTCTGGAACTTGCGCAGCATGTCTCCGATCGCCTCGGGATCATCGGTGAAGTCGGCCTGCAGGGTGAGCAGGGCGTCCCTCCGGTGGTAACCCGAGCGCTCCAGGGCCTCCCGGATGAGCCGCTCCAGCGAGGCGGCGTAGCCCCGGCGTCGCTCGTGCCGGACCACGGTGAGCGGGAGGACCCGACGGTAGGGCTCCAGCGCCGCGTCGGTGCCGTCGGTGGAGGCATCGTCGACGACCAGGAGCTGGAAGTCGCCGCCGTGCTCCAGGAGGACCTTCCGGATGCTCCACAGCAGCGGGCCGATCGTGTGTCGCTCGTCGTGAACCGGAACTCCGATGTAGATCAAGGGGACCTCTTCCTGTCGTGTGACGTCCGTTGCGCGGCGGCGGGACCGTCCGCTCCGCGGCTTCCGGCGCCTCCCGCATCCGTACCCGCGCCGCCGCCGCCCGTGCCGGGCGGGCGCGTCTTCCAGCGCCGGTGGAGCCAGAAGTACTGTCCCGGCCGCTCGCGCACGGCGGCCTCGAGCCGCGCCACCCAGGCGGCGGTGAGGGCCCGCTCCGCCCCGCGGCCGGGATCCCCCGACCTTCGCGGCGGCTCGACGACCTCGATCCGGACCCGGTAGCCCTCCTCCTCCCGCACGAAGGATCCGAACAGCAGCGGCGCTCCCGTGCGGAGGGCCAGGTGGGCGGGGCCCCGGAAGGTGGAGGCCGGCCGGCCCAGGAAAGGCACGAACACGCCCCGGCTGCCGGCGTCCTGGTCCGCCGCCAGGGCCACGACGGAGCCGGCGGCCAGGACCTCGGGAACCCGTCGGGCCGCGTGGGCCATGCTCACCGTCTCGATCCCGAGACGCGCCCGGAGGCGCTGCAGGCGGCGGTCGAAGCGCCGGTTCGCCTGCGGCTTGACCACGGCCACCACCGGGACATCGAGTCCGGCCACGAGCGCGCCCGCCAGCTCCCAGTTGCCCAGGTGACCGGTGACCACGATGCAGCCGCCTCCCGGGCGGCCGGCTCCCGCGAGCGCCCGGCGGAGCTCCTCCGTGCCCCGCGTCCGGGCCACCAGGCGGCGCGGGTCCAGCCGCGACATGCCCGCCAGGGCCGCGATCTCCCGCCCGAAGTGCCGGTAGCAGGCGGCGGCGATCCCCTCCACCCACCCGGGGGAGCGCTCGGGGAAGGAGGCCGCGATCTGGCTCCGGACGACCTCGCCCCGCACGCCCATCCGCCGGGCGGCCCAGCCGGCCGCCGTGCCGATGGCCGAGCCGGCCGCGGGCGGCAGCGCCGAGAACAGGCCCTCGGCGAGCCGAGCCCCCGCATACTCCAGCCGCTCCGCGGCCGTGCTCACCCGTCGCCTCGCCGGCGCGCGGACGCGTGGCGCCGGCCCCGCTCCCGGGCGCGGGCCAGGTGATCGGCGAGCCGTCCGCGGCGAAGCGCCGCGGCGTAGGCCTCCAGGGTGCGGTCCGCCATGGCCCGGGCCGAGAAGCCCCGCACCCGCTCGAGCCCCACGCGCGCCACGCGGTCGCGGGCGTCCCGGTCCGCCAGGAGCTCCAGCATGGCCGCCGCCAGCGCCCCGGGATCGGCGGGGGGCACCGCCGGGATCCCCTCGCCGGCCACGTCGACCAGCCCCCCGGCCGTCGTGAGGACGACGGCCACGCCGGCCGCCATCGCCTCCAGGGAGGCCGAGCCCAGGCCCTCTCCGCTCGAGGACATCACGAACAGGTCCAGCTCGGCCAGGTGCCGCGCCGCGTCCGGGACGTGACCGGGAAGCGCCAGGCGCCCTTCCAGCCCGAGCTCGGCCGCGAGGCGCTCGAGGGAGGCGCGCTCGGGTCCCTCGCCGGCGATCACGAACCGTGTCCCGGGGCGGGACCGCAGCACCAGCGCGGCGGCGCGGAGAAGGGTGGCGTGGTCCTTGTGTCCGACCAGCGCCCCCGCCGTGCCCACCAGGAGCTCCCCGGCCGCGGCGCCGGCCGCCCGGCGGAGATTCCCCTCCGGCTCCGGACCCCTGGCCACCATCTCCACGCCATCGTGGATGACGCGGACCCGCGCGGGCTCGAGCCCGGCCTCCAGGAGCAACCTCCGCACCGGACCGGAAACGGCGAGCACCAGGTCGGCCCGGCGCCACACCGCCCGGGAACGGAGGGGGAAGTCGAGGCGGCGCGAGGCAACCAGCGCGGCCCGCGTCCCGGCGAGCGACATGCCCAGCAGGGCGGCCTGGAGGGCGTGCGAGCTGTGCGCGTGGACCACGTTCCACCGGCCCCGCGCCATCTCGCGGGCCAGGCCCCACACGGCCGCCGGATCGAGCGCCGCCCGCCACCGGAGCCCCACCACGCCCACGCCCAGCGCCCGGCACTCGCGGGCGAGGCGCGAATCGGGCCTCACCGCGAGCGCCTGCTCGATCCCGCGCTCCCGGAGCCCCGCCGCCAGGAGCCGCACCTGGTTCTGTCCGCCGCGCCACTCGCGCGCCGCGTCCACGTGCAGGACCCGCGGGAGCTCAACCATCGGGGTCCTCGGCGGCGGGGGCCGGGCGGGAGCCGTCCTCGCCGCGTCCCAGCTCCCACAGCTCCAGGTAGGCCAGCAGGCTGGCCTCGGCCGCCAGGAGCTCGTGGGCCAGCCCCGCCCAGCCGTCCAGGAAGCGTCCCTGGAACAGGTAGCCGCCCAGCAGGCGGCCCAGGGCGTGCCCGCACGCCGAGGCCGGGCTGGCCCGCACGCCGCGCGTGTGGAGGTCCATCGCCTTGAGCCGGGCGTACTCGGCCATCTTGGCCTGGTGGTGCGCCACGCTCCGGTAGCTGTAGTGGCGGATCGGGGCCCGGAGCCGTCCCACCGCTCCCTCGACCTCGAGGCCCTCGTGCACGCGTCGCCCGGTGACCCGGACGGCGTCCTTGCGCGCCAACCGCAGATGACGCTCCCGCAGCCAGCCCCGGCGCCCGAACCAGTGACCCAGGTACCGGGTGTGGAAGAGGATCTCGTAGCCGGCCGGGCCGGCGGCGCCCGCGGAAGGATCCCGGACGCCCCGCGTGGACCGGCCCCCGGCGCCATGTCCCCCGTCCGATCCGCCAACCACTCGCCGGATCTCCTCGGCCAGCTCGGGCGTCACCTCCTCGTCCGCGTCCAGCGCCAGGATCCAGGGACCGGCGGCCGCCTCGATGGCGCGGCGTCGCTGCGCGGCGAAGCCGGGCCACGGACCCGGCGTGGGCAGCACGCGGGCCCCGGCCGCTCGGGCCAGCTCGGGCGTCCGGTCCCGGCTCCCACCGTCCACCACCACCACCTCGTCGGCCCACGCCACCGAGCGCAGCGCGCGTCCGATCCGGTCCTCCTCGTCGGTGGCGATCATGGCCACCGACAGTCCGGTCCGGCCTCCCGCGCCGGCCGCGCCGCTCACGTCCCGCCTCCGGCGTCGCTCACGTCCCACCTCCGGCCGCCTCGCGGTAGAGCGCCACGTAGTCCTCCGCCATGCGGCGGGCCGTGAAGCGCTCCTCCACCCGGGCACGGCAGGCCGCCGCGTCGAGGCGGTCCAGCGCGGCGACGGCGCGCACGAACGCCTCCTCGTCGTCGCACAGGAAGCCGGTCCCGGGAGAGACCAGCTCGGGCAGGGAGCCTCGCCGGCTGGCCAGCACGGGGGTGCCGGAAGCCAGGGCCTCGATCACGGCCAGCCCGAAGGGCTCATCCCACCGCACCGGGAAGAGGAGCGCCCGAGCGTCCGCCAGAAGCTCCCGCTTCCGCTCGCCCCCCACCATGCCCACGGACCGGAGGCTCCGGTCCAGGGGGTGGAAGCGCCGCCCCCCGGCGATCACGAGCGACGCGCCCGCGGCGCGGGCCACGCGCTCGGCCCGGTCGACCCCCTTCACCTTCCAGCGCACTCTGGCCAGGAAGAGGAGGAAGTCCCGCTTCTCCCGCCGGAAGGTGTACTCACCGGGCGGCACGCCGTGGTGGACGAAGCGGCGCCCGCCCATGCGCTCCATGTGGTCGCGCGAGACGAACACGGCGTCGGGGTCGAACGAGCCCGGCTCCCCGTTCCCGTGGATCGTGGTCAGGCGCGGGACGTCGGTGCGGGCGGCCGCCACGGAGTGGAAGTGGATCACGTCCAGACCGGCCGGAAGGTGCGCGTCCAGCTCGAAGTCCGGCTCGACCTCGGCCCGGCGCATGAGCCGGGCCGGGAGCGGCGCGAGCGTGGCCGTCCGGGAGGTCGAGCCGGGCGGGGTGACGAGGACCGGCTCGTGACCCGCCTCGGCCAGCGCATCGGCCAGCCAGGTGACGACCCGCTGCGTGCCGCCATAGCGCCGCACGGGCACCGTGGAGTGGAACCACAGGCCGATCCTCATGCCCGCTCCGCACCGCCGCCGCTCACCGGCTCAATCCAGCAGCACGTAGTTCCGGTGCTCGATCGGGCGCCGGCCGGTGAGGCGCTCGATCCAGTCGGAGACCCGGACCTTGAGCTCGTACGCGGTGAGCTGGGGCGGCGGGACCTCCTTCGGATCGAAGGGCCACGCCTCCGAGGCGATCCAGGCGCGCGCCGCCGCCGGGTGGGTGCCCGTGAAGCGTCGCAGCCCCCCGTGCCGGCGCCAGCGGAACGGGTCCACCGCCGCGTCGTCACGGCCCGCGTACCGGGCCCCCAGCTTCCGTTTCTCGGTCAGGGCCCGGAGGCTCTTCACGTATCCATAGTGGAACACCCGCGCCCGGGCCGGGAGGACGCGCGGCTTCCGGTCGCCCACCACGAACCCCTGCGCCCCGCTCGCCGAGCGGATCCCGGACGAGCGTCGCACCACCCGGACCTCGCGCCGATAGGACCGGCGGCCCCGCAACACCCACTCCGGCGAGCCGTAGAAGTGCAGGTAGTCGAACAGGAGGCCCTCGGCCCGCGGGTCCGCGTCGGCCCGGGCCAGGGCGCCCCGGAGCGCCCCGTAGTCGTCCTCGTGCAGGACCTCGTCCGCCTGGATGTACAGCGCCCAGTCGTGTCGGCACTCCGCCATGACCGCGTTCGTCTCCTCGGAGTGGACGACGGTCGAGCGGCCCCTCTCGGCGCCCCAGTCCCGCTCCAGGATCCGGACCCGGCCCCGGCCCTCGGCCCCGGCCCAGCGGCGCACGCGTTCCAGCGTGTCGTCCCCCGAGACGCCGACGTTCACCAGGAGCTCCTCGCAGAGCGGCAGGGCCGATCGGAGGGCCGCCTCGACGGGATACTCCTGGATGCTGGCGTTCTTGACGATCGAAAAGCCGGAGAGTGGAGGGTTCATGGGCCGGAAAAGCTACCGCGCCGTCCCGGGCCGTACAAACCCGGCCGGTCGCATCGCGGAGGCCGGGCCGCGGGGGCATCTTGCGAGCATGGACACGAGCCGCTCGACCTCGAGCCACGGCCGCCCTGCGCCCGGCGCCGGCGTCGTCCCGGCCGCGCTCCGCGGGCGCTTCGTCCGCCGGAGCGAGGGCCGGCGGAGCGCCCTCGTGCGGGAGGACTTCCTCGACGCCTTCGAGGCCGCCGGCCTCCTGGCCGCCGCCTCCCTCGAGTCCGCCGAGCTGGTCGAGCGGGTGGAGGGGGCCCGCCTCTTCTCCCCGCGCTCGGGCCGGGGGCCGCTGGCCATCGTCCCGGCCGGCCGGGCAGGACGCGCCGTGGTCCGGCCCTATCGGCGGGGCGGCCTGGCCCGCCGCTTCAGCCGCCGGCGCTACCTGGCGGGCCATCGGGGCGAGCGGGAGATCCTCGTGACCGAGCGTCTCCGCGGGCGCGGCGTCCCGGTCGCCGAGCCGCTGGCGTGCGTGCGCGAGGAGCTCGGGCCGGGCTACCGGGCCGCCCTCGTCACCCGGCTGGTGGAAGGAGGCCGCCCGGCCGGCGAGCGCCTCCGCGGCCTGTCCGTCGGGGAGGCCGCGCCGCTGATGCGGGCGCTGGGGCGCGCGGCCGCCCGGCTGCACGCCGCCGGCGGATGGCACGCGGACCTCCACGCGGACAACTTCCTGCTCCGCCCGGACGACGCCGAGCCCCTCCTCATCGACCTGGACCGCGGCCGCCTCCTCCCCGTCCCGGTGCCGGTGGCCGTGGGGCGGTGGAGCCTGCGGCGGCTGGCGCGCCACCTCCGCAAGCGGGCGCCGGGCGGGGCGACGGGCGGCCTCCCCGAGCTGGAGGCGGCCTACCTGGAGGAGCGCGCCGTCACCGGCCGCTGAGCCGGCTTCCCTCCGCTTCCTCTCAACCTGGAATCACCGGCAGCGTCACGTGAGAGGGGTGCGCGGCGTCGTGCAGGATGCGCTGGTGGGCCGAGACGAACGTGGTGTCCCGCTCGTTGTCGCCCCCGGTGTTCAGGTTCCGGTCGTACTTCGGGAAGGCGGCCGACTCCACGGTGACCCGGAGCCGGTGGCCGGGCGGCAGCACCAGCGCCGTGAACCAG
>CAYXHP010000068.1:0-76340 GCA_964465015.1 uncultured Gemmatimonadota bacterium
GGGCTGGTGTCGGGCCTCCGGCGCCGGACCGCGGTGGGCGAGGAGCGGCTGCGGCGAGCCGCGCGGGAGCTCGTGTCGTGCACGGGCCGCCGGCTCGAGCGGCTGGACGGTCGCCTGCAGGGTCTGGGCGGGCGGCTGGACGCGCTGAGTCCGCTCGGCACGCTCCACCGGGGCTACGCCGTTCCCCTGGCTGGAGACGGCCGGGTGCTTCGGCGGGCGTCCGACTTCGAGCCGGGCAACGCGTTCGGGCTCCGAATCGTGGACGGCCGGGTCGGGTGCAGGGTGGAGGGCGTGGCGCCGCTGGAGGAGGAACGGAGTGGCTGAGGGGAGTTCGCGCACGTCGGAATTCGAGGCCTCCCTGGCGGAGCTGGAGCGCATCGTGGAGCGGCTGGACCGGGACGAGCTGTCTCTGGACGAAGCGCTCACCCTGTTCGAGGCCGGCGTCGGGCACCTGAGGGCGGCGAGCCGTTTGCTGGACGAGGCCCGCGGGGTCGTCGAAGAGCTCATCGAGGATGCTGCGGGGCAGCTCTCCACGGTGGAGTTCGATGTCCCGGTGGGCGGCGCCGCGGACGAGGAGACCGGTGACTGAGGCCCTGGGGGCCAGGCGCCCGGGCTCCACGCCGGCCGAGCTGGCCGGTCGTGTGGAGCGGGCGCTGCCCCGCGTGCTCGCCCGGGAGCTGGCGGAAGTCCCGGAGGCGGTGGCCGCGCCGGTCCGGTACGCGGTCCTCGGACCGGGGAAGCGACTGCGGCCCGTCCTCCTCCTGGCGGCGTGGCGTGCCGTGGGAGGGGAGGCCGCCCTCGGGCCTTCGGCCGCGATCGAGGTCGGGACGAGAGAGCCCGGTGATGCGGCCGCCGAGGGTGGCACGGTCTCGGGTGATCCGGCCGCCGACCTGGCGTGCAGCGTCGAGCTGGTGCACGCCTACTCGCTCGTGCACGATGACCTCCCGTGCATGGACGACGATGTGCTGCGGCGGGGACGGCCGACGGTCCACGTGCGCTTCGGCGCGCCCGCGGCGCTCCTGGCCGGGGCCGCGCTCATGCCGATGGCGGCCCGCGCGGTCTGGCGTTCGGCCCGCGACCTGGCGCTCGAGGAGCGCCGCGCCCGGCGTCTGCTGGCCATGCTCGCGGACGCCGCGGGAGCGGCGGGCATGGTGGGAGGGCAGCTCATGGACCTGCGGGCGGAGGGCCGGCCCACCGATCGCGAGGAGCTAGAGCGGATCCACCGCGGAAAGACGGCGGCGCTGATGGCGGCGGCCGTGGGCATGGGGGCCGTGGCCGGCCGGGCACCCGAGCCGGTCGTTCAGCGGCTCGCGCGCTTCGGACGGGCCCTCGGCCTGGCCTTCCAGGCCGTGGACGACATCCTCGATGTCACCGGGGAGGAGGCGGAGATCGGCAAGACGAGCGGACGCGACGTCGCCCTCGGCAAGGCCACCTATCCGTCGGTCCTCGGCCTGGAGGAAGCCGAGCGGGTGAGCCGCTGCCTGGCCGCGGAGGCGCGGGCCGAGCTGGAGGAGCTGCGCGGCACCGAGGAGCTCGAGCTCCTGGTGTCGATGGTCGTGGACCGGCGCCGATGAGCGGGCTCCGGCTCGGTGTGCTCGGCAACGCCGAGCACCGGGAGATGGCCGAGGTCCTGGGCCACGTCCTTCGGGCCGCGGAGGAGCTCGGGATCGAGGTCGCGCTCGGCCGCGAGACCTCGCGGCTGGCCGAGACCGAGTTCGGCGCCGGAGGCCTGCCGTCCCTGGATGATGCCTGGGACGACCTCGACGTCCTCCTCACCCTCGGCGGGGATGGTACGCTGCTGAGCGGGGCCCGGCTGGCCGGCCCCCACGGTCTTCCCGTGGTCGGATGCAACCTGGGGCGACTGGGCTTCATGACCGCCGGTCCGGCCGAGGGCCTCGAGCGCATGCTCGCGCGTCTCGACGCCGGCGAATACGAGATCGAGGAGCGTCTGGCGCTGGACGTGACCGTGGTCCGGTCCGGGAGCCGGTCGAGCGAGCCGGCCTACTACGCTCTCAACGATGTGGTCGTGCACAAGAGTGGCTTCGCCCGGCTCATCACCCTCCGGCTGTGGTCGGACGGCGAGGAGGTGGCCCAGTACAGCGCCGATGGGATCATCATCTCCACCCCGACCGGGTCGACCGCCTACAGCCTCTCGGCCGGCGGCCCCGTGCTCGTGCCCAGCCTGGAGGCGCTGGTGGCCACGCCGATCTCGCCCCACACGCTCGCCGTCCGTCCGGTGGTCGTCCCGGCCAGCGCGCGCGTGACCGTCGAGGTGTGTCCGCACAGCGCCGAGACGATCGTCACCGTGGACGGCCAGGCCGGAAGCGCCCTGGAAGTCGGGGATCGCGTGGAGACGGGGCGCTCGGACCGCCCGGTCCGGCTCATTCACTTCCCGGGTCACAGCTTCTTCTCCGTCTTGCGCCGGAAGCTCCGCTGGGGCGATGTCCGTCCACGGGATCGCTGAGGAGCGCCGCCCGCGGCGCGTGAGGGTATGTTGAGAAGGCCAGGCACCGTCCCGGGGCGTGGCGCTGCGCTCCCGGATCGAGTCCCGGGGCGAGGGGCCCGGGGGAGCCTGCCCGTTGGCCGCCGGCCCGCGGGTAGGCAGCGCACTCGCGGCTCCTTCATCGACCGGCGGATGGGCACGTGCTGAGAGAGCTCCGCGTCCAGAACTACGCGGTCATCGACGACCTCTCCCTGGAGCTCGACCCCGGGCTCACGGCTCTCACGGGGGAGACCGGGGCGGGGAAGTCCCTCATCGTCGGAGCGCTCTCCCTCCTCCTCGGGGAGCGGGCCTCCTCCGAGGACGTGCGCGCGGGGGAGGAGCGGGCCCGGGTCGAGGCCGCCTTCGACGTCACGCGCCGCGATGAGGTGCGGGCTCGCTGCGCCGAGGCCGGGATCGAGCTCGACGACGGCTGGCTCATCCTCCGCCGCGAGGTCCAGCGCGAGGGACGGAACCGGGCCTGGGCCAACGGCTCGCCCGTCACGACCGGGCTCATCTGGGAGCTGGGCTCGGCGCTCGTGGAGCTCCACGGACAGCACGAGCACCAGCGGCTGCTGCACCGTGACGAGCAGCGGCGCCTCCTGGATGCGTTCGCGGGGGTGGAGGCGGAGGCCCGCGGTGTGGCGGAGGCGCACCGGAGCCTCTCCGAGCTCCGCGCCGAGGCCGACGAGGTCCGCCGCCGGGCGCGCGAGACGATCGAGCGGGCCGACTGGCTCCGCTTCAAGGCCGAGGAGATCGAGAAGGCACGCCTCGAGCCGGGTGAGGAGGAGGCGCTGCGGGGCGAGGCGCGCCGCCTGGAGCACTCCGAGGAGCTCCTGGAGCTCGCCGGCGGCCTCCACGAGGCCGTGTACGGGGACGAGGCCTCGGTGGTGGACCGACTGGGCGAGCTGCGCCGGCCGCTCCGGGAGCTGATGCGGATCGATCCGGACGCGGCGCCCCTGGGGGATCTCCTCGCCTCGGGTCTCGCCACCCTGGAGGAGCTGGGACGCGAGCTGGCCCGCTACCGCGACCTGGTCGACCACGATCCGGCGCGCCTCGAGAAGGTGCGAACGCGACTGGACGTCCTGTACCGCCTGGTGCGGAAATATGGGGAGACGGTGGAGGACGTGCTGGAGCAGGGGCGCGCGGCCCGCGCCGAGCTGGAGGCGCTCGAGAGCTCGGACGAGCGGCTCGCGGAGCTCGAGGCCCGGGAAGCGGAGCGGGTCGCCGAGCTGGAGCGGCGTGCGGGGATCCTGAGCCAGGCCCGCCAGGAGGCGGCAGGGGGGCTGGAGCGGGCGGTCGAGCCGATCCTGGCCGAGCTCGGGATGGAGGGCGCCGTCTTCCGGGTGCGCCTCGAGGCCCGGGAACCGCCCGGGCCGACCGGGGCCGAGACGGTCGAGTTCCTCGTCTCCCTCAACCCCGGCTTCGAGCCCGGGCCGCTGGACCGGATCGCGTCCGGCGGAGAGCTGAGCCGCCTCATGCTGGCGCTCAAGACCATCCTCGCGCGGGGAGGAGGGCCCCCGACCCTCGTCTTCGACGAGATCGATGCCGGAGTGGGCGGCGACATCGGACACCGGGTCGCCGACCGGCTGGTAACCGTGGCCCGAGAGCACCAGGTGTTTGTGATCACCCATCTGCCGCAGATCGCCGCGCGGGCCGACACGCACGTGCGGGTCGAGAAGGGCGAGGTGGGCGGCCGCGCGGCCACGCGGGTCGAGCGCCTCGCGGGCGAGGCACGCATCGAGGAGCTGGCCCGCATGCTGGGCGGGGACCCGGAGAGCCGCGTGGCGCTCCGGCACGCGCGGGAGCTCCTCAAAGTCGACTGAAGGGAGGAGCCGCGCGGCGGGCGAGAGGAAGCCCGCCGAGAGCGGTCGTGCTAGAAGACCCGCGCGGGAATCCGCACATGGAAGGTGGCCAGGTCGGCGGCCGGCGTCGTAGGGCCGCTTCCGGCCACGGCGGCGGCCCAGATGAAGCCCAGCTCGGCCCCCGACTGCGTCCCGCCCGGCCGATAGGTCACTCCGAGCCCAAGCCGATGGCGGGTCTGGGCGCTCCCCAGCGCCAGGGTGGAGACCGCCGGATCTACGCCCCCTCCGGCCAGGGTGTAGCGATCGCCGGCCTTGTGCCAGTAGCGGTACTCGAGGCCCAGGAGCACGTGCGGGTCGAGCCGGAGCCGCGGCGCGATGCGGAGCTGCATGTAGTCGCCCAGGTTGCGGATGAGCTGCGGGGACGGGTCGGGCACGGGGAAGGGCCGATCGGGAGGATGCGGCCGGAGCTGGAGCCGGTCACTCATCTGGAGACCGTAGGTGGCACTGGCGTCGACCTCCAGGAGGCCGAAGGCCCGGAGATCCTGATAGAGGGTCAGGGCCACGTCCCGCTGACCGTCGCCCACGGGCACGCCCACGAAGTCACCCGGCTTCTGGTAGGGAAGGGAGCCGGAGTTGCCGATCGGCAGTCGGAACAGCAGGCCGGCCGTGGTCCGGAGCTCGAGGCCGCCCGCCAGCGAATCGGGCCGAAAGCCGTCCAGGAGCGCCACCCTCAGGCCGGCTTCCAGCTCGCCGGCGGTCCACGGCCGCACGGTGGCGCCCAGCGGCTCGCCCTGCAGGAAGGCGCCGCCGAAGTAGCCGCCCAGGTCTGCGGACGTGGCCATCCCGGGCAGCGAGAGCGACGGCGCGACGATCCCGTACCCCTCGAACCCCTGCTGAAGGCCCGCGTAATACGCCAGTAGCTGCTGGCCGACCGTCGTCGAGGAGAGGGGAACGAGGTCGTTGGTGAGCACCCGGCGCTGGAGGGCGTCCAGGAAGGCCGTGGCCATGTTCAGGAGGGCCCGGGCGTCGGCCTGCTGGGCCGCCGGGACGCCGCCCTGACCGAGGCGGGTCGAGAGCGCATCCCGCGCGTCCCCCAGCTGTGTGAAGAAGCTATTGTCGCTCAGGGCGTTGGAGCCCGCCAGGACGGTGGCCCCGCTGGAGTCGAAGGCGAAGAACGGTTCGGCCTTGCTCCACACCGCCGGCACGCTCACCTCGACCGAGAAGCGGTCGAGGAAGCCGAGCTCGAAGCGTATCGGGACCGCGCGGATCTCCCGGTTCACCTCCGAGACGTGGAGCGTGCCGAGCGAGACCTGGCTCGCGCTCACGGGCGAGAATCCGAGCGCCGCGGCATCCTTGTCGAGATCCGCCGCGGCGGCCGTCGCGCCCGGGTAGACGCGGGAGAGGACGGGACCGTCGAAGTACCGGCTCAGGGGAGTCTTCCCCCCGGCGCCGAAGGTCGCGTCCCAGCCCTGGAAGACCGGCGGAATCTCGATCCACAGCTCGCCGTTCTTCGGGATCTTGGCCGACAGGGTCCGCGCGGTGACGTTCTGCGCCGCCGCCGAGACCGGGAAGGCGGCGCAGGCGGTGAGGAGCGCCGCGGCGACGCCCCGGACCGGGAGGGCTCCGTTCGGATTCACGGGGCGAGAGTATAGGCGGGAGGCCGCCGGCACGACAGCGGCCGGCCTTTTCCCTCGCCGCCCGGAGTCCTACCCTGTAGATACGCCCGCGCAGCGGGCATGGCGTCGTGGCCGAGTGGCTAGGCAGGGGCCTGCAAAGCCCCCTACTCCGGTTCGAATCCGGACGGCGCCTCTCGCCGGAACCCGGCGGCCCTCTCCCGCACTACCCACCGGACCACCTGGTTCGCTACGACGAGTCCGCACCCGTGGACGGACGACCCACGCCGGCCGCTCACCGTCGGGCGCCTCTCCGGCCGCGGCCGACGGACGAGCCGCTCGCCCTGCCGGGCATCGCGGCGGGCGGTCAGGGCTGTCCTTTCGGACAGGGCATCTGGTCCACACGGACAGGGAGGAGAACCGTGACATGGTTCAGCGAAGGTGGAGTCATGATGTGGCCGATCCTGGGAGCGGCGTTGCTCGCGGTGGGGACGGCGTTCGCCGAGGCGCGAAAGTTTGGCACCGGAGGGGCCCGTGTACGCGGGAGTCTGGAGGTCCTCTTCGTCTGGGGGGCGCTGGCGGCCGTTCTCGGCGTCCTGGGTACGCTCGTGGGCATGAGCCTGGCGGCCCGCTCGATCGAGCGGGCGGGACACGTCGCGCCGGCGCTCCTGTGGGGAGGCTTCAAGGCGGCGCTGTCCACGAGCATCGTCGGTTTCGTCGTGTTCGCGATCTCGCTCGTCGCGTGGTTCCTGCTGCGCGGCCTGCGCACGCGGCGAGCGGGTGAAGAGGTCGCCGCGGCTCCCTAGCCCGCCGTTTGCCGGGCAAAGGCTCGTCCGGACCATTTTTCGGGAATCGTTCGGACGGGCCGTCTCTCCCGCCGGGGTGTGTCGTCGTGCGGAGCCGGTTTCTCCCGGCCGCGCTCCCGAACGTCCCGGCTCTGCTTCTTGCGGGTCGAGAACGCCCCCCCGACGAGACCGGCAAGGGCAGTCGGGACAACGGCTCTTGCCGCCGAGTGGTCCAGGGGACGCGTGGCCGGGCCGCTGCTCCGCCCGGTCCGGCGGCATGCGGACCCGCCTGGAACGGAGACGCCATGCCACGTGGATGGCGAGCGATCGTCGCGCTCCTCCTCCCGCTGGGAATCGCCCTCGCCAGCGGCTGCACCGGAGACCGGGGAGGCACCCCCGGGTCGAGGCCGGCGTCAGCGTCGGCGGTTCCACGCCGCGACATCGCCGGGGTCACGATGGTCGCCGATCCCGTGCCCGCCGGACTGCCCGACCCCCCCCGATGCTCCACGCGTCCCCACTTGGACGGTCCCGGACGAACCGGGTGAGGTACTCGGACAGACGGAGGGCAGGAGCGCGCAGATGTTCGGCGCCGTGGTCGGAGCCGTCCGCCTGCCCGACGGAACGATCGTCGTGGCCGACCGGCTGGAGATGCGCATGCACATGGACCGCCAGGCGCGCCCCGTCACATCCGACCAGATCTCGGCCGAGCGCGATCGGCGAGTGGGCAGGTAGGATCGGACACCTGCCTGCGTTCGGCGGGAGATGAGGGAACCTTGAAGGCCGTGCCCATGATCCAGGGTCGAGCCGCCTCGGCCCGGATCCACAGGAGCGGAAGCAGCCCATGAAGACACGCCATGTCGTCGCCGCGTCGGTGACCCTGCTGTTCCTCGTCCTCCTGGGCAGCGCCCTGTGGAGGATCCGCGCCAGCGGCAAGGACGGTACGGGCGGTTCGGACGCGGCCGCGGGGTCCGACTCGACGAAGGCGGCCATCCGCAACGAGGCCGCCGCCTCCGCCTTCGCCCCCGACATCGCCGTCCCGGTCCGGGGCGTCGCCGTGCGCCAGGACACCTTCGTCCTGTGGGTGAAGGCCGATGGACGCGCCGAGCCCCGCCGGACGGCGGTCCTGCGGACCGAGCAGGTGGAAGAGCCCGTCGTCTCCGTGCCGGTCCGGGAGGGCGAACGGGTGCCCGCGGGCGCCGTGGTGGTACGCCTGGACACCACCTCCTACGCGCTCGATGTCCGCAGGGCCGAGGCGGACAGTGCCAGGGACGCGGCCGACTTTCTGAACAACATCCTGTTCGACGATCAGATCCAGGACGACTCGGTCCGGCGGGAGCGCCGCCGACTGGCCCGGATCCGGACGGGACTGGCCGGCGCCGAGGTGGATCTGGCCAAGGCGCGCTACAAGCTGGCCAACACGACGCTCCGGTCGCCTTTCGCCGGGACTGTGGCCGGACTGGCCGTGCAGGAAGGCTCGCGGGCCGGGCCGGGCGACTCCGTGGCGGCCATCCTGGACCTCTCGGAGGTGGACGTGGAGGTGGGGGTGCTCGAGACGGACCTGCTGCACCTGGCCCCGGGCCGGCAGGCCGAGGCGATCTTCTCGGCCCTCCCGGGCGAGACCTTCCAAGGCCGGCTGCTCACGGTGAACCCGGTCGTGGATCCCGACACCCGCACGGCGCGTGTGACCGTGCGGCTCGAGAACCCACGCGCTCACGTTCTCCCGGGGATGTCCGCCAGCGTTCGGATCGCGGGCGAGCTCTACGCGGACCGCACTTTCGTGCCGCGCTCGGCCGTCGTGGAGCGGGATCGGCGCGACGTGGTGTTCGTGTTCGCGCCCGACGCGGCCGGGAGCGCCACGGGTCGGGCCGAGTGGAAGTACGTGCACACGGGCCTCGCCAACGATCGGTATGTCGAGATCCTCCCGCCCGAGTCCGGCACCAACGAGGAGATACTGACCCCGGGCGAGCTCGTCCTCACCGAGGGGCAGGAGACACTCGTGCACGACGCGAGGGTCCGTCTCACCAACGCCGACAGCCTGGAGATCGAGCCGGCGGGGGACGGCGAATCGACGAGGCACACGGCGGAGCAGGGAGGTGGAAAGTGAGCTGGGGTGGAAGGGCGGCGCCCGCGGTACTCGGTGCCGCGCTGGCGCTCGGGAGCGGAGCCGCCAGGGCCCAGCAGAATGGCCCGGCGGAGGACACCCTGACGCTCGCCAGGGCCATCCAGGTGACGCTGGCCGAACAACCGTCGATCTCCAGGGCGCGGGCAGCCGAGGCGGCGGCGACCGCCGATCGTCTCGCCGCCTTTGGGAGCTTCCTGCCGACCGTCGAAGCGAACGCCTCCCTGTCCAGGAGCGCGTTCACGAGCGCGACCTACGTCTCCCCACAGGGTCTCTCGCAGCTCAGCGATCCCCCGACGGTCGGGGTCCTCCAGAGCACCATGCAGAGTCTATATCTGCAGTGGGATCTGCTGCGTGGGGGACAGCGCTTCGTGGACCTCGGCGCCACGGCCGCCGCCGATCGAGCGGCCGGGCTGCGCGTGACGGATGCGGAACGCCAGGCGGTGCTGGCGGTCAAGCAGGACTACCTGGATGCTTACCTGCAGCAGCGGTTCGTCGAGATGGACTCCGCGGAGCTCGAGGCACGCCAACGCGACCTGGAGATCGCTCGCAGGCGCTACGAGATCGCCGCCATCGACCGGGGGGACCTGCTGGGTGCGCAGATCCAGGTCCGGCGGGCGGAGTTGAAGCTCGCCGACGCACGAGATCGAGCCAGGGAGGTGATCCGCAAGCTCCAGGTGGACATGGGGCGTCCCGGGGACGTCGGAGGCAGGGAAGTGCTCCGGGACGTGGGCGCTCTGCCCGATGCGGACTCCCTGGACTCGGAAGCTCTGGTCCGGGAGGCTCTGGGCACGAACCCGGGGCTGTCCGCACTGGAGGCGGACGCCGCCGCCGCCGGGTCCAGGCTGTGGTCTGCCAGGAGCGCTTACCTGCCCACCCTCAGCATCGGGCTGAACCTGAACCGCTCGGAGAACCTGGGCCCCAACGACCACTTCTTTACCCTCGATCCACGTGATCACGGCCACGCTCTGTCCGTTACGGCCAGCTGGCGCCTCCTGGACGGCTTTGCGCGGCACAAGGACGCCGCCCAGGCCGCGATGGCTCGGGATCAGGCTGCGGCCGATCACGCGCAAGAGTCCCACGAGATCGAAAGGGACGTCCGGAATCTGGTGGCCGAGGTCCAGCGGAGGCAGGAGCGGCTCAGGCTGGAGCGCGAGGTGGCCGACCTTTCGAGCCAGCGGGTCGGGATGGCCAGGGAACAGTTCCGACGAGGCACACTGAGTTACATCGACCTCCAGCAACTCATCGACCAGTCCACGAACGCCGAGGAGGACGTGGCGCAGGAACTCCATGACGCCCGAGTGGCGTGGGCCAAGCTCGACGCCCTGGTGGGCGGCGGGTCGTGATCCGGCCCGACGGGCGCGATCCCTCCGGGGAGCCGCGGGGCGCCCGGGCCGGGGCTCGCGTGTGAGCCTCCCCGGCCTCTCCATCCGCCGGCCCGTCGCCACGTGGATGCTCTACGTGGCCGTGGCCGTCCTGGGAGTGGTCTCCTTCGTTCGTCTGCCGATCGACCTGCTCCCCGACATCGCCTTCCCCACACTCTCGGTGTGGACCACCTACAGGGGAGCCGGACCGGCCGAGGTGGAGCGGTCGATCACGGACCCGATCGAGGAAGTGCTGGGCCGCGTGCCCGGCGTCCGGCGAGTGACGTCGAGCTCGCGCGAGGGGCAGTCGCTGGTCCGACTGGAGTTCGCCTGGGGGACGGACATGGAGTTCGCCGCGCTCCACGCCCGAGAGCGGCTCGACGACCTGGCCTCCCGTCTGCCCCGGACGGCCGATCGGCCCGACATCCTGACGTCCGATCCCACCAGCGACCCGGTCCTCACGGTGGCGGTCACGGGCGAGGACCTCCGGTCCCTCTCGCAGCTCTCCGAGACGGTCCTCAAGCGGCGGCTGGAGCAACTGGACGGGGTGGCACTCGCGGCCCTGACGGGCGCGCCCGAGCGAGAGCTCCGGGTGGTCGTGGACCCGGACCGCTTGCGGGCCCACGGCCTCTCGTTGGAGGACGTCGCGATCGCGCTGGACCAGGCCAACTACAGCGCCCCGGGGGGCATGATCCACCGCGGCCGGTTCCAGTACAGCCTCCGCACCATGGGACAGTTCACCGACGTCGAGCAGCTGGGCGAGGTGGCCGTCGAGCCCTCGGAGGCCGGGGCGGGGGGAAGCGTGCCGGGTGGAGGGAGCTCGGGGCGGCGGACCGCCGGGGCTCCCGGCCGCGGCGCGGAGGCCGGGCTGCCCGCGCCGGTGCGCCTGGACCAGGTGGCGACGATCCTCGACACCACCGCCGCCGGCCGGACGATCTCGCGCTTCGATGGGGAGCCCGCGATCGGGCTTCAGGTCTACAAGGAGTCGGGCGCCAACACGGTGCGGGTGGCCAACCGGGTGCGCGCCACCCTGGACCAGCTTCGGCGCGACTACCCGGGGATTCGGCTCGCGCTGGCCTCGAGCCAGGCAGTGTTCATTCGTGAGGCCATTTCCAACGTCGTGCAGTCGCTCCTCCTGGGGGGGCTCCTCGCGTTCTTGGTGCTGTTCCTCTTCCTGCGCGACCCGCGCTACCCCGTGGCCATCGGGCTCTCGATTCCGATCTCGGTCCTGGCGGCTTTCGCGCTGTGCTACGTCGCCGACGTGAGCCTCAACGTCATGTCCCTGGGAGGGCTGGCACTCGGGGTCGGGATGCTGGTCGACAACTCCATCGTGGTGCTCGAGAACGTCTTCCGACACCGCGAGGAGGAGGGAGCCGGCGCGCACGACGCGGCCTCCCGTGGTGCCAGCGAGGTGGCGGGCGCCATCACGGCGTCCACGCTCACCACGGTCGCGGTCTTCGGTCCCGTCCTGTACGTGAAGGGAGTGGCGGGGGCGCTGTTCGGCGACCTTTCGCTCGCCGTGGCGTTCTCACTCCTGGCCTCGCTCCTCGTGGCGCTCACGCTGCTCCCGGTGCTGGCGGCGAGGTTCGGGAGCGAGCCGGGTGCGACGGGCGAGCGCCGGGTTGCAAGCGGTGCGGTGAGCCTCACCGACGGGGAGGCTTCGGGCACGAGCGCCGGACAGGCGGCTGGCGCCGGCGTGGCGCACGCCTCGACCCCGCGCCCCTCGCCCGGGCGGGTGGGCCGCCCCGCGACGGTCGTGCGATGGATCTGGAGCCGAGTCCGGCGCCTGGGCCTCGCGTCCGGACGCGTGACGCGAATGGTCGCGGTGTTCGTGGTGGGGTCGGTGCGCGACAGCTACCGCGATCTGTTCCGGGGGCTCGGACGGGTCGCCTCCGGCGTGCTGACGCCCGTGTTCGAGGGCTTCGACCAGCGCTTCCGCAGCTTTGCAGCACGCTACGAGGCTGCGCTCGAGTGGTCCCTGGAGCGTCGCGGCGCCGTGGTCGGGTGGACGACGGTGGCGTTCGCCCTGGTCCTCCTTCTCGGGGCCACGCTCCCGCGGAGCCTCATGCCGCGCGTGGACGAGAGCTCCTTCCGGGCGGATCTCGAGCTGCCGGCGGGAACACCGCTGGCCGTTACGTCGGAGGCGGCAGGCCGGATCGAGAGGCTGCTGCGGAACACGAAGGGGGTCGAGAGCGTGTTCGCCCGCGTGGGCCGGGCGGCGGGGTCGGAGGCGGCGGTGACGCCGCTTTCGGGAGTGAACACGGCGGCCCTCGAGGTACGGCTGTCCTCCGGCTCGGCGGATGCGGACCAGGTGGCCGAAGAGGTGCGCCGCCGACTCGGCTTCACGGGCGTCGATCCGGCGTTCGTCTCGTTCGAGACCGGACGAGCCAGCTCCCTGGGCCGCGCGCTCGGTACCGGCGGAGCGGGCCTGGCCGTGCAAATCCGGGGAGAACGGCTGGACCAGCTGGTGGCGGTGGCCGAATCGGCCCGCGCCCGCCTGGTGGGGAGCGCTCACCTCCTGGACGCACGCCTGGATCTCCAGGAGACCCAGCCCGAGCTCGCGGTCGACATCGACCGGGCCGCCGTCGCCCGTTACGGCCTCACGGTGCGTGAGGTGGCCGACCAGGTGGAGGCCTACCTCCGCGGCGCCCGGACGCAGCGCCCGTTCTCGGAATTCGCGCGAAAGGTCGGGATCCGGGTCGTCCTTCCGGCGGCCGACCGGACCGATCTCCCGGAGGTGCTCGGCCTGGCCGTCGGGGGAGTCCCGCTCTCGGCGCTCGTGACGGCCCACCGCGACTACGCGCCGGTCGAGATCCGCCACGTGAACCAGGCGCGCACGGTGCAGGTGCTCGCCGATGTGCGCGGGGCGGGACTGTCGCGCGCCGTGGGTGACGCGCGCTCCCGGCTGGCCGGATTGCGGCCGCCGGCCGGCATCACGATCCGCGTGGGCGGTCAGAACGAGGAGATGCGCGAGAGCTTCGGCTCCCTCCTGTTCGCCTTCGGGCTCGCCCTCCTCCTCGTCTACCTCATCCTCGCGGCCCAGTTCGAGTCCGTCCTCCAGCCGCTCGTCGTGCTCATCTCCGTGCCGTTGGCCGCCATCGGGGCGGTGCCGGCCCTGTGGATCGCCGGGGACGGACTCAACGTGATGAGCGGGATCGGACTCGTCATACTGATCGGGATCGTGGTGAACGATGCCATCGTCAAGGTGGACTTCATCAATCAGCGGCGCGCGGCGGGCCTTCCCCTCCGGGACGCAATCGTGGAGGCCGGCCGGCTACGGCTGCGACCCATCGTCATGACGACGGTCACGACCGTGTTCGGGCTTCTGCCGATGGCGCTCGGTTGGGGCGTGGGGGCGGATCTCCGGGCACCGCTCGCCGTGGCCGTGATCGGAGGGCTCACGGCTTCCACCCTCCTCACGCTGGTGCTCGTCCCCGTGGTCTACTCTCTCGTCGCCGGAAGGGGAGAGAGCGTGGCGGTCCGCTCGTGATCGAGCTCTCGGTCCGGCGGCCCGTGGCCACGGCCGCACTCTACGTGGCCCTTCTCACCCTGGGGCTGTACAGCTTCCGGCTCATCCCGATCGAGCTGCTCCCCGAGGTCGAGTACCCGCGCCTCACGGTGAACGCCGCGTGGCCGGGCGCCTCGCCCGAGCTCCTCGAGGCGCAGGTGACCGCACCGCTCGAGGAGGCGGCCCAGCAGGTGGAGGGCGTGCGCGAGGTGAGCTCGACCTCCCGGACCGATCCGCGCGGCACGGGCTCGAGCGCGGAGATCGACGTCGAGTTCGCACGCGGCACCCGCATGGAGTTCGCCCGGCTGGACCTCGAGGAGCGGATCGCGGCGCTCCACGACGCACTTCCGCCCGGCGTCCGGCCCACGGTGGACGCGTACGTGCCCGACGAGTTCTCCCGGCAGAGCCGGCCCTTCCTCTCCTGGAACGTGCGCGGACCCTACACGGCCACGTATCTGGCCGAGGCGGCCCGCGACGAGATCGTGCCCCGGCTCCGTTCCCTGGACGGCGTCTCCGACACGCGCGTGTCGGGCGGCCAGCGGCAGATCGTCTCGGTGGAGCTCGACCCCGCCAGGCTCCGCGACTACGGCCTCGCACCGGCCGAGGTCGCCGACCGGCTGAACGGGCTGGAGGAGGCCCAGGGCCGGCCTGCGGGCTCGGTAGTCCTGGCCGGCCAAAGTCTCGACCTGTCGATCCACGCGCGGGCCCGGAACCTCGCCGACCTCGGGAGCCTGGTCCTCCTCCCGCGCGCCTCCGGCTCCGTGCGCCTCAGGGACGTCGGCCGTGTGCGGATCGAGGAGGAGCCGGCGCGATCCTACCACCGCATCGACGGACAACCCACCGTATCGCTCATCGTGACCAGGCAGCCCGGCTCCAACGCCATCGCGCTCGCCGACCGGGTGAAGGCCTCGGTCGACTCGCTCCGGGGCCTCCTGCCTCCGGGGGCGTCCCTGGAGATCGACCAGGACCAGAGCAAGGACATCCGGGCCCAGCTCTCGGATCTTCGCCTCCGGGCGCTCGCGGCGGCGGCGGTCATCTTCCTAGTCCTCATGCTCTTCCTGCGCTCGCTCGGGGGGGTGCTCACGGTGTTCGGCACCATCGCCTTCAGCGTCCTGGCCGCCGTGAATCTCCTCTACCTGGGCGGCTTCTCGCTCAACGTGCTCACGTTGGCCGGGCTCGCGTGGGGCTTCGGGCTGGTGGTCGACAACGGCATCGTCGTGCTGGAGAACGTGGAGCACAGGCGCGAGATGGGGGAGGGGCGCCTGGAGGCGGCCATTCGGGGCGCACGGCAGGTGGTGCTTCCCGTGGTGGCCTCCACGGCCACCACGGCGGTCGTGCTGGTGCCCTTCCTCTTCCTCCAGGGAGAGCTCCGGCTCTACTACGTGCCGCTCGCCTTCGCCGTCGGGTTCTCCATCGTGGCCAGTCTGTTCGTGGCCTTCACCTTCGTGCCCTCCATGGCGGCTCGGTTGGGCGGGTGGCGGCGCCGAGGGTCGGGAGCGCGCAGCGAAAGGGGGGTGGGAGCGGATACGGTTGATTGGGATGGATCGGGCATGACCCCGCCCGCGGCGCTGGATCCGGTCGTGGGCGGCCTTCCCGCATCCGCCGGGGAACCGGGCCGCCACCCCCCTCCGTTCTACGTGCGCGGCTACCGGGCGCTCCTGTCGACCGCCCTGGACCACCCGTTCGTGGTGCTCTTGGTGTGCGCGGGGGCGTTGTGGGGGAGCTGGAGATTGTTCGACGCGAACGTGACCCGCGGCGTTACCTGGGACTCCTATTTCGGTCAGCGGAGCTACATCCTGGTCACGATTCAGTTTCCACGTGGCGCCGGGCTAGAGCGCACGGACGCGCTGGCTCGCTCTTTCGAGGCCAAGCTGTCTACGCTTCCGGAGGTGAAGCGGTACGAGACATGGGTCCAGCCGCACTACGCTTCCATACGGGTCACCTTCCCGAGGGCGGTGGAAATGACCCAGGCGCCGGTGACCATCAAGGAGCAGATGGTCGCCTATGGTTACGGCTTCTCGGGGGTGGACGTACGGGTGTACGGGTTCGGGCCGAGCTTCTACGGGGGGCGCGGGAGCCCGCCCAACTACTCTGTGAAGCTCTATGGTTACAACTATTTGGCGCTGCGCGACTACGCCGAGCAGGTCGCGGGGCGGCTGAAGCACTTCAGCCGCATTCAGGATGTAGACCCCAACTCGAGTGGCGCCTGGTACGAGGAAGACAAGGCATTCGAGTACGAGCTCGCGCCGCGGCGGACCGCGCTGGCAGGCTATGGGCTCTCGGTGAAAGACCTCCTCGACTACGTGAGCTCAGACGTGCGCGGGACGGTCCCGGGCGGCGCGCTCGGGGGCCACATCCACATCGGCGACCGCACGTTCCCCTTCGAGGTGAAGCTCGAGGGCTACCAAGATCTGGACATCCCAACACTAGAGAGTCTCGAACTGCGGGGGAAGCGAGGGCGTCAGGCGCAGGTGAGCGACGTGGCCACGATCGACCGCCGGGAGGTCCTCGCCCGGATCGTCCGGGAGAACCAGCAGTATGAGCGCACGGTGACTTGGCAGTTCCGGGGCCCGCGGAAGCTGGGCGACGTGGTCCGTGATGCGGTCCTCGACGCCACCCAGCTCCCGCCCGGCTACCGGATCGAGAAGGAGGAGCCGTACCGGCTTTCGTCCGAACAGAAGACGGAGGTCTACCTGGCCCTGGGGTTCGCCGTACTCCTCATCTACATGACCACCGCCGCCCTGTTCGAGTCGCTCGCCGCCCCCTTCGTGGTGCTCCTCACCCTTCCGCTCGCCCTCATCGGAGTCTTCCTCGTCTTCTTCTACACCGACGCTTCGTTCACGCGCACCGCGTATATCGGGACGATCATGATGACGGGGATCGTGGTGAACAACGCGATCCTGATCGTCTATCACATCGGGGAGCTGCGCCTGGATGGGCCCGGGGCGGGAGGCCCGGGCCGCGCGTCCCACCGGCGGGCCGCCGGAGAGGTCTCCGACCGCGAGGCCATCCTGCGCGGGACCCTCGAGCGCGTGCGTCCCATCCTCATGACGACGGCTACGACCGTCCTCGGCCTCCTGCCGCTCGTGGTGTTCGTCGGGAGCCAGGACGCCAACATCTGGAACGCGCTCGCCCTGGCCACCATCGGCGGACTGCTCTCCAGCACCCTGTTCGTGCTGGTCGCGATCCCGGTCGCTTACCGGTGGCTCGTGCTCCGGCGGGGCGCGCTGGACCGTGGCTGAGGTCGGGGCCGAGTCCTCCACCGGCGCAGCCGCGGTCGGCGCGGGTCGCGCGGCGGACGCTGGGACGGGGATGGGGGCGATCGACCCAGCCACCCCGTGATAGGCCGTATAAGTATGGGATACAAAGGCTCACAGGAAATAGGGCAAACGTATGAATCATGCCGTGATCTGCAAATCTTCCCGGGATGTCCCCGCCCGCCGATGCAGTGGAGGGAGGCGGCCGGCGGCATGTCGCTCCCGACGGTGAGCAAGGGGTGACGCGCTCCGTGGGCGACAGGGAGACCGAAGCGGCGGGGTGTCCGCGGCCGGCCGGTGACCTATCTTCCAGCGTGCCGGCCGGCGTCGAGCCCGGTCGGCCAGAGCCGGAGTGGCGGAACTGGCATACGCGCCGGACTCAAAATCCGGTGGGACGCAAGTCCCTTGTGGGTTCGAATCCCACCTCCGGCATGTCGACCTCAACCGTTCCCGCCCACCGGCGTGTCGCTCCCTTCGGCGCGACCGTTCCGCGACCTGCTGCCGGCCGCGCGGCCCTGGAGGCCGGGCCCGGGGTCCGGGGCGCGGGCGGGCTCGGGTGGGGCGGGAGCACGGGTATTCCGGCCCGACCCGGGTGGGGGCGCGGACCCGATCGGGTCGGGTGACCGGGTGGACCGACCCGGATCCGGCAGGGGGAGCGTGACCACGAACCGGGATCCGTGGCCGGGTGTGCTCGCCACTTCGATCCCTCCCCCGTGGGCCAGCACCACCTCGCGCGCGATGGCCAGCCCGAGGCCGGTCCCGAGCGCGCGCCCCGTCTCGGAGCGCTGGTAGTACTTCTCGAACACGTTCGGCAGGTCCTCGCGGGCGATCCCCGCGCCCGTGTCCGTCACCTCGATCGCGATCGCGTCTCCCTCGCCGCGCGCACGCACGGAAACCGAGCCTCCCCGTGACGTGAACTTGAACGCGTTGGAGAGGAGGTTCCCGAGCACCTCGTTACGCAGTCGGTCCAGGTCCCCGTCGATGAGCGCCGGCGTGCCGGAGTCGGCCGCGATGGTGAACCGGATCCCGCGCTGGGCGGCCAGCGGCTCGAAGGTCCGGCGCAGGGCATCGAGGAGCTGGCCGACCGAGATGGGCTCCAGCTCGATCGCGAAGGCGCCCGCCTCCAGTCGGCTCAGGTCGAGGAGCTGCGTCACGAAGCGGTCCAGAATGCTCGCCTGCTCCCGGATCCGCCGCACGGCCTCCACCTGCGCGTCCGACAGGGAGCCGTATTCGCCCGCCGCCAGCATGTCGCTGTAGCCGGCCACGACCTGCAGGGGCGTCTTGAGCTCGTGGGAGGCCATGCTCACGAACTCGGCGCGCAGGCGGACGAGCTCGTCCAGCTGACGCGTCATCGCGCGGAAGGAGCGGCTCAGCTCGCCCAGCTCATCGGTCCGGTCGTAGGGAAGATCCTCGGGGGGCTCGAACTCTCCCCTGGCCACGCGTCGCGTGGCCAGACCCAGCTGACGGATCGGCACGGTGAGCGAGCCGGTGAGCCAGCTCCCGGCCACGAGCGCCAGGGCGATGGCGACGAGGAGCGCGACCAGGGTGCCCCGGGCGGCCGACGCGCTCAGGCGTCGCGCCTGCTCGGCCGCGGCGCCCGCCCGCCCGTCGATGGCTTCGGCGAGTGGCGGCAGGGAGGCGCGGGCGCGGTCGAAGAGCGGCTTGAGTCCCTGGAACTCCTCGGTGGCCACGCTCGTGTGTCCGGGCCGCACCAGCGCTTCCGTTCGCGCCGCGGACCGGCCGAGGACGGTGAGGAGCGCATCGATGGGCGCGACCTCGCGTTCGAAGCCGGCCCGGCGGAGGTCCCGGACCGCGCCGCGGGCGCTGTCGAGGGCCGCGTACATGCCTCGGCGCGAGGCCTCCCCCTGGACCGCGATGTAGCTCCGCTCCGACCAGTCGAGCTGCCCGAGCGCCGCCTCGAGTCGGCCGACGGCCACCGAGGCGGCGGCATCTCGGCCCTGGAGCTCGAGCGCGATGTCGCGGACTTCCCGCAGGTGGACGATGCCGTAGATGGCGGGTCCGACGAGGAGGAGGGCGACGAGGCCCAAGGCGAGGACCAGGCGGGTGCGGACCGACATGCCGGAGGCGACCTCTGTCAGGGATGCAGCGTCTTGCGGATCCGCTCCAGCTCCTTCTCGAGCGCCGTCACGCGAGCCTTGAGCTCCGAGAGCTGCCACGCCACGGGCCGCGAGGCGAGACGGGGGAGAGGAGCCTCGTCCGTGCGGCCGCTCGCGTCCACCGCATCCGAGCACGCCGAGAACTCCGGGTCGGCCGGGGGTCCGGGATCGCCGGTCGGCGGGTCCTCTCCGGGGGCGTAATGTCCGCGTAGCGACGACTCGTCGACCGGCCGGGCCCCGAGCTCGAGCGAGAGCACGTAGAGCTGCCTGGCCAAGGGGCGCGTCCAGGGCTCGCTGTCGTCCAGCGACAGGTACCGGGCGCTGGCGCGCGCCGACGCCGCCGGGTCGGCGTTCGGGTTGCGGGGGTCGAGCCGGGCGCCGGCCATGACAAGGAGGGCGTGACGACCGGTCGGAGTGTCTCCGCAGCGGCGCCACAGGTCATCGTAGAGCGAGTCGGCCCGGCCGAATCGCTGCCCATCCAGCGCCGAGCGAGCCGACGCCAGGAGCTCCTCCACCTGCGAGGCGTCGGCATCCCGAAGCGGATCGGCAGACCCGCCGGCCGACACGGCCGCGGGCGCCGGGGCGGGGATGGCGGCGGGCGGATCGGGCACCCCGGAAGCGCACCCGGCGGCCAGGAGGCCACCCGCCAGGACCGCGAGCCCGAGAACCCCCGCGGCCGCGCCCCGTCCGGCCACGCGGGTCACGGCCGGTGCCCGCTCATGGCGATGGGCGCACCGGGTCCAGGGACAGGAAGGCCCGCACCATCTCCGGATCGAACTTGGTACCGGCCGCTCCCCGGATCGCCCGGAGCACCGTCTCGACCGGCCACGCGGGCTTGTAGACGCGCGCGTGCGCCAGGGAGTCGAACACGTCCGCGATCGCCACGATTCGGGCACGGATCGGAATCGACTCGCCCGAGAGGCCCGCGGGATAGCCCGCCCCGTTCCAGTCCTCGTGGTGGTGGCGGGCGATCTCCTCGGCGGCCATCAGCGATGGGATCCGGCTCCCGGACAGGATGCGCGCGCCGATGGTCGTGTGCTCCTGCATGGTGGCCATCTCCCTCCGGTCCAGCGGACCGGGCTTGAGGAGGATGGCGTCGTGAATGCCGATCTTGCCCACATCATGCAGGGGCGCGGCTCGCCCGATCAGCTCGGTCTCCTCGTCTCCCAGCCCGAGTGCACGGGCCAGCCTGGAAGCCAGGAGCCCCACCCTGCGCGTGTGCTGTCCGGTGGCGTCGTCCCGCCACTCGGCGGCCAGGGCGAGACGCTCCAACGTCTCGATGCGCGCGGCCTCGAGGTCGGCCGTCCGCTCCAGGACCCGCTCCTCGAGCCGGGCGTTCTGGTCCTGGAGCGCCAGGTGCAGGAAGCGGGTCTCGAGCAGGTTGGCGACCCGCAGCCGGACCTCGGAGGGGCTCGCCGGCTTGGTGATGAAGTCGCGCCCGCCGCGGGAGAGGACGTGACGCCGCGCCTCACGGCTCGAGTCGGAGGTGAGGACGAGGACCGGTCGGAGCGAGAAGTCCTCCACGTCGTCCTCGAGCCGCTCGAGCAGCTCGACCCCGTCCAATCCGGGCATGCGGAGGTCGAGCACCAGGAGGTCGGGGGGGGTGCGGAGGCAGCGCTCGAGAGCCTGCCACGGATCCGTGCAGCCACGGACCTCGCGGTAGCCCGCGCGCTCGAGGATCGTCGCCACGAGCTCGACGTGGGCGCCGTCGTCGTCGACGACGAGGATCTCGGCATCCCGATGGCGCGCGGACCGGGGACCCCGATCGAGGACGGACTCCGGCGGAGGATCCCGCTCAGTGAGAGCCTGGAGCGTCACCACGTCGGTTCCCGGAACCCAGGAGCTCGCGAACGATCCGGTCCGCTCCGTAGACGTGCTCGAGCGCTTCGGTGATCCCTGCCGCGTCGACTGCGACGGTGCGGCCACGGTCGTCACGGAACAGGTACTCGTTCGGGAGCTGCTCGATGTTGCCGTCGAACGCGATGCCGACCACCCGGGCGTCCCGGTCGATGACCGGGCTGCCGCTGTTGCCCCCCGAGATGTCGTTCGTGGAGACGAAGTCGAACCGTGTGGACAGGTCGACGGAGTCGCGTGCGGCCTCGAAGTGCGAGGCCAGCGTCCAGGGGTCCTCGTTGCCGAACGCCGCGGCGCGCGCGTACAGACCGTAGAAGTTGGTGAAGGCGGGCGCGTACGTGCCGTTGTATTCGTACCGCTTCACGACGCCGTCCGAGATTCGCAGGGTGAAGGTCGCGTCCGGCGGGACATTCGTTCCGTACACGGCGAACAGCGCCTCCGCCAACCGACCCTCCTGTACGCTCTCCGTCGCGGCGAGTTCCTGCCACCGGTCGTCCAGGCGCCGGAAGCGGCTCGCCATGGCCCTCGCCAGGGCCAGGATCGGGTCGGAGCTCGTGTCCACCGCCGCCTGGCCGCCCGCGAGAAGCGCGGTCCGGAAGCCCGGGTCGCCGAGCCGGGACTCCCGCACCAGGCGGGCGGCGGCATCCTGCGGGCTCTCGCCCGCACGGAAGGCCAGCTTCCGGATCGTGTCCCCCTCCGGGAGCCAGTCGCGGGCCAGGTCGAGGCGGATGCGCAGGATCCGGGCGCTGGTGCCGCCGTCGGGAGTGAAGCTCGATCGGAGACGCCGCGCCATCTCCTGGAGCGTGTCCTCGGTCAGCCCCTCCGGGAGCGAGTCGGCCGGCTGGCCGTGGTAGCGCGCGTAGTCCAGGAGGTCCGAGGCGAGCCCGATGTACGGCGAGCCGATGAAGCCGGGGTTGCTGAGCGTGCGCCGGGCGGCGATTCGCAGCTTCTCGGTCTCGATGTCGCGGATCCGGTTCCAGACGTCCCCGTACTTCTGCTCGAGCTCGGGCCGGGTCCGGATGCTGTCCCGGAAGGCGCGCTCCCAGGCGAGCTTCTCGCCCATGAGACCCGGATCGCGCAGCCCCTTCAGCTCGCCCGTGTAGCTCTTGATCGTGTTCTCGATCTCGAAGAGCCGCTCGCGGATCTGGCGGGCGGCGGCCGGGTTGGCCCTCTCCACCTCCCGGTAGAAGTCCGCGATCTCCTGGAAATATTCGAGCGAGAACGGATGACGATAGCGCCCCTCGTACAGGAGCTGGCTCACGGTGGCCAGGCGGTCCGTCGAGCCGGGATTCCCCGTCAGGAAGACCAGGTCGCCCTCCGAGGGACCGGCCGAATCCCAGCGGAAATAGTCCTCGGGGTGGACGGGTCCGGAGGAATCGGGCTGGTAGGCACGGAAGAACGCGATGTCGAGGGCGAAACGGGGATAGGTGAAGTTGTCGTCGTCGCCGCCGAAGTAGCCGGCCTGGAGCTCGGGCGCGAAGACGAGCTTCACCGGGGCGTAGCGGTGATAGCGGTAGAGCTGGTACTGGCCGCCGTGGTAGAGATCGACCACCTGGCAGTGGACGTGCGCCCCGGAGGCACCGCACCGTCTCTCGAGGCGCGCCTCGGCCGAATCGCGCGCGGCCGCCACTGCCTCGTCGCTCGCCCCCGCGGGCGCCGCGCTCCGCACGCTGTCCGTCACGTCCGTGATGGCGACCAGCTGGTCCAGGTACAGGTCCGGGCAGAGCTTCTCGTCCGCCCGGGTGGGCGCGTAGAAGCCGTGGGCCACGTAGTCGCTGTCCGGCGGGGAGACCGCCGACACGCAGTCCCGTGAGCAGTGGTGGTTCGTCATCACGAGCCCATCCGGCGACACGAAGGAGGCCGAGCAGATCTCGCCGAAGCGGAGCGAGGCGAGACGGACGTGCTTCAGCCAGTCCGCCGAGGCGTCGAAGCTGTAGCGGCTCTTCCAGTAGGCCAGCGGCGGGTTCTCGAACGTCCACATCGTCCCGAGCTCGTGGCCCGTGAGCTGGATCGTGTCGGCCACCTGACCGATCTCCGGTCCCGGCCGGAGCGAGGCCGGAGCGGCCGCGCTCTCCGGGGCCGCCGCGGGAGCCACCGGCCGAGCGGCCGGGGGAGTGGGAGCGCCGCCGCCCGAGGCCGTGGCGCAGGCCGACGCGAGAGGCAAGATCAGCGCGAGCCCCATCGCCGCGAGCGGGCGACGGGCGCCGAGACGTACCGGTCCGACGGTCATGGAGACTCCTGCGTCCAGTTCGGCCTGCGGGAAACGCCGGGGGCGTGTCCGATGTCGGGGGCGCCGCCGAGCCCGGGGTCCGTTCGCGGGGTCGGACCCTTCGGTGACGTCCGGGAAGCTATACGCTACGGATTCGTCACCGCCGAGCCAAGGGGGAGGGTCGGCGGCACCGCGCTCACGGGGTCGCCTGGCCGGCCCCGTACTTCGACAGGATCGCCTGAAGGATGTCGCCGGCGACGAGCCGGTGGCCGGTCAGGCTCGGATGGACCCCGTCCTTGCTGAAGAGGGGCCCGAACGGCTCGTCCACGGCCTGCTGACCCGACGTGTGGGGGAAGGGCGGGACGTCGCCCTTCTGCAGCTCCGAGTAGAGGAGCGGGTTGGGGTCCACGTACACCCAGCCGTGTGCCTTCGCCACCTGGTGCACGACCCCGTTGTAGGCGGCGACGGCGCGGCCCACGGCGTCCACTTCCGCCGGGTCCAGCACCGAGGGATCGTTGACGCAGTCGAGCTCGACTGACTGGCCCTGCTGCGCCAGGGCCATCAGGTAGCCGAACCCGTAGGCGAACGGGACCCGGGCCGTCTCGCCCACGCCGCCCAGGGAGGAGGGCCCGCAGTCGTCGTTGACGCCCAGGGTGGGCGGGAGCTGGTTCTGCTGCTTGGCCTGCCACCAGGCCACTCCGAGGGAGAGGTTGGGGACGTATCGCACGTCCGCCACGCCGACGAGGACCGCGCCCTCGAGGTGGGGGAGAGCCGCCAGGCTGTCCCCGAGTGCGGCGTACCGGGCCGTGAAGTCACCGAGCGGCGTGATGAGGGCCGTGTCCCCGTTGAGGGCGGCATTCAGGACATCGTCGTTGCCGATCCACACGCTGACGAACGTCGGATCTGCGTCCCGCGCCGCCTGGAGCTGGGTGCGGCCGCCCAGGAACAGGGTCGTGAGGAGGTTGGCGCTGCTGCTGTCGGACAGGTTGGTCAGCGGGTCGAGCACCTCGGCGCCGGGAACGGCGACATCGTTGAGGACCGCGGGGAGGTTCGGATCCCGGAGCGCGCACGGCGGGGCGCTCGCGCCTCCCACCACCTCCCCGGTGAAGATGTTCGTGACCGGCGGGGGACATCCGGGTGCCTGGAGGAGCGGCTGGCTGAAGTCGGTACCGAGGGAGTCGGCGAGGATCGCGGCGTACGACTCCCGCTGGGTGCTGTCGTTGATGCCGGCCGATTGGAAGCCGGCGGTGAGGCTGTTCCCGAGCGCGACGTACCGGTCGAACACGTGACCGGCCGTTGCGGAGGTGGGCTCGAGGACGCTGGTGCAGCTCGCGAGGGCCGCCGCGAGGAGCAGCGCCGGCCCCAGGGCCGTGGATCGCGGAAGGTAGCGAACGTCGTATCGAGACATGGTTGCCGTCTGCCCCGGCTGGAGAAAGAGCGCCTACTGCAGGTGCACGGTCGCGGTAGCGGAGAACAGATGTCCCACGAAGCTGAACTGCCCACTGTTCAGTCCCGTGTCGGGGAGCTGGCCGGGGAGGGGGTCACGCACGCGGCCCCGGCGGCGCACCTGCAGGAGGAAGTCGTAGCCGAAGGCCAGGTCCAGGCGCGAGGTGGGCGTCCAGCCGATACCGGCGGCGAACTGGTTTCGTTGCCCCTCGGGGAGGAGCGGCGTGACGCTCTGGTCCGGGGCCGCTCCCTGGTTGAATGCGTAGCCCACCCGGGCGCGGACCCGGTCCGTCAGCTCCAGCTGCCCTCCCAGCCGCACGCCGCTCGTGTTGCGGTAATCCTCGACGCGCGTCTCGGTGCCGGCGCCTCCCTGGAACTCGATCGGGAGCCGCCCGAACAGCGACCAGTGCGTCCAGTAGTAGTCGCCCTCCAGGTGCAGGCGGTCCGTCGGCCGCACGCCGATTCCCAGGGCGAGCTGGTCCGGCATCGTGATAGTCGTCTGCACGCCCTGCGCCGCCAGTGGACCCTGGAAGATTCCCGCGGCCTGCAGCACCGCGTCCATGGGCGTTCCCGCCGGCACGCCGTAAGGATTGCCGGCCGGGAGCACGAGGCCGGTCGGCACCGGCGCGAAGCTGGCCGTGCCGTGGTAGGTAAGCTTGACCCGGGTCAGATATCTGGCTCCCGCATCGACCCGGTCGGTCACCCGGACGCGCACCCCGAAATTCCCGCCCACGCCCGTGGCCGTGCCGGCGGACAGGTGCGCATCCGCGAAAGCGGTGTGGAACGGCACGCCGAGCTGGCCCATGAGAGTCCCGGCCGGGGCGCCGAGCCCGGCGGGGACCTGCTGCGTCGACAGATCCAGGAGCTGGTTGAGCTGCACCGTGCTGAACACGACGGTGAGCCCGGCCCCGATCGAGACCCGGTCCGTGAGGCGCGCCGAGGCGGTGGGCTGCAGGTAGAAGGAGTGGAGACGCGCGTCGTAGCTCACGAAGGCGGCGTCGGAGGATCGCGGCCAGGCGGTCTCGAGTCCGAACGGCATGTAGAAGCCGACGCCGAGCCCGAAGCGGTCCCCGAGCCCATAGACGGCGTAGGCGTGCGGAACCGGGAGTAGCTTGCGGTTCATGTCGGTCTCGGCTCCCGTCCGGTTGGCCGTGAATCGTCCCACGGCCACGATCCCGGCGGCGCCCGCCGAGAGGGTGAGGCCCCGCCGGGCTCCGGTGGCCGCCGGGTTGAAGAACAGGGCCGAGCCATCGTCGCACGGCGATGCCACGGTGGCTCCGGCCATGGCCATCGCGCACGTCCCTTGCTCGTAGACGCCGAATCCCTGGGCTCGTCCGGCCGTGGGCGACACGCACCACAGCACGAGGGCGCCGAGCAGGAAAGAGCGGCGGTGCCGGGAGACGGCCCATCGGAGGACGCTACGAGGGAGGAGGCGGATGGCCGTCATGGGGCTCCTCGGGGTAGGACGGTGTGCGCGGGGTCGGACACGGCGCGGGAGACCAGCCTCGGATGGGCCCCCCTGCGCGCGCTCGAGCCACTGATTGATTTTGCTGGAATTCACGGCCCGTGGCAAGCCGGCCGGGCACCGCCGGAGGATCCGTGGCCGCGACGCGGCGCGGGTTGCGGGGCGGGCGGACGGGGGGTACCTGCAGCACACGGGGCTCCCGCTCGGAGGGAACGGGGCCCGGCAGCCCACCGGAAGCCGCTGCACGGGGAGGACCGCGGATGGGTCACCGGTCGCGCTGGATCCTGCTCCTGGCCGTCCTCGCCTGCCTCGGGTGCGGCTCGAAGCGTTCGGCCGGTGGAGAGGGGGCGCCGCGGGTCCTGGTCTCGGTTCCACCCGAGGCCTGGATGGTCGAGTCCATCGCGGGGGAGAGGATCTCGGTGCAGGTCCTCCTGCCGCCCGGAGCCAGCCCCCACACGTACGAGCCCTCGATCGGGCGTGCGCGGCAGGCCGCCTCGGCGGACCTCTTTCTCCCCATCGGGCACCCGCGGCTGGGATTCGAGAAGGCCTGGATGGACGCGCTCTCCCGGCTCGGCGGGCCGCGTGTCGTCCCGCTCGGCACCGATTGCCGGGCCAGGCCGGATGATCCGCACATCTGGCTGTCCGCCGACTGCGCCCGGAGCATGGCTCGGCGCGCCGAGGCGGCGCTGGCGTCGCTCCTCCCGCCAGGAGACAGCGCGGCCCTCCGCGCCGGGCTCGACTCGACCCTGGAGGCGATGAGCCGTGCGGACCGGATGGCGGATTCCCTCCTGGCGCCGTTCCGGGGGCACACGTTTCTCGTCTTCCACCCGGCCTGGGCGTACTTTGCCGCCGACCACGGCCTGCGCCAGGAAGCGGTCCAGTCCGGGTCGGCCGAGCCCGGTCCGGGCCAGCTGGCGCGCGTCCTTTCCCGCATCCGAGAGGAGGGCCTGCGCGTGATGTTCATCCAGCCGGGCACGACCGTCGGCGAGGCGGGACGGGTGGCCCGCGAGCTGGGGGTGAGTACCCGCGTGCTGGACCCGCTCGAGCGGGACTGGCCGGCGCTCGTCGTGCGAGCGGCGCGCGAGCTGGCCGCCGTGTGGTCCGGATGACGGTGCTCCCGCCCCTCGTCGACGCGCGCACGTGACCGATCCCGGTCCGGCCGTGTCCTTCGAGCACGTGTGGTTCTCCTACGGCTCGCGTCTCGTGCTGGAGGACGTGTCCCTGGAGATCGAGCGTGGCGCGTTCCTCGGCATCCTGGGCCCGAACGGCGGCGGTAAGACGACGCTCCTCAAGCTCGTCCTGGGTCTCCTCCGTCCGGACCGGGGCCGGGTGCGAGTGCTGGGCCTGGCTCCGGTCGCGGCTCGCGGGCGCGTGGGCTACGTGCCGCAGTACACACGGTTCGATGCGGACTTCCCGATCCTCGTCGAGGACGCGGTGCTCACCGCCCGGCTCGGGCGCGGACGGACCTGGGGACCGGCCACGCAGGCGGACCGGGCCGTGGCGCGCGAAGCCCTCGAACGGGTCGCGATGGCGGACCAGGGCGGCCGCCGGATCGGTCAGCTCTCGGGAGGGGAGCTCCAGCGCGTTCTCGTGGCCCGGGCCCTCGCCACCGAGCCCGAGCTCCTGCTCCTGGACGAGCCCACCTCGAGCGTCGATCCCCGCGTCGGGCGCACGATCTACGAGCTCCTCGAGCAGCTGGGCCCGGAGATGACCCGCGTCGTGGTCTCGCACGACGTCGGAGTGCTGCGGAGACACGTGGGGAGCGTGGCGTGCGTGAACCGCAAGCTCTTCCATCACGCCGACGGCGGGCTCACCCCCGAGCTGCTGGAGGAGGCGTACGGCGAGCCGATCGAGCTCGTCTCGCACGGGCACGTTGAGCGGGTGCTCGGACCGCACGAGGAAGGGCCGTGAGCGGCGCGCTCGCCCTGCCGTTCTTCCGTCACGCGCTGGCGGCCGGGCTTCTCGCGGCCGTCGCGTGCGGGATCATCGGCAGCTACGTGGTGGTGAAAGAGATCGCCTCGATCTCGGGCGGCCTGGCGCACGCCGCCTTCGGAGGGGTGGGACTCGGCTACCTCCTGGGCTTCGACCCGATGCTCGGCGCGGTGGGCTTCGGTCTGGTCTCCAGCGCCGGGATCGGGCTGGCCTACCGGCGGCAGCATGGCGGGCTCGAGACGTTGATCTCGACCGTGTGGGCGGTGGGGATGGCGCTGGGGGTGCTGTTCATCGCGGTGGCGCCCGGATACGCCCCGGACCTCACGGCCTACCTGTTCGGGAACATCCTGCTCGTCTCTCCGACCTATCTGGCGCTCGCCGTGGCGCTCGACGTGCTGATCGTGGCGGTGACCGCGGTGTTCCATCGGCCGCTGCAGGCCCTCGCGTTCGACGAGGAGTTCGCGGAGGTGGTCGGCGTTCCGGTCGGCACGCTCCTCCTCGTCCTGCTCGGGCTCACGGCCCTGACGGTCGTGCTCCTCATCCGGGTCGTGGGCGTCATCCTCGTCATTGCCCTGCTCACGATTCCGGCCGCGGCCGCCCGGCCCTGGGCGCGCACGCTGGGCCGAATGATGCTATGGGCCACCCTCGCCGGGGCGGTGAGCATCGTCGCGGGGCTTTGGCTCGCCTGGGGGCTGTCGGTGGGCCCGGGGATCGACCTTCCGACCGGTCCCCTCATCGTGCTCGTCGCCACCGCGGTGTACGGCGTGTCGTGGATCCTGCACTTCCTCGTCGGAGGCGAAGCCTGATGGTCGAACGTTGCGCCGAGCTGCTGCTTCCCTGCCTCGTGGGGCTCGCCCTCGTGACGACGGTCGCCCGCGCCCAGGAGCCGCGTGGAGGAGCGGACCGTCCCCGGGTCCGGGAGGCGGGGATCGTGATCGGGGCGCTCCCGCCGGGCCCTCTGGACGCGATCACCGACGTGGCCGGCGTCCGGGTCGGACAGATCACGCTGTGGGAGGGAGACTCGCTCCGGACCGGAGTGACCGCGATCCTCCCCCATGACGGGAACCTGTTCCGCGACAAGGTGCACGGGGCGATGGTGGTCGGAAACGGATTCGGCAAGCTCATCGGTCTCTCGCAG
The DNA here is from genome assembly GCA_964465015.1 of uncultured Gemmatimonadota bacterium. GTDB lineage: Bacteria > Gemmatimonadota > Gemmatimonadetes > Palauibacterales > Palauibacteraceae > Humimonas. Next base: position 29,092 of record CAYXHP010000068.1, read on the forward strand.
GTCAACGAGCTCGGCTGGATCGAGACTCCCATTCTCCTCACCGGGACGCTGAGCGTGTGGCGCGCGGCCGACGCCCTCGTGGACACGATGCTGGAGATGCCCGAGAACCGGGACGTCGTGTCCATCAATCCCGTGGTGGGGGAGACCAACGACGGCTGGTTGAGCGACATCCGGAGCCGGCCCATCGGACCGGAGCAGGTGCGTGGCGCGCTTCGGGCCGCGCACGGGGGAGCGGTGCGGGAGGGGAGCGTCGGGGCCGGGACCGGAACGCGGGCCCTGGGATGGAAGGGCGGGATCGGAACGGCCTCGCGCGTCGTGCCGGCCGAGCGCGGCGGCTACACGGTGGGAGTGCTCGTGCAGACCAACTACGGGGGACACCTGCGCATCGCCGGCTACCCCGTGTGGCGGGACCTCGGTCAGAGTCCAGACGAGGGGTCGGCCCGGCCCGCGTCGGCGACGGTGGAGCCGGACTCGGGGCGGGCGGCTCCCGGCCGCGGTGCGCCCGGCGCCGGGCCGGCCGTCCCGGAGCCCGACGCCGCCACGCGGGACGCCGATGAAGGCGGCTCGGTCATGATCGTGATCGCCACCGACGCCCCGCTCCGGCACCTGGGTCTCACGCGACTGGCCCGGCGGGCCTTCCTGGGCATCGGTCGCACGGGCTCCTGGATGTCGAACGGGTCGGGCGACTATGCGATCGCCTTCTCGACCCGCCGCGACGGCGCGCCCCCCGTCGACGATGGACGGGATCTCTCGGCTCTGTTCGAGGCCGTCGTCGAGGCGACGGAGGAGGCCGCGCTCAACTCCCTGTTCCGGGCCACCACCGTGACCGGCTATCGGGGTCGGACCACCGATGCCCTTCCGGTGGGCCGCGTCCTGTCGATCCTCCGCGCCCACGGCCTCCTGGCCCGAGACCCGGCCGCGGAAGGCGGGCGCTAGCCGGGTCCCCGGCCCCGCCCGCCTCGACCCGGGGCCGGCGGCCTCCGCCGGGCCTCGTCGATCAGCGCCCGGACGCGGGCCGTGAGTCGCTGGACGTCTTCCTCGCTCTCCGGGCTTCCGCGGGCCGGGACCGGCTCCAGGATCCGGACCACGGCCCTCGCCCTCCCGAACGCCAGGGAGCCCCGGGCCAGTGCCTGCCGGGTCCCGCTCACGGCCAGGGGGAGGACGGGCGCACCGGTCTCCAGGGCGAGGCGGAAAGCGCCCTGGTGGAACGGTAGGAGCTCCTCCGCGGGTGCGCGTGTTCCCTCCGGGAAGAGGATCACCGACACTCCGCGTTCGATCCACCGACGGAGCCGGTCCGAGGCCCGGCGGCGGCTCTCCGGATCCCGCCGCCGCACGCCGACGTCCCCGACCATCCACATCATGAGGCCCATGAAGGGAATTCTCAGGATGGCCCGCTTGGAGAGCCACTTCATCTCCCACGGGAGGCAGCCGACCAGAACCACGTCCGCCATGGACTCGTGGTTGCACACGACCACGTAGGGTCGGCTCCGGTCCGCCGGCAGGCGTCCCTCGACGCGGACCGACCAGAAGGGGTTCACGGCGACCGCCGCGCGCGCACACAGGCGAAAGGCTCGGCCCGCGATCACCCGGCGTCGATCCCACCACGCGGTGGTGGCCCACGCGAGGGTCACGAGGGGGGTCCAGGCCACGACGAGGAGCGCCCACAGGAGCCACACGAGCGCCGAGACGAGGAGGAGCGCGAGACGAGGCATCTCTCCGTGGAGGATGGCTTCGCGTCGGGGCCGGGGCAAACGCGGCGGGGCTCGACGAATGGATCCGCCGCGACCGCCCGCGGACAGGGTCCGGGGCCTCGTGAGGACGCCGCCCGCCGGCTGGACGAAGCTCCGAGGGAGGCATATCGTGCACGCCGATCGCCTCGCGGCCGCGGCCGCCGACGGAGCGCACCCGCAGGAAGGACGAAGCCACCGATGAGCGGAGCGGGCCAGGCGCCTCCTCCCCACGCCGGCGAGGAGTTCGTACCCGCCGACTACCAGCCGCCGCTGCCGGAGCGCTTTCTCCTCCACGAGGAGCCGGGCGAGGAGGCCGTGCCCCTGGACGTGCTGTTCGTGGGTGGCGGGCCCGCCGGCCTGGCGGGAGCGATCGAGCTGGCCCGCCTGTCGCGGGCCGCCGGCGAGAGCGGGGAAGGGCCCGCCGACCTCGAGATCGGCGTGCTCGAGAAGGCGGCGTCGCTCGGTGAGCACTGCCTGTCGGGAGCCGTCGTCCGCCCCGGTCCCTTCCGGGAGCTGTTCCCGGACGTCGCCGAGGAGGATCTCCCCTTCCGCATGCGCGCCCCGGAGGACCGGGTCTATCTCCTCACGAAGCGCGGACATTTTCGACTGCCCACGCCTCCCACCATGCACAACACCGGAAGCCACGTTGCCTCGATCTGCGAGATCGTCCGCTGGATGGGCGAGCGAGCCGAGGAGCTCGGAGTCAACGTGTTCACGGGGTTCCCGGCCGAGGCCCTGCTCGTCGGAGAGCGCGGCGTGGTCGGTGTGCGCACGACGCCCACCGGCCTGGACCGGAGCGGGGAGCCGGGGAGCGGCTACATGCCGCCCACGGACATCTCCGCGCGGGTGACGGTCCTGGCCGAGGGGACGCGCGGCTCCCTCACCTCCGCCTGGCTGGACTGGCAGAAGATCGAGTCGCCCAACGCCCAGATCTACGCGCTCGGGGTCAAGGAGCTGTGGCGCGTGCCCTCCGCGCCGGACGCCATCATCCACACCCTGGGATGGCCGCTGCCCGACGACGCGTTCGGAGGGAGCTTCGTCTATCCGATGGGGGAGGACCTCGTGGCGCTCGGAGTGGTGGTGGGTCTCGATTATCCCGAGGCCGACCTGGACGCGCACGTGCTCCTGCAACGGCTCAAGACGCATCCGCTCGTCGCGGAGCTCCTCGACGGAGGCGAGGTGGAGGAGTGGGGCGCCAAGACGATCCCCGAGGGAGGCTTCCACGCCCTTCCCGAGCGGCTGCACGGGGGAGGGCTGGTGGTCGTAGGCGACGCGGCCGGCTTCGTGGACGTTGCGTCGCTGAAGGGGATCCACTACGCCGTCCACTCCGGGATGCTGGCGGCCCGGGCCATCTTCCGGGCCCTGCAGGAGGACGACGTGTCGGAGAGCGGTCTGCGTGCCTACGATGCGGTCATCCGGGAGAGCTTCGTGGTCCACGACCTGTACCGGACGCGCAACATGCGGCTCGCCTTCAAGGAGGGCGGCCTGTACCGGGGCGGGCTCAAGTCCGGGCTCATGACTCTCACGGGCGGCCGGTGGCCGGGCCGCAGGATCCCGGCCCTGGCGGACGCGCTCGAGCCCCGATCCCGATCCGGGAGTCGCGGGCTCACGCCGGATGGCGAGCGGTCCTTCTCCAAGGAGGACGCGGTCTACCGCTCCGGCAACACGACGCGCGACGACCTCCCATCCCACCTCTTGGTGGGCGAGGACGTGCCGGGGCGGGTGGCGGACTTCTACGCTCACATGTGCCCGGCGGGCGTGTACGAGCGGGAGGACGATCGGCTGGTCGTCAACGCGCCCAATTGCGTCGACTGCAAGGCGACCGACGTGCTGGGTCCCCGCTGGACCCCCCGCGAGGGAGGGAGCGGGCCCGGCTACCAGCGCATGTAGCCGGATCCCCGGGCCGGCGGTAAGAGACGGGGCGAGGGGGGCAGGATGGGCGAAGCCTACGAGGCCGAGCACCGTGGTCGTCTCTTCCACCTCGTGTGGCCGGCGGCCTCCTACCTGTTCACCAACCTGACGGCCGCGGTGGGCGCTCTGCTCTTCTTCGTCCTCAACCGCACGACCGTGGTCGGCCGCGATCGGCTTCCCCAGGGGCGCAACATCCTCCTCCTCTCCAATCACCAGTCGATGATCGACAGCTGGCTGGTCGGGATCTCGGCGTACTACCCGCAGTCCTTCTGGCGCCCCTGGCTCATCCCGTGGAACCCCGCCGCGCGCGAGAACTTCTTCAAGAACCCGCTGCTGGCCCTGTTCTCGGACCTGTGGAAGGCGATTCCCATCCGTGAGGGGCGGCGGGACTACAGGGCCCTGTACCGCATGCTGCGGGCGCTTCGGGACGGCGTCATGGTCCTGTTCCCGGAAGGGACGCGATCCAGGGACGGCAGCATCGGACCGGGGCGGCCGGGCGCCGGCCTCCTGGCTCTCGGGACCAAGGCGAGCGTCGTGCCGGTGACCATCGAGGGCATGGACCGCGTGCTGCCGATCGGGAGCGTGGTGCCGCGCGTCGGGCGGCGAGTCTACGTGTACTTCGGCGAGCCGATCGACTACTCGGACTTCGAGGACCGGCCCCGCTCCAAGGAGACGGCTCAGGAGCTCGTGGACCGGGTGATGGAGGTGCTGCGTGCCCAGCAGCGCGCACTGCAGAGGATCCGGGCGGCGCGGTCGCCGGACCGCCCGTCCACCTCCGCAGGCGACCTGAGGTGACGGGCGGCCCGGACGCCGTGCCGGGTCAGGCCAGGTCGACGCCTTCGCCGCGCACGACCGGCTCGATCGCCTCGAGCGCCTCCTCGAGGATCTCGCGTGTGGCGACCAGGGGCGGGGCGAACCGGATGACCTGGTGGTGCGTCTCCTTGGCCAGGATCCCGCGGTCCATGAGAGCCTCGCAGAAGGGCCGCGCCGTTCCCGAGGTCTCCTTGATCACCACGCCGATGAGGAGACCCCGGCCCCGGACCTCCTCCACGTGGGGCGAGTCGATGGCCCTGAGTCGGTCCATGAACCAGTCGCCCAGCTCCCGGGCTCGATCCGGGAGTCGCTCCTCGAGGATGACGCGCAGCGACGCGCTGCCGATGGCCGCGCCCAGCGGATTGCCCCCGAACGTCGAGCCGTGATCGCCGGGCGTGAACACGTCCATGACCTCCGCGTCGGCCAGGATGCCCGAGACCGGATAGACGCCCCCGCCCAGCGCCTTGCCGACAATGAGGACGTCGCCTCGGGTCCCGTCCCAGTCCCCGCAGAACAGCCTTCCGGTCCGACCGAGCCCCGTCTGGATCTCATCGTTGAGGAGCAGGACGTCCCGCGCGGCGCAGAGCTCGGCGCAGCGGGCCAGGTAGCCTTCCGGCGGAACGATGACGCCCCCTTCGCCCTGGATCGGCTCGACCAGGAAGGCCACCGTGTCCTCGGTGATCGCCTCCTCGAGCGCGTCGACGTCCCCGAACGGGATCACCTCGAAGCCGGGCGTGAACGGGCCGAAGCCGTGACGGTATTGCGCCTCGGTCGAGAATCCGACGATGGTGGTCGTGCGACCGTGGAAGTTGTTCGCGCAGGCGATGATCCGGGCCTGGCCCTCTGGTACGCCCTTGACCGTGTACCCCCACTTCCGGGCCGCCTTGAGCGCGGTCTCGACCGCTTCGGCTCCGGTGTTCATGGGGAGCGCCTTCTCGAAGCCTGTCGCCTCGCACAGCTCGTGGAGGAAGGGGCCCATGCGGTCGTTGTGGAAGGCGCGCGAGGTGAGGGTGATGCGCTCGGACTGCTCGCGCATGGCCTCGAGGATGGCAGGGTGCCGATGGCCCTGGTTGAGCGCCGAATAGGCGCTCAGCATGTCCAGATAGCGCTTCCCATCCACATCCCACACGAAGCAGCCCTCCCCGCGCGCGAGGACCACGGGGAGCGGCTTGTAGTTGTGGGCACTCCAGCGCTCCGCCTCCCGGATGGAGGCCTGGGTTTCCTGACCGGCGGCGGTCGTCGGGCTCATGTGTGAAACTCCTGGCTCCGGGGTCTCTGGTTTCCGTCGCGCCTCCCGGGGATGGGAACCGGCGCGGGGACGCGGTGCTCTCGGGCCAGCTTAGAGTCCGCGCGGGGGCGCCCGCAAGCAGGCGCGGACGGGCTCGGGACGGCGACTGGACAGGAGGGCGAGCGCGACGCATCGTGCGGCCGTCAGCCGGTCGGGCCCGTCGCCCGAGCCGGCCGGGCTCGGCTCGCGCCTCTCCTCGGGGACGCCGGGGGTCGCGGGCTTCCAGGACGAGCGTCTCGCAAGGAGTGCGGGGGTGTACTACACGCTGTTCACGATCATGCTGGCGGTGCTCGTGGCCGGGCTCGGCGCCGGTCTGGCGTTCATCTGGCTGCCGGGTATCCACGACGGCGACGACGGCCACCGGGCGTGACGGGTTCCATGTATCACCGGGTGGATCTCGCTGATATGCAAGGTGTTAGCATGTGATATCTGACGTATCACCGCAGCGATGGTACACGGTGGACACGGGGGCCCCTTGGCCTTAAGTTGTTAGACTGTCCCGGTCCTCCGCGGGTTCCCGTTCGAGGGGACCTCCCGTGAGGGCCGCGCGGAGAACCGTGAGGTGAGGGGGAGAATGACGAAGCATTTTCTCGACGAGAACGGACGGCGTTGGAAGGCCTGGCGCGCATCTCGAGATGTCTACTGGCCGGACCCCAACGTCAAGCAGCCGGACACCGAGTACGACTCAGTCATCTTCGTGTGCTTCTCCGATCCACAGCAGCCACAGCGCAGGACGCGCCTGCCGGTGGGGTCCTTCGATGGCCTGGACCCGGAAGCCCTCCGGGAGCAATTCCTGGACGCGACGCCGGAACCGGCCCCTCGCTAGGGGGGAACGGAACAGGGTCGCGGAAACCAGGCTGGAGCGCGGGGTCGGGCTCGCCCGGTCCCGCGCTCCCATCGTATCGGCACCGGTCCGGAGCCGCTCCGGACGCCTCGTCCACCTCGCGGTCCGCTGACATGTTTCTTGCACCCCGTATGGGACGCCGGGCTCGGCGGGGCCGGCCATCCGGTGAGACTCGCGGCCCGCCGGGGACGCGCCTCGGCGGCCGGCGAGCAAGGTAACCGACCAGGGAAAGGCACACGCGTACGATGGCGGAACAGATCATGGCCAAGGGCCTCGAGGGCGTGGTCGTCTCCGAGACCTCCCTCGGATACATCGACGGTCAGCAAGGGAGGCTCCTCTACCGGGGCTTCGACATCCACGACCTGGCTCGTGAGGCGTCCTTCCTGGAGGCGCTCTACATGCTCTGGCACGATCGGCTGCCGGGGCGCTCCGAGCTCGAGGAGTTCGAGGGCGAGCTGGCCCGCCGACGCACCCTCTCGCACGGCGTCCTGGGCGTCGTCCGGAGCCTGCCGGAGGACGCCAACCCCATGACCGTCCTCCAGGCGTCGGTGGCGGCGCTGGGCGCGTACGATGAGGAGGCGGGCGACAACAGCCCGGAGGCCGAGCTCCGCAAGGCCCAACGGCTCGTGGCCCGGATACCGACGGTGATCGCGGCCTTCGACCGGATCCGGGGCGGCGAGGAGCCGGTGGATCCGGACCCAGAGCTCGGTCACGCGGCGAACTTCCTCTACATGCTCCGCGGCGAGAAGCCCGAGCCTGTCGAGGCGAAGGCCCTGGACACGAGTCTGCTCCTCTACCTGGAGCACGGGTTCAACGCCTCCACGTTCACCTGTCGGGTGATCGCGTCGACTCTGGCCGACCTGCACTCGGCGATTGTCGGGGGCATCGGGGCGCTCAAGGGCGAGCTGCACGGCGGAGCGAACGAGAAGGCCATGCGCATGCTCCTGGAGATCGGCTCGGAGGACAAGGCCGGGGCGTGGGTGGATCAGGCCCTGGAGGAGCATCGCAAGATCATGGGTTTCGGCCACCGCGTCTACCGGGCCGAGGATCCCCGCGCCACCCACCTTCGGGAGATGTCCGAGCGGCTCAGCGAGGAGCTGGGCGATCCGAAGTGGCACCGGATCGCGCGCCGCGTCGAGGAGACGATGCTCGACCGCAAGGGCATCCACTGCAACGTCGACTTCTACTGCGGCATCGTCTACTACACGCTCGGTATCCCGCTGGACCTCGACACGCCGCTGTTCGCGGCCGGTCGGGCGGGTGGGTGGTCGGCGCACGTCATGGAGCAGCACGCCGACAACCGCATCATCCGACCTCGCGCCGAGTACGTGGGCTCCAGGGACCGGAAGTTCGTGGCGCTCGACGAGCGCTGAGCCGAACCACCCGGCCGGCTCCCCGTCGACCGGATGCCCGATCGCACAGCGGAGCCGTCCGGCGCAGTCGCCGGGCGGCTCTTCGTGTTTTTCGCCTACCGGTCGAGGGGAGCCCGTGATATCTTCGCGCGGGCCGAGCTCGTGGCTCGGTCTCCTTCGCTCACGGGGCCTCCTCTCCAGGCCAGACAGGAGGATGGACGAACGATGTCGGAGTATGAATATGCTCGGCCGCCGGCGGACGGCGAGCCGATTCGAAGCTCGGATGGTGACTTGGTGGTGCCGGACCACCCGATCGTGCCCTTCATAGAGGGCGACGGCATCGGACCGGATCTCTGGGCGGCCTCCTCACGCGTGTTCGACGCGGCCGTGCGCCTGGCATATGGCGGGGCGCGGTCGATCCGCTGGATGGAGGTCTACGCGGGCGAGCGCGGCAAGGAGGTCACGGGGGAGTGGCTGCCCGAGGAGACGCTGCGCGCCGCCCGGGAGTTCCTCGTGGCCATCAAGGGACCCCTCACCACGCCGGTCGGAGGCGGGATCCGGTCGCTCAACGTGACGATTCGCAAGAAGCTGGATCTGTACGCCTGCGTGCGGCCCAGCCGGTGGCTCACCGGGACACCCTCGCCGGTCCGCGAGCCCCAGAAGCTGGACGTGGTCATCTACCGCGAGAACACCGAGGATGTGTACGCGGGAATCGAATGGGAGGCGGGAAGTCCGGAGGCCGAGAAGGTCCGACGCTTCCTCATCGACGAGATGGGGGCGAGCATCCGGGAGGGGAGCGGCATCGGGATCAAGCCGATCTCCGAGTTCGGGACCAAGCGCCTGGTGGCCATGGCGATCCAGGATGCGCTGCGTGACGGGCGGAAGTCGGTGACCCTGGTCCACAAGGGCAACATCATGAAGTTCACCGAGGGCGCCTTCCGGAACTGGGGCTACGAGGTGGCCCGGGAGAGGTTCGGCGACCGGACGATCACCGAGGAGGATCTCTGGTCGAAGCACGACGGCCGGGTGCCCGAGGGCAAGCTGGTCATCAAGGACCGGATCGCGGACCAGATGTTCCAGCAGGTGCTGCTACGTCCCGACGAGTACGACATGATCGCCCTCCCGAACCTGAACGGCGACTATCTCTCCGACGCCTGCGCGGCCCAGGTGGGGGGCCTCGGGATGGCTCCGGGCGCCAACATCGGGGACGAGGTGGCCTTCTTCGAGGCTACGCACGGCACGGCGCCCAAGTACGCCGGCATGGACAAGGTGAATCCCACCTCGCTCATCCTCTCGGGCGTCATGATGCTGGACCACATGGGTTGGAGCGAGGCCGCGAGGGCGATCGAGTCGGGCATCGAGGCCGCCATCGGGCGAGGCACGGTGACCTACGACCTGGCCCGGCAGATGGACGGCGCCACCGTCGTGCCCACCTCGGGCTTCGCGGATCGCATCATCGAGCACATGGAGGCGGCGTGACGCCGGTGAATCCGGCCGTATCGCCGATCGAGCCGGGGACGGAGGAGAAGCCGGTGGAGGTGGTGGACGGCCCGGCCGCCGCCCTGGACGTGGAGCTGGTGGCGGTGGGGCTCGGCCCGGGGACGGCTCCCACCGGGGCGGCGGCCGAGCTGGACGCCGAAGCCGGCGGGACCCTGGGTCGGTGGGTCGCGGCCGGCCGGTTTCGCGGTGAGGAAGGAGAGGTGCTGTACGTGCCGGCGTCGCGGGGCGGCCCCGACCTCCTGGCCGTGGGTCTGGGGGAGGGCGGTACGCCGGCCGGCGAGGCGGTGCGAAAGCTGGCCGGCATCGCGGTCCGGGAAGCCCGAAGCCGCCGGCTGGGCTCGGTGGCCGTCAGCCTCCCCGAGGGCCTCGGGGCGCCGCTCGAGGAGGCGGTGTGGGCGGCGGCGGAGGGGCTCGTCCTCGGCGACTGGAGCTTCGAAGAGCTCCGCGGCGCCGAGCTGCGCGAAAAGAGTCCTCCGCGCCCGTCGCGGGCCGCCGTGCACGTCCCGTCGGGAGAGGTCACCGAGACCCTCCGGGAGGCGGCACGGTCGGGCCGTGCCGTAGCGGCGGCTCAGAACTGGGTGCGCGGCCTGGCCACGCGTCCCGGGAACGTGGCCACCCCGACCTTCCTGGCCGTGCGGGCGCAGGAGCTGGCCCGCGATCGCGACCTCGAGGTCGAGGTGTGGGAGCCCGACCGGCTGCGCGAGGAGGGCTTCGGCGGACTCCTGGCCGTGGCGCGGGGATCGGCGGAAGAGCCGCGATTCATGATCCTGCACTATCGCGGCGCCGAGGGGGCTCCGTTCGTGCTGGTGGGGAAGGGGGTCACGTTCGACGCCGGCGGCATCTCCATCAAGCCGGCCGCCGGCATGGAGGACATGAAGTTCGACATGGCGGGCGGCGCGGCGGTCCTCGGGGCGATGAGGGCCGCTGCCGATCTCCGGCTCCCGGTCCGGCTGGTGGGGCTGGTCCCTTCCACGGAGAACCTCCCCTCGGGCAGCGCGGTCAAGCCGGCGGACGTCATCCGAGGGGTGTCGGGCAAGTCGATCGAGGTGGTCAACACCGACGCGGAGGGCCGCCTGATCCTGTCCGACGCGCTCGCATACGGCTCGCGCCTCGGCCCGCGCGCCATGGTGGATCTGGCGACGCTCACGGGCGGCTGCGTGGTGGCCCTGGGACACTACGCCAGCGGGCTCATGACGGACGACGACGCGCTCGCGGCGGAGCTGGAGGAGGCCGGCCGGCGGACGGGCGAGCGCGTGTGGCGCCTCCCCATCTGGAGCGAGTACCGGCGGCAGATGGACTCGACCATCGCCGACATCAAGAACAGCGGCGGCCGGGACGGAAGCGCTCTCACCGCCGGCTGTTTTCTCAAGGAGTTCGTGGGGGAGGGCGTCCGCTGGGCGCACCTCGACATCGCCGGCACGGCCTGGACCGAGAAGCCGGGACCCTATCAACCGGAGGGAGCGACCGGCGTGGGCGTGCGGCTCCTCATCGACTGGCTTCGTCGCGCTGCCGAGCACTGATCGACGCCGTCGCGCGCGGCCCGAGGGCTGGGGAAGCGGGCCCGCGTCGGGAGCGCTCCTCCTCCTGGCCTTCCTCGTGGTGCTACCGGGAGGATCCGCGAGGGCCGCGCCGGCTCTCGTCCGCGCCGACACCGTTCCTCCGGACACTCTAGCGGCGCCATCGGCTCGGGCCGACACCCTCCCGGCGGACACGCTTCCCGCCGACACCACGGGCGCGGACACCACGGCCCACAAGGCGCCGCCCTTTCCGGCCGCGTTGGAGTGGCCGGACAGCCTCGGCTCCGCCTCCGTGCGCAGCTGGGACCGGGACGCCCTCATCGCGGCCGACCCGCAGAACCTGCTCGACTTCCTCGAGCGGGAGATGCCCGGAGTCACCGGGCTCTCGGCCGGCTATTTCGCCGGGCCCTTCGTGGCCATGGACGGGGAGTTCGGTCCCGGCTTCGTACAGGTGATCGTGGACGGCCGCGAGCTCGACCCGCTCGAGGGAGGTACCGTCGACCTGCGGCGGGTGTCGCTGATCGGCGCCGAGCGACTGCGGGTGCTGCGTGAAGCCGGCTCGCTCCGCATCGAGATCACGATGATCTCCCACGACCGGGGGCCGGCCTATTCGCGCCTCGAGGCCGCCACCGGCAGGCCGGCGGTGAACACGGTCCGGGGGGTCTTCACCAACGGGATCGGGACCCACGTGCAGCTGGCGGGGGCGGGGGACTTCCTGGACGTGGCGGGCGCTCCGACACCGGCCCACCGCCTGGACGGTTGGGCCCGCGTAGGTTGGGTCTCCGGCGGGGGCCACGTCGGGATCGAGGTCCGGGGACGATCGGAGAGCGTGGAGAGCACGGTGCTGTCCGATCAGAAGTTCTCGCGCTCCGAGGCCTACCTGCACTTCCGGGCGGACCTGGCTCCGTGGCTGCAGGCGGACGGCTGGGCGGGGCGCTCCGCCCGGTCCCCGGACGCCACCAGCGGCAGTGGTCCCACGACGGCCGACCGTCGGGGCCTGGTGTCGCTGACCGCCGTACCGGGGCCGTTCTCCATGCGCGCGACCTTCGAAGGCCACACCGGCACGCTGTATCCACGGTTCCGGGGGGCTCTCCGCTCCGGCTGGTCACTCAAGTCGTGGCTGCATGCGGACGCCGGCGCGAGCTGGTCCTCGTGGACGCGGTTCCGGACCCACTCCGGGCGCGCCGGACTCGCCGTGAAGCCGCGTACGGCCGGTGCCGTCGGTCTCACGCTGCGAGGCTCGGCCGTCGCCGGGACCCGCGGGGTGCCCTACCCGCTGCAGGGGACGGCCGAGTCGGTCGGGTTCGATGCGCTGGATGGGACGGCCACGCTCCAACTCGGGCCGTACACCCTGGAGGGGCGCGGGATATGGCAGAAGCTCAGCCGCCAGCTGCCGCTCGGCTTCGCCTTCGACACGACGCTCGGGCCGACCCAGGGCTCCACGGTGGGCGGCTTCGAGGGTCGGGTGCACGGCCCACCCATCCCCGCGGGTGTGCTCCGGGACCACCTCGAGGTCTCCGGCGTGTGGAGACACCTCGGACGGCTTTCGGGAGCGTCGCTCCGGTACGTGCCGCCCGACCTGGCCTACGGAGAGGTGGCCGTGCACGGCGACCTCTTCCAGAACAACCTCCACGTGACCGCCGCGCTCGGCGCGTCCTACCGGGCCGCCATGGCGACGTCGCGACCGCAGCAATCGGGGGCGGGCTTCCTTCCGGCCCGGACCCTGGCGTTGGGGCGGGTGGAGATCCGCATCGAGCGGTTCCGATTCTGGTGGGTCGGACACGACCTGGGGCTGATCGACGAGGGCGACATAGTGGGCCTGCCGCACCCGCTGGGGGTGAACCTGGTCGGCGTGAGCTGGGAGTGGAGCAACTAGAGTCGTCGCGCCCCGCGACCGGAGAGGCGAAATCGTCGCTCTCGGTTGACGCTCCGCCGGCCCGGCGTCTACCTTCCGGCCCTCCAGGATGCTACGCAGCATGACGGGTTTCGGGTCGGCCAGCGGCACCTCCGGGGAGACCGCCATCACCGTGGACGCGCGTTCCGTGAACGGGCGCCACCTGAGGGTGGACGTGCGGGTGCCTCCCGGAGGCGAGGCCTGGGAGCCGCCTCTCCGGGAGCTGGCGGGAGAGCGGCTCGATCGCGGCAGCGTGGACGTCACGGTCCGGATCGAGGAGACGGGTGCCGAGGACGGCTCGATGGAGCTCGACCGGGAACGGGTTGAAGCATACTTGAGGGCCTTCCGCACCCTGAGGGAAGAGTACTCGCTCCCCGGTCATGCCGACCTCCCGCTGCTCATGCATGGAGGCGGCCTCCTGCGGCCGCGCGGTGCACCATCGGCGCAGGACGTGGAGTGGGACGAGGTGGAGCCGATCGTCCGCCGCGCGCTCGACGAGCTGGTGACGATGCGCGAGCGGGAGGGGCAGCGGCTCGAGGCGGACCTCCGGGAGCGAGTGGAGGGCATCGAGCGAGGGATCGCGGAGGTCGAGCGGCTCGCTCCCGGGCGGCTCGAGCGGGAGCGGAGTCGCCTCCTCGAGGCCGTGGCGGAGCTCACCGGCGGCCGCGAGGCCGACGGCGAACGCGTGGCACGAGAGATCGCGATCCTGGCCGACAAGTGGAACATCGGCGAGGAGATGGTGCGCGCCCGCGCTCACCTGGCTGCCTTCGCGCAGCTGGTCGGGGAGCCGGGGCCGGTGCCGGTCGGAAAGCGGCTCGGCTTCCTCGTTCAGGAGCTCCACCGGGAGATCAACACGACCGGCGCCAAGGCCAACGACGCCGCCATCTCTCGGGCAGTTGTCGAGATGAAGAACGAGCTCGAGCGGCTGCGGGAACAGATCGAGAACGTCGAGTGACGGGCGTCGGCGGCCCCCGGGAGCCGGCCACACGGAGAGGGGCGGCCGCCGGGCGAGGGAGCGGGTGAGACCTCCCGCGGACCGGAGCTTTCCGGTCGTCCTGGCCGGGCCCTCCGGGAGTGGGAAGACCACCGTGGCCAGGCGACTGGCGGCCGAGACCGACCGCTACCGCTTTTCGGTCTCCGCCACGACCCGGCAGCCGCGCGCGGGCGAGACCGACGGCGAGGACTACCACTTCCTGGACCGGGACGCGTTCCTGGATCTGCGGGACGGCGGGCGTCTCCTGGAGTGGGCCGAGGTGCATGGTGAACTCTACGGGACGCCGCGCAATCAGGTCGAAGCGGCCCGACGCGAGGGAGTCCACCTGATCCTGGACATCGATGTCCAGGGCGCCCGCTCGGTGAGGCGCCTCGAGCCGGACGTTGTGACGGTGTTCCTGCTGCCCCCCACGGGCGAGCGCATCGTGGCCCGGCTGCGGGGCAGGGGAAGCGAGCCCGAGGCGGAGCGTCGGCGGCGGATGGAGGGAGCCGAGCAGGAGCTGCTGGCGGTTTCGGAGTTCGACTTCCTGGTCGTGAACGACGAGCTCGAGACGGCGGTTCGAGACACGGACGGTATCGTCCGCGCCGAGGAACTCCGGATCAGCCGCATGGGTCGGCGAGTATCACATCTCGCGGAACGCATCGAGGAGGAGATCCGGAGCGCGCTCGGCGCGGACCGGTGATCGGAGAACGAGAGATCGGGAGGCGAAATGAAGGTCTTCACGCCGGATGAGCTGGCCCACGTGGCCGGGGACAAGTACAGAGGGGTACTGGTGGCGGCCACCTATGCGCGCGAGCTGAACGCGCTCCCGCTCGAGACGTCTCCCTACGGACCTCGCAAGCTCACGACGGTGGCCCTGGAGGCCCTGACCAGCGGCCAGCTCGAGTTCCGACTCGTGGCCCGGCGCCGATCCGGCGTCGACTGAGCCGGTCCCGGTGCGAACCCTCGAGGGCCGCCGGGTCCTCCTGGTCGTCACCGGCGGCATAGCGGCGTACAAGAGCGCGATTCTCGTCCGTCGTCTTCGGGAGGCGGGAGCCGAGATCGACGTGATCATGACCCCCGGGGCGTGCCGGTTCGTCGGCCCGGTCACCTTCGAAGCCCTCTCCGGGCGGGCCGTTCACCGGGACCTCTGGGAGCGCCCCCTGGCGCACCTGGAGCTGGGGCGTGAGGCCGACGTCGTGGTCGTGGCCCCCGCCACCGCGGACTTCCTGGCCCGGATGGCGGTCGGACGGGCCAACGACCTGGCGTCGGCGACGCTGCTCGCGGCGCCGGCGCCGATCGTGGTCTGCCCGGCCATGAACAGCCGCATGTGGGAGCACCCCGCCACCGGGGCCCACATGGACACGCTCGTCTCCCGCGGCGTCCTCGTGGTCGGTCCCGACTCGGGCGAGCTCGCCGAGGGGGAGGTCGGACCGGGCCGCATGGCCGAGCCCGAGATCATCGTCGAGGAAGTGGCGCGTAGTCTGCGGGTCGGGTCACCGTTGGCCGGCCGTCGCGTGGTCGTGACGGCCGGGCCGACCCGCGCCGCGCTCGACCCGGTGCGGTTCCTGAGCAACGGCTCCACGGGCCGCATGGGCTTCGCTCTGGCGGCGGCGGCGTGGGGACGGGGATCCGAGGTCTCTCTCATCGCCGGTCCCACGACGCTCCCGCCCCCGCACGGACCGGACGTGCATCGCGTTCGGGATGTGAAAGAGATGCTCGAGGCGCTGCGCGCCGAGCTCGAAGCGGCTTCGGTTCTGATCATGGCCGCCGCGATCTCGGACTACCTGCCCGAACGGGTGTCGGACGCCAAGCTCCGGAAGGAGGACGGACCGCTCGACCTCCGGCTCGTGCCCGGTCCCGACCTGCTGCGGGAGACCCGCGAACTGCGTGCACGCGCGGGGATCCTGTCTCTGGGCTTCGCGCTCGAGACGGGCGACGGCGAGGCGAGAGCCCGGGCCAAGCTGGAAGCGAAGGGGCTGGACTTCGTGGCTCTGAATCGCGCGGACGTCGAGGGGGAGGGCATGGAGGCCGAGACGAACCGCGTGGTCCTGATCGACCGGTGGGGTGGGCGCGAGGAGCTGCCCCTCCTCGCCAAGCGCGAGGTGGCCGAGCGCCTTCTGGACCGGCTGGAGGAACACCTCTCGGGATCGGACGCCTGACGTGGACGAGTCGCTGCGCCGCTACCTGCAGACACGGATCTCGCTCGGGGAGCCCGAGCTCGTGTTCCCGGCCCTCCGGCGGACCGACGCGCGAAGGCTGGCCCGGGACTTCGACGCGGCCCCCGTGGCGCTCCGGCCCGGACCGACCGCCACCGACGCGGGATCCACCGGATCGGCGACGTCCGGTCCGGACGCGCCGGCCGCCGGGATCGCGGAGGCCCCGCCGGTCGCCGGAGGAGACAGGCGCGGTCCGGCGCGCGACGCCGCGGCTCGGGCGCTCGCTCCGGACCAAGTGACGAGGCTGGGCCGGGAGGCCACCGCCGAGGAGATCCGCTCTCTGCCCGACCTCGAATCCCTGCGACGCGTGGTGGAGGCCTGTCAGCGCTGCCCGCTCCACCGGGAGCGCACCCGGGCCGTATTCGGGGAGGGCGATCCCACGGCACGCGTCGTGTGCGTGGGAGAGGCGCCCGGGGCTCGGGAGGACGAGACCGGGCGGCCGTTCGTGGGACCCGCGGGACAACTGCTGGACCGGCTACTCCTGTCGGTCGGCTTCCGGCGCGAAGAGGTCTACATCTGCAACGTCCTCAAGAGCCGCCCCCCCCACAACCGTGACCCCCTCCCCGAGGAGATCGAGGCCTGCTCGCCCTTCCTGCACCGGCAGCTCGAGCTCATCGACCCGGACGTACTGGTCGCGTTCGGGGCCTTCGCGGCCCGGACCCTGACCGGGGCCGGAGGGAGCCTGGGGAGCCTCCGGGGCCGCACGCACCGGTACCGAGGATACCCGCTGGTGGTGACGTACCACCCGGCGGCGCTTCTTCGGAACCGGAGCTGGACGCGCCCCACGTGGGAGGACCTGCAGCGGGTGCGGCGCATCGTGGACGACGGGGAAGCCGGGGCGGACGACAGCGGGAGGTCGGGGCTCGGCGAGGCCCCGGGCTCGGGCGCCCAAGCGGGGCTCTTCTAGCGCATGGCCACGCTCGAGCCCGGATCGGCCCCGAGGAACGTCGGCGCGTTCCGGGACCGCCAGGCGCCCTGGTCGGAGGAGGCCGAGATCTCCGTCCTCGGCGGCATGCTCATCGACGGAGACGCGGTGGCGCGCGCCGTGGAGCTGGTCGATGACGGGGCGTTCTACCGGGAGGCCAATCGCCGGATCTTCCGGGCCATGACGCGCCTGTATGGCCGCGGCGACGTGATCGACGTGGTCACGCTGTCCGACGAGCTGAAGTCGGCCGGCGACCTCGAGCCGGCGGGCGGGCTCGCCTACCTCGCCCGCCTGGTGGATGCGGTCCCCACCGCCGCCAACATCGAGTACCACTGCCGGATCCTGCGCGACAAGGCCACGCTGCGGCAGCTCATCGAGTCGGCCACCGAGATCATCCAGGACGCCTACGTGGCGGGCGGTGGCGACATCGACGAGACCCTGGACGTGGCCGAGCAGCGGATCTTCCGCATCGCCCAGGCCGCCCAGCGGGGCGGCTTCGTGTGGATCAAGGAAATCCTGTGGCCGACCTTCGAGCGCATCGAGGAGCTGCAGCGCAGCGAGGAGACGGTCACCGGGGTGGCGACCGGGTTCGGGGACCTGGATCAGATGACCGCGGGTTTCCAGCGTGGCGAGCTGGTGGTGCTCGCCGGCCGACCTTCCATGGGGAAGACAGCCCTGGCCCTCAACATCGCCCAGCACGCGGCCATCGAGAACGACGTTCCGGTGGCCCTGTTCTCGCTGGAGATGTCCAAGGAAGCCCTGGTGCAGCGGCTCCTGTGCGCGGAGGGACGCGTGGACTCGGGTCGACTCCGGCGGGGGCGCCTGCGCGACGATGAGTATGCTCGGCTGGCCACGGCGGCGGGGCACCTGAACACCGCGCCCATCTGGATCGATGACTCCCCGGCCATCTCGGCGCTGGAGCTCCGGGCCAAGGCGCGCCGCCTCCGTGCCGAGGTCGACCTGGGTCTCGTCATCGTGGACTATCTGCAGCTCATGGCGGGGCCGCGGGATGTCGAGAATCGGCAGCAGGAGATCAGCCACATCAGCCGTTCGCTCAAGGCGGTGGCCAAGGAGCTGGATGTCCCGGTGCTGGCCCTCTCGCAGCTCTCCCGCGCGCCGGAGCAGAGGACCGACCACCGTCCCGTGCTGGCCGACCTGCGCGAGTCGGGAGCCATCGAGCAGGACGCCGACCTGGTCCTGTTCGTCTACCGGGAGGAAGTCTACAAGGGACCGGTCGACGCGGACGGAAACTCCCTGGAGGGACGGTCGGAGCTCATCATCGGGAAGCAGCGAAACGGTCCGACGGGCACGGTGGACCTCTTCTTCCACAAGGAGCACACCCTGTTCGACTCGGTCGCCCGCCGGGAGGACGAGGTCGGGTGAGCTTCGTCTGCACCGCCTGCGGGGGCGAGTCCCTCCGGTGGGAGGGGCGCTGTCCGGCCTGCGGGGAATGGAACACGTTGCGCCAGGCACCGGCGGGATCCGGTCGGCGGAGTGCATCGGGGCGTGGCGGCGACAGGCCCCCCGGCCTCGGCGCGCCGGGGCGCACGCCGGCGCCGCTGCGGGAGGCGGAAGGCGGCCCCGAGGATCGTCTGGCGCTCGGCGTGGGGGAGCTGGACCGGGTGCTGGGCGGGGGCGCCGTGCCGGGCTCGCTGGTCCTCGTGGGCGGCGCCCCCGGGATCGGCAAGTCGACCCTGCTGCTGCAGGCAGCGGCATCTCTCACCGGGCGAGGCGTGCCCTGCCTCTACGTCTCGGGTGAGGAGTCGGCGGCGCAGGTCCGCATGCGTGCGGAGCGCCTCGGCGCCCGGGCCGCGGAGGTCCCTTTCCTGGCCGAGACGGATGTGGACGCCATCGCCGGGGCGGCCCGCCAGGCCGGGCCCGCCTTCCTGTGCATCGACTCGGTCCAGACTCTACGCTCTGGACGGGTGGATACGGCCGCCGGAGGCGTGGCGCAGGTTCGCGAGTGCGCGGCCGTCCTCCAGACGCTGGCCAAGGAGAGCGGCATGGCCACGTTCCTGATCGGGCACGTAACCAAGCAGGGGGGCCTGGCCGGACCGCGAACCCTCGAGCACCTGGTGGACGCGGTGCTCCTGTTCGAGGGTCAGCGTACGCTCGAGCACCGGCTCCTGCGGACGACGAAGAACCGGTTCGGAGGCACGGACGAGATGGCCGTGTTCCGGATGACGGGTGCGGGACTCGAGGGCGTGGCCGATCCCTCCGGACTCTTCCTCGCAGACCGGCCATCCGGCGTGAGCGGCTCCGCGGTGGCGGTGCCGCTCCAGGGCTCGCGGCCGCTGCTGGCGGAGGTGCAGGCGCTGACGACGCCGGGACGGTATGGTACGCCCCAGCGCGTGGTGACCGGACTGGCTCCCCGGCGCCTGTCGCTTCTTCTCGCGGTGCTGGGGCGGCGCGGCGGGCCATCGCTCGGGGACGCCGACGTGTTCGTGAACGTCGTGGGCGGTCTGCGACTGGTCGATCCGGCCAGCGATCTGGCCGTCGTCGCGGCTCTGCTCTCGGCCGCTACCGACCGGCCGAATCCGGACCGTCTCGCCTTCGTGGGCGAGGTCGGACTCGGGGGTGAGCTTCGTGGCGTGCCCCGACTGGAGGCCCGGGTGCGGGAGGCGGTGCGCGCCGGAATGGAGGGGGTCGTGGTGCCGGCGGCCTCGGCCGAAGGGCTGGAGGCCGATGTGGCCGTGCACGCGGTGCAGGACGTTCGCGGCCTCGTGCGCCTGCTCTCCGGCGCCGGGATCGCGGTCGCACCCGCGCGCGCGTGATCCGCTCGGCGGCGATTCTGGTCGCGGCCGGGAGCGGCCGCAGGGCGGGCGACGGCGCGCCCAAGCAGCTCCGCGAGCTGGCCGGGATTCCGGTCCTCCAGCGGGCGTGGGCGCCATTCGCCGCCTCCGAAGCGATCGGGGAGATCGTGCTCGTCGTGCCCGAGGAGACCGCACAGGCGCCGCCCACCTGGCTGCGGAAGGGACCGGGCCGCCTGGTGGCGGGCGGCGCCACCCGGACCGACTCGGTGCGCAGGGGGCTCCTGTCCCTCGGACTGGAGGTCGAGACGGTGCTGGTCCACGACGGGGTGCGGCCGTTCGCGTCGGAGGGGCTCGTCGGGCGGGTCCTGTCCGCGGCCTCCGGCGGACCGGTCGTGCCGCTCCTCCCGGTGGTGGACACCGTGAAGGAGGTGGACGGGTCGGGCATCGTCCTCCGGACCCTCGAGCGGTCCGCGCTGCGCCGGGCCCAGACTCCCCAGGGGTTTCCGGCCGGGCTCCTCCGCCGGCTGCACGAAGCGGCCGCGCGCGCGGGACGGTCCGCGACGGATGACGCCGCGCTGTGCGAGGAGGCCGGTCACCGCGTGGTGGGGATCCTGGGCGAGGAGACCAACCTGAAGCTCACGACCCCGGCCGATTTCGACTTCGCCACGTGGCTCCTGGAGACGGGGCGCGTCCAGTGACCGGGGACGCGGGGGCGGCAGCGGGCGGAGAGGGTCGCCGCCGGGTCTCGGAGGCGGAGGTGCGGCGCGCCGCCGCGGCGCTCGCCGAGGGAGCCATCCTGGCCCACCCCACGTCGACCGTCTACGGTCTGGGGAGCCTCGACGCCGCCCTCGACGAGGTGATCGCGGCGCTCAAGGGACGTCCGACCGACCGCCCACTCCTGCGGATCGCGGCCAACGTGGAAGCGCTCCTGGCCGCGCACCCGTCGCTGGTGTGGGACGACCGGGCCGACCGGCTGGCCAAGGCCCTGTGGCCCGGGCCGCTCACACTCGTCCTGCACGATGGCACCGCCGCCGGCCTCGCCGCCCGGGTCGAGGGGCACCCCTCCATCCAGGCCGTGCTCGAGCGGCTGGGTCCCGCGACGATGAGCTCCACGAGCTTGAATCGCACCGGCTCGTCCCCCGCCCGCACGCCGGACGAGGTGCGAGCCTTCCTGGCCGACCTGGCTCCGGTCGAAGTCCCCGTGGCCTTCCTGGACGCGGGCCCGCTGCCGCCCTCGCCGCCGTCGACGATCCTGTCCCTGCTCGAGGACGAGCCGAGGCTCCTGCGCGAGGGGGCCGTGCCGACCCTCCGGCTGGTCGAGGCGCTGGGTCGAGAGCCGGTACGATGAGCGAAGTGGCGCGGCGGGAGGCGGGCTCGGAACGGGCCGTGCGACAGGTCCTGTTCGTGTGCACCGGGAACACCTGCCGGAGTCCCATGGCCGAGGTGCTGGCGGCGGAGGCGCTGTGCGCCCGGCGTTCCGACGTCGAGGTGGGATCGGCAGGCACGTTCGCCGCATCCGGGGCTCCCGCCGCGGCCGAGGCGGTGACCGTCGCGGCGGAGCACGGCCTCGACCTGTCGGGCCACCGGTCGCGGCCCCTGACGCCGGAGCTGGCGTCCGGGGCCGACCTCGTGCTGTGCATGGCGGCCTCCCACCGGCGCACCGCCGCCGAGCTCGGGGCCCGGGAGCGCGCGCTGCTCCTGTCCAGCTTCCTGCCCGAAGGGCACCCCCGTCGCGGCGCCGACATTCCCGACCCGATCGGGGGCGGGCGCGCGGCCTACGAGGAGGCTTTCGAGGCGCTGCGAGCGGCGGTGGACGGACTGGTCCGGCGCCTGGAACGAGCGCCGCGCGGGAAGACGGGAGACGCGGGGACCGACGGCACGGAGCCCGAGGCCGGCAGCGGGGCGCGGGATGCGTGAGGTCGACGGCCGACGGGCCTTCGTGCTCGTCGGTCACCCCGTGGAGCACTCCCTGTCCCCGGCGATCCACCGCGCCGCCTTTCGTGCCCTGGGGGTGGAGGCCACGTATGCGCTCCAGGACGTGGAGCCCGCCGGGCTGGAGGAGGCCGTGCGCTCGGCGGCTCCGGCCGGCGGCGGCAACGTCACGCTCCCGCACAAGGAGCGGATCGTGCGGCTCCTCGACGAAGCATCCGCGACCGTGCGCGCGACGGGCGCCTGCAACTGCTTCTGGTGGAGGGAGGGCCGCCTGGCCGGGGACAACACGGACGTCGGGGCCTTCTCGGAGGTGGCCGCCGAGCTGTGCGGGGACGGGTGGCCGGCCCGGACGGTCCTCCTTCTCGGGGCGGGCGGGGCGGCCCGCGCGGTGCTCCACGCCTGCCTGTCGGCCGGAGTGGGCCGAATCGACCTCCTGGACCGGACGCCCGACCGGGCCCGGGTCGCGGCCGGCTCGGTCCTGGCGGAGGCCGGCGCGGACGCGTCGCGCGTCCGGGTGCTGGAGTCCGTCGGGGGCCAAGCGGTGTCCATCGGCGCCGGGGGCCGATCGGCGGCGCTCGCGCTCCCCGGTGAGACGCCGGTCTCGGAGTACGGCCTCGTCGTGAACGCCACCAGCCTCGGACTTCGACCGGACCACCCGGAGCCGCTCGCCCTCGAGAGCGCCGGAGGGACGGCGGTGCTCGATCTGGCATACGGCCCGGAGGAGACCCCCTGGGTCCGGCATGCCCGGGAGCTCGGCCTGCGAGCCGCCGACGGGACGGGAATGCTGGTCGCCCAGGCGGCGGCCTCGCTGGAGCGCTGGCTGGGCGTGGCGGCGCCGCGGGAGGTGATGGAGGCGGCGGCCCGGCGGGCCAAGGCGCGCGTTCCTCGATGAGAGTGCGCGGGCACCGCGGGGCGTCCGGCAAAGCTCGCGCGGGCGCAGGGAGCTCGAGACGGGGCCGCCGGCCAACGCGCTCGGGATCGGGGGCGGCGCGCCGACTTCGGGGCTGGCTGGACCGGCTTCTCCCGCCGGCGTGCGTGGCGTGCGGCTCCGGGCTCGAGCCGGGGGCGGCGCCCGTGTGCGGGCTGTGCTGGCACCGACTCCCACGCCTTCCGGCGCCCCGGTGTCCCCGGTGCGGGGCTACGCGCGTCCTGGACCTGGGCGGTGAAGGCACGTGCACGGAGTGTCTCTCGTGGCCCGCTGAGCTCCGACGAGCCGGGAGTCCGTTCCGGATGGCGGGTGGAGCGGCGCGGCTGGTGCACGCGCTCAAATACGAGGGGTGGTTCGCGCTCGCCGGGCCGATGGGCGAGGCCCTGGCCGGGGAGGCGCAGCGCCTGTCCGGCGGCGTGGAGCATCGGCTGGAACCGGTGCCGCTCCCGGCGGCGCGTCGACGAGAGAGGGGCTACAATCAGGCGGAGCTCCTGGCCCGATCGCTGGGCCGCGCGCTGGGCTGGCCGGTGGGCGCCTCGCTCCGGCGCGACGGTGCACGCCGTCGACAGGTGAGGCTCGGACGCAACGAAAGGCGGGAGAACGTGCTGGGCGCGTTCCACGCGACGAGGCCGCCGGGGGACGACCTTCCGGTGCTCCTGGTGGACGATGTGCTGACCACGGGCGCCACGGCTGCCGCCTGCGTCGGGGCGCTGCAGGGAGCGGGGCATCGGGTCACCGGGGTCCTCGCCTTTGCACGCGCCTTGCAGGTCATCGAGGCGCCGTGATTGGCGATCGACGACTCCGAACGCCCCCGCTCGCCGCCGGACCGCGCGGCGAGCGGACGGGAAGCCCGGACCGACAACCACATAAGATTCAGCGAGGGGGAAGACCATGACCGCACGCGTGGCCATCAACGGGTTCGGGCGCATCGGGCGCAACATCTTCCGTGCCGCGCACGGTCGGCCCGACGGCGGCGTGGAGATCGTCGCCGTCAACGACCTCACCGACCCGCAGTCCCTCGCCCATCTGCTGCGCCACGACTCCGTGCACGGTGCCTTCGCGGGCCAGGTCGAGGTCGAGGGCGACACGCTGGTCGTGGACGGCCGGCCGGTCCGCGTCCTGTCCGAGCGCGATCCCGGTGCGCTCCCGTGGAAGGATCTCGAGGTGGACATCGTCCTCGAGGCGACCGGGCTCTTCACCCGGCGCGCCGACGCGGCGAAGCACCTGTCGGCCGGCGCTCGCAAAGTGATCATCACGGCCCCGGCCAAGGAGCCCGACGTGACCGTCTGCCTGGGCGTGAACGAGGGTGATTACGACCCGGATCACCACGACGTCGTCTCCAACGCCAGCTGCACGACCAATTGCGTGGCGCCCCTGGTCCGGGTGATCGACGAGGAGCTCGGGTGGGAGAACGGGCTCATGACCACGGTCCACAGCTACACGACCAGTCAGCAGATCCTGGACGGTCCCCACAAGGACCTGCGGCGAGCGCGAGCGGCGGCCCTGTCGATCATTCCGACCACGACCGGAGCCGCACGGGCCACGGCGCTCGTCTATCCGGCCGTGAAGGGCAAATTCGAGGGCATGGCGATGCGTGTCCCGACGCCGGATGTGTCGATCACGGACCTGGTGGTCACCGTGGGCCGCGACACCAGCGTGGAAGAGGTGAACGACCTCTTCCGGTCGCGCGCACAGGGCGACCTGGCGGGCATCCTCGCGTTCAGCGACGAGCCGCTCGTGTCGGTGGACTACACGGGACACCCGGCCAGCTCGATCGTGGACGGTCCCTGCACCATGGTCCAGGGCGACCGGCTGGTGAAGGTCGTCTCGTGGTACGACAACGAGTGGGGATACTCCAACCGCTGCCTGGAGCTGGCCGGCCACGTCGCCGAGCGACTCCAGGCCGGGAGCGCGGCGTGAAGCGGACGCTTCGATCGCTGGGGTTCGCCGAGCTGCGCGGTCGGCGGGCCCTCGTGCGCGTCGACTACAACGTGCCGCTGGAGGAGGGAGAGATCCGGGAGGATAGCCGGATCACGGCGACGCTGCCCACCCTCCGGTACCTGCTGGAGGCCGGGGCGCGCCCCGTCCTGATGTCGCACCTGGGCCGACCCGGCGGGCACCCGGATCCGGCACTCTCGCTGGCCCCCGTGGCGGAGCGGCTCGAGCGAGTGCTCGAAGCGACGGTGCGTTTCGTCGGGCCGGCGGATGGCGAGGCGGCGCTGGCGGCGAGCCGAGAGCTGGAGACCGGCGAAGTCCTCCTGCTCGAGAACCTCCGGTTCCTGGCCGGGGAAAAGAAGAACGATCCGGCTCTCGCGGACCGGCTGGCCCGGCTCGGCGACCTGTACGTCGAAGATGCGTTCGGGGCCTGCCACCGGGCGCACTGCTCGATCGTGGGCGTTCCCCGTCGCCTCCATCCGGCCGTGGCCGGCTTCCTGGTCCAGGCCGAGCTCGAGGCGCTCGACCGGCTCCGGTCGGACACGGAGTCTCCGTTCGTGGTCGTCATGGGCGGAGCCAAGATCGGGGACAAGATCGGGCTCATGGAGGCGTTTCTGGGCCGGGCGGACCACATCCTGGTGGGCGGCGCGATGGCCAACACCTTCCTCAGGGCCCGGGGTCTCGACACCGGCGCGTCCCTGGTGGAGGACGATGCGCTCGACGAGGCGCGGAAGCTGACCGAGAGAGGAGGAGACCGGCTCGAGCTTCCCTCCGATGTCGTGGTCGCTGCCTCGCCGGAGGACGGAGAGGCCGCCCGGGTCGTCGCCGTCGACGCCATCGATGAAGGAGAAATGGCTCTGGACATCGGCCCGTCCACCCGGAGCGCGTTCGCCGGTGCCCTCGAGGGCTCCCGCACCGTGTTCTGGAACGGGCCCATGGGCCTGTTCGAGAAGCCGGCCTTCGCCGAGGGCACGCGGGCGGTCGCCCTGGCCCTGGCGGAGGCGTGCCGGGACGGCGCGTTCGCGGTCGTGGGCGGCGGCGATTCGGCGCGTGCGGTACGGGAGGCCGGGGTCGCGAGCGAGCTCTCTCACGTCTCCACGGGAGGCGGCGCGGCACTCGAGTACCTGGCCGACGGCAGCCTGCCGGGTGTCGACGCCCTGGACGAAGCGCCGTGAGCGCGACCCGGCCGTACTTCGGAGCGAACTGGAAGATGCACAAGGGACCGTCGGCGGCTCGGGCCTTCGTGCATGCGTTCCGGGGCCTCCACCCTCCGAGCGCCGACCGAACGGTGGTCTTCTTCCCTCCGGCCCTCTCGATCCCGGCTTTCCTGGAGGAGAGGGGTGACCGCACGGACCTGGGCGTGGGCGTCCAGGACGTGCACCAGGCGGCGGAGGGGGCCCACACCGGTGCCGTCTCGGCTTCCATGGCGGCCGATGCCGGGGCGACCTGGGGACTGGCCGGTCACTCCGAGCGTCGGCGCGAGTTCGGGGATGACGATGCGCTGGTGTCCGCCAAGGTGCTCCGGCTCCTGGAGGCGGGGCTGCGACCGGTGCTGTGCGTGGGCGAGACGCTGGAGCAGCGCGAGGCCGGCCAGCTGGAGGACGTGCTCCGGCGCCAGCTTCGGGCGGTCCTGGACCGGCTGGCGGACGAGGACCGCTCTCGCCTGGTGATCGCCTACGAGCCGGTGTGGGCCATCGGGACCGGCCGCACGGCGAGCCCGCAGGATGCGGCCGATGCCCACGCGCTCGTCCGGGCGGAGCTGGCCGAGCGGGTGGGCGAAGCGCGAGCCACCGAAGCCGTGGTGATCTACGGGGGCAGCGTCAAGCCGGAGAACGTCCAGGAGCTCCTCGCCATGCCGGGCATCGACGGGGCTCTGGTGGGAGGGGCGAGCCTGGAGCCGGAGGCATTCGCGCGCATCTGCGCAGCGGGCTCCCCGGCCTGAGTCGGCGGCGTTCTCCGTCCCTCGGCGGCTCGCCGCGTTGACCCGCCGCGGAACCGCCGGCTAGATTGTGGGTTTGAATCCAGGCGCGGGCCCGAGGTCCGCGCCTTCGAACGTCACGCCGCGACCAGGGAAGTCCACGACCGCATGCTATACACGCTCCTGCTCATCGTCATCATTTTGCTCGCGCTGCTCCTGTGCGTGATCATCCTTCTCCAGGCAGGGCAGGGCGGGGGCCTGGCGGCCACCTTCGGCGGGGCTTCGTCCTCGACCGAGTCTTTCATGGGGGGACGACAGGCCGCCACGCTCCTCACCAGGCTGAGCTGGATCGGAGGCGGGCTGTTCCTGTTCCTCGCCTTCGTGCTCGCGGTCGTCTCCTCGGGGTCGCGGCAGTCAGCGCCGAGCTCGATCCTGAAGGGCGAGTTCGGCGGCGCCGGTCAGCAGCAGGTGCCGACGACGCCGACCTCGGTGCTGCAGGCCGAGAGCGCGGGAGCCAAGATCCCGGACACGTCGGCGGCGCGCGGCGGGGTGCTTCCGAAGTCGTCCCGACCCGACACCGGTCAGGGAGCTGGGGGGGCCGGATCGGGCTCGAAGGGCTCCTCGGGCGGAACGTCCAGGTAGTCCACGAGGCTCCCCGCGTCGATCTTCGCCTGGATCCAGGCGTCGAATCCCGAAGGCGTCAGACCCTCGATCCCCACGCCCGTGGTGGCCGTCCGCACGGCCAGCATGTTGGCGTACTCGTTCTTGGCGTGGCCGGCATGGCCCCGGATCCAGCGCCACTCCACGCGGTGCTGACGGGCCACGTCGGCCAGCTCCCGCCACAGCTCGACGTTCTCGATCTCTCCACCCTTGCGGCGCCATCCCCGGCGGGCCCAGCCGTGGATCCACTCTTTCATGCCCCGCACGAGGTACTGGCTGTCGCTCGTGAACACGACGTCGGAGCGCCGGCGCAGGGCCGAGAGACCCACGATCCCGGACCGGAGCGCCATGCGGTTGTTGGTCGTGTCGGGCTCATAGCGGGCGAAATCCTTGCGAGCCCAGCCCCGGCCAGGTCGGAACTGCTCGATGAGCCCCGCGGCGCCTCCGGGATTGGCACGCGACCTGAACTGGTTGCCCAGGCAGGACTCGTCGGCGTAGATGTAGACGAGAGACGGAGCCTCGCTCCGTCCGCGGTGGTCGTCGCTCGAATTCATGTCTCCGTATGGGAGCCTCTCGTTGCCGGACACGCAAGCATCTGACGGATATCTCCTCCTCGAGGACGGTGCGCGGTTCGAGGGCCGACTGGCCGGCTCCGGAGCCGGATCGGTCGGCGAGGTCGTGTTCACCACCAACCTGACCGGGTACCAGGAGGTCCTCACCGACCCGTCGTACGCGGGACAGATCGTGGTGATGACCGCCCCCATGATCGGCGTGTACGGCACGCGCGAGGGCGACGACCAGTCCCGGCGGCCGTGGGTGGCCGGATTCATCGTGCGCCACCTGACCGACGAGCCGGGACGCGACCGACCGGGCCGCCTTCCGGACTACCTGGAACGGCACGGCATCCCTACGCTCACCGGCGTGGACACCAGGGCCGTCACCCGTCGGATTCGGGAGGCCGGGGCCATGCGGGCCATCGTCGCGTCCGCCGCCGAGCCGATCGAGGCGGCCAGGAAGCGGCTGCTGGCGGAGCCCGCGATGGAGGGTCGCGACCTGGCCTCCGAGGTGACGACACTCGAACCCTACGAGCTCCCGGCCGAGGGCCCCGAGCGCGGACTCGTGCTATGCCTCGACTACGGGGTCAAGCAGCGCAGCCTGGACCTGATCCGCCGGGAAGGCTTCCGGGTTCGCGTCCTCCCCGCGAGCACCCCGGCCGAGACGCTCGTCGGCTCGGATGCCGCCGGCCTGTTCGTCTCCAACGGTCCCGGCGACCCGGCCGCCGTGCCCGGCGCGGCGGCGCGCATCCGGGCCGCCGTGGACGGCGGGCTCCCGGTGTTCGGCATCTTCCTGGGCTGCCAGCTCGTGGCACTGGCCTTCGGCGGGAGCACGTTCAAGCTTCCCTACGGACACCGCGGCGGAAACCACCCGGTCCGGAACCTCGACACCGACCACGTGGAGATCACCTCGCAGAACCATGGCTTCGCCGTGCGCGAGGACGATGGAGAGGTGGCCGGCGCTCCCGTCCTGCGGGTCACCCACCGCAACCTGAACGACGGGACGATCGAGGGTGTGGCCCACCGATCGCTGCCCGTGTTCGCCGTCCAGTACCACCCCGAGTCGGCACCCGGGCCGCACGACAGTCGTTACCTGTTCGAGCGCTTCGTCCGCGCCATGGGAACGCCCGCGGCGCGCTGAGACGCCGGGTGCTTCCTCGAGCCCGGTCTCGTTGACACTCACTGGGACCGCGAAGTAGCTTGCCCACAGGCGGATGGACCGCTTTCCAGCCTGGAAGGAAGAGATGTCGCCATCCACTCGCTCGTCGATCGTCGCCGTGGTGGTCCTCCTCGTGCTGTTCGGCGTCGGTGCCGTGGTGACGGCCGGTCTCGTGCTCGGACTCCGGCCGGCCGGTCTGGGAAGCGGTCGCGTGGCCATCATCCCGATCGACGGAGTGATCGGCACCGGCCAGAATGCGCTCACCGCCCTGCACCAGTTCCGCGACGACGCTTCGGTGCGAGCCTTCGTCCTCGAGATCCGCTCTCCGGGGGGCAGCGTCGGCGGATCCCAGAGCCTCTACCGCGAGCTCCGCGCGCTGCGGGAGGGGGATGAGCGTCCCATCTACGCCTGGATCGGGGACGTCGGCGCGTCGGGGGCGTATTACGCGGCCCTGGGCGCCGACAGCATCTTCGCTCTGCCGGGTTCGATCACCGGCTCGATCGGCGTGATCATGGAGTTTCCCGAGGTCTACGACCTCATGCGGAAGGCGGGGGTTCAGCTGGAGGTCGTGAAGAGCGGCGCGCACAAGGACATGGGAAGTCCGGCGCGCAAGCTGACCGATGCGGATCGCGCGATCCTGCAGCAGGTCGTGGACGACACGTACGGCCAGTTCGTGGACGCGGTGGCCTCGAGCCGCCACCTGCCCGCCGATACCGTCCGGAAGCTCGCGGACGGTCGGATCTTCTCGGGGGCACGGGCACGGGACCTGGGCCTGATCGATGGACTGGCCACGTTCTCGCAGGTGGTGACGCGCGCCGGGAGGAGCGCCGGGCTGGGAGACCATCCGCGGACGGTACGACCCCTGCGCCGCCGCATCGGCCTCCTCGACCTCCTCTTCGGCGTGTCCGAGAGCAGGCTCCGGGACTGGATCGCGTCCTGGACCGGCTGGTCGGGGCTGGGCTACGGGGGCGCCCCGACGCTCCTGTACGAGTGGCGCTGACGGATCGGAGAAGACGAGGGATCCGGACCCCGCCACCCGGGTATCTCTCGTCGGCACAGGGCACTCGCGAAGAACGCGGGTGGGCGGGCTCGCACTGCACGGGAAGGCACACATGACGAAGGCGGATCTGGTCGACCAGGTGTACGAAGCCATCGGACCGGGCATCACGAAGAAGGACTGCGCGGCGGTCGTGGACGGCTTTCTCAACGCGGTCAGGAACGCTCTGGCCAACGAGGAGCGCATCGAGCTGCGGGGCTTCGGGACGTTCGAAGTTCGGCACCGGAAAGCGCGCATGGCGCGGAATCCCCGGACCGGCGACCCGGTCCGCGTGCCTCCGCGGGCGGTGCCGGTGTTCAGGCCCTCCAAGCTCTGGAAGGAGTACGTGGCGGAGGAAGCGGACTACCCGCCGAGTTTCTGACCCGGCCCTCGGGTCCGCCCCGGACGTTCCGTCGCGCACCGAACCGCGCGGCGGAACGTCTCGCCCTGCGTGTCAGCCCTGCTCGAAGAAGGCCCTCACCCGACGGATTCCTTCCTCGAGCGTCTCCCGGTCGACGGCCAGATTGAACCGCAGGTGGCCGGGACTCTCGAAGGCCTCGCCGGGGACGCACGCGACTCCGGCCCCGAGCAGTTCATCCGCCAGATCGGCCGAGTCCGTACTCCCGGTCACGCGGGTCCACAGGAAGATGCCCCCTTCGGGCGCACGGATCTCGAGACCCGGGACGTCCGCCAGCCCCTCCACCGCCAGGGCGCGCGTCCCGCCCAGTCGCTCCAGGAAGTCCGCGATCACCGCCTCGCGCTCCTCCCGGCGCCCGAAGGCCGCCGCGGCGGCGTACTGCGAGGGCGCCGCGGCTCCCGACGTCGTCTGACTCTGGAGGTCGGCGGCCTTCCCGATCAGCTCCCGGGGACCGGCGGCGAAGCCGATGCGCCATCCCGTCATCGCGAACGCCTTGGAGACGCCGTCCAGGACCACGGTGCGCTCGGGCGCGGCCGGCACGTCGAGGAGAGAGGGGGCGGGGCCGTCGCCGAAGCGAAGTCGTCGGTAGATCTCATCCGACAGGAGCCACACACCGTGCCGCCCGGACCACTCGGCGATGGCGCCCAGGAGCTCCGCGTCGTAGACCGCCCCCGATGGGTTGTTGGGGCTGTTGAGAAGGAGGACCCGGGTGCGCTCCGTACGGGCCGCCTCGAGACGCTCCGGGTCGAGGTGGAAGCCTTCCTCCCAGGTGGTCTCCACGAGGACCGGCTCGGCCCCGGCGAGCCGAACCTGGGGACGATAGCTCGTCCAGCACGGCGTCGGAACCAGGACCTCGTCTCCGGGCCCGGCCAGGCAGAACAGACAGTTGAACAGCGCCTGCTTCACGCCGGCGCTCACCAGGACCTGTGCGGGGTCGAGGTCGGCGCTGCGGGTGGTCTCGGCCAGGTAGTCGACGATCGCGCGGCGCAGCTCCGGCACACCCTGGTTGGGCGGATAGCCCAGCCGGCCGGCGTGGACGGCGTCGATCCCGGCCTCGGCCGCGAAGTTCGGCGTGCCGTAAACCGGCTCGCCCGCGGACAGGTCGACGATCGAGTGTCCCTCCTCCCGCAGCCGACGGGCGCGGGCCGAGAGTGCCAGGGTGGCCGAGGGTTCGAGCGAGGAGACGTTTCGGGAGAATCTCACCGGCTCTCCACAGGTGCGGGATCGCGTTGAAGGCGGACGGGCCGCGCGCTACCTTGAACCGGAGCGAGCTCCGCCGGAAAGCGGCCGGGAAGCTGCCCCGCCGGCCCGATCCTACGGACGGCGCAGGCGGGGCGTCAAGCAGGGTGAGTGAAGATGACGCACGAGACCACGACCACACTCTCGCCCGCCGAGGTGCTCGCCGAGGCGAGGGAGTTCTTCACCGGACGACACCCGATCTGTCCGGCATCCATCGAGAGTGAATCCGACCGGCACATCACGTTCAACACGTTTCGAAGCCGAATCACCGTGGCGGCCTTCCCGGACCCGGGGGACGAGGGTGCCACGCGCGTTCGCGCTTCGACGCTGCGCGAGGACGCGGTGGCGGCCCGGTTCCTGAGCGCGATCGGCTCGCTGGGGCGCGATCGGGTCGCCGCCGGGAAGGGGCCGGGCGCGTGACCCGAGCCGCGGCGGAGGGCACGCTCACCGTGGAGGTCCGCTTCTTCGCGGTGCTTCGCGACCTTGCGGGCAGCGAGCGGTGGGAGCTCGAACTGCCCTCCGGCGCCACCGTCGCGGACCTCCTGGCGCGACTCGGCGAAGAGATCCCGGGGCTTCCGGGTGGGCTGGCCGTGGCCGTGGGGCTGGAGTACGCCGGGCCGGGACGCGTGCTCGAGACGGGCGACGAGGTGGCGCTCATCCCGCCGGTCTCCGGGGGCTGAGGTGGACACCCACCCGCCTTCGCAGACCCCGGCCGTGAGCGTGCGAATCAGCGCCGACCCGATCGATGGCGAGGCACTGGTACGCCGGGTCGCCGGACCGGCCGAGGGAGCGGTGATCCTCTTCCTGGGAACCGTCCGCGACCACAACCTCGAGCGGGCCGTGATCCGGCTCGACTACGAGGCGTACGAGCCGATGGCGCTCCGCGAGCTCGAGACCGTATGCGCCGAGGCCGGGAAGCGCTTCGGGCTCTCCCGGGTGGCGGCCGTGCACAGGATCGGCAGCCTGGAACCGGGCCAGACGAGTCTCGGCGTGGCGGTCTCCTCACCACACCGGGATGCGGCCTACCGGGCCTCCCGCTGGATCGTGGAAGAGGTGAAGCGGCGGCTCCCGGTGTGGAAGCGCGAAGCGTACGCGGACGGCACCGACAGGTGGCTGGCCGGCCGGCCGGCTTCGGCCACCCGGGGAGCGGCGCCGTGAAGGACCAGTTCGGCCGCCGCATCGACTACCTGCGCATCTCGGTCACCGACAAGTGCAACCTGCGCTGTACCTACTGCATGCCGGTCGAGGGGCTGGAGTGGGTGCCCCGGGAGGAGCTCCTCAGCTACGAGGAGATCACCGAGATCGTGCGGCAGATGGCCGGGCTGGGCCTGTCCCGGATTCGCCTCACCGGAGGCGAGCCCCTCGTTCGCACCGACCTTCCCGAGCTGGTGCGCTTGCTGGCGGCGGTTCCTGGCATCGAGGACCTGGCCCTGTCGACCAACGCGGTGCTCCTCCCACGCTTCGCCACCCCTCTGCGCGCGGCGGGCGTCCGGCGCGTCAACATCAGCCTTGACACGCTCCGCAGGGACCGGTTCGAGGCCATCGCGCATCGCCCGGCGCGCTTCTTCGACGCCACCCTGGAGGGGATCGAGGCAGCCGAGGACGCGGGCTTCACGCCGATCAAGATCAACACGGTGGTCATGCGCGGCATCAACGACGATGAGATCGCCGATTTTGCCGCGATCACCCGCGAGCGCCCGTGGCACGTCCGTTTCATCGAGCTGATGCCGGTGGGCCGTAACCTCCACCTCACCGACGCGTTCGTGCCGGCGGAAGAGATGCTGGAGCGCGTGCGCTGTCTCGGGGACCTGCGCCCGGTGGAGGGTCCCCCGGGCAACGGGCCGGCCCGCTACTTTCGACATGCGGGTGCGCCCGGCACGGTGGGGGTGATCACGCCGCTGTCCCACAACTACTGCGACCGGTGCAATCGGATGCGGCTCACGGCGGAGGGGCAGCTGCGAACCTGTCTATTCGGGGAGCACGAGGTCGACCTGAAGGGGCCGCTCCGGGAGACCGGAAGCGTCCTCGAGGCGGTGGAGCGAGCCCTGGCGGAAAAGCCGGAGCGCCACTACCTGCAGCTCGGCTCGAGCCGGGGAAGCGGAGGGCTGGCGGCTCTCAGCGAAGTCGGAGGTTGAGCCCGGATGCGGACGAGTGGAGTCGGGACGACAGACCATTCGCGCGGGGGACGCGGAGACGCGGGGAGGGAGCATGACGTACGAGGAGAGGCAGCGTTACCGGGAGCTTCTGGACGAAGTCGAGGAGCTCCGTGACCGCCTGGGGGGAGAGGGGTTGGACCAGCCGCTCACGCACGAGGAGGCGCTCGACCTGCTGGGGCTCATCGAGGCCGCACTGCAGAGGGTGAGCCCGGAGCGCTGGGACCGGGCCCTTGAGGCCGTGGCGGGCGAAGCCGCCCGGCGAGCGGGGGCCATGGTGGGACCGTTCCGGAACTGAATCGGGTCTCGGTTGCTCGCTTCGGAGGTGCCCGGTACCTTGCGGCGCGCCGGTTTGAAACGAGAATGATGAGCCCGGTCTCGACATAAAGAGAGAGGCACACGGTGAACAAGATCACGGTCGTCGGCGCGGGACATGTAGGCGCCACGTCCGCGATGCGCATCGCGGAGGCGGAGCTCGCGCGGAACGTCGTCCTGGTGGACATCAAGCAGGGCCTCCCGCAGGGGATCGCCCTGGACCAGTGGGAGTCGGCGCCGGTCGGCGGCTTCGATACGCGCCTGAGCGGCGCGCAGGGCTATGAGGACACGGCGGGCTCGGGCATCGTGGTCGTCACGGCGGGGTTCGCCCGCAAGCCGGGCATGAGCCGGGACGACCTCGTCGCCAAGAACAGCCAGGTAGTCCAGGCCATCGCTGCGGAGATCCTGGACCGAAGTCCGGACGCGGTCATCATCATGGTGACCAATCCGCTCGACGTCATGGCCTACGTGGCCAAGCAGGTGACCGACTTCCCACGCGAGCGGATCGTCGGCATGGCCGGCGTGCTGGACACGGCCCGCTTCCGCAGCTTCATCGCTCTCGAGCTCGACGTCAGCGTCCAGGACGTTCAGGCTCTCGTGCTCGGCGGGCACGGGGACAGCATGGTACCCATCGTGAGCACGGTATCGGTCGGCGGCATTCCACTCACCCAGCTGCTCCCTCTCGAGCGGATCGAGGAGCTCGTCCAGCGCACCCGAAAGGGAGGCGGCGAGATCGTGGGACTCCTCAAGGAGGGGAGCGCCTACTACGCCCCGTCGGCGGCGGTGACCCAGATGTGTGAGGCCATCGTCCGCGACCAGAAGCGCGTGCTTCCTTGCGCCGCCTGGCTCGAGGGCGAGTACGGACTGGAGGGACTGTTCGTGGGCGTGCCCTGCAAGCTGGGCCGCGGGGGCGTGGAGCAGATCCTCGAGGTCGAGCTCACAGCGGACGAGCAGTCGGCCCTGGAGCGCTCCGCGGCCGACGTCCGCGAGACGATGGAGGCGGTCCAGGTTTGAGCATGCCATCCCAGGTCAGCGGCCGCGACGCGGGCACGAGGATGAAACCATGAGCGATGGTGCCGCCGGTGGGCGGCCCGCCACGGCGGCCAGCCCACGAGGAGCGACATTCACCGGTCCGCGGGGCTGGCTCACTTACCGAGGCGGACTCGGGTACCTCATGTGGGCCATTCACCGGCTGGCCGGCCTCGGGATCCTCCTCTTCCTGGCCCTCCACATCGCCGACATCTTCCTCCTCGGCTTCGGGCAGCACGTCTTCGACAGCCTCCTGGCGTTCTACAACGCCCCCTGGGCGCACGTGATGGACGTCTTCCTGGTGTTCGGCGTGCTCTTCCACGCCATCAACGGGCTGCGGATCATCGTACAGGACTTCGCCCCGCGCGTGATGATCGCCGAGCGCAAGCTGGTGATCATCGAGCTCGTGGTCTTCCTCGTGGTCTTCCTGCCCGCGGCCTGGGCGCTCCTCGCGCCGCTCTGGGGGGCATGATGGCCTCCGGGCGCAGGCGCGGCGGCGGGCACGTGCGGCCGGGCGATCGCGGCTTCGAAGGGTGGGCGTGGCTGTTCATGAGGGTGTCGGGTGTCGTCCTCCTGTTCCTGGCGGTCTTCCACCTCCTGTGGATGCACTACGTCATCGGGGTCGACAACCTGAACTTCCAGACCGTCGCCTCGCGCTGGGCCAATCCTCTGTGGAGGCTGTACGACTTCGCCCTGCTCGCCTTCGCTCTCGTACACGGGATGAACGGGCTCCGGATGGTGCTCGAGGATTACATCCACCGGGCCGGAACGCTGCTCACCGTGAAGAGCGTCGCGTACGTGCTCGCGTTCCTGCTCCTGAGCGCCGGGGGCTACATCATCTTCACGTTCCACGTCCCGGCCTGAGGCCGGGGCCGGAAGCCGGACCGGAAGGGTCGATGCCGAGAGTCCACACCTACGACGCCCTCGTGATCGGGGCCGGAGGCGCCGGGCTGATGGCGTCCCTCTACCTGGGGCGCCACCCGGGCGTGCGCACGGCGGTGGTCAGCAAGCTATACCCGACCCGCTCCCACACGGGGGCGGCGCAGGGCGGGATCGGGGCGTCGCTGGGGAACATGGATGCCGACGGCGACCGCCCTGAGTGGCACACGTACGACACGGTGAAGGGAAGCGACTACCTGGGCGACCAGGACGCGATCGAGGTGATGTGCAAGGACGCGCCCGACGTCGTCTACGAGCTCGAGCACATGGGGCTCCCCTTCAGCCGCACGGCCGAGGGCCGCATCGCCCAGCGCCGGTTCGGCGGCCACACCAAGCGCTTCGGCGAGGAGGCGGTACGCCGCTCCTGCTACGCGGCCTCCCGCACCGGGCACGCCATCCTGCAGACGCTCTACCAGCAGTGCGTCCGACACGACGTCAAGTTCTTCAACGAGTTCCATGTCGTGGATCTCCTCGTCGAGGACGACGTCTGCAAGGGACTCGTGGCGCTGGAGCTGGCCACCGGCGAGCTGCACGTCTTCCGGGCCAAGGCCATCCTGATCGCCACCGGCGGTCACGGCCGGGTGTGGGAGATCACCAGCAACGCGGTCACGCTCACGGGAGACGGTCTCGCGCTGGTGGCCCGCAAGGGGCTCCCGCTCGAGGACCTGGAGTTCTACCAGTTCCACCCCACCGGCATCTATCGGATGGGCATCCTCATCACGGAGGGGGTGCGGGGCGAAGGCGGCGTGCTGCGGAACTCCGAGGGCGAGCGGTTCATGGAGCGCTACGCGCCCAACATGAAGGACCTGGCCAGCCGGGACGTGGTCTCGCGGGCGATCTACAAGGAGATTCGGGCCGGGAAGGGAATCGACGGCAAGCGCTACGTCTACCTGGACGCCACGCACCTCGGCCGCGAGGTGATCGAGAAGAAGCTCACCGAGATCGCCGACTTCTGCCGCACCTACCTGGGCATCGACCCGGTCGACAGCCCTATCCCCGTGCAGCCCACGGCGCACTACGCCATGGGCGGAATCCCGACCAACGTGGACGGCCAGGTGATGGCGGACGAGACGGGGAGCGTGGTCCGCGGTCTGTACGCGGCCGGCGAGGCGGCGTGCGTCTCGGTGCACGGGGCCAACCGGCTCGGAACGAACAGCCTCCTGGACCTGGTGGTGTTCGGCCGGCGAGCGGGGGATCACATGGCGGAGTTCTGCGCCGCGGCGGACCTCGAGCCGATCGGCGACGAGCCGCAGGGCCCGGCGCGCGAACGCCTCGAGACGCTCCGCAGCCGGGAGGGTGGCGAGCGGGCCGCCGACATCCGGGCCGAGATGCAGCATCTCATGATGCAGAACGTCTCGGTGTTCCGTACGGGCGAGCTCCTCGAGGAGGCGAAGGAGAAGATCGCGGAGCTGGAGGAGAGGGCCGAGCACATCTCCATCGACGACAAGGGCCGGGAGTACAACCTGGATCTCACGGAGGCGTGGGAGACCCGCGGCATGGTGGAGTTGGCCCAGGTCATCACCGAGTGCGCCCTCAACCGGACCGAGAGCCGCGGGGCTCACTCCCGGGAGGATTTCCCCAAGCGCGACGATGAGAACTGGCTCAAGCACACCTTCGCCTACCGCCGGGACGGCCGCATCGTGATCGCGTACAAGCCCGTGACGATCACCCGGTTCGAACCCAAGGAGCGGACGTACTGATGAACGTGGCCTTCACGATCCGGCGCTATCAGCCCGAGGTCCGGGAGGACCCGTACTACGAGACGTTCGAGTTCGAGGCGGAACCCACGGACCGGGTGCTGGACGGGCTGAACCACATCAAGTGGCACATGGACGGGACGCTGGCGCTCCGGCGCTCCTGCCAGCACGGGATCTGCGGCTCGGACGCCATGCGCATCAACGGCAAGAACGGCCTCGCCTGCAAGACGCTCCTCCAGGATGTGGGCAGCGAGGTTACGATCGAGCCTCTCATGGGCTTCCGGGTCCTCAAGGACCTGATGGTGGACTTCGACCCGTTCTTCGAACAGTTCAAGGAGGTCAAGGCCTACCTCATCAACGACTCCCCGCCTCCGGACCGGGAGCGACTGCAGTCGCCCGAAGAGGCGGCCCTTTACGGCGACACCTCCAAGTGCATCATGTGCGGCGCCTGTACGGGCTCCTGCCCCTCGTTCTGGCCGGGCACCGGGTTCATCGGGCCGGCCGCCATCGTCCAGGCGCACCGATTCATGTTCGATTCGCGGGACGAGGGGAACCAGGAGCGCAGGGGCGCCCTGGACGACCGCGAGGGGGTGTGGGGGTGCCGGACGGTGTTCAACTGTACCAAGGCGTGCCCGGTCGGCATCCAGGTAACGCGCGCCATCGGCGAGGTGAAGCGAGCCATCGGCTGGGAAGGGACCTGACCCGGCCACCGTCCCGGCCGTGCGCGGAGTGTGTGGTCATGAACCGTGCCCCTGGTCCGTTCCGCCCGCCTCGTCCCGAGTGCGGCTCGCGCGCGCTCGCCGCGGCGCATCGGTCGCCCCTCCCGCTCCTCTCCCTCGTGCTCCTGGCACTCGTGGCCGGGTGCCGCCGGCCTTCCACGATCGGGGGCGTGGATGTCGGCGCGGCGCCCGTCCGCGAGGCCGCGGCGCGCATCGACAGCGTCGCGATCCGGGCCCGCACCGCCTTCCTGAGCAGCGACTTCACCGAGGGTCGCGCGCCCGGCACTCGCGGGGGCCGGCTGGCAGCCGCCTACATCGCCTCGGAGCTGCGGGCGGCGGGGCTCGAGCCCGGCAACGACACCAGCTTCTTCCAGCCCGTGACGTTGGTGGGCGTGACGCCCCATCCCGAGCTCGTCTTTCGGAGCGCGGACGGCCGGAGCCGTTACGCGCCCGGGTACCTGGACGATTACGTCGCGTGGACGCCCCGCCAGGAAGGCCGGGTGGACTTCGATGGAGACCTCGTATTCGTCGGCTACGGCATCGATGCGCCCGAATACGACTGGAACGACTACGCCGGCACGGACGTGAAGGGAAAGATCCTGCTCGGCCTCGTGAACGACCCCGGCGGAACGGGGGGCTCCGCGAGGTTTCGGGGGGACACGCTCACCTACTACGGGCGCTGGACGTACAAGTTCGAGGAGGCGGCGCGGCGGGGCGCGGCCGGCATGATCCTCATCCACACGCCCGCGTCGGCGGGCTACGGCTGGTCGGTGGTGCGGAACTCCTGGTCGGGCGAGCAGTTCGAGATCGCCAACGAGCCGGGTCGGTACGAGGAGGCGCTGGAGGCGTGGGTGACCCATGATGCGGCCGGGCGGCTCCTGGGGCTGGCGGGCGTCAGCCTGGACTCCCTGGAAGCGGCGGCGCGCCGGCCGGGCTTCCGGGCCCGGGCCCTACCTCTCCACGCCTCCGGAAGCGTCCGGAGCGACATAGAGCGCACCGTCTCGAACAACGTCCTGGCCATGGTGCCCGGCCGTGACTCCACGCTCCGGGACCAGGTCGTCGTCTTCACCTCCCACTACGATCACCTGGGGATCGGTCCACCAGAGAATGGTGACGCCATCTACAATGGTGCCAAGGACAACGCCTCCGGCACCTCAGCTATTATCGAGCTGGCCAGGTCCTATCGGGAGGCCACGGTGCGCCCGCGGCGCACCGTGATGTTCGCCGCCGTCACCGGCGAAGAGTCGAACCTGCTGGGCTCGGCCTACCTGGCCCGCCACCCGCCGACGGGTCGTTTCGTGGCCGACATCAACATGGACGCCATCAACATGTACGGCCGCACCCGCGACATGGTGCAGCTGGGCGGCGAGTACTCGTCTCTGGGGAGGGACTTCCTGGACCTGGCCCGCTACCTGGAGCTGCGTCCGCGCGGCGACCAGAGCCCGGGCGCGGGCCACTTCTTCCGCTCGGATCAGTTCTCCTTCGTCCAGCAGGGCGTACCCGCCCTCTACATCGAGCAGGGCGTGGACTACGTGGGGGAACCGCCCGGCACCGGGGAGAAGCGCGAGCACGCCTACCGCACCGAGCGCTACCACCAGCCCGATGACGAGATGCTCCCCGAGTACACGATGGGAGGCGCGGCG
The DNA here is from genome assembly GCA_964465015.1 of uncultured Gemmatimonadota bacterium. Lineage (GTDB taxonomy): Bacteria > Gemmatimonadota > Gemmatimonadetes > Palauibacterales > Palauibacteraceae > Humimonas. The sequence goes on from CAYXHP010000068.1 coordinate 69,085, forward strand.
CAGCAGGCCCGGGTGGCGTTCCTGCTGGGCTGGGTCGAGGCGAACGCGGACCGCGCCCCGACCTGGAACCCGGGCTCGCCCTTCGCCCCAGCCACGGACACGGCGGGTGGGCGTACCGGTGTCCCGGAATCGGGGCACGGCCCGACGAGGCCGACCCCGGACACGGCGGGTGGAAGGTGACCGGGAAGGGCGACACTCGGCCGCTGGACCTGGACGCCTACCAGCGGGGCGCCCTGCGCACCGCGCTCTATCCGGCCGTGGGCGGACACCGCTTCGTGTACCCGGCCCTGGGCCTCGCCAACGAGGCCGGTGAGGTGCTGGGTAAGATCAAGAAGCTGTTCAGGGACCGGGGCGGGGAGGTGACGCCCGAGTTTCGTGAACAGATGAAGAAGGAGCTCGGTGACGTCCAGTGGTACGTGGCCGTGCTGGCCCACGAGTTCGGACTCTCGGCCTCCGAAGTGGCACGGGCCAACCTGGAGAAGCTCGCCTCCCGGGCCGAGCGAGGCGTACTGGGAGGCGAGGGCGATGACCGGTAGCCGCCGCGTCCGGGCGTGCGGGGGAGCCGCCTGACCGCCCGGGGGCTGCTCGTGGCCGGGGCGGTCTCGGCGTTCCTGGGCGTGGCCGCCGGGGCGTTCGGGGCCCATGGGCTCCACGACCGGCTCCCGACCGACCTGCTGGAGGTCTACCACACCGGCGTGCGCTACCAGATGATCCATGCGCTGGCGCTGGTAGCCCTGGCCGCGCTGGCGGGACGCTGGCCGGGTGCAGCCTGGGGCGCGGCGGGCTGGCTGTTCGTGGTGGGAACGGTGCTGTTCTCCGGGAGCCTGTACGCGCTGGCGCTGTCGGGCGTTCGCTGGCTGGGGGCGATCACGCCCTTCGGCGGGCTGGCGTTCCTGGTCGGCTGGGTGGTCGTGACCGTGACCGGCTGGCGACACCTGGGCTGAGGCCCGACCCGACCGGTCGGTGCTTCGCGATGGCGGCGCCCGGTCTCCCACCGGGTGTCGGCCCTCGCGGCGGCCTCACAGGCGGGGCGGCGTCACCCCCCGCTGGCCCTGGTACTTTCCCTTCCGATCGCTGTAGCTCACTTCGCACGACTCGTCCGACTGGAAGAAGAGCACCTGTGCGATCCCCTCGTTGGCGTAGACCCGGGCGGGCAGGGGCGTGGTGTTGCTGATCTCCAGCGTCACATATCCCTCCCACTCGGGCTCGAACGGGGTGACGTTGGTGATGATGCCGCATCGGGCATACGTGGACTTTCCCACCGTGATCGTCATGATGTCGCGGGGAATCCGGAAGTACTCGACCGACCGCGCCAGGGCGAACGAATTGGGAGGGATGATGCAGGAGTCGCCCTGGAACTCCACGAAGGAGCGCTGGTCGAAGTTCTTGGGATCGACCACCGGCATGAGCGCATTGTGAAAGATGCGGAACTCGTCCGCCACCCGCATGTCGTAGCCATAGCTGGACAGCCCGTACGAGATCACGCCGTCGCGCACCTGAGCGTCGGCGAACGGCTCGATCATCCCCTGCTCGGTAGCCATCCGGCGGATCCAGCGGTCGCTCTTGATGCTCATCCCCTCGTCCTCGTCCATTCGTGGTGACGTCCCGGCGCGCCCGGGCGGCGCCGTGGCGCGGCGTCGGCGGTCGAGCCCGGTCGCTCGTGATCGGTCCGGACCGGGCCGCTCGCACGCCGCCCGCGGATCCTGCCGTTCCGGCCCGCTCCGGTCAACCACCGGCGGGACGATCGGCTCCGGCCGGCGGGCCGTCGCCTCGCGCGGCTCCCGGCGCGGTGGGCGCCTCGCGGTCGAGGCGGCGAACCGCCGCCGCCACGTCGGCGGGCGCCTCTTCCGGGAGGGCGTGCCCGGCACCCGCCACGATCCACGAGTCGCAGCCCAGGGTTGCCGCGAGTCGTGCGGCCAGGGCGGGAGGGGACCTCCGGTCGCGCTCCCCGGTGAGCACCACGGCGGCCAGGGAGGTGGACGGAAGCCGCCCGAGGAGCTCGGAGGGACGCCAGTCGGCCAGGACCCGGAGCAGAGTCCTCGCCCGACGCGGGTCCCGGTAGGGATCGGCGTAGCGCCGGACGGTGGCCTCGTCCACCGCCGCGGGATCGCCGAACACCCGCCGCCGGAGCACGCGCCGGGCCAGGGAGCGGGCGAGCGGCGCGGCGACCCGGGCCGCCACCCGACGGATCGAGGCGCTCCGGAGGACCTCCAGGACCCGAGGCCGCTCCGTCCAGGGGGTGACGGGATCGAGCAGGACCACGCCGCGGCAATGCGGGACCCGGTCCGAGAGGGCGAGGAGGAGCGCGGCCCCGTGCGAGTGGCCCGCGGCCAGGAAGGGCCCGGGGAGGAGGTCCTTCGTTACCCGTTCCAGTCGGGTGATTTCGTCCTCGAGCCGGAAGCGTGCCCCGGGGGCCGGGTCCGACGCCCCGCGGCCCAGGAGGTCCGGGACCACCAGTCGGAACTCCTCCGACAGCGGCGCGGCGACCCGGTGCCAGATCGCCCGGCTCGCGGTGAGACCGTGCACCAGCAGGAGGTCCGGACCGCGTCCGCCGACGGTGACTTCTAGGGCCCCGTCGGGTGTGTCCACGCGGGTCGTGGCGCCCGTCACCGCAGGCCTCCGGGGAGCGCTTGATCGCCCCTCCGGGGTTCGATATACTCCGGTGACGCGAGGCAAGTGAAGAAATTCACAAGGGCTTCGAGGAGGCGATGACACGCCCGTATCTGGGTATCTTCTTTCTGGGCATCGTGGGCGTGGCGAACGCCGCCTTCATGATCGCCGCCTCGCACCTCGCCAGTCCGTTTCGGCCCACCGTGGCCAAGGGCAGCCCGTACGAGTCGGGCATGCTCCCCCTCGGTGACACGCGGGAGCGCTTCTCGGTCCAGTACTATATCGTCGCGATGCTGTTCATCGTGTTCGACATCGAGACGATCTTCTTCTTCCCGTGGGCGGTCATCTACCGGCAGCTCGGACTGTTCGGATTCGGCGAGATGGTCGTGTTCATCGCGATCCTCGCCGTCGGCCTCGCGTATGCATGGAAGAAGGGCGCGCTGGAGTGGACCTGACGTGCGGCCGCTGGAGCTGAGACGATGATGAGGCAGCTGAGGACCCTGGATTCGGACCGGAACGAGTCCCCGGAGTCGGGGGAGCTGGACACCGGTGTGCCGCGCAGCTGGCTCACCACCCGTTTGGACTACGTCATCAACTGGTCGCGTCGGAACTCCCTGTGGCCGATGCCCTTCGGGACCGCCTGCTGCGCCATCGAGATGATGGGGGCGGCCGCCTCCAAGTACGACATCGCGCGCTTCGGCATGGAGCGCATGTCCTTCAGCCCGCGGCAGGCCGATCTCATGATCGTCGCGGGGAGGGTGAGCTACAAGCTGGCGCCGGTACTGCGGAAGGTCTGGGACCAGATGCCGCAGCCCAAGTGGTGTGTATCCATGGGCGCCTGCGCCAGCTCGGGCGGCATGTTCGACAACTACACGATCGTCCAGGGAATCGACTCGATCGTGCCGGTGGACGTGTACGTGCCGGGATGTCCTCCCCGGCCCGAGGCGCTCATCTACGGCCTGCTCATGGTGCAGGAGAAGGTGAAGGGCGAGTCGGTCACGGACCCGAGGGCGAGGGAGGAGTCCGCCGAGGCGGCGGGCCGCCCCAACCTGCCGCCCGAGGCCATCGAGCTCGTGGCGCAGCCGTTCGGCAACTCCACCAAGCAGAACCGTGTGAGCGGCCTCGAGCCGACCAGCGCGGTCGAGCGCCCGGGCGACCGGATCGAGCGCTTGCTCGAGCATCGGAGCTGAGGGTGCCGCCGATCGCCGAACCCCTGCCGGGCGTCTCGGGCCGCGAGTTCGTTCGCGGCGTGGCATCGCCCGAGGGCGGGGTGGACGAGCATCCGTCGGTCCGGGCGCTTCGGGAGCGCCTGGGCGACGCCGTGGGACGCGCCTACTTCGACGCCATCCGGGTGCCGGTGGTCGTGGTCGAGCCCCAGCATCTCCTCGACGCCCTCGATTTTCTTCGGCAGGACGCGGAGCAGTCGTACGAGCTCCTCCTCGACGTCATGGGGGCGGACCTGGGCGGCGGGTGTCCCATCCAGGTGTGGTACCAGCTCTGGTCGCTCCGACACGGCCGAATGCTCCGGGTGCTCGCCGAACCTTCCCGGGAGGACCTGGCCCTCCCCAGCGCCTCCGGCCTGTGGAAGACCGCCGACTGGCTCGAGCGGGAGGTGTACGACATGTTCGGCGTCACCTTCCGCGGTCATCCCGACCTGCGGCGCATCCTGATGCCCGAGAATTACGCGGAGGGCTTCCCGCTTCGGAAGGACTTCCCGCTGCGGGGCCGCTTCTCCCGGTCGGAGCAGGTCCGCCGCGCCCTGGGGCAGGGCCTCGAGGACGTCTACGCGCGCCGCGAGCTCGAGATCGCGTCCCGAATCCCGGGTGCGGACCGCGAGGTGGCGCCATTGGACCTGCCGCGCCGACTGACGCCGGAGGACGCGGCCGACCTGGGCGGCGGGCTCAACGGCGAGAAGATGCTCATCAACATCGGACCGCAGCATCCCGCCACCCACGGAGTGCTGCGACTGGTCCTCGAGCTCGAGGGCGAGCGAGTGCTCCAGTGCATTCCTCATATCGGGTACCTGCACACGGGGTTCGAGAAGACGTGCGAGTACCGCGAGTGGAACCAGGTCATCCCGTACACGGACCGGATGGACTACCTGGCGCCGATGATCTACAACATCGGCTACGCGATGGCGGTCGAGAGTCTCCTGGAGGTCGACATCACCCCCCGCTGCCGGGTGGTGCGGCTCATTCTCATGGAGCTAAACCGGATCCTGGGCCACCTGCTGTGGCTGGGCACCACGGGCATCGACCTCGGAGCGTTCACCGTCTTCCTGTACACGTTTCAGGAGCGCGAGCGCATCTACAACCTGCACGAGGCTTACTGCGGTGCGAGGCTCACCACCTCCGTGAGCCGCGTCGGCGGCATGGTGGCCGATCTGCCGGTGGGCTGGCTGGATGGGCTGTCCGAGTTCATCCGCACGCTTCCCGAGACCCTCGACCAGGTCGAGGACCTGCTCACCCAGAACGCCATCTGGCTGGCACGCACCGAGGACGTGGGCACCATGAGCGGAGCGGACGCCGTGAGCCATGGCCTCACGGGCCCCAACCTCCGGGCCAGCGGCGTCCCGTACGACGTGCGGAAGGCGCGTCCGTACCTGGGCTACGACGAGTACGATTTCGACATCCCCGTCGGCGAGCACGGCGACACCTACGACCGGTACATGGTCCGTGTCGAGGAGATGCGCCAGAGCGTTCGAATTCTGGAGCAGGCGCTCGAGCGCGGCGTGCCGGACGGCCCCATCAACGTCCACGACCGGCGCGTCATCCTCCCACCCAAGAGCGAGGCCATGGGGAACATCGACTCCATGATCTCGCACTTCAAGCTGGTCATGGAGGGGCTCCAGGTGCCACCCGGCGAAGTGTGGTTCTCGGTGGAAGCTTCCAAGGGAGAGCTGGGTTTCGGCATCATCTCCGACGGCGGGAACAAGCCCGTGCGATGCCGATTCCGCGCGCCCTCGTTCATCAACCTCTCGGCACTTCCGACCATGGTCCGCGACGAACTCGTCGCGGACGTCATCGCCGTCAATGCGTCCCTCGACATCGTGTTGGGCGAAATTGACCGCTGACGGTGGCGCGGACCTGCACCCCTCGGTCGCCGGGGCGCAACCGTTCATGCGGCCCGAGCACCAGGGCGATGCGAGCTCGGACGAGCCGCTTCTCGGCTCCGACGCGGCCCGGGAGCGACTGAAGAAGATCCTGAGCCGCTATCCGACCTCGCGGGCGGCGCTCCTGCCCCTGCTCGCCTGGGCCCAGGAGACGAACGGTTGGGTGTCGGGGCGGGCGATGGAAGAGATCGCGTACGCCCTGGACCTCACTCCCGCGTACGTCCACTCGGTCGCGACCTTCTACACGATGTACAACAAGCGGCCCGTGGGCCGTTACCTGATCCAGGTGTGCACCAACATCGGCTGCCACCTGAACCGGGGCGAGGAGGTGATGGAGCGCTTCCTCGAGGAGACCGGGACCGAGCCGGGAGAGACGTCGGAGAACGGCCTGTTCACGGTCATCGAGGTCGAGTGTCTCGGCGCCTGCGGCTTCGCGACCGTCGTGCAGATCAACGAGGACTACGTCGAGAACGTGACGCCGGACAGGGTGGCCGGCATCGTGGATGACCTGTGGCGCCAGGCGACGGGGAAGGGGCGCTGATGGCGTTCCCGCACGAGCATGCTCTCGAGACCCGGACGCTCCTCTCCCGGCACATGGGAGAGGAGGAGGCGCGCACCCTGGACGGATGGGTCGAGCGCGGCGGCTACGAGGCGCTCCGCAAGGCCGTGGAGATGGACCCGGACAACATCGTCCAGGTGGTCAAGGACTCGGGCCTGCGGGGCCGGGGAGGAGCCGGATTCCCGACCGGCATGAAGTGGAGCTTCATGCCCGGCGCCGACGACGACCGGCCGCACTACCTGTGCTGCAACGCGGACGAGAGCGAGCCCGGGGCGTTCAAGGATCGGGAAGTCCTGCGCTGGACCCCCCATCTGCTCATCGAGGGCTGCCTGATCGCCGCGAGGGCGATGCGGGCCCGGCACGCCTACATCTACATCCGTGGGGAGTTCTTCCCGGTGCTCAAGGTCCTGAACCGGGCCGTTTCGGATGCGTACGCTGGCGGCTATCTCGGCGAGGACATTCTCGGGAGCGGCTGGAGCTGCGACCTGACCGTGCACGTGGGCGGGGGAGCCTACATCGCCGGCGAAGAGACCGGGCTGATGGCCTCCCTCGAGGGCCGGCGGGCCGAGCCGCGGGTGAAGCCGCCGTTCCCGGCCCAGGCCGGCATCTTCGGCCAGCCCACCACGGTGAACAACGTCGAGACCCTGGCGGCCGTCCCGATGATTCTCTCGAACGGCGCCGAGTGGTACCGGCAGTGGGGCACCGAGAAGAGCCCGGGCACGAAGCTGTGGTGCTGCTCGGGCCACCTGAACCGTCCGGGCAACTACGAGCTCGCGCTCGGCGTGCCGCTCAAGGACATCCTGTTCGACGTCTGCGGCGGCATTCCGGGCGGGCGGAAGGTCCGTGCCGTGATTCCGGGCGGATCCTCCACCGCGTTCCTCACCGCCGACGAGCTGGACTGCGAGACGACGTACGAGGGGCTGAAGGAGGTGGGAAGCTCACTCGGCACCGCCTCGCCCATCGTGATGAACGAGG
>CAYXHP010000069.1:0-7650 GCA_964465015.1 uncultured Gemmatimonadota bacterium
CCAAGTTGGCGGGCGGGGCGCCCGAAGGCGAGGCGGGTCGGCGGGCCTCAGTCTCCCTTCCGGCCGATCTCCGGCCACTTCCCCAGGAGGCTGATGAGCACCGACCGCGCGATCAGCTCCAGATCGAGCCGAAGCGAGCGGGTCCGGACGTACAGGAGGTCAAAGCGGAATTTCTGGAGATGGGTGGCGTCTCGCCGCAGGTAGACCTGCGCCAGGCCGGTGAGACCCGGCCGGACCAGGTGACGCTCCACGAAGCCCGGCAGCGTGGAGACGTCCACGGCCTCGCCGCTCCCGTCTCCGGCCTTCTCGAACGGTGGCACCGCGCGGGGACCGACGAAGCTCATGTCGCCGCGGAAGATGTTCCAGAGCTGGGGGAGCTCGTCCAGCGCCGTGGCCCGCATGAACCGCCCCACCCGCGTGATGAGCTCGGCCGGCGGCGTCCCCTGCTGCGCGGCGCGCGCGCCGTTCTCGGGCGGGACCATGGAGCGGAACTTGAGAGCGGTGAACAGCCGTCCGTGCCGGCCCACGCGCTCGTGCCGGAAGAACACGGGACCGCCGTCCTCCAGCTTGATGGCGGCCGCGATCACGAGCCAGATGGGCCACGCGAACAGGAGGCCGAGTCCGGAGAGCCCGAGGTCCACCACTCGCTTGGCGGTCGCGTCCAGGTGCCCCAGGACCCAGCCCCCGAGCACCTCTCCGCCCGGACGCGGCAGGACGCCGGCCCACGCCACGGCCTCGCCCTTGTCGTCGCGCCCCAGGATGTGGAGACCCCGGCGAATCGCGGCGGAGGAACGGGAGAAGCGGCGGTGCGAGGGTGCCCGGGCGACGTCCGGGCTCGAACGCGGTGGATCCTCTTCGTCGGGAGCGGGGCGCCGTTGCGCGGTGGCGCGCCTGGCTGTCATGTGACCTCCAGCGGTGGGGCGGTCCAGCGTGCGAGCTTCCGCGAGCGCTCGTCAGCGCCCGCCTCGCAGGTGTGGGGATCGTATCAAGTCAGGATCAACGCCCCCTCATCTCCGGGGGGTCCGATCCTCCTCTTCCTTTCGTGAGCTCACGTCACCTGGGCCAGCACGCCTCCCAGCAGCACCTTGAGCGCCGACCTCTGCCAGTCGAAGTGGACCACGCGGCGCACCAGCGCGCCCATGCCATTCTGCAGCGAGTCGAACACGCGCTCGATCTGGCGGTCGTCCATGTGGCGGACGGCCCGCTGCAGCCGGAGGCCCAGGTCGATCTCGGGCCCCAGGCGGCGCGTCCACGCCGCCTCGTAGCCGGCCAGGGACGCGGCCCCCAGGCGGCCGGTGGCCAGGGCATCGTCCAGCGCCCGGGCGGCGATCCCGGCGCCCAGCATGCCGTAGTAGATGCCCCCGGCCGTGGTGGTCTTCACCTGCCCGGCGGCCTCGCCCACGGCCAGGACCCGGTCGGCGTAGCTGGGGCTCACGTGCCCCTGCACCACCCCGCGGCTCCGGATCCGCTCCCGGAGGAAGGCCTCCGAGCGAGCCTCGGGCCCGAGGCGCGAGCGGATGGGCTCCCGGTCCAGGAAGCGCCGGAACAGCCGGCGGCTCCCCTGCGGCGCCAGGACGCCCAGCCGCGCCAGACCGTCTCCGTACGGCACCGCCCACGCGAAGAAGCCCGGCGCCACGCCGTTCCCGAAGTAGATCTCCGCCCCGTCGAGCGGCCCGAACGGGAGGTCGGCGTGGACCCCGTGCACGTAGCTCCGCGGGAGGCCCAGGCCGGCGTCCTCGTGCAGCCAGCGCTGGTGCCCCGTGGCCACGACCAGGGCCCGCGCCCCGATCTCGGCCTGGCCGGACGCCGTGCGGAAGCCCACCACCGCCCGCTCGCCTTCCCTGCGGAAGCTCCGGGCCCGGTGCCCGCGCAGGAGCTCCGCCCCGGCCTCCTCGGCCTCGCGGGCCAGCGCCGCGTCGAAGCGGGTCCGGTCCACCACGCGCGCCAGCGGACGGGCGGGCGCGTGCTCGACGGCCTGTCCGGAGGGGGAGAAGAAGTAGGCGCGGCGGACCACGTCGGTCACGGCGGCCTCGGGTAGTGGCAGGTTCTCGAACGCCTCCCGGCCCACGATCCCGGTGCAGACGATGGAGCGCCGCGGCTCCACGTTCTCGTCCGCCAACGCCACCTCGCGCCCCATCTCGGCCAGCCGCCGGGCGGCCCGGCAACCGGCCGGACCCGCCCCCACCACCAGGACTTCGCGTTCCTTCCTCGTCACCACCCCTCCGGCGGACACGTCACCGATGCGCCTCGTCTGCCACGGATTTTCGGGAATCCCCTAAAATTTGGCCGTGGATCCCCTCCTGTCCACCCCCGGAGGAGCCAGATTTCGAGATTCGGCGTCGGAAGGGCGTAGGACGCGGGCGCCCCGCCGCGTGGGGGCTCCGCCACCCTACCGCCACGCAAGGACTTGCGCGTAGGTTGCATCGAGCCCTGCGGTGGAGGTGGCGTCATGGCCCGGAAATCCGACTTCTCCCTTCTGGCCCGCACGCTGGACCTGTTTCCCGACCCGGCCGTGGTCCGCCGGGCGGGCGACGACGTGTACCTGGTGGCCAACCGGGCCTTCATCCGGATCATCGGGCAGGCCAAGCAGGACGTGGAGGGCCGCCGCCCCGAGGACGTCCGCGTCCGGTTCGATCCGTCCGACTGGGAGGAGTACGACCGCCGCCTGGTTCGGGACGGCGCGGTGCGCGACTTCCCGCTCCACGTGACCCTCCCCGATGGCACGCGCCGCACGTGGCTGGCCTCCAGCGCCCGCGAGGAGGTCGAGGGGACGGACGTGATCATCGCCACCACCAAGGACGTGACCGAGCTCGAGGAGGCCCGTCTCCAGGCCGAGCGCCATCTCCGCCGCGTGCAGGCGCTGCACGAGATCGACATGGCCATCGCCGGGAGCCTGGACGTGCGCGTGACGCTGGGCGTGGTCCTGGCGCAGATCCTCGAGCACCTGGGCGTCGACGCGGCCGCCGTCCTGCTGTGGAGCGACACGTCGCGGAAGCTGGAGTTCGCCGCCGGCCGCGGCTTCCACACGGCCGCGCTGGAGCACACGCGGCTGGCGCCGGGCGAGGGCTACGCGGGACAGGTGGCCCGCGACCGGACCACGCGCATCGTCCGGGACCTGGAGGCCGAGCCGGACGGCCTGACCCGCTCGCGCGACCTGGGCGGCGAGCGCTTCCGCAGCTACGCGGCCACGCCGCTGGTGGCCAAGGGGCAGCTCCGCGGCGTCCTGGAGGTCTTCTCCCGCTCCACCCTCGCCTTCGGCCGCGAGTGGCGGGAGTTCCTGGAGGTGCTGGCCGGGCAGTCCGCCATCGCCCTGGACGGGGCGCGGCTGCTGGAGGAGCTGCGGAGCTCCCACGAGCACCTCCTCGATGCCTACGACCACACCATCGCGGGCTGGGCGCGCGCGCTCACCATGCGGGACGCGGAGACGTGGGACCACACGGAGCGGGTCACCGAGGTGACCCTCCGGCTGGCCCGCCGCCTGGGGCTGCCCGAGGACGAGCTCATCCACGTGCGCCACGGCGCCCTCCTCCACGACATCGGCAAGGTGGGGGTCCCCGACTCCATCCTCCGAAAGCCCGGCCCGCTGGACGACGACGAGTGGCGGGTCATGCGCGAGCACCCGACCTTCGCCTACCAGCTCCTCTCCCCGATCGACTTCCTGCGGCCCGCCCTCCCCATCCCCTACGCCCACCACGAGAAGTGGGACGGAAGCGGGTATCCGCTGGGTCTCACGGGCGCGAACATCCCCCGCGCCGCGCGCATCTTCGCGGTCGTGGACGTGTGGGACGCGCTGCGCTCGGACCGGCCGTACCGGAACGCGTGGGACGTGGACCGGACCCTGGCCCACCTTCGCGAACAGGCGGGCGCCCACTTCGATCCGGCCGTGGTCGCCGAGTTCCTGGCCCTGCACGACGAGGCGGGGCTGGAGGAGATGCGGCCGAACTGAGCGGCCCCCTTCTTGCACTTCCTCCCGCGCCGAGAGGAGGCAAGAAATGAGACAGCACACGATACGTGAAACGAGCGGAGCGAGGCTGGCGGTCGTCGCCGGCGCGCTCCTGGCCGGAGCGGCGCTGTGGAGCCCGCTCGCGGCCCAGCGGATGAACACCCGATCCCACACGCTCACCGCCGGCCCGCAGGCGCCGGTGATCTCGCAGGACTCGGCCCGCACGGTCGCGCGGGCCCAGGTTCCCCACAGCAGCGTCCGCTCCGTCCAGATGCAGCAGTTCGACGGGAAGAAGGCGTGGGCCGTGTACCTGAGCGTCCCCGGCGACCTCATCGTCCACGAGGTGATCGTGGACGCGCGCACCGGGAAGGTCCTGGACGACGAGCACTCGGGCGGCTGAGCCCGGACGGCGTCGTCAGGCCTCGTCGTCGCGAGGCGGCGGGTCGGCACGAGGGGGCGGGTCGGCGGGGTCCAGGACCTCGTCGGCCCGCCCCTCGCGCAGCTCCACCACCGGATCGGCTTCGGGGTCGGCCGCCCGGGGTCCCGGGGTGCGCGGCACCATGATCGGGACGCCGGGATAGTGGACCTCCGGTCCGCCGCGCCGGAGCCGGACCAGGACCAGCACGAACAGGGCGGCGGCCACCGCCACGGCGCCCCACAGCAGCCACGGGTGCGTCTCGGCCCACGTGGGCGCCGCGAACGCGAGGGCGAGGAGGACCGGAGGGGGCGGATCTGCGACTTCTCCCGAGATCATCGGGCCTTCCTGGTCAGGAGACGTGGGGCGAGCCGGCGCCCGCGGCGGGACGCCCGGACCGCGGAAGAGAACGAGAAGGCGTCGGAGCCTCGTAGAACGTGGGGCCGGCCCACGTCGGAACCGGTCGTGCCGGGGCTTGACAGATCCGTGCAAATCAACCAGCTTGCGGGTGAATATCACCCGCAGCGTGGGTCATTTGCACGAAGGCGGCCGATGCCTTCAGAGAAGCCCTACCTGGCCAGGGCCATCGAGCCCGGCCTCCGGACCCGCCTCGAGACGTTTCCGGTCGTCGCCATCGTCGGCGCGCGACAGACCGGCAAGACGACGCTCGCCCGCGCGCTGCCCGATGAGGGCCGCCTGTACGTGACCCTCGACGACCTGGACGTCCTGGACCAGGCCACGCGCGAGCCCGGACCGCTCCTGCGCAGAGCGCCCCGGATGACGGTGGACGAGGTGCAGCGGGAGCCGGCTCTCCTCCTGGCCATCAAGCGGGAGGTCGACCGCCAGCGGACCGCCGGCCGTTTCCTCCTCACCGGGTCGGCCAACCTGCTGCTCATGCGGGACGTGTCCGAGTCCCTGGCGGGACGCGCCGCGTACCTGACCCTGTGGCCTCTCACGCCCGCCGAGCGGGCCGGCCGGGGCCGGGCGGGCCGCTGGTCCGTCTTCTTCGAGGAGCCCGTGGAGGGCTGGCTGGACGCCGTGGCCGGGGCGGACGTCACCCTGACGACGCCCTGGCAGGACCTGGCTCGCCGGGGGGGCTACCCGACGCCCGCCTACCAGCTGGACTCCGACGAGCGGCGCGCCCTGTGGTTCGATGGATACGTGCGCACCTACCTGGAGCGGGACCTGAGGGACCTGTCGGCCATCGAGAACCTGGCGGACTTCCGGCGCCTCATGCGCGCCGCCTGCCTGCGGCTGGGCAACGTCCTCAATCAGGCCGAGCTGGCGCGCGACGTGGGCCTCCCCCCTTCCACCGCGCAGCGATACCTGGGGCTCCTGGAGACGTCCTACCAGCTGGTCCGGCTGGAGCCGTTCGCCGTGAACCGTACGAAGCGCCTGACCAGGAGCCCGAAGCTGTTCTGGAGCGACACGGGGCTGGCGCTCCACCTGGCCGAAGAGCCCCGCCCGCGCGGGGCGCACCTGGAGAACCTGGTCCTGACCGATCTCCTGGTGTGGCGCGAGCTCCCCACCCCCGCGCCCCGGGTCCTCTACTGGCGCACCTCGAAGGGCACGGAGGTCGACTTCGTGATCGAGTGGGGCGACCGGGCGCTGCCGGTCGAGGTGAAGAGCGGCTCGAACGTGCGCACCGCGGACGCCCGGGGCCTGCGCGTGTTCCTGGACGAGTACCCGGACCTGGCGCCCGGCGGGCTCATCCTCCACGACGGGGAGGACGCGTTCTGGATCGGAGACCGGATCCTGGCGGCCCCGTGGCGGAGGGTGTTGTGAGGATCGCGCCGGGCCTCCCGGCCCCTGTCCCCTACCCGAACGGCAGCAGCTTCCGGAGCCCCTTCTTGCCGTTCCCGAAGTAGTCCCCGTAGTAGGCCGGGTAGTAGTAGCCGTACTTCCCGTCCGCCTTCGCGTCGTTGAACACCACGCCCAGGACCTCGGCGCCCACGCGGCGGAGCTGCTCGACCACGGCCTCGGCCGCCTCGCGCACGGTCTGCTCGGCCCGGACCACGACCAGCACCCCCTCCACGTGCGGGGCCAGCACGGCCGCGTCCGTCACCACCAGGGCGGGCGGCGTGTCCACGACGATGGCCGCATAGGCGTCCCGCGCCTCGGCGAGAAGCCGCTCCATGCGCTCGGAGCCCAGGAGCTCGGCCGGGTTGGGGGGCGGCGCGCCGGCCGGGAGGAGGTCCAGCCCCTCCACGTCGGTGGCCCGCACCGCGTGCCGCACCGGGATCCCGTCCACCAGGCACTCCGACAGCCCCGGCGTCCGGTCCACCCCGAAGGTCTCGTGCTGGACCGCCTTCCGGAGGTCCGCGTCGATGAGGAGCGTGCGGGCGCCCTGCTGGGCCAGGGTGACGGCCAGGTTGGCCGCGGTGATGGATTTCCCGTCCCGGGCCCCGGCGCTCGTGACCAGGATCTCGCTGGTCCCCTCCCCGGCCCGCGTGTAGCGGACGTTGGTGCGCAGCGCCCGGAAGGACTCGGCCGCGATGGAGCGGCCGTTGCCGTTGGCGAGGAGGGCATCGTGCCGGCGGTCCTTCCGCTTCGCGACCGCCGCCACGGGCGGCACCCGGGCCAGGACCGGCGCGCCCACCACGCTCTCCACGTCGTCGTCGGCGTGCAGGGTCCTGTCCGAGTACTCGCGCACGAAGGCGAGCCCGACGCCGAGGAGGAGACCCAGGAAGCCGCCGAGGGCCAGGTTCCGGAGAGGCTTCGGCGCGATGGGCTCATCGGGGAGCACCGCCGACTCCACCACGCGCACGCTCGGGTCCTCTACCGCCTCCTGGATCTTGGCCTCCTGGAGGTCCTGCTGCAGCGTCTGGTCGATGGTTCCCAACAGGTCGGTGCGCCGTTTGAGCCGGGCGTACTGGACCTCGGTGGCCGGCACCTTCTCGAGCTGGTCCCCGAACTTGGCCAGCACCCCGTCCAGCGAGGCGATCTGCTCGTCCAGGGAATTCAGGTAGTCCTTCCCCATCTCCCCGAGCTGGTCCTGGAGCGCGTCGATCTGCCGGGTGAGGGCCACCACGTCCGGGTGGCTCTCCGTCCGGGTGATCAGCATCCCGGTCTTCTGCTGCTGCGCCTGGATCAGGGTCTGGAGGAGCTCCTGGATCCCCTTGTTCTCGAGGAAGGTCGGGAAGGCGGCCAGCCGCCGGTACGCGGCGCTCCCGCCCCCGCTGGTCCGGATCGAGGCGAGGAGGCTGTCGAGCGCGTCCCGCTCCGAGGCGAGCTGGGCGCGCTGCGCCTGGAGGTCGGCCAGGTGCTGGACGTCCGTCTCCGCCTGCGCCTC
>CAYXHP010000070.1:0-16206 GCA_964465015.1 uncultured Gemmatimonadota bacterium
GGAACTCGAACTGCGTGGTCACTTTCCCGGTCTCCATCATGGCCGCGTACTCGAAGCCGTAGCTCAGCCGGAAGGCCCCACCGTGGTGGAAGTCGTCGCCGATGAACATGTCGGCGGGAGAGGCCTGCGGTGAGGCGGCCCTGAGGGCCGGGTGCGGATGGAGGAGGGCCATGACCGTGAGCCAGCCCGGGTAGGAGACGCCGAGCATCCCGACGCGTCCATTGTTGTCCGGGGCGTGACGGACCAGCCAGTCGATCGTGTCCCACGTGTCGGTGCCCTCGTCGATGCACGAGCTGTCGGCGCGGGCGCACGGTGGACGCTGCATGACGAAGTGCCCCTCCGAGCCGAAGCGCCCCCGGATGTCCTGGAACGCGAAGATGTATCCATCCCGCGCCAGCTCCCTGAACGCGACCCGGAAGGCCCGGTCCGAGTGGTCCACGCCGTACGGGGTGCGCTCGAGGAGGATCGGGAGAGGCCCGGCGGCGTTCTCCGGGACGAAGAGCACGGTGTGGAGCTTCACCCCGTCCCGGGCGGGGATCATGACCTGGCTGCGCCGGTAACCGGCGACGCCGGACGTATCGACGTCGCTCTCCTGTGCGCGCAGGGCTCCGGGCAGCGCGGCCAGCCCGGCCAAGAGGAGGATCGCGAGTCGGGTGGTCGGTGGGGTCGCTGGGCTTCGCGGCCTGGACACGGGGTGCGAGCGCGCGCGCATGGAGACTCCTTTCCGGCCCGGGAGTGAGAGGCTGGATCGTCCCCGATCGTATCCGGCGGTCCGGTCCCCGACAAGGAGGCGAGATCGGGCCGGAGCGTCTCCCGCCCGGGTCGGTGTCGATCGGGTGGTTCCGGTTCGTCGCGGAGCCACGGGCGAGCGCCGACCCCGCGGATCGCCACGTCCCTCGCGTCCTGCGGGGCAGCGGGAGCTGGTCCTGCTGCAGTACGCCGCGTAAAACACTGTCCCATAACGTTTTGTGGTCTACATGCCGCCGGCACGTCCCTTGATATCGGCGAGGGCGATCACGTCGTCCGGCCAGGACCCCGGACGCCGGGTGCCGATGCCCTGCGCGGAGGTGGGATGGTCCGATCACGTGCCATGGTCGCCCTCGCGGCGCTCGCCCCTCTGGGGTGGGCCTGTGGATCCGCGGCCCCGACCGGCCCCTCGGCGGTCACCGTAGCACGCCTGACGGTGACGCCGGCGCTGGATACGGCGGCCTCGATCGGCCAGACGGTGCGCTTCTCCGCGGTCGCGACGGATCGGGGCGGCACGGACCTCCAGGATGTGACGGTGGGCTGGCGCTCATCGGATCCTTCCGTGGCCACGATCAGCTCCGCCGGCGTAGCCACTTCGGTGGCCGATGGAACCACCCTCGTCATCGCGTCGGCGGGCGCCGTCACGGACACGGCCCGGCTGGTCGTGCGCCAGCGGGCGGTGGGGCTCGCCGTCACACCGGACACGGCGGACGTCGTGGGGCCCGGAGACACGGTTCGCTTCTCGGCGCACCGTGTCGACGCCCTGGGGCATCCGGTGTCCGGCTCCGTTCACCTCGCCTGGAGCGTATCCGCCTCGAGCGTCGCGGCCATCGACTCGTCCGGGCTGGCCCGCACGGCTTCCTCGGGCATCACGGTCGTGACCGCCAGGCTGGCGACGGGGCTCTCCGGGAGCTCGATGCTCCGGGTGTTCGCCGCGGGAGCGGTGGGCGTGAGCGGCCTCCTCCCGCTGCCGCTCAGGGAGGGAAGGGACGCGACGATCCTCGGGACCGCCTTCCGGCCTCGAGTGACGGACAACGTCGTCGTCGTGGACGGCGCCCCGGCCACGGTCCTGGCCGCATGGCCGGACTCGCTTCGCATCCGGGTCCCGACCTTCGACTGTCGCCCCACGCGCACGGCGGATGTACAGGTGTCGACGCCGGCCGGCCCCCCCGCCGACACCACCGTGCGCGTGCAGGGGGAGGGGACGGTGGTGTCCCTGGACGTGGGCCGGCGGGTGCTGCTCCAGGATCCCTCGACCTTCTGCCTCCAGTTCGATTCGGCGGCCGGCCCGGACAGCTACCTGGTCGGGGTGCAGGCGGCGGCGCCGACCGCAGGGGATCTCGTGGCGAACGCGCTGACGCAGGTGGCGGTGACCGCGGTCGCGGACGGCTCGACCGTGATGGCCGCGGTCTCCGGCGCTCGTCGGGCCATTCCGGTGACCCGCGCTACCGCGCTCACGGCCGACCGGCATCACTCTCGCGGAGGGGACGACGACACCGGGCTCCCGGTCGGAGCCGATTCGGCCTGGATCGCGCAGGCGGCGGGCGAGACCCGCCTCTCGGACTGGTCCCGGGCCCACCTGGATCCAGCCGCCTCGCTGCCCGCGCGCCGGGCGGCCGCGTCGCTCGCGCCTGGAGGCCGGGGCGATGTCCGAGCGTCACTGGGCAGCTCCGGCACGGCCGTGGGGGACACCCTCACGCTCCGGGTCCCCGATGGGCGCGCGGCCGATCCGTGCACGAGCTACACGCAGATTCGCGCGGTGGTACGGGTGGTCGGCGCGAAAGCGATTCTTCTCGAGGACGTCGCCAACCCGTCCGGCGGCTTGACCACGGCCCAGTACCAGTCCCTGAGCGACCAACTCGACTCTCGGATCATGGGAACCCTGGTAGACTACTTCGGGGCACCGACGGACCTCGATGGAAACGGACGCATCGCGGCGGTGTTCACGCGGGAGGTGAACCGGACGTGGTCGGGCATGGCCGCGCTGGTGTTCGCGGGCGATCTCTTCCCGCGCTCGGCCTCCTCCGGCTTCTCGTGTCCGTCCAGCGATGAGGGCGAGGTCTACTACTCGCAGGCTCCCGATCCGACCGGGCTGTACGGCTACCCGCTCACCGCCACCGACCTGCGGGCACGGGCACCGGTTCTGATGGCGCACGAGCTCACACACGTGATCCAGCAGGGCCGCAGGTTCGCCGCCGGCGGACCGTGGATGGCGGCCTGGATGATGGAGGCGCAGGCGGTCCTGGCCCAGGAGGTGGCGGGCCACGCCGTGCTGGGCAACGCCCCTGGCCACGACTATGGTCTCCAGACGGCGTACGGAAGCGATGTCGACGGGACCCACTGGTACCGGGAGCCCTTCCAGGGTCTCCCGGACTACTTCGGATACGAGGGCACGGGGAGCCGCCTGTCCTACGCTCCCGCCTCGTGCGGCTGGCTCATGAGCGACCCTTCGCCCTGCGGTGGGGTCCCGGGGTGGTACACGGCGGGCTGGTCGTTCCTGCGCTGGCTCTCGGACCGGTTCGGTCCAGCGCTCGGCGGCGAGCCCAACCTGCATCGGGCCCTGGTCGACGACGGGGTGTCGGGCTTCGCGAACGTCCAGGCCGTGGTCGGGGAGCCGTGGCAGAACCTGCTGGCCGACTGGGCAGCCGCTCTCTACGTGGACGGGCGGGTTCCCGGCGCGGACCCGGATGTCACCTTCACGAGCTGGGATCTCCAGGCGATCTTCGACCCGTACGGCACCGACACGGGGCTCCAACCCCTGGACGAGGGGTTCTCCGGCTGGTCGGTGACCGAGGCGGTCCGCTCCGGATCGACCGCGTACTTCCGGCTCGCCGGCTCGGGGCATCCCGCCACGGCCGTGCGCGTTCGGACCACGGCCGACGCCGACCTGCCGGCCGGCGTGCAGGTCTGGGTGGTGCGGCTCCAGTAGCCCGGCACGGTCACTCCGCGCTGCGGGCCATGAACCCCGGCCGCGCCGGAACCTCCCACGTCCATGGCTCTCCGGCTACGGCTCCGGCGAGGCTCCGGCGGCCAGCTCCTGGATGAGGCGCTCGGCGAGCGGAGGCAGCGGTCCCTCCAGCGCCTCGCGCAGGAGGTCCGCCGCCTCGCGGGCCAGGCTGTCCGGGTGCGTCCGGTCGACGGCGAATCGGACCACGTTGCCGGCGTGAAGCGCTGCGAGCCGGTCGTTGGACTTCTCCTCGCCCGAGGGGTCATCCAGGTCGGCGGCTCCCAGGTCCGGCTCCTCCTCGAGGCTCTCCTTCCAGGCCTCGTCGGGTGACTCCGCCTCCTCCCCCAGGAGATCGGTCACCGCCAGGGGCGGCAGCAGGACCAGGAGCTGGCCCACCACGCCCGGGTACTCCTCCGCGCAACTCATGCCCACCTGGCGGGGCTCGGCGAACAGGCCGCGAAGTCGGTCCACGGTCTCGCGGACCGCGGCGAACTGTCCGATCGGGGTCCCCGTGTCGCGTCGCAGGATCTTGACCGAGACGGTGCCCCGGGGCACGGGTCGGCCTGGATCGAGGTGGGTATCCAGCGGGATCCGCTTCCGGGTGCCCACGAACACCACTCCCGGTTCGCCCTCGCCGGTGCGGATGTCGCGCGCATCCCGGTGCGTCGGATCCATGTAGGTTCTGGCCACGCTCTCCGCTCCTCCGCCTCTGCGTCGTGGAGCTCGCCGCTCCGGCGTTCCGACCGCTCCTGTAGCACGCTCTACACCGGTGCGGCCGGGAGGTGCGCGCGGGGGAGCCGATCCCGGAGAAAAAAAGAGGGGGGCGGCCGAAGCCACCCCCCTCCTCATGGGACTCCAGTCCCTCCGGGGCTCAACCCAGACGCTTCACGAACAGCATCTCGGGTCGGCGAGCCTGCCAGCGTCGATGTAGCCTCATTCTGGTCTCCAATCTCATAGTGGTGTCCCTGTCTCGGCTCTCTCTACGTGGTCCCGGCTCCGAGGGTTTCATGCCACCGGACAGCTGCCCCAACCCGCGCCCTCCACCGGGGCCGGCTCCGGCCACGGAACGGGCTCCAGAGTCGCACGAGGCCAGGCACCCCACGGGACCTCGATGGCCACGATGTCCGGAGCGTGGGGCTCTCCCGTCGCCAACCGCTCCGCCTGGCCCCCGGCGGTCACATCGGGCGGCGTCGGCCACGGGACCGGTGCCGGGTCCGGGAGTACCAGGCCCTCGTCGATCGCCAGCGACGCGATGTCGGGAGACTGGACCGCCGGGACGTCCCCGGCCCCGGGAGGGCTGTGGGCGGTCACGGGTAGCGGAGGCTCCGGCCACGGGCGCGGTTCGAGCGCCGAGAGCTGGACGCCTTCGAGCGGCGCGGCCAGCGACGCCATCCGGGACGGCTCGCAGGCGTGCACGCGGACGGGGACAGCGGGAATCCGGCTCTGGACGAAGCGGTGCGCGGCCGCCACTCGCACGCCCGGGGCGGGTACCCGCGACGATCCGACCGTCTCCTGGGCGAGGAGCACCGCCGGAAGGAAGGCCAGCAGGGAAAAGGGGCTGGGCCATCGGGACGGGTGGAATCGCGCGGCGTGCCTCATGGTGCCCTCCACGTCGGGGCCGGGGTGGATCTGCATCGTACCTCTCTGTCAGATTGGACCGACTCCGGGTCCACATGGTTTGACCGGATGCGACGAGCGGCGGCATTCTCGCGCCGAACGTCCGGATCGTCACGGTCGGCGCCGAGCCAGGTCGGCGCTGGGGGAGGAGAGAGAGCGTGAGGGAGATCGAGCGTCGAGTCGTAACGGCGGTGGACGAAGACTACCTGCTGGACTGCCTGCGAGAGCTGGTCGGGATCCCGAGCCTCGGCGGCGAGGAGACGCCGGCGCAGGAGGCCGTGGCGGAGCGGCTGGAGGCGATGGGTCTCGCCCCGGACGTGTGGACCATCGACTTCGATGAGCTCCGGCGTCACCCCGCCTACACCGTCGATATCGAACGGGACTCCGGGCTGGGTGTCGTAGGGGCTCTCGGCGCGGGTCGTGGCCCGACCCTGATCCTGAACGGCCACGTGGATGTGGTCGACATCGGAGACCCCGGGCGCTGGAGCCGTCCGCCGTGGCAGGCCACGGTGGAAGAGGGCCGCGTGTACGGGCGGGGTGCCTGCGACATGAAAGGGGGCCTGTGCTGCGCCCTCGCGGCGGCTCGCGCCCTGGTGGACGCGGGCGCCGCCCTGGAGGGGACCCTTCAGATCCAGAGTGTCATCGGCGAGGAGGACGGAGGTTCGGGCACGCTGGCCACCCTCGTGCGTGGCCACACCGGCGATGGCGCCGTCCTTCTGGAGCCGACGGGCCTGGTCGTGGGGCCCTCCCAGGGTGGCGCCCTCAGCTTCCAGGTGACGGTTCCGGGCCGAGCCGCTCACGGAGCACACCGCGAGGAGGGCGTGAGCCCGATCGAGCCCTTCGCTCGAATCGTGGAGGCCCTGCGCGCCTTCGAGGCGGAGCGCAACCGGGACATCGACGACCCGATGTTCGCCGGGGAGGAGCTGCCCTTCGCCCTGGCGATCGGGAAGGTGCGGGCGGGCACGTGGGCCTCCACGGTGCCCGAGTCGCTGGTGTTCGAGGGCCGGCTCGGTTCGCCGCCCGGGGAGTCGGTGGCCGAGGCCCGCCGGGCCTTCGAAGAGGTCGTGGCACGGGTGGCCGCCTCCGATCGCTGGCTGGCCGGTCATCCACCGGTGGTGGCGTGGAATGGCGCGCAGTTCGAATCCGCTCGTACGGACCCGTCCGCGCGGGTCGTGGGCGAGGTGGAGGGGGCCTTCCTCGACATCACCCAGACGGTCCCCGTGGAGAGGGGGCTGCGCTACGGATCGGACATGCGGCTCCTGGTACACGTCGGCGGCATCCCGACCGTGCACTTCGGTCCCGGCGACGTGCGGGAGGCCCACGCGCCGGATGAGAGCGTCCCCGTAGGCGAGCTGCTCACGGTGGCTCGCGTGGTGGCGCTCGCCGCCCTCCGGTTCTGCGGCACGGGCGCCTGAAGGGCTTCAGGCCTCCAGGGGCGCGGGAGCCGAGGATCGGTTCACCAGAAACGGCGGTGCGCGCGGCTGAAGAAGGTGGAGGTGAGTCGATGGAGCACGCGGCTGGCGACACGAAGTGCAGCGCGGATCAAGGTCGAAACCTCCGATCGTCACTTTTCGGAATCTCGATCGAGCCGTTCGTGGGGCGCAGGCGTCGTGCCCCGCGGGGTGACCGCGGGTGATGCGGTGCTACAAATGAGTGCTATACAATAAGTTGTGGCGCCGTCGATCTAGAGATGCCCGGATCCCGTCGCGGAGAGCGCGGGTTCCTTTTGCAAGAGGCGACGCGTCTTGCCCGTAGGACGACGAGTCATACCGTGGCTCAGCGTGGGCGAGGGCGACGAAAGCCGAGCAGCCCCGGTCCCGAGGAGCCTGCGGATCAGTCGGCTCCCTCCTCCGGAAGCCACGCGGGCAGGCGGTCCAGGGCGGACTCCCAGTGCTCCTGGAGGAGATCGGCCGCCCGGTCCAGCTCCTCCCCCTCGATGGCCCGGCGGATGCGCTCGTGCTCATCGAGGGCCTGGCGCGTCTCCCCCGCGTCCTTCTGGAAGGCGCGCTCGTACCGGGTGATTCGGTTCTTCACCCGGGCGACCTCCTCGTGAAGGACGGTGTGGGAGGCCGATCGAGACAGGAGCGCATCGTGCCACGCACGATCGAGCTCGATGAGCCGTGAGGGATCGTCCAGGGCGGCCCGACGCTCGCCGTCCAGGTCCGACATGTGGCGCCGCGACTCGGCACCGGGAAGGCCTCCGATGATGAGGGCGTGTCGCTCGAGCACCCCCAGGAGTCGATACAGCTCGTCCGCCTCTTCGAGCGTGAGCGGCGCGACGAAGTAGCCCCGGTAGGGACTCACCGAAATGAAACCCTCGAGCGCCAGCAGGAGGAGGGCTTCCCGGACCGGTGTCCGGCTGGCACCCAGCTCCTCGGCGAGCTCACGCTCGTTCAGGTCCGAGCCGGGCGCGAGAGTGCCACGAATGAGCCAATCCCGGACGATGGCCCGGATCTGCTCCCGCAGGGGAGGTCGGTTGAGGAGCGGTCCCTCGCCCCGGTCCTTGGTCGCGCTCATCCACGCCGCTCCCGCCCACAAGACTCGTATGGTCCGCACATTTTCCGTGCGCGGCAAACTACGGTCGGGTCGGCCCGGATGGTATACCGAACCCCCGGGGCTCAGTGGCTGCCGGACCCCGTGGTGTCGAGTGGCGACATGCTCCCGGAGTCCGGCGAGCTGGCCGTGTCGGTTCCGGTCGCGGAAGCGCCGCCCGCCGCGCCCGCGGCCGGGGATCCCGGAGCGGGCCCCGATTCGGGGACCCGCGCGCCGGCGCCGGCCGGAAACTTCCGGACCCCGAGCAGGTCGGGCTCCTGGATGAACGGCCGGTAGGCCTGGACACCCAGTGTCACCGAGTCTCCCTGGGCGACCAGGAGGTCGATCTCCGGCACCTTCTTGTCGAAGGTGGCCAGCATGGCCCCCTGCTTGGTGTCGACCGTCAGGAGCAAGCGTCCGTTCTCGTGTCCCTTCCGGACCACGAGCCCCTCCACGCGGTTGGCATTGCCGCGCAGGGCGGCAGGAAGGTACGGTCGCGTGAGGCCGGGGAGGAAGATCGTCCCCAGCACTCCCAGGACGATCCCGACCATCAGCCAGAGCCACCGCCGCGGCCGCTGGCGGCTCCGGCCGGAGCCACCTCCCGTGCCGCCTCTGCGGTGGCCGGAGTCGTCGTCATCCAGGCCCGGAATGTCCGGCACGTCGGGTATGTCGAACGATTTCGGCGTCATGACCCCATCCCTGCGTGAGAAAGGTCTCCCGTCGGCCGCCGGCCGAACCGGTGCCCACGAAGCTCTGACGGCACGCCGCGGAGGGCAACCGCGTCGTGCTCGGCTTCGCTCCCCGAACTACGGAGCCGGCCGTCCGCGCGTTTCCGCGACCCTACCGCCGTCACGGCGCGTGGCCGCGGGACGCTGCCGGCTCGGCCGCGAAGCCGACCACGCGTGACAGCAGATCCTCGAGGGTCTCGCGCTCCCGCACCAGCCGCGCCTCGCTTCCTTCCACCAGCACCTCGGCCGGGAGCGGTCTCGAGTTGTAGCGCGAGGCCATCGAGAAGCCATACGCGCCGGCAGAGTGGATGGCCAGGAGATCGCCGGGCTCCGGCCGAGGGAGGCTCCGATCCCGTCCCAGCACGTCACCGGACTCGCACAGGGGTCCGGCGACGTCCACCCGCACCAGCTCCGCGTCGGGTCGCGTCAGGTTCGAAACGTGGTGGTACGCCCCATACAGGGCGGGACGGAGCAGCGTGTGGAAGCCGGCGTCCACGCCTACGAACCCGGGTTTGCATCCCGTGACTCGGGTGACGAGGACGGTGGACTCCGCCACCAGGTAGCGCCCGGGCTCCAGGACGAGGTCGATGCCGGGACCGAGCACCTCGCGCGCGGCGTCGGCCAGTGCCGCGAGGTCGGCCGGCACCTCCCCGGGCCGGTACGGCACCGGGATGCCGCCCCCGATATCCGCGAAGCGCGGCGCAGGGCCCTCCTCGCCGAGGGCCGCGAACCCCGCCGCGAGACGCATCAGCGCCTCGCGCATCACGTCCGGTTGCGAGATGCCGCTCCCGATGTGCATGTGCAGTCCGGCCGGTCGGAGGCCCAGCTCGCGAGCGTGCTTCCAGGCCCCGGTGACGTCTTCCAGCGGAACGCCGAACTTGGCGGCGGGTCCCCCCGTGACCACGTGCTCGTGGTGGCCCGAGCCCACTCCCGGATTGACGCGCAGTCCCACCTCGCGCCCCGGTGACAGCCGCGCGATCCGGTCCAGGTCCCCGACCGAATCCGCATTGATCCGGACCCCCATGTCCAGCACGGCCTCGAGCTCCGCGTCGCTGGGGAAGACGCCGGTGTAGGTGATGTCCCCCGGATCAAAGCCGGCCAGGCGGGCCGCCACGGCTTCTCCGAGGGACACGGCGTCCACGCCCGCGCCCAGGTCCCGGAGCAGCCGGAGGAGGGCCGGGTGGGTGTTGGCCTTGGCGGCGTAGTGGATCTCCGCCCCGGGGAACGCCTCGCGCAGGCGGGCGAATCGGTCGCGAACCACGCCCGCGTCGGTGACGTAGAGAGGCGTGCCGTACCGGTCGGCCAGCTCCCGCAGACGCCCGGGACCGAGCGCCGGCGGGAGCTCCGGCACCGTGCCGGGGGGAAGCGCCGGCGTCACCGGTTCAGCGCTCCCCACCCGAGGGACGCTCCACCTTCGGGACCTCCATCTTCATGCGACTCGTTCGGGAGAGGGCCGTGTCCGCGCCGATCTCCGTCCCGTACACCCGACGCAGCTCCTCCTCGTACCGGCCCTGGAGGTCCGCCAGCACCCGGTGCTCCTGCTGGACCTTCTTCCGGAACTCCGGGTGGGTCAGGAAATCGTACAGGATGGCGGCCTCGATCTTCGCGTCCAGCAGGAAGCCACGGTGGCCGATCTCCTGGAAGTCGTCTTCGAGCATGCCGTAGGTATGATTGGCGTGCGAGGAGCTCCGTACCGTGATCCCGACCCCCGGAATGTCCCGGCTCACCCACCCGGTCTCCTCGTAGCCCGACGGGCGGCCCTTCTCCTCGACCAGCCCCGGGGCGTCCAGCTTCTTGGCGTAGGCCCAGAACAGCTCCTCGAGGGTGGCGTCGGTCACCCCGTCCCGGAACTCACCGTATCGCTGGACCTCCACCTGGGTCCCGGTCATCAGGGCCGCGCCCTGCGCCGCGTCGCGCATCATGCGGGCGATGTGCTCGAGGTAGATGTCGTCGGGATAGCGGATGAAGTAGTCGACCACCGCCCGGTCCGGCACCACGTTGGGCGCCGCGCCGCCCTCGGGGATGATCCCCTGCACGCGGTGCTCCGGTCGCCAGGTGGAGCGGAGGTGGTCGACGGCCGAGTAGAACTGCACGGCCGCCTCCAGCGCGTTGCGGCCGTTCCACGAGGCCAGCTCGTGCGCCGGCCGACCCGTGAAGACGTACTTCACGGCGTCGATGTTGAGGCAGCACACCCCGAAGCCGGGCCGGTGTCGCTGCGTGTGGTCCAGGGAGTGGCTGCGAATGAGGATGTCCGCTCCCTTGAACACGCCGGCGTTGCGCATGATGGTCTTGGCGGGTGGATCCGTCTCCTCGGCCGGGGTGCCGTAGAGGACGATGCGGCCCGGCAGCTTCGCCTTCTCCATGTGCTCGGCCAGTGCCTTCGCGGCCGCGATCGCCACGGGCGTCTGGGCGTTGTGCTGGTCCCCGTGGAAGTCGCCCCGCGTGCCCCGCAGCGCGTCGTACTCCCCGATGAGGCCCAGCGTGGGCCCGCCGGCGCCGGCCGGGGACGTCCAGGTGGCCACGAACGCCGTCGGCAGGCCGGCCACCCCGGTGTCGACCTGGAAGCCGTAGTCCCGGAGGACGGCCGTCAGCGTGTCGACCGACCGGAACTCGTGCCAGCCGACCTCCGGGTGATGACCGATCCAGTCGGACACGTCCTGCAGGGAGCCGTTCCAGAGCGCCTCGACGCGCGCCAGCACCTCATCGCGGCCCGCGTCCTTTCGTCCGGCCAGGGCCTGCGCGGTCTCGGTGGGCTTCAGCGCCGCTTCCAGCGAGTCGATTCGCTGGAGGATGTCGGTCGCGGCCTGGCGCTCGGTGTCCGTGGCCTGGGCCGCGGCACGGACCGGTCCGGCCAGGAGCAGGGCGGCGGTCACGGTCAGCAGGGTCGATCGCATCATCTCGCGTTCCTCCCATGGCTGGGGGTGTACGTCAAAGGATCCGCTGGAAGAGGAGCATGAGCGTCATCGAGGAGCTGGTGAGGAGCCCGATCATCCAGCGCGGGGCATCCTCGAACGCCTCGGGCAGGAGCTCCAGAAAGACCATGAACACCATGGCGCCGGCCGCGAAGCCGATGCCGTAGGGCAGGGCCGGCTGGACCGTCTCCACCAGGAGGTAAGCCGGCACGGCCATCAGCGGCTGCGGCAGCGAGGAGAAGATACTCCACCAGGCGCACCCCGCCACGCTCGTGCCCTCCGGCCTCAGCACGGCGCTGATAGCGAGCCCCTCGGGGATATTGTGGACCGCGATCGCCACCGTGATGAGGAACGCCAGCTCGGTCCCGCCCCCGAACGCCGCTCCGACGGCCACGCCCTCCGAGAACGAGTGCACGGTCATCACGAGCACGATGAGCAGCATGCGCCGCGCCCCGGCGCCGGTCACGTCGCCGAAGGAGACGTCATCGTGGCCGATCCACCGGTGGGCGAGGAGCACGAACAGGAGTCCCGCGTACGACCCGACGATGGTCTGCACGGCGCCGTGGCGGCTTCCCTCGGCCAGGAGACCGAAGGAGGCGCCGAGCATGAGGCCGGCCGCGAGCGCGTTGGCCAGCGCCACCGACCGACCGGAGATCTTCTTCACGAACAGGAACGGGACGGCGCCGAGCCCGGTGGCCAGGGCCGTGAGGAGACCGTAGAAGCCGACCAGAAGGAGCCGGTGCATCAGACGATCCACCCCATGAGGAGTGCCACGACGGTCAGGGCGGCGCTCGCCACCAGGGCGATGCTCGTGTGACCGGCCTGCCGGTAGGACTCCGGCAGCAGGTCCACGAGCACCAGGTTGGCGAGCATGCCGGTGGCCAGGCCGAGCGCCCACGGGAGCATGGGGGGCGCCGCGCTCACGACGGCGTACGTGGCCACGGCCACGAAGACCTGCGGGACGTTGGTGGCCACCCCCAGCAGCGCGCACTCGGCCAGGCTCATGCGGCGGGATCGCTGCACGGCGGCCAGCACCGTCACCTCGGGGATGTTGTGGACGGCCATGGTGGTGGCCGTGAACAGTCCGAAGGGGAGCCCGACGGCCATCGCGGCGCCGATGGCCACTCCCTCCGAGCCCGCGTGGAGCGACTGGATGAGGGCCACCCGATAGCCGTACTCGGGGCCCGTCTCGTCCAGCCGATTGAGATCCAGGTCCTCCGTGCCGGTCACCGCGTGGGTCCAGACGATGAAGAGGATGCCGACGATCGCGCCGGCGGCGGCCGGCCAGGCCGGCGCGCCCCCGACGGCTCCGAGGGCGAAGGCCGTGCCGAACATCATGCCGCCGGCGAGCGCGTTCGACCAGCCGATCCACGCCTGCGGCACGCGTTCCCGGCCCACGAGGGGGAGGACGCCCAGCGCCGCCGCTGAGGCGGCGGCGCCGGAGGCGAACAGCGTCAGCAGGGCGGGCTGCACCTGGGCCGGCTCCTCGGTCGAAGTGCACGGGCGGCGACGGCCGTGGCGTGGGCCCGCCGGCTGCCTGCATCCTATGCGGCCCCGCGAGATCCGACCACCCTCGCTCCCCGGAGGCAACCGTGAGCCGATACGCGGGTGGCCCGTTCGGCCGGGCCCTGCGCGCCTACCACGAAGGAGACCGCGGTTCGGTGATCGAGATGCGCTCCGACCTCGGAGAGCACGAGGAGCTCCCCGTGGAGGTCTTCTTCCGAGAGTCGCCGGAGTTCTTCTCGTTCGAGAGGGAGGCCCTGGGCTGGTGTCGCGGCCTCGTGCTGGACCTCGGTGCCGGGACGGGCGTGCACGCCCTGGAGCTCCAGCGACGGGGGGTGGAGGTCGTGGCGGTGGAGATCGACCCGGTGGCGTGCCGAATCCTCCGGGAGCGGCGCGTGGAGGCGGTCGTGCGGGCCGACGCCTTCCTGCTTCCGTTCCGGGGCGTCTCGTTCGACACGGTGCTGATGCTCATGAACGGGGCCGGGATCGCGGGGACGCTGGCCGGCCTGGCCGGGTTGCTGGACAGGCTGCGGGCGCTGATCGCCCCCGGCGGCCAACTTCTCCTCGACTCGGCCGACCTCCGGCCGCCGGCGGACCGGGCGCAGCCGTTCGCCCACCGAGCGGATGGGCGCTACGTCGGGGAGGCGCAGATCCAGCTCGCCTTCGGCGGAGCGTGGGGCGAGCCGTTCCCCGAGCTGTACGTGGACCCGGACACGCTGGCGGCCGTGGCCGGACGCGCCGGGTGGCTCGCCGCGGTCGTGCTCCGCGAGGAAGACGGCAGCTTCCTGGCGCGGCTGACGCCGGCGGCCGCATCCTGATGTGACCGGCCGGCGAGCGCCGGGGACGGGGCGTCACCTCGACCCACCGCCGGCTCGTCCGCGAGCTCCTTCGCCCCAACCGAGGTGACCGATGTCCCGATCCGGCCGGCTCCACACCCTCGCTCGCATTCTCCTCGTCCTCCCTTTGCTGGGCTTTGCGGCGGGTTGCCACGGTGAAGCCCGATCCGGCGGCGCCGGGCCCGAGGTGGGTCGGGACGGGGGCGCCTCGGCCGCCGATTCCGCCGAGGCGGTCGCCGTGCGCTACCTGTCCGCGCTCGGCCGCGGGCGGTACGACAGCATGGCTCACCTCATGCACCCGGAGGCACTCTCCCAGATCCGGGACCTCATGTCGCTGCTCGTGGCCAGGGACACGGCGGGAAATCTCGTGAAGGGAATCTTCGGCGTGGACGGGAACAAGGCGTTCGCGGCGCTGGACTCGGAGCAGGTCACGGCGCGCTTCTTCTCCGGCCTGTTCCGAAGTCAGCCGGGATTGGCCGAGGTCATGGGCTCTCTGCACGGCGATCCGGTCGGCGCGGTGGCCGAGGGCGATAGCCTGAGGCACGTCGTCATGCGCGTCGAGATGGGGGATACGACCGGCCTCTCCGTATCGAAGATGGAGGTCGTGAGCCTCAAGCGATCCGGAGGAGCGTGGAGGGTTCTGCTGGGAGGACAGATCGGAGGGGTTCTCGAGGCGCTCCGCCGGCAGGTCTCGCCCCGGTCGCGTTGAGAGAGGAACGGCCCCGGCTCGCTTGAAGCTCTCCGGCGGCTCCGGTAGCTTGAATCTCGCCGCCAGGGGTATCACCCGCCGACGAGCGGGCGATTGAGAGAGTCCCTAGGAACCTGAACCGGCTCACACCGGCGTAGGGAGCGCGGCCCCGACACGAGTCGGCCCCTTCGCGGGCCGTGCCTCGGCGCCGGAGTCCGCCCCATGGCCGGGCGCACGCGCAGAGGAGGCCAGCTCCGTGTCCGATCCCACGCACGCCACGACGACCGCGCCCCCCCACGGGCACGGCCCGACCCCCGACGAAGAGCGATTCGAGACGGTCTATCCCTCGTCGCGGAAGATGTACCTGGAGGGCCCCGGCGGTGTCCGCGTCCCGGTCCGGGAGGTCACGCTCTCGGGCGGCGAGGCGCCCGTCCGCCTCTACGACACGAGCGGTCCGCAGGGACGAGACCCACGCGAGGGCCTGCCGCGCATGCGGGAGGCGTGGATCCGGGGCCGGGGGGACGTCGAGGAGGTACCGCGGGAGGCCCGTGTGCCGGGAGAGCAGCGGGCCGCGGTGCCCGCCGCGATCCGCCGGGAGCAGGTGCTGCGCGGGACCGGTACCCCCACGCAGCTCGCCTACGCGCGGCGGGGAATCGTGACGCCCGAGATGGAGTTCGCCGCCCTCCGCGAGGGCATGGAGCCCGGGGTCGTGCGCGAGGAGATCGCCCGAGGTCGCGCCATCCTCCCATGCAACATCAACCACCCCGAGCTCGAGCCGATGCTCATCGGCCGGCGTTTCAAGGTGAAGATCAACGCCAACATCGGAAATTCGCGCGTCGCGTCCTCGATCGACGAGGAGGTGGCCAAGCTACGCCGGGCGGTGCTGTGGGGCGCCGACACCGTGATGGACCTGTCGACGGGGCAGGACATCCACGCCACGCGCGAGTGGATCCTCCGCAACGCGCCCGTCCCGGTGGGCACGGTGCCCATCTACCAGGCCATCGAGAAGGTGGGAGGCGACCCGGCCGACCTCTCGTGGGAAGTCTACCGCGACACGCTCATCGAGCATGCCGAGCAGGGGGTCGACTACGTCACCGTGCACGCGGCCGTGCTCCGCGACCACGTGAAGGCCACCGACGAGAGGATCGGCGGGATCGTGAGCCGGGGCGGGTCGATCATGGCGCACTGGAGCGTGGTGCACGGGGAGGAAAACTTCCTGTACACGCACTTCGAGGAGCTGTGCGAGATCCTGGCCCGCTACGACGTGGCCTTCTCGCTCGGAGATGGCCTGCGGCCCGGCGCGATCGCCGACGCCAACGACGGGCCCCAGTTCGCCGAGCTCAGGACCCAGGGGGAGCTGGTCGAGGTGGCGTGGGAGCACGACGTCCAGGTCATGTGCGAGGGGCCCGGCCACGTGCCCCTGCACAAGATCGCCGAGAACATGGAGAAGCAGCTCGACTGGTGCCACGAGGCCCCCTTCTACACGCTGGGGCCCCTGACCACCGACATCGCGCCCGGCTACGACCACATGACCAGCGCCATCGGGGCCGCCATGATCGGCTGGCTAGGCACGGCCATGCTGTGCTACGTGACGCCCAAGGAACACCTGGGGCTTCCGGATCGGGAGGACGTCAAGCAGGGAGTCATGGCCTACAAGATCGCCGCGCACGCCGCCGACCTGGCCAAGGGCCATCCG
>CAYXHP010000071.1:0-11285 GCA_964465015.1 uncultured Gemmatimonadota bacterium
TGCGCACGAGGCGTACCGCTCGAAGCTCGAGAGCTTCGGGGAGCACTGGGAGAGGATCCTCAGCTTCATCGTCCTCTCGGTGATCGACGACAAGTGGAAGGATCACCTGTACGAGCTCGATCACCTGCGCGACTCGATCCGCTACCGCGCCTGGGGCCAGAAGGACCCGCTGATCGAGTACAAGCAGGAGGCGTTCGACGAGTTCGTGGCCATGATGACGGAGCTCCGCCGCAGCGTGGGGAATCTCCTGTTCCGGGCCCAGATCGAGCCCCAGCCCCAACAGCTGCGTGCGCCACACATCACGGCGCTTTCCGGGCCGGATGAGAACTACGCGACGGGCGCCGGAGCCGGAGTGGGTCCGCTGGCGGCGGGCGGGGACGGCGGTCCGACGGAGGCCGAGCCGGCGTTCGCTTCCACGGGCGTGGCGAGCTCTGCCGCGGCCGACGGGGCGGCGGCCCAGGCTTCGGTGGGCGGAAGGGTCGTCCGGCCCGACGAGCCGCTGGACGTCGACCAGGAGCCGGGACGGAACGACCCGTGTCCGTGCGGGTCGGGCAAGAAGTACAAGAAGTGTCACGGGCGGCTGGCGTAGATAGACTGCCACGCACCTCCCCTCTTGCGGACCTTTCCGTGGAGCGGGCGGCCGAGAGAGATGAGCGGCCGGAAGGACCTGCGGTTCGTCAGCATTGGGTAGCACCGCCGCCTTGACGCGCGGCAACACCCGAATCACCTTCCGGAGGAGTCTCGCCCCCACTTCGACCTGCACGGGGCGTCTGCCATGCCGCGTAACCTCTTCTCTGAACTAGAGCGTCGGAACGTCCTCAGGGCCGCCGCGCTCTACGCGGCGGCGGCCTGGTTGCTCGTGCAGATCGCCACACAGGTCTTCCCGGTCTTCGGGGTTCCAAACGGAGTGCTTCGCGGCATCGTGATCGCGTTGATCCTGGGCTTCCCTTTTTGGATCGCGTTCGCGTGGCTCTACGAGCTCACCCCCGAGGGGATCAAGCGAGAGAGTGACGCCGCCCCCGGGGAATCCGTCTCGCGCCGCACCGGGAAGCGGCTGGACCGCTGGATCATCGGCATCCTCTTCGTGGCCGTCGTGCTGCTGCTCGCGAACATGTTGGTGTGGCACCGGGGCGGTGGGGTGAGGGAGGCCGAAGGCCCAATGAGGGCGGCCGGGGGGGCGACGCGCCCGAACGGCGGCGCGGCCGCCGGCCCGGCACGTTCGATCGCGGTGTTGCCATTCAACAATCTCTCATCCGACGAGGAGCAGGGTTACTTCGCGGATGGGATCTCAGAGGACATCCTCGACCTGCTGACCAAGATGTCCGCCCTGCGGGTGGCGGCGCGCACCTCATCGTTCTCCTTCAAGGGCAGGGAGCTGACGGTTCAGGACATCGCCCGCCAGCTCGGGGTGGCGAACGTGCTCCAGGGCTCGGTCCGGCGGGCGGGCGACGAAGTTCGGATCTCGGTGCAGCTCGTGCATGCGGCCGACGGATACCAGGTGTGGTCGCAGACCTGGGATCGCAAGCTAGACGACGTCTTCGCGATACAGGACGAAATCGCGCGCGACGTGGCGGGGAAACTTGAGGCGAAGCTGCTCGGGGCGGCGCCGCGGGCGCGACCTACCGACCCGCGGGCGTACGCGCTCTTCCTCAAGGCGAGGGAGCTGGGCCGTCAGAGGCGGCCCGAGTCGATGCTGCGCTCGGATTCGCTCTACCGTCAGGTGCTAGCGCTCGATCCGCGCTATGCCCCGGCCTGGGCGGGGCTGTCCGCCAACTTCGTCAACGAGACGAGCATCAACGTGCTACCCAACGAAGAGGGGCTGCGCCGGGCGCGCGAGGCGGCCGTGAAGGCGCTGGCGGTCGATCCCGACTATGCGCGCGCCCATGGGTCGCTCGGCGTCATCGACATGGGAGAGGGCGATCTGGGGGGCGCGGCCCGGAACCTGGAGCGGGCGTTCGTACTCGACCCCGCCGATCTCTCCGTGCTGGGGAACAGTGGAACCTTGCTCAGGGCCCTTGGCCGGCTGAACGAGGCGATCGTGCTCCAGGAGTACGTTGTCGCACGCGACCCGGTGAACGCGATCATGCTTCCGACTCTGGGCGGCATGTACCTCGATGCCGGTCGCTACGACGACGCGATCGCGCACTACCGAACGGCGCTGGCCCTGAGCCCGGGTTTCGGGGGCGCACACTACGGTGTGGGGATAGCTCTGCTGCTGAAGGGGCACGCAGCGGCGGCGCTGGCGGAGATCCAGCAGGAAACCAGCGAGGCCTGGCGCATGCTGGGGCTGTCCATGGTCTCCCATGCGCTGGGGCGGAGTCGGACTCGGCTCTCGCGGCGCTCGTCCGCAAGTACGGGAGGGACGCGGCGTACAACATAGCCTACGTCTACGCCTTCCGCTCCGAGGCGGACAGCGCCTTCGCGTGGCTGGACAGGGCGGTCGAGTACGGTGACCCGGGCTTCTCGGAAATACCGAGAGAGCGCCTTTTCAACCCGATCCGCTCCGATCCGCGCTGGCTGCCGTTCCTGCGGCGGATCGGTGAGGCACCAGAGCAGCTGGCGGAGATTCGCTTCCACATCCGGCTGCCCCGGAGTCGGAACGCCGCGAGTGCGGCGGCCAGCGCTCCGGCGAGCGTCCCCGGGCCGGACGCGTTCGCGGGAGTGCCCTAGCGAGGGGGCGAAGTTCCGCCGCTCACCGCACGGACGCCGACCTGCTCGCGCCGCCGCCGGCGCGGAGCTAACTGTGCCGCGATTGTGCCGTGACCGTGACACACTGAGCCGACGACGGCGGCTCGCCTGACGCGGCACCGGGCCCGGCAGCTCTTCGGGTGCTGGTCCTTCCGTAGCATTCCGGGCGAGGCGGGTGGTCGCGGAGTTTCTCTCCGGCTGCGGCTCCGCTTCGCGCCCGCCCGTCCTTCCTGCGCCGGGAGTTGCGGCCGCGAGCCTACTTCGGGGCCTCGCAGGCGTAGAAGTCCTCGGTGCCGGGCTTCCGGAGCAGGAGAGCCTTGAAGTGGCCCCGGACGCTCGCCGACTGCTTCCTGGGAAAGTCGTTGAACGGCGGCTGCTCCTCGAAGCGAAGGTGGAAGCTGCCCTCCACGCCCGTCGCATCGACGTGCTCGATCGACACCGCTCCGCTCGTGGAGGTGAAGTCGATCGACGTGAGCCGGCTCGCGCCCGGCTCGGCGGCGATCAGCTCGGCGAAGAAGGTGCCGGGGGAGCGATTCTCGTTGCTCCACGTCGCTCCGGCTCGGTAGTCGCCGACCGGGTAGTCGCCGACTCGTAGCCCCCCGGGAACGGAGGCGCGGAGGCTGAGCGACGGAAGTCGTGATCGGCCTTCCGGCTCCATGCCGATCTCCAGACTGCAGAAGCCCGGTCGGAGCTGCACGGACCGACTGTCTTCGGTACCCGTCATCCCGAGTACGGTCGGACGCCCGGTGGCGCTCCCGTTCACATCGCCCTGCATCGTGTACTCGAACGTCGCGCAGCGCTTCTCCACTCTCACCTGGACTTCGGCCGAGACGTGGGGGTCCCGTAACCAGGTCGCGTCGATCGTGTACGTGCCGGGCCTCGATCCAGCGTGGAACCAGCCGCGGGCGTCGATCCCACCGTCTCCCGGCCCGTGGCTCCTCCATACCACCTTCGGATGGTCCGCGTCCAGCCCCAGCAGCCGGGCGGAGTATTGCTGGCCGGAGTCGACGGGAACGCACGTGCTGAGCGGCCGGACGTCCAGGATCGGATCGGCGAGCTGCACGTAGCCGACGGCCCTGCGGACCGGGATGCCGCTCTTGCGGGCCCCGCTCCGGGAGACGCTCTCGACCTCGATGCGGATGGGGTACAGGCGCGGGTTCTTCGGGGTGATCAGCGAGGCTTCGTGCGTGCCGTCGCCCCAATCGGTGATCTCGTCGAAGGGGTTGGCGGAGCTCTTCCAGCGAACGCGCGTGTCCACGGCGTGGTGGACCGTGGCGACGAACGGGACCTTCTCGCCACCTTTGACGCGCTGGAGAGTCGGGTTCAGGTCGACCTCGATCGGGTGTACGGTGATCGCGGCGGAGGCCGTGTACTCCGTCCCGCCGAACGCGTAGCTGATGCCGATCGGCTTTCCGAGCAGGCTCCCGGTTGCCTTCTCGTAGCTATCGGCTGTATGCACGGTGAGCACCGACGTGCCGGCCTTCGCGGGCCTGTAGTGTCGGTGCGCCCGACCGCCGTCGGCCACGAAGGCGACGGCGTCGCCGGAGAGAGAGGCGACCACCAGGGGCGGAGCGGACCCGCCGTCACTCATCGACATGTCGGGGAGGGTCCAGCACCCGCCGGGGATGTTCCAGCCCTCCGGCCCCTCCTTCGCGCCGATCGCCTCGAGCAGCGCGTCGAGACCGAGCTTCGTGCCCTTCTCGAGGACCGCCTTGTCGATCTTCTCGGCCGCCTTCTCGCGCGTCTTCTCCGAGAGCTTTCTGCCATACCTCTTCATGAGGGCTTTCCCGGCGGAGAGGCCGGCGTGGCCCTCCTCGCCGCCGAGGCCCTTCTTCAGGGCCGTCTCCATGAGCTTGTCGACCACCTTCTCGGCCAGCTTCATGCCCTCGCTGCGGGCGACCGCCCGCGCCGTCCACTGGCCCTTCCTCTCGGAATCCTCGTCGAAGTCCGCCGGATCCAGCGAGACGCTGAGCTCCATCTCGTTCGGGAGCAGCCCGGCGTAGGCCTCGCTCGTCCCCAGGACGATTTCGGAAAAGTCCTTCCACGCCGCGCCCGCAGCCTTGCCCTCCGGACCCAGGAGACTCGCCCAGCCCATGAGCTCGCCCATGTCGCCGAAGAGCGTGCCCGTCGCCGAGCCGCCGGGCCGGTCGTTGGCACCGGCCACGAATTCCTCGGCCGCTTCCTGGACGCGCATGAGCTGATCGAGCTTGGCCGGCTGGGCGATCGAGAAGAGGTTCTTCTTGTCCGAAGGGCACGCGCCGCCACCGGACGGCTCGCTGGCCGAGAACGCCGGTGGAACGACGCCGGACGCCACGGATCCCGGATGGTAGGCGGCGAAGCGCACCACCGGCGAGCCGGGAGAGGCGCCCGGTGCGCCCGTGGAATCCGGCGGAGACACTCGGGACTCGCCTCGGTGCGCCACGACGGTCACGTCACCGACCAGCCGGCGCACCGTTCGAGCGAGGCGGCCGAGGTCACGCATCCGATCCGGGAGGGAGAGTCGTCCGGCGATCGCGTCGAGCATCGCGGCGTCTTCAGGCGAGGAGGCCGCCACCGAATCGCCCTGCACGAGACCCTCCAGTCTCTCCAGCGCGGGGTAGGACCACAGGGCGGGGATCGCGAACACAGGAATCGGTCGGGACGACCGGGCCAGCTTCGAATCCGGCCGCTCGATGCCCCCTTCCGGGAGCATGCCGTCGATGGCCCGCCGGAGCTCCCGCGTCGCCTCGGCCATGGCACCCGGGGCCGCGGGCAGCGGCGCGACGGTGAGCGGGACCGGATCGCAGGCTGCCGAGTCCCCGATGATGCGCACCGAGACGGGCCCCCCGGCGCGCCGAAAGGACGGATGGACGGGCACCTGCAGCCGCGTCGTGCCATCCGAGGCACGGAGCACGGCGGTGAACAGCGTGTCCGACCTCGGCGCATCGGTGATCTCGGCTACGGCGGGACCGAGGCCGTCGGGAACACCGGTGACTCGGACCCAGGCGAAGGGCAGGGCGGAGGTAGAGGCGAGGTGGGGCGTCGCGCATTGCACGGGAGCAGCCCGGTGGGCAGCGGCGCGGCAGCCGGCCGCCGCCACCAGCGATCCGGCGAGCGCCAGCGCCGCCCGCCTCCGCCGAGCTAGCCGGGGCACTCGACGCTCAGGTCGGCCTTCCGCCGCTGGTGGTCCGAGTTGCCGAGTTCGGCATGAACCGAGACGCGTCGTCCCGAGACCTCGATCAACGGGCCGGTCGCTGCCTCGTCACCCATGTCGCCGCTGAGCCAATGGCCGCCGCCGTCGGTGCGCCGGACCGCCTCCCACGCATCCTGATCGGCCATCTTCCCGAACATGATGAAGACGCTGTGCCGGCTCCCTCCCGACGCGCGCGGCGTGCGCTCCAGCTCGATGCGGATCGATCGACCGTCTGGGGTGGTTCCCGCACCACGCAGCGTCATGCCATCGGGATCGGTACCGGCGGGATCGCACCTCACCACCCGGAACGTGTAGGCATCGTCCCCGAGCTGCAGGCTGCCCGCGGCGCGCTTGCCGGCGGCCGCGCCCGGACGGGATCCGGACCCGTCCGTCCTCCCTCCCCGGCCGCAGCCGGGAGCCCCACCGACGAGTAGCGCCACGAGGAGGGGCACGAACCGCCGCGCCATCCGCAGGTTTCCGATACCGATGCTCCTCACGTCGCCTCCTGCGTTCGAGTCCCGGATCCCCACGGGCTGTGCCGGTGTTTCCGCCGCGGGAGCTCCGGCCGGCCCGCCCTTCAACACCAGAGCGCAGATGGAAGC
Organism: uncultured Gemmatimonadota bacterium; assembly: GCA_964465015.1. GTDB lineage: Bacteria > Gemmatimonadota > Gemmatimonadetes > Palauibacterales > Palauibacteraceae > Humimonas. The sequence goes on from CAYXHP010000071.1 coordinate 6,463, forward strand.
GGGATCCGCCATGCCGAGGCGCCGGTGGAGGGCCGCGGGCGGCGGGTCGCCGTTCGTGGCCCACCGCCTCGCCGACGCCGGCCGGTCAGCTCGGCGGGCTGCTCTCGAGTACGAGCATGACGGGCGGACGGCGACGGTACCGCCCGTGGGGAATGCGCGCGCCACTCTGTGTCGGAGAAGGATGCCGGGTCGGGCCTCAGGAACAGGGGCGCGTGTCGAGGTCCACGACGCCGAACCGGCCCCGCAGGACGCCGTACTCCCGCATGGCCTCCGCCGGCGGCACGAGCCGGACGTGGCAGAGCTCCTCCAGGCTCATCGTGGCCGGGCGATCGGCGGCCGCGAGCTTCCCGAGCGGCGCGCCATCCAGGACCACGAGGGCGCATCGCGGAGCTCCGACGGAACGGAGGCACCAGGCGGTACGGACGCGGTCGATGCCCGCGGGGCCGGCGGACACCGGCACGACCTCGAATCGGGAGGCTCCGAGCCGGCCCAGCACGTCCGCGAGACTTGGCATGCTTGGAAGCAGTCGCTCGATCTCGCTCTGATCCATCTCCATCACCCGGCCGCTCCCGATCGCGATCCTGGTCCCGAAGGCGTCGTCGTTGGTCACGCCGGTGGCCGCGGGTGGAGTGCCGGGCGACATCAGACGGATTTCGGCACGGAGTTCCCGGCCTTCCCCGACGACGAGGGTGTCCGCTGCCGGTCGGTAGCCGGGCGCCTGGACCCGGAGTTCGTAGTTGCCGGCCACCAGGCCGGAGAATCGGAAGCGCCCGGCGACGTCGGTCAGCCGCGTGGCAGCCGGGGCGTCTGCGGACGCCACGATCCGAAGCCGAACGTGCGCTCCGGCGAGCGGACGACCGGTGGCGTCCGCTCGGACGCGGCCATGGAGGAGGGAGCGGCCCGAGTCCGGATGAACGGAAGGCGCCCGAACGCCGGTCCGACCGGTGGGAGTCGGCGGGATCCGGGCGATGCGGTGGGCGGAGAAGAGGAGCACGACCACGAACACGGGCAGGAACGAGGCAGTCGCCGAACCGGCCATGAGCTTCTCTCCCGGGTCGGGGTCACCCGCGAGCGGCGCGGGTGCCGCGCTGGGCTCTCTCGCGGCGACCCCGACCCCCCATTTTTCCAAATCTATGTTGGACCGCGGCTGCCGACAAACTCACGTCCGGCCCTTCGGGTACCCTCACTCCGTGGGCGCCGCCGTGGCGAGGAGCCCCCGCTCCATGAGGCTCACGTACCGACCGTCGCCGAGGACGACGTGGTCCCGGACGGGGATCCCGAGCAGGCGGCCGCTGGCCACGAGCTGCCGGGTGACCGCGATGTCGTCCGCCGAAGGCTCGGGGTCCCCGCTGGGGTGGTTGTGGGCCAGGAGAAGGCTCGATGCGGCCTCGGCGACCGCGTGCACGAACACCTCGCGCGGATGGACCAGAGACGAGTCCAGGAGTCCCACCGTGAGCCTGCGCTCGGCCAGAACGCGGTTCTGCGTATCGAGGTAGACGGCCCAGAATTCCTCCTGCCGCCGGTCCCGGAGCCGCGGGCCCAGCCGCCGGTGCACGTCCGCCGGTCCGCGGATCCGGGGCTCGCGCCGCGCCGGCTCGGCGGCGGCGCGCCGCCCGAGCTCGAACGCCGCCGCGATGGCCGCCGCCCGGGCCGGCCCCACGCCGCGCACGGACTCGAGCTCCGCCGGCTCGGCCGCGCCGAGGCGCCGCAGCGATCCACCGAACGAGCACAGTACATCGCCGGCCAGGACGAGAGCCGATCCACCTCTCCCACCGGTTCCGAGGAGAAGGGCCAGCAGCTCCCGCGCCGAGAGCGCTTCCGCCTGGAGCGCCGCGAGCCGCTCCCGCGGCCGTTCCTCCCTCGCCCACTCCCGGATCGTCGGAGCCATGCGCCTCCCTGGTGTCGTGCCCCGTTCGCGGGGACGAACGGCCGCCCCGTCAACGCCATGTGAAGCCGCGGGCGACCTGCGTCGGATCCGCGTGCCCGCAGCGATCGACCCCGTCCCGCAGGGGCCGGGTCGGGGAACGTGCGACACGGGTCGCTGGAGTCATGAACCGGCCGTCTGCCGCGCCGCTGCGCCACCGACCAGCCAGGCCGGGGCCGGCGGGGGGATCCCTCGCAGCGGAGCCGGAGCGGAGCGGCCTCGATGCCGGCTCACACTATGATCCGCGGCGAATCCAGGGGCCGGCTCGTCCGGAATGAGCGCCGGCCGCGAAGCGCAGGCGGAGACGGAGAGGGACCCCCCGCCGGCCCCGAGCCGCCCCCCATGCTGGCACCCGGCGCCGCCAAGCGCGTACCATGGAGAGGCCGCATCGTCGCGGTCACGATCCCGCAGGTGAACCCGATGCCCGAAGCGACCGAAAAGAGCGTATCGCCGGCAGGTGCCGGCGAGTCCCCGCAGGACCACGCCGTCGAGACGCCGCAGGGCCCGGCCGCCCTGCTGCCGCCGGACTTCCTGCGTGTCATCGAGGGGAGCGAGGAGCGCCTGGACCTGGAGCTCCTGGCCCTGGCGTTCCAGTACGCCAAGGAAAAGCACGCCGGGCAGAAGCGCGAGTCGGGCGACGACTACATCACCCACTGCGTCGAGGTGGCCAAGATCCTGAGCGGGATCCGGCTCGATACGGTGTCGATCGCCGCCTCGCTCCTCCACGACGTGGTGGAAGACACGGGCACCTCGGTGGAGGAGATCCGCCAGGAGTTCGGGTCCGAGATCGCCACCATCGTGGACGGGCTCACCAAGATCTCGCGGGTCGAGCTCGGCTCGCTGGCCGAGCGCCAGGTGGAGAACTACCGCAAGCTCCTCCTGTCGATGGCGCGGGACGCGCGGGTCATCCTGGTCAAGCTGGCCGACCGGCTCCACAACATGCGCACCCTGGAGCACCTGCCCGAGTCACGCCGTCGGCCGATCGCGCTCGAGACGCGCGAGATCTACGCTCCGCTCGCCCACCGCCTGGGGATGGCGAAGGTGAAGTGGGAGCTCGAGGACCTTGCCTTCAAGCACCTGGAGCCGGAGGCCTACCGGGAGCTGGCCCGCAAGGTGGCCGACACGCGCCGCGAGCGCGAGGCGCTCATCCGCCGGCTGGAGGAGCCGCTGGAGACGGAGCTGCGCGAGGCGGGGCTCGACTGCTCCATCGCCGGTCGGGCCAAGCACCTGTGGTCCATCTACCGCAAGATGCAGAAGCGCGGGAAGCCGTTCGAGGAGATCTACGACATCCTGGCCATGCGCGTCGTGGTGCCAACCATCCGGGACTGTTACCACGCCCTCGGCGTGATCCACAACAAGTGGACGCCGCTCACCGAGCGCTTCCACGACTACATCGCCACGCCCAAGTCGAACCTGTACCAGAGCCTGCACACCACGATCTTCGGGCCGGGCGGACGGCTCTACGAGGTCCAGATCCGCACCGAGGAGATGCACCGCACGGCCGAGATGGGGATCGCGGCGCACTGGCGCTACAAGGAGAGCCGGCGCAGCACGGACGAGGTCGACGAGCAGCTGGTGTGGTTTCGGCAGGTCCTCGAGTGGCAGCAGGAAACGCGGGAGCCGGAGGAGTACATGGAGTTCCTCCGGATCGACCTCTTCCAGGACGAGATCTTCGTGTTCACGCCCGCCGGCGACGTGAAGCAGCTTCCCAAGGATGCGACGCCGATCGACTTCGCCTACGCGGTGCACACCGAGGTGGGACACCACTGCGCGGGGGCACGCGTGAACGACCAGATCGCGCCGCTTTCCCGATCCCTCAAGAACGGGGATACGGTCGAAATCATCACCTCGGACTCGCAGACGCCGAGCCGGGACTGGCTCGGCTTCGTGCAGACCAGCCGCGCCCGGCACCGGATCCGGCAGTGGATCCGTCGCGAGGAGCACGAGTCCGCCGTGCACATCGGACGTGAGATCCTGGACCGCGAATGCCGAAAGCGCCGCCACAAGGCAACGGGCGAGGAGCTCGAGTCGACCGCCCGCGCGCTGGGCCTGGACGGCGGTGTCGCGGGCCTCCACGCCGCGCTCGGCCGAGGGGATGTCGGGATCACCCGGGTCATGCGGACGCTGTGCCCGGACGAGGAGCCGCCCGAGCCCGTCCGGGCCTCCAACCCCCTCACCCGTCTCGTGGAGCGGGTGCGCGGCGACAACAAGGGGATCCGGATCCAGGGGATGGACAACCTGATGATCCGCTACTCGCAGTGCTGCCAGCCGGTCCCGGGCGATGAGGTGATCGGCTACATCACGCGGGGCCGCGGGATCTCCATCCATCGCAAGGACTGTCCGAACATCCTCAGCCTCTCCGAGCGGCCGGAGCGCCGGGTCGACATCGAGTGGGACGCGCAGGCCGACCAGCGCTTCCTCGTGCGGCTCACGATGGACGGCACGGACCGGCACGGCCTCCTGGGCGACATCGCCCGGGCCATCTCGGACACGGGCACCAACATCCAGTCGGCCGACATCGACGGGGTGGAGGGGGGCATGCGCGGCCAGTTCGTGGTCGAGGTCGAGGACCTGGGCCACCTCAGGAAGGTCATGAAGAAGATCCGGCGCGTGAAGGGCGTCCTCCGCGTGGAGCGGAAGGAGAGCTTCGGCGAGAGCGACCTCACCCTGGAGGGCTGACGCGTGGTGTGGAGCCCTGGGAACGGTGAGGGGAGGGAGGGAGCCGCGACGTGGCCGGAGGTGTCGGCGCCCCGGTCGGACGTCTACGACCTGCAGCTCCCCTTTCGGCCGACCGGCGACCAGCCCCGGGCCATCCGGGAGCTTTCCGAGCGCATCGTGCGCGGCGACCGCTGGCAGACGCTCCTCGGCGTGACCGGGAGCGGGAAGACCGTGACCATGG
>CAYXHP010000072.1:0-86238 GCA_964465015.1 uncultured Gemmatimonadota bacterium
CCGGCCGCCGGGGCCGCGACCTCAGGCGGCCGGCCGGCAGTCTCCCTCCGGGCCGGTCCCGCCGGCCAGGCTCTCGGAGAGGTGCCGCCGGGCGGACCAGAGCTGGCTCTTGGAGGTGCCCCTCGTCGTGCCCATCCGCTCGGCGATCTCGGCGTGTGTGTAACCGGCCGCGTGGAGCAGCAGGACGCGACGCATGCCCGGCGGCAGGTCGCGCACGGCCCGCAGGAGCCGGCCGCGGAGCAGCGGCGTGGCGGGGGGCGCCGCCGCGTGACAGGGCTCGGGCAGCGGGCGGTGGATCCGGGCCCAGCGCTGGCGTCGTCGCTGGACGTTGCGGGCCGCGTTGACGGCGATGCGGTGGATCCACGTGCCGAAGGAAGCGTCGCCGCGGAACCCCGGCAGCGCCCGCAGGGCGCGCACCCAGGCCTCCTGCGCCGCGTCCTCGGCGAGCGCCGCGCAGCGCAGCCGGCTGCGCGTGACGGCGAGCACTCGATCGGCGTGCCGATCGTAGAGCTCCTGGCGCGCCCACTCCTCGCCCCGGCGCGCGGCGGCGAGGAGGTCGCTCTCACGGACCGTGGAGGTGGCCCTGCGGGCGCCGGACCCGCTCACCACGGGAAGGGACGGGGAGCGGGCATCGGCCACGGCCAGGGCCAGGGGCCGGCGTGCCCTCCGCCCAGCCCTCGCACCGCCATCTCCCGCACCCTGGCATCGGGGTTCTTGAGGACCTGGAGCAGCGCGTCGCGGGCGGCCTCGTGGTCCATGCTCCCGAGCGCCCACAGCGCGGCCTTCCGGACCTCCGGATCCGGGTCGTCCAGCGCCTTCTTGAGGCCCGGCACGGCCGCGACGTCCCCGATCCGGCCGAGGGCCCAGGCCACCGTCTTCCGAACCCCGGCGGCGCTGTCTCCGAGGGCCGTGATCAGCTCCTTCGGAGCCACGTGCGGCTCGATCTCGCCCAGCGCCCAGGCCACGCGCTTCCGGACCTCGGCGTCGGCGTCCCCGAGCGCGCTCGCCAGCGGTGCGACGGCGTCGTCGCTCTCCAGCTGGCCCAGGGCCCACGCCGCCGTCCGCCGCACCTCGGCGTCCTGGTCCTTCAACGCGGCCGACAGGGGTGCCGCGGTCGAGCGGTCCTCGATCTCTCCGAGGGCCCACGCGGCGCGCCGGCGCACGTGAGCCGACCGATCCTGGCGCAGCACGCGAGCGAGCGTGCCCACGGCCGACTTCGACTCGATCTCTCCCAGCGCCCAGACCGCCATCTCCCGGACGCGCTCGTCCTGGTCGCCGGTCGCCTTCTCCAGCGCCGACGCGGCCTCGTCCGACTCGATCTGACCCAGGGCCCAGGCACTCACGCGACGCACCCTCGGAGACCGGTCGCCGAGGGCGGCGGACAGCGCCGGCACGGCGGCGCGGCTCGAGATGCGCCCCAGGGCCTGAGCCGCAGCCACCCGCACCTCGTCGGAGGAATCGCTGCGCAGGAGCCCCGCGAGAGCGGCCACCGCCGTCGTGTCCTCGAGGCGCCCGAGCGCGGTCGCGGCCTGCGCGCGCACGCGAGAGATGTCGTCGCCCAGGGCTCGCTCCAGCGCTCCGCCCGCCGCCCGGTCGCCGATCGCGCCCAGCGCCCACGCCGCGGCTTCCCGCACACCGGCATCGGAGTCACTCAGCGACGCGGAGAGCGGGTGGACGGCGCCGTGGCTGTCTCCGAGCCCCAGGCCCACGGCGGCCTGCGCCCGGGTCGTCGCCGCATCGGAGCGGAGGGCCGCCAGGAGGCCCTCCGAGGCGGCCGGCGCGTCCGAGCGCGCCAGGAGCCGAACCGCGATCCCCCGCGCGCACCCATCCGACCCGCGCAGGCCCTCGAGCAGCACGGGTACGGCATCGGCCTCCACCCGGTCGTCCAGCGCCCAGCGGGCCGCCTCGGCGGCCTCCCCCGTCGCGGAGGTGGGCGGCGACCAGCCCCATCCGCCGCGGCCGTCCACCGCGCGCTCGGCCAGCGCGCAGAGGACGGGCGAGGCGCCCCGCGCCGACGCCAGGACCGCACGCGCCTGGGCCGCCCCACTCGCGGCTGCGGCCGGAGCCGGGTCCAGGTGCGCGCTTCTCCGGGGGGCTCCGATCAGCGAGACCGCCACCGCGGCGATGGCGGCGCAGCATCCTCCGATTCCCATGGCCGTTCTCCTCGTCATGACGCCGTTCCGGGTGTGCTGGAAAATTAGCATACCGATGTGCTAATATTTTAGCATAACGGATCGGTGTCAAGGCCCCGGCGGAGGACTACCGGCTGTGGGGGTTGGCAGCTTCGGAGAAGCGCCCGGTCAGCGAGGCCGCGGCTGCGGCCAGGGCCACGGCCACGGACTCGAGTGGGCGCCGGCCAGCGCCCGCACGGCGCGGGCGCGGACGTCCGGGTCCCGCGAATCCAGCCCGCGGACGAGAAGGCCGCGCGCCCGGTCGCTGTCCAGGCGGCCGAGCGCCCACACGGCGGCGTGCCGCACGTCGGCGGCGCTGTCGGCCAGGAGGGAGCCGAGCGACGGCGCGGCGGCGGTGTCCTCGATCTGGCCCAGAGCCCAGGCGGCGCGGAGCCGCACCGTGGCCGACAGATCCCCGAGCGCGTGCACGAGCGCGGCAGGCGCGCTCGCGGGCTCGATGCTACCCAGCGCCCACGCGGCGCTCCCCCGCACGTCCGCCGAGGAGTCGGAGAGCGCGGAGGCGAGGGCCGTGACCGCACCGGGGTCCTCGATCTCGCCCAGCGCCCAGACCGCCGTCACCCGCACCCGGGTCACAGGGTCTCGGCGCGCCGCGTCGGCGAGCGCGGAGGTGGCGTCCTTGCTCTGGATCTCGCCCAGCGCCCAGGCGCACATCTCCCTCACCCGCGGAGAGTCGTCCGACCGGAGCCGTGCCGCGAGCGCCGGGACGGCCGACGTCGCCTCGCGCTCGCCCAGGGCCCAGGCCGCGTTCATGCGCACGTCCGCCGAGGAGTCGTCGAGCACATGGATGAGCGCCGTGACGACGCTCGCCTCGGCCGAGTCCGGCCGGGGCGCGGACGCGTGCAAGGCTTGCCGGAGGGCATCCCCGAGCCAGCCGACGACCGCGGCGCCCGGCGTGCCGGAACCGGCGGAGGTGTGCGTCGAGGTCGTCGACGACGACGACTTGTGGCTCGACTCCCTCATCGACTCGTGGAACGTGGTCGAGGTCCGCGTGTGCTCCGGCGAGCGGCCCGTGACCGGTAGATCGCCGCGCGAAGCCCTCGCCGAGTCCCGCGCCCGCGCATCCGGCCCCGCCTTGCGCTCGGCGGCGGACGCCGTGCCGGCGTCGGGCCGGCGGGTGGTCGGTCGGGCCGGTTCGGCGGTGGCCGCGATCGAGTCAGCGGGCGCGGGCCGCACCGGCCCGGGCGCCGCGGGTCCGAGCGCCGCCACCGGCACGATCGCGCCGAGCGCCAATCCCGCCAGGGCCGCGGCGTGCGACCGAGACGGGCCGTGCCGGCGCGCCCCCGCCTCCAGGATGGCCAGCATGCGACCCTCGAACTCCCGCCGCTGGGCCATCGGCACCGCGACGGCCGGCGTCGCCGAGCGACCCGCTCGGCACACGATCCTCAGGAGGTGATCGGCGTACTCGGAGGCGCGCGTCCCCGTGGTCAGAACCATGTCGTCGGCGGCCCGTTCGCTCTCGGCTCGCAGGCGCCGAGCGGCCATCCACACGAGCGGATGGAACCAGTACAGGGCGCACGCGATCCTGCCGAGCACGTTCATCACCAGGTCCAGTCGCCGCACGTGCGCGAGCTCGTGCAGGAGGACGGCGCGGCGCCGGCGGTCGTCCCAATCCGAGGCGCTCCGCGGGAGGACCACCGAGCGGCGCACCAGCCCGCACACGAAGGGCATGGGCAGCCGGTCGCTCATCAGGAGCGCCGGCGCCCGGGCCAGGCCGAGCCGGTCCGCCGTCTCGTAGAACGGACGGGTCCAGTCGCTCGACTCGAGCGGACGCGCCCGCTCGACGATGCCGCGGACAACCCACACGCCGGCCACGAGCCGCGCGAGCACCGCGACGGCGCCGAGGGCCCACAGGCCCGCCAGGAGCGGCAGCCAGGGGATGCCGTCCCTCTCCCCCGATCGGTCGATCGGCGGGGTCGATTCCACCGACCCCAACCTCTCGCCCGACGAGCGGAGCGTGCCACCCGCGCCCGGATCCTCTCCGTCGGCCGTCGCGGCCGAGATCCGGCGCGCCGGCGTCGAGGAGATCGCACTCCGCGGGGCTGCACCGCGCGCCAGGCTCGGGTCGATCCGCGAGGCGGCCCCGGCCGGACGGGCCGCGCCGGAGCTGTGCGCCGCGGCGTTCCGAGCCGCCGAGCCGTCGGCGCTCGTCTCCACCGAGCTCGTCCGCACCGCGGGCACCGGCAGCACGCCGATCCGCCATGGCACCGCCGCCGAAACCAGCGGCAGCGCGAGGATGCCGGCGATCGCCGCGCTCCACACCAGGTGCCGGAGCGCCGCGGAGGCCCGTCGCAGGCACGCCGTCACCCCGAAGGCCACCATGAGCAGCGCCGTACCCTTCAGCACCATCCCCGCCACCATCCAGGCGCCGCCCTCCCGGAACCACGTCACGAGCACGTCCATGCCTAGCGACCCTCCCGGCCGGCCCGGCGGATCTCCCGCGCCAGCCGCCCGATCTGCTCTTCGGTGAGGTCCATGTCGGACTTACGGAGGAGCGCCGCGAGCGCGTCCTCCGCCGAGCCGTCGAAGAACGTCTCCACGAGGTGATCGAGGGCGGCGCTCCTGGCGCGCTCGCGCTCGACCGAGGGAGCGTACACGTAGCGCGGCCCATCCTCGGTGTGGGAGGCGTGGCCCTTCTCCTCGAGGATCCGGAGCGTGGCGCGCACGGCCGAATAGCTCGGGGGATCGGGGATCTCCTCCATGACCTCCGCCACCGTGGCCTCACCCCGCCGATACAGGGCGTCCATGATCTGCCGCTCCCGGCGGCTGAGCGCGGTGCGTACGTCCTTCATCCGACTCCTCGCGGGTGGATGCTAAAAAGTTAGCATAAGGGTAGCGCGAGGGTGCGGTATCGTCAAGGTCCCGAACCGGGGGCCTTCCCCGGCGCCGCAGTGACCGGGGCCTCGGGGCCGAGGTCGGACCGCGCCGGTGGTCGAGTCGAGATCAGGCCGGAGGACGCCTCGTGGAAGGGTAGTCCACGATGTTGGACCACTCCGAGGCATCCGAGCGTGCCACCACGGCCACCACCGGCTCGGAGTCGCTCAGGTTCAGGACTTCGTGGGGAACGCCCGGCTGAATGAAGATGAAGTCGCCGGGACCGTTCTCCATCGAGCTCGCCAGGTCCTCACCGTACTCGTGCCGCACGCGTCCCTCGAGGATGAAGAGCATGACCTCGAAGTCCACGTGGACGTGAGCGTACGCCACCGCTCCGGGCGGCACCGTGGCGACGTTCATGGAGAGCCGCTTCGCTCCCACGTTCTTGGCCGAGAGCCCCGTCCGGTAACGGATCCCGTTCCAGCCGCGGTGGACGCCGGGGTTGCGGATGCACAGGATCCCGCCACCATCTTCCACGGCTCGGGTCAGGTCCTCGTGGTCCATGGTTCCCTCGCGGAGTGGCCGGGGTGAGGTCGGACGTCGAGATGGGACGCTACGCCGCCACATCGCCGGGAGGCAAGCGGGCCGCGCTGCTCGCGGCCCTCGTGATGGCCTGCGGAGCGCTGGCCGATTGTGCCGCGACCGCGCCCTCCCACCCCGCCTCCTCCCGCCCGGCTTCCTCTCCCCTGCCGGACTCCGTGCGCGCCGAGCTCCTGGACCTCCGCAGGCGGCACGACTTCTTCCGTCTCCGTGACCGGATCGCCGACCTCGCAGAGCCGGCGGGCCCGTGGGGCCTCCTGCTCCGGGCCGAGGTGGTGAGCGCCTTCGGCGACGAAGCCGCCTCCGACTCGCTCCTGGACCGCCTGGCCGCCCGCTACGGGAGTCATCCCGACTCGGTCACCTTCACCGCGCTGGGGCTGCGCTACCGCAACGACGTGAGGCTCTATCACTTCGCCGACGCCCTCTCCGACGCCGACGCCCTCCGGGCCTCCCCCCTGTCCGACTCGGCCACCCTCAGCGAGCTGGGGATCCGAAGCGACCTCCCCTTCCTGCGGGCGCTACGGGACGCGCCTGCTCAGACGGTCGAAGTGCGCGCCGACACGGTCCTCCCGCTCTGGAACGACGAAGTACCGGTCACGATCGACGGCGAGTACCGTCACTACGCCTTCGACAGTGGAGCCAACTTCTCGGCCCTCATCCGCTCGGAGGCCCGGAAGCTCGGTCTGGAGATCCAGCCCACCGGGGGCAAGATCGGGAGCTCGACCGACCTCGACGTCGCGGCCGACGTCGCGGTCGCGAACCGGGTGGAGGTGGGAGGGACCATCCTCCGGCACGTCGTCTTCCTCGTCCTCCCGGACTCGGCCCTCACCTTTCCGGGAGGTATCCAGATCCGGGGCCTGCTGGGCTTCCCCGTCTTGAGAGCGCTCGGGGCGGTGGGCTTCCGGCGCGACGGGACGCTGAGGGTGGGACCCCGTCGCGTCGCGGCCCACCCGTACACCATGGCGCTCGAGGAGTACACGCTCTTCGCACCCGTGGTCGTGGCGGGCGACACGGTCTCGTGCCACCTGGACACGGGCTCGGGCACGACGGACTTCTACCAGTCGTTCTACCGCACCCATCGGCGCTGGGTGGACAGCGCCGGCACACCCGACTCCGTGGAGACCGGTGGGGCGGGTGGGATGCGGCGCTTCCGCGTGGTCCGGGTCCCGAACGCCACGCTCCTGGTGGCCGGCAGGCACGTCAGGCTGAAGCGGCTGAACGTGTACACCTCCCCCGTTCGGCCCCGGAGCCGGGACGCCTGTCTCCTCGGACGCGACGCCCTGGGCCAGTTCGACGAGTACGTGCTCGACTTCGAGCACATGGCCCTGGAGCTGGGAGGCTAGACGGCGAGGCCGTTCCCTGCCGCCGCGCCGGGGCTATCTTTCACGCGCGCCGCGCTCGGCGGGTCGATGGCACGGATGCGCCCGGATACCCGGCCCTGCTCCTCGTCGAGAAAGGTCCGAAGGGAGCCATGTCGATCTTCACGAATGCCGCCGCGAGCACCGCGGAAGAGACCGATGCCTACATCGCCGCCATCCTGGACCTCCTGGGAGACCGCGACCCGCTGGAGGTGCTGGCCGAAACGCCCGCCGCGCTGCGCCGCCTGGTGGCCTCGGTCCCGGCCGCGGCTCTCCTGGTGCCCGAAGCCCGGGGCAAGTGGTCGATCCGCCACGTGCTCCGGCACCTGGCCGACTCCGAGATCGTGTGGGGATGGCGCCTGCGGGTGGTGCTGGCCCAGAACCGACCGTCTCTCACCGGCTGGGACCAGGACGCCTGGGCGGATCGGCTCCACTACGAGGAGGCGGACGCCGCCGAGGCCCTGGAGGAGTTCGAGACGCTCCGCCGGGGCCACCTCCGCCTCCTCGGCGCCATGGCGCCCGAAGACCTGGAGCGGATCGGGCTCCACGCAGAGCGTGGCGAGGAGAGCGTGGGGCGCATGCTCCACCTGTACGCCGGGCACGACCTGGTGCACCTTCGGCAGGGCGACAGGATCCGCGCGGCGGTGAACGTGGCGTAGCGGTCGTGAGACCGAGGAGGCGCAGGACCTTCGACCAGGCGGACCACGAACCCGAGGCACGGAGAGTCCATGCCCAAGCACACCGCGCTCGTGGAGTGGACCCGCGACGGCGCCGTCTTCACCGATAACCGTTACAGCCGCGAGCACCGCTGGCGCTTCGACGGGGGCGTCGAGGTGCCGGCTTCGGCCTCGCCCCACGTGGTCCGGGCCCCGATGTCGGTGGCCGAGGCGGTCGACCCCGAGGAGGCGTTCGTCGCCAGCCTCGCCAGCTGCCACCTGCTGTGGTTCCTCTCGATCGCGGCGGCGAGAGGCTTCGTGGTGGACGGCTACCGGGACGAGGCCGAGGGCGTCCTGGCCCAGGACGAGGAGGGAGAGATGTGGATGCGGACGGTCACCCTGCGCCCGGCGACCACTTTCTCGGGTCCGCGACTCCCGACCCAGGAGGAGCTCGAGGCGATGCACGACGAAGCGCACGAGCGCTGCTTCCTGGCGCGCTCGGTCCGGACGAAGGTGCTCTGCGAGGCGGTGGCCGACCTATAGCCTTCCCTGCCGGGAGAGGCGTCCCCCCGCGTGCCGACACGCAGGTCCTGAGGGCCGCTACCTCGAACCCGACAGGCCCCCTCCTCGTAGTAAATCCAGGATCATCGAACATATTTCGATTCTCGGCCGATCATTCGGTTCAATTTCGGTCTGAGAGCGCTTCATTTGGACGGCCCAATCCTTAAGAAAATCAGGTATGGAAGTTGCTATGCGAGTCGGCGGCAACTCCATGTGACGCTTGACTCTCATCCGAGTCGCGGCGTGCACAGAATCGGACGTAGATACATGGAGGGAGGCGCGGTGACCCATACCGTGGGAATCGGGTTCTCGGGCGCTATCCTTTTATTTTCGGCCTCTCTCCTCGTGGCCCAGCAGCCATCCGACGCACCGCGATCGGACACCGTGACGCGCGTGGCAGCCGATTCCGACGCGGTTCTGGGCGTAACCTCGCTTCCACGCGAGGAGATTCCCGGCTACGCCGCCACGGCACGCTTCTTGGGCTCGTTGCACCGGCGAGACAATTCGCGTGCCGAGCCCGCCACAACCCGGAACGAGCTCTCCCTCGACCTCGTCGTGGATGAGACGCTCACCCCCATGGGACGAGACTTCTTCCAGGCGTTCTACACGGCCTGGAAGGCCCCCGAGGGAGCGCCTACCTACGCCATACGGATCGGCGAGCAGCCGACGCCCGGCCTGTCCACCCGGATCGTCCTCTACCTGAACAACGAGCGGCTCCTGCAGTTCCCCCTGGTGAAGACGAGCCACGATTTCATCGAGGAGGTGGCGGGTCAGGCCGTTCGGTACATGCAGCAGCAGCTCCGGCAGCGCCTGTCGCCCGACGTCGAAGGATCCTGACGCGGCACGCCTCGACCATCACCCCGTCTTCCGTGGAGGAACGGTGAGCCCCGAGCGATCGATTCCGACTCTCGTGTCCGTCGCTGTCGTCACGCTACTGATGGCACTCCCGACGTCGGCTCGCGCCCAGGACCTGGTGTTCCAACCCCAGGTCACCGGGTTCGGCGCCGCGCCGGCGACGGTTCAGGTGAACCTGCAGCTGGCCCAGGCGCAGCAGGCCCAGCCGGACTTCTCTTCGTTCAACGATCCGCTGCAGAACTTCCAGCAGGACCTCCAGCGCCAGATCCTGAGCGGCCTGGCACAGCAGATCATCCAGTCGCAGTTCGGCGGCTCGTTCGGCCAGACCAACATCGACCTGGCGCAGCGCAGCACGTTCAACCTGGGCGACTTCATCGTCGACATCATCCCGGGTACCGATGCGCTCCAGATCCGGGTGGCCAACACCATCACGGGCAACTCGACCACCATATCCGTTCCGAAGTTCTGAGAGCCTCGTGAGCGGACACCGCGCGTCCAACACACGAAGCGATCAGGAGAGACACGGATGAGGCGAGCGATCGGCCTCGGCACGGCGCTCCTCCTCGGAGCGGCGGGGTGCACGAACTACATGGCTCCCCTGCACACCGCCCCGCCGCGCCCGAACGGGTCCACGCCGGTGACGCGGGAGCTCCGCGAGCTCCCGGCGCCCAAGGAGAAGGTGGTGGCGGCGGTGTACCGGTTCCGGGACGAGACGGGCCAGTACAAGCCCAGCGCGAACGCGACCAGCTTCTCGACGGCCGTCACGCAGGGGGCGACGTCGATCCTGATCGATGCGCTCCAGACCTCCGGCTGGTTCGTGCCGATCGAGCGGGAGGACCTCTCCAACCTCCTGAACGAACGCCAGATCATCCAGCAGATCCGGCAGCAGTACGAGGGCGCGGCCAAAGACCAGCACCAGCTCCCGCCCCTCCTGTTCGCCGGCGTGATGCTCGAGGGCGGCATCATCGGCTACAACACGAACACGGTGACCGGCGGCGAGGCCGCCCGCTACTTCGGGGCGGGAGGCTCGGCCGTCTTCCACCAGGACCAGGTCACCGTCTACCTCCGGGCCGTTTCCACGCAGACGGGGCGCGTGCTGGAGAACGTCCACGCGACCAAGACCATCCTCTCCCAGGAGGTCGAGGCGGGGATCTTCCGCTTCGTCGAGGCCAACCGGCTGCTCCAGTCCGACATCGGCTACAGCTACAACGAGCCCACCACCGTCGCGGTCCGCGAGGCGATCGAGGAATCCGTACGCGCGCTGGTCGTGGAAGGGATCAAGGATGGCCTGTGGAGTCTCGCCGACTCCGCCGACTCGCGGAGCCCCGCGATCCTGGCCTACGAGCGTGACAAGAACCGGGCGCAGCGGACCGACGTGTTCGATCTGTTCCGGGGAGCGAGCCGCACGGGCTTCTCGCTCGGCCTGTGGGCGGGCGGTCAGAAGCTGGAGGGGAATTACCAGAACTCGCTCATCCGTCCGAGCGGAGGCCTCACGATCCGGCACTCCGTCTCGCCGAACGTCACGTTCGGCCTCGATGCCTCGGCCTGGCAGATCGCGGCCCGCAACGGCTTCCAGAGCACCGGCGCCTCGTTCGGGGGGAGCGCCCTCTACTACTTCCTGCCCGACGGCACGGCCACGCCTTACGTGCAGGTCGGCGCCGGGGCGCTAAAGGGCGACCTCATCTCGAGCGCCGGATCCGAGGGCCCGCTTCGCTGGCGGCCCTACATCTCGGCCGCCCTCGGAGTCGAGTACATGGTGCGTCCGGGAGCGGCGTTCGACCTGAAGCTCGAGAACCAGTACGCGGCCGAGGAAGGCATCGACAACGTGGACGAGGGGGGGCTCAACGACTCCCTCTGGCGCCTCTCGGCCGGCTTCATCTTCTACTTGTCGCACTTCTGACGTTCGTGTGGGGTGGTGGGGACGTCCGTTCCAGCAACCGCAATCACCCGGGAGGACAACGGAGCTGAACTGACGAGCGACCGCGAGGTTCCGACCGGTGAGCCGGTCGGCGTGGGAGGAACGCCGGGTTCCCGCGACGGCAAATAGGACGGCGCAGCCAGACGAGCGAGACGCAGTACCAGCGTTCACTCAGAGCGGAGAGAACAGCATGCGTAAGCTCCAAGCACTCTTACTGGCCGGCGTCGTCGGACTGTTCCTGACGGCTGTCCCGGCGTATGGGCAGAGCAATACGGCCCACACGACCCAGACCGGGGACAACCTGAGCGCCGAGACGCACCAGCCCGGCGCCAGCAACCTGGCGAACATCGTGCAGGCCAACGACAACACGGGGCCGGAGGTGGCCTTCATTCGCCAGGCAGGGAACCACAACCAGGCCTTCATCCAGCAGAGCCAGACCGGTGGCGGCGGGATCACGCCTCCGCTGGAAGCGAGCATTCGGCAGTCCGGCGACTACAACGTCGCCCATCAGTCCGAGACCGCTCCCAGTTCGAATGCCGAGCAGATCCAGGAGGCGGTTCAGTCGGGCAACCACAACCGCTCCACGCAGACCATCGAGCACGGCTACACGATCCACCAGACCGTGCATCAGTCCGGTGACAACAACGTGGCGCGGCAGACCATCGGCGCAGACGGAAACGGACATATCAACGCCGACATCGTCCAGAGCGGAAACGGCAACACAGCCACGCAGGATCAGGCGGGCCTGAACGACAACGCGAGCATCACTCAGCCGGGCAACAACAACGTCGCGCACCAGCACCAGACCGGTCCGGCGTTCAGCCACGTGAATACGGCCGAGATCCGGCAGTCGGGGAATTCCAACACGGCGGTTCAGAACCAGACCATGGTCTCCGCCGCAGCCCCGCCGCACTACAACTACGCCACGGCTCACCAGTCGGGAAGCTCTAACCACGCCACTCAGAACCAGAGCGGGTTCGATCTGAACGCCACGATCCTCCAGTCCGGCAACGGCAACGTGGCGACGCAGAGCCAGATGTCCGGGTCTCTCCTAATGTCGACGATCACCCAGTCCAGCAACAACAACGTCGCGCACACAACGCAGACGGGCACCAGCGACGTCGCGACGGTCACGCAGGGCTGATCAGAACTCGGGAGCTGGAGGCAACAGAATGCGTAAGCTCCAGGCACTCTTGCTGGCCGGCGTCGTCGGACTCTTCCTGACGGCCGTGCCGACCTTCGCGCAGAGCAATACGGCGACTGTCAACCAAACCGGTGACAATCTCACCGCCGAGGCCCACCAGCCGGGCGCCAGCAACCTGGCCAATATCATGCAGGCCAACGATAACACGGGCCCGGTAACAGCCTTCATCAGGCAGGCCGGAAGTCACAACAAAGCCTTCATCGATCAGAGCCAGACGGGTGGCGGAGGCATCACCCCTCCGCTCGAGGCCTCGATCAGGCAGCCCGGAAACTACAACGTCGCCCATCAGTTTGAGAACGCCCCAGGCTACAATCAGGGGCAGACCCAGGAGGCCGTGCAGTCGGGCGACCACAATACCTCTAACCAGACGATCGATCATGGCTGGGGGATTCACCAGTCCGTGAACCAGTCGGGAAACGACAACGTGGCTCGTCAAACCGTAGATGGTAGTGGGGTCGGGAATCTGGTCTCGAGTATCATCCAGTCCGGAAATGGGAACACCGCCACGCAGGACCAGACTGGCCTGAATCAGACCGAGAACGCGAAGCAGTCGGGCAACAACAACGTCGCGCATCAGTATCAGACAGGGCCAGGCGCATACAGCCACCTTAACCTGGAGACCATTCTCCAGTCGGGGAATGCCAACCTCGCGGCTCAGCACCAGATGGGTCTGGACCTGACCTCGACGGTCACCCAGTCCAGCAACGGCAACGTCGCGCACACGACACAGACGGGAACCAACGACGTCGCGACGGTCACGCAGGGGTGATGAGAAACCCGCAGCTCGCCCATGGTAGGAGCGACTGCCACAGCGGATACCGGGGGGGCGCACGCCCCCCCGGCCGCTGCGTTGAAGGCGGAAGGGACATGCGCGCGATCGGAACGGAGTTCACGACTCCTCGAGGAGTGGACCGATGAGACGGTTCCTACAGGTGACCCGCCCGACGAGGCTGGCTTGCGCGGCCATGGTGGCCGTCGCGGTTGGCCCGGGGCTCTCCGGCGCGGCGGCGCAGCAGACCGGCGGCGCGTACATCACGCAGGCGACCTCGCCGGAGACCGTGCTGCCCAGGTCGACGAGCCCCGACCAGCAGGCGACCGCCCTGTGGCCCCAGCTCGCCTGCTTGGGACTCGGAGCCGCCGGAGCCTCTTGCGATCTCCGCAGCTCGGCGGGTCCGCCGGCGGGCGGCTTCCGGAACTTCGTCGCCCTCGTGCAGGCCGGCAGCGGCAACTTCATCGCCACGGTCCAGGCGGGCGGCACGGGCAACCAGATCCAGGCGAGCCAGACCGGGGACAACAACACGCTGTACGCGGATCAGCTGGGAAGCGACAACCTCCTGGGCGTGCGCCTGGTCGGCAACGACAACACGCTGCACTCGTCGCAACACGGCAGCGGCAACCAGTACCTGTTCAGCTTCGAAGGCAACTCCCTGAACCACAACCTCCTGCAGGAGGGAGACAACCTGCGGGCGGTGCAGATCGGCGTGGGGACGCTGCCGTTCAGCATCGAGCAGCTCGGTCACGACATGGAGATCCGGATCGTGCACGACCCCCTGAGCGGATGGCCGCGATGAGAGCTGACACAGTCAGACACGGACGCAGGAACAAGGCGGGCCTCCGGGGCCCCGCCGGCCTCCTGCCGCTGGCCCTCGCCCTCGCGACGCTGGCCGGCTGCAAGACCCCGACGACCGGACCCACGGCGACGGGTGCCATCCAGGGTCGGGTCCTCAACGACAGCACCGGGTCGCCCGTGGCCGGAGCCTCGATCACCACGAATCCGCCCACCAGCGCGCCGGTCTCCGGCGCGGACGGGACGTTTGAGCTTCCGGACCTGGACACCGGGGAGTATTCCATCTCGGCCAGGAAGTCCGGTTTCTCGTCCGCCACCGTCTCGGTCTCGGTCGAGAAGGGAAAGACCACCGACGCCACCATCCTCCTCCCGCCCACCAGCTCGAAGTCGGACGTGCTTAACGTCGAGATCGATGATGTGCGCACCAGCACGCCAGCGCCCGATTCAGTGTTCACGGAGGTCGAGTACGTCGCCAAGAACGTGTCGCAGGACACGCTGGCCGAGTACAACATCGTCTTCAACATCTTCCTGCCGGGAAAAGTGCTGAAGCAGGAAGAGACGGGAGAGGATCTCCATCCAGACCAGCAGCACGTGGGTGATTTCCGGAAGTATGTCGGAGACACGACACCGGACTCGGTCCGCGTCGGCGACATCTACACCCGGCCGACCTGACGCCGCTCCACCCGTCGCCTCGCCCGTCGCTCACCGGCAGGCCTTGACGCCGATCCTCCCTCCCGGACATTTCAGGAG
Source organism: uncultured Gemmatimonadota bacterium (assembly GCA_964465015.1). Taxonomy (GTDB): domain Bacteria; phylum Gemmatimonadota; class Gemmatimonadetes; order Palauibacterales; family Palauibacteraceae; genus Humimonas. The sequence continues at coordinate 14,473 of CAYXHP010000072.1, forward strand.
TACTTTCTACGGCCCCACCCGGACCGCGACCCACCAGGCTCGACCAGAGCCGTGGTCGGTCGGTGTCCCGGGAATCCGCGACAGCCTCGAGGGAGGCGCATGGTGAGCGTCCTCGACGCCATCGGCGGCACCACCCTGGTCCGCCTGGCCCGCGTCGTACCTCCGGGCTGTGCCGATGTGCGGGTGAAGCTGGAGTGGGAGAACCCCACCGGGAGCTTCAAGGACCGCATGGCTCGCGCGCTGATCGAGCGGGCGGAAGCCGACGGCCGCCTGGAGCCCGGCGGCTCCGTCCTCGAGTACACGGGCGGCTCCACCGGCACCTCCCTCGCCCTGGTGTGCGCCGCGAAGGGCTACCGGCTCCGCATCGTCACCTCCGACGCGTTCAGCCGGGAGAAGCTGGACCACATGGCCGCGCTCGGGGCCGAGCTCACGCTGGTGCCGAGCGAGGGCGGCAAGACCACGAAGAAGCTGATCCTCGACATGGTCGAGAGGGCCCGGGAGATGAGCCGCGAGCCAGGCACCTACTGGACCGACCAGCTCCACAACGAGGACACGATCGCCGGCTACCTGCCGCTCGGCGAGGAAATCTGGGACCAGACGAAGGGAAAGGTGGACGCGTTCGTGCACTGCGTGGGCACGGCGGCCTCCTCGCGCGGGGTCGCCACCGCGCTCAAGCGCTACGACGCCGACGTCGAGCTCGTGGCCGTGGAGCCGGCCGAGTCCCCGGTCCTGTCGGGCGGTGAGCCACATCCCCACGAGATCGAAGGGGTGGGGATCGGCTACACGCCCCCGCTGTTCGACCCGGCGCTCGTGGACGGCATCGAGGCGGTGGAGACCGAGGAGGCGAAGGCGATGGCCCGCCGGCTGGCGCGCGAGGAGGGGCTGTTCGCCGGCACGTCGTCGGGCGCCAACGTGATCGCCGCGCTCCGCGTGGGCCGGCGGCTGGGACCGGGAGCCACGGTGGTCACGCTCATGTGCGACTCCGGTCTCAAGTACCTGAGCACCGACGTGTACCGGACGGCGGAGGGGAGCCAGCCATGGAGCGAGTGACAGGTATCGGAGGCGTGTTCTTCAGGGCGAGGGATCCGCACGCCCTCGCGGCCTGGTATCGCGATCACCTGGGCGTGCCGGTCCAGGCAGGCCAGACGTTCGCCGGCTTCCCCGCCGGAGATTCCGCCGCGCAGACGGTGTGGTCGGTGTTCCCCGTGGACACGGAGTACTTCGGTCCCGGCCACGGAGAGCTCATGATCAACTACCGGGTCCGCGACCTCGATGCGCTCCTGGCCCAGCTCCGCGCCGCGGGGGCCGGCGTGGACGACCGGATCGAGGAGTACGACTACGGCCGCTTCGGGTGGGCCACCGATCCCGAGGGAAACCGGTTCGAGCTCTGGGAGCCGAAGCCGTAGATTCCCGCGGCGAGGGGGGCGTGGCCGGAGCCGGAGCGTCGGAGAGCGGGATCGTCGGGCTCGGCGACCTCCTCCGCCTGGTCGGCCGCTGGGAGGGCGTCGGGCACGCCGCGTACCCGACCATCGAACCCGCCGACTACCGGGAAGAGCTGGTCTTTCGTCACGACGGCACGGGTCCGCTGCTGCGCTATTTCCAGAGGGCGTGGCGCGCCTCCCCCGGGAACCGCGACGGAGAGCCCCTGTTCCAGGAGTGCGGCTTTCTCATCGACCGGGAGGACGGGACGTTCGAGATGGTGAGCGCCCAGTGGAGCGGCCGAACCGAGGTGCTCCGCGGACCGGCCGCGCGGGACCATGATGGGCGCCTGTCCCTGGACCTGGCCAGCGTGGCCATTGGAAACGACGATCGCGTCCTCCGCTCCGCTCGACGTCTCGAGCTGGGCACCGACACGCTCGTCTATCGGCTCCGCATGAGCACGCGCTCGCATCCCGCGGGGGGCATCCACCTGAGGGCGAGGCTGCGGAGGGTGGATCCGGAGGGCCGACCCGCCGACCCGGAGGAACCGGCCTAGGGGCTCACCGGGCACGTGGCCGGCGCGGCTCCGGTCGTGTCACCCGCTTCCGGGGCCTCACGGGATCCCACCGTCGCGAGGAGCTCGGCCGGCACCTTCGCGCGGTCTCCCATCACGACCCCGATCGTCGCGTAGCCCCGCTCCTCCAGCCCCTCCCGTCCCCTCCGGGAGAGCAGGAAGGCGATGAAGGCGCGGCCGACCGCCGGGTCTCCCGCCCCGCCGGGCACCGTGGCGGCGTAGACGATGGCGCCGCCGCGGTGCACGGTGCCGTCGGGGGCCCGGTAGGTCATGGTGCGGTAGACGCTGTCGCACGCCGGGTCGCCGAAACTGATGGCCGGTGGGAGCCGGAGGACCGAGAGCCCCTGCGCCCGCGCCTCGGACAGGTAGAACACGCCCGCGTCGAGCTCGCCGGTCTGGACCCTCGCCGCGAGCTGGTCCTCGGGGAAGACCTGGCGCGGCCCTCCGATGAGACGGTCCGCCAGCCCGGGAGTCCCGTAGTGGCGCTCGGCCAGCCGGAGCATCCACACGGTCCGGTAGCCCTTGGGATCCAGGGCCGGATCCGTGCGCCCGAACCGAAAGCCGGGCCTCTCCGCGACCTTCCACCAGGGGACGAGTCCCCGGGCGGCGCTGTCGAGAGCCGCCGAGAAGCGGCCGCCCGGCCGGTAGCCCAGCGACAGCTCGCCCGTGGCGAACGCGATCGCCCAGCCGGGGTCGGCGCGCCCGAGGCCTCCGAGCGTTCCGGGGTCGGCTGTCACGTAGACGTCGGCCTCGAGGAGGCCATCGCGGATCTGGTGTGCTCCCGCGGTGGAGCCGCGCGCCACGCCCCTGAAGCCACGGCCCGTGCTGTCCTGAAAGCCCGGCCCGAGGGTCTTCTCCATGGCCGCCGTGAGCGAGGCGGCGTACACGACGTCGGCCGGGTCGTCGGCCCGGCCGGTGGGCCGGCAGCCGGCCGTCGTGGCCACGGCACCCAGGAGGAGGGCGCCGAGCACGACAGCGGGCGAGCGCGTCCGCGCAGCTCTCACCCGTCAGCCGCCGGGAGGTCGACCATGACGTTGGTGGCCTTGATCGACGCGACCACTTCCTTCCCGGGCTCCAGCCCGAGCTCGCGCACGCTCTCGGCGGTGATGAGCGCCAGGAGCCGGAAGGGTCCCGCGTGCATCTCCACCGTCGCGGCGGCGGTGCCGCACACGACCTCGGTGACGATGGCGCGAAGCTGGTTCCGGGCCGACTGGGCGGTCACGGTGGGCCGCGGCGTTCTCTGCTCGTCCAGCAGCTTCCGGATCGCGGCGAGCGGAACGATCCGCTGCCCTCCCCGGCTGCGTCCGAGCTCGATCTTGCCCTCCTCCTCCCAGCGCCGCAGGGTATCTACGCTGACGCCGAGGAGGACGGCTGCTTGACCTATACGTAGATATGTATCTTTCATAGGCATCATTACCTAGGTATTATGGTTCGACGCCGCAAGGACGGCGGAGGGAGACTCCCATGTTCCTGATCGCCGGAGCCACCGGCTCCGTGGGCGGCAAGGTGGCCGTCCGGCTCCTCGAAGACGGCGAGTCCGTGCGATGCCTGGTCCGCCCCGGGACCAGCGCGGAAGCGCTCGAGCGCCGGGGCGCGGAGATCGCGGTCGGCGACCTGCGCGACCCCGCCAGCCTCGAGTGGGCCTGCCGGGACATCGACGTGATCATCTCCACGGCGAGCGCGACCCGAAGAACCGACGACACCCCCGAGAACGTGGACGGTAGAGGCAACCGGAACCTCGTCGAGGCCGCAGTGCCGGCCGGCGTTCGCCGTTTCGTCCTCGTGTCGACCCTGCGCGCGTCGTCCGACAGCCCCGTCTCGACCTACCGCGCGAAGGGGGAGGCGGAGTCGGCGGTCCGCGACAGCGGCCTCGAGTACGCGATCGTCCGGGCGAACGCGTTCATGGACGTCTGGTTCGGGATGTTCATCGAGGCGCCGCTGGCCGCGGGCCGTCCGGTGACCCTCGTGGGCGAGTCTCGCGGCCGCCATTCGTTCATCGCCGAGCGCGACGTGGCGGCGTTCCTCCTCGCCGGGGCGCGAAGACCGGGGGCCAGGGACCGGACCCTCGCCATCGGGGGACCCGAGGCGCTGGATTTCCGGGACGTCGTGCATGCGTACGAGTCCGCGCTGGGTCGGCCCATCCCGGTGCGCCGCGTCGAGCCGGGGGCCCCGATCCCCGGGGTTCCCGAGCCCGTGTGGGGTCTGGCGGCCGCGCTGGATGCGTCCGACTCCGTGGTGCCCATGGACGAGCTCGCCCGGGAGTTCGACATCGAGCTCACCGACGCCCGGACCTACGCGCGGCGCTCGGCGCTGGTCCTCGGTTCGCAGCCGTGACCATCCCTACGGGCCGCACGAGCGCGGCGGGGCCTTCGGCGGACACTCGAACCGGCGCCACCGCCCTCCTCGTGGTCGACGTCCAGCGGGGCCTGGTGGACGCCGGCCCCTGGGCCGCCGACGAGGTGCTCGGCAACATCGCCGCCCTGATCGCGGCCTGTCGCGGGGCCGGCGTGGAGGTGGTGCACGTCCAGCACGACGGCCAGCCGGGAGAGCCCGAGGAGCCGGGCACGCACGGATGGGAGATCCACCCGGCGGTGCGGCCCGCCCCGGGCGAGAAGCTCGTCCGGAAGCGCTTCAACAGCGCCTTCCGCGGAACGGACCTCCTCGACCACCTGCGGGCACGGGAGATCGGCCGGCTCATCGTGATAGGTATGCAGACCGAGTACTGCATCGACACGACCTGCCGCGTGGCGTTCGAGCACGGCTTTCGGCTCGTCATGCCCGAGATGACCAACACGACGCTGGACAGCGGCGAGCTCACGGGCCGCCAGATCCAGGAGCACTTCAATCGCCGGATCTTCGCGGGTCGCTTCGCCTCGGCGCCCACCATGACCGACGCGCTGCGCATCATCGAGAAAGCCGGGAGAGCGGAGGGAGACGCCGCGTGAGCGCGCTCGAGCGACTGAACCTGGGCCTGCGCGCATTGATGGAGCTGGGCGTGGTGTGCGGGCTGGCCTACTGGGGCTGGCACCTGGGGCGCAGCCGCCTGTCCCGGACATTGCTGGCGATCGGCGCGCCGGCCCTCGGGTTCGGATTCTGGGGCGCCGTGGATTTCCGGGGAGCCGGAGCGGCCGCCGAGTGGCTGCGGCTGGCCCAGGAGCTCCTGGTGTCGGGCCTCGCCGCCGCGGCGCTGTACGTGGCCGGGGCGCAGGCGCTGGGGTGGGCGCTGGCCGCCCTGTCGGTGGTCCACCACGGGCTGGTGTACGTGGCGGGCGGAAGGCTGCTGAAGAGCTGAGGCCGGAACCGGCGCACCGGCGCCCGGTCGCCGCCCGATCCCGCTAGCTCCCGCCTCCGGGCACCGCCGCCGCGACCTCCGGCTCCTCCGCCCCGGCCAGCCTCGCCACCAGCACCGCCGCCACCATGTCGCCCGTCGCGTTCAGCGTCGTGGCGAACAGGTCCGGGATGGCGTCGACTGCGATGAGCAGTCCGATCCCCTCCATCGGGAGACCGATAGCCAGGAAGAGGGGTGCCAGCATCAGGAACGCACCTCTAGGCACGCCGGGGCTGGCGGCGGCCAGGAACACCGCCGCCACCCCGATGATGGCCAGGTGCGCGGGACCCACGGGGATGCCGTAGAACCATCCCACGAAGAGCGCTCCCAGCGTCCAGGAGACCGGCCCCGCGACGTGGAAGATGGAGACGGCGAGCGGGAGCACGAAGCCCGACACGCGCTCGCTGACTCCCAGCTGGTCCTCGCAGCCCTCCACCATGACCGGAAGCGTGGCGATCGAAGAGCTGGTGCTGAGGGCGATGAGCTGGGCCGGGAGCGCCGCGCGCGCGAACACCCCGAAGCCCGTGCGCCCGAGGCCCGCGGCCACGGGATACAGGAGCGCGATCATCGCCACACACGCCGCCGAGTACACGACGATGAAGCCGACCACGGCGCCGGCCAGGCCCACGCCGGCGTGGGCCGCCAGCGGGAGGAGGAGCGCGAACACCCCGACCGGCGCGGCCGCCACGACCCAGCGCACCAGGACGAGCATGGCGTCGGCCAGCGCCCCGAAGAACCCGACGAGGGTGGCGCGGGAGGCGGCCGGGCTCCGGGCGATGGCCAGGGCCAGGAGCAGCGTGAATACGATGAGGGGCAGCATGGCGCCATCGGCCGACGCCGCTACCGGATTGGTCGGCACCAGGGAGACGAGCCACGAGCCGAAGCCCGTGGGCGCGTGGCTGGAGGCGACCTGCGCCGCGGCCTCGGCGGCACCGGCGGGGAGCGGGGGCCGCGCCCCGACCTCGGGAAGGAGCCGCGCGAGCGCGCCGGCCACGGGGATGAACACGACCGCCACGCCGGCCAGGAGTGCGAGGAAGACCAGGAGGGTCCGGCCGCCGATCCGGCCCACGTCGCGAAGGTCGGAGACCGAGGCCACACCCGTCACCAGGAGGGACACGACCAGGGGGATCACGGTCATGCGGATGGCGTTCACCCACAGGGTGCCCACCGGCGCCACCCGGTCGGCGGCGTGCAGGAGGGTCGGGCTCCCGGAAGCCGCGATGGCCGCGCCGCCGGCGATGCCGACGACTACGGCCACCGCGACCCAGCGGCTCGACTTCACCCGTTCAGGTCGTCGTGAAACCCGAGAAGATGAACTGGTACGCCTGCGCCTGAGCGTCCCAGTCGGCCCGGAAGGTGGTGGGGTGAGGGCCCGACATCCCCGGCACGCTCGGGATCGGATAGCTGAAGGACTTCTTCTGCATCAGGAGCGTCTTCGTGAGCATCGGCTCGAGGAAGATCGGCTTGCCGGCGTAGTAGCCCACCAGCATGTCGCCCGTGAACAACTGCCCGCTCTCCAGCTCCGCCGTGGGGAGGGCGTGCATCCCCATCTGCGGTACGCAGAGCCCGACCAGGGTGTCGGGCGCGCCCATCGCCTTGGCCATGTCGGGCGGAAGAGGGACGTCGGGCAGGCTGTAGCCCGCCGGCAGTGCGGACGGCTTGCTCGTGTCCGTGCAATCCATGGCCGCGAGCTCGGAGGGCGGGACCAGGTAGAAGTGGAAGTCGAAGTGCGGTGTCAGGTACGGTCCGGGCGGATGACCGTGCGCCTCCCAGTACATGGTCAGCTCGGTGAGTCCGGTCTTCACCTGCACCGAGGCCGGTATCCCGGATGAGGCGACCGCCGTCGGCGGCCAGGTCTCCGGCGCTTCGGCCGGGGCGCCCTCGATGCTGGCGATCGGGATGGTGGCCTGGACGTCGATGACGCTGTCGCCCTGGACGTGGGCCAGCGTGCACACCTGCGACCCGAAGGCGTCGGCACAGGCGCCCTGGACTTCGGTAGCGGCCGGCGGCTTCGCGGCGCACGCGGCCAGCACGGGCAGGACGAGCCAGCCGAGCCGGCTCGGAGTGATACGTCGCAACATGACTGCACCTCCCGTGGAAGAAGGACCTCCGGCTCCCCGTGTCCCGCTCTCTATGCGGCACAGTCACCCACGGGCAACGTCGTAGACCTGCCGATGTACACCACGCGTTCGGAGGGCACAAGGTGGCGCCGACGGGCTCGCGGGACGATCGTGTCCTCGGGCCTCGATACGGGAGCGTGCTTGAAGCGACCGGTACCGGAGGACGGACAGCGGCGTCGGCGAACGGCGGGGCGCATGGTGACGGGACTCGGCGTCCTGCTCCTGGCCTCCGGACTGTGGCTGGTGGGGGGCTACGTGGCGCGCGCCGTGGCCGTACTGCACGAGCCGGATCGCTCGTGGCTCTTCTGGGGGCTCGCCATCCTCTTCCTCGGCCTGATGCTGGCGGGGGCCGGAGCCGGTCTCATCGCCTGGGGGCGGAGCCTCGCCCGCAGACCGGCCGAACGGTCCGGCCCATGACCGCTCCCGGCTCGGGAAGCCTTCCATGACCCGCTCCCGAACGCTACCATGGGCCATGCGCTCCGCCAGGATCGGACTCATCGGGGACCGTGACCCGGACGTGGTCGCGCACCGCGCCATCGAGCGCACTCTGGCCCTCGCCGCGGACGAGCCCACCGGATCACCCGACGCCGACGGCACGGCGAGCGCGGACCGGTCGGGCATCGCCGCATCGGCCGGGACCGCGGCCGCCACAGTCTGGGAGTGGCTCCCCACGGCGGGCCTCGCCGCCATCCGATCCGCCGACCTGGAGCCGTTCGACGGCCTGTGGGCCGTGCCCGCCACGCCCTATGCGAGCGAGGAGGGGGCGCTGCGCGCCATCCGCTTCGCGCGGGAGACGGGCCGGCCCTTTCTCGGCACCTGCGGGGGCTTCCAGCATGCGCTGCTCGAGCTCGCCCGGCATGTCCTGGGGCTCCGGGACGCCGGCCACGCGGAGACGGACCCGACCGCACGCGACCTCGTCGTGGTACCGCTCGCCTGCTCCCTGGTGGAGACGACGGGGAGCGTGCTCCTGGCCGAGGGCTCCCGGCTCCGCTCGATCTGCGGCGCGGACCGTCTCCTCGAGGGCTACCACTGCAGCTTCGGCGTGAACCCCCTGTTCCGCGAGGCGTTCGAGGAAGCCGGCACACGTTTCGTGGCGACGGACGAGGAGGGAGACATCCGGGCCTTCGAGCTCGAGGGACACCCCTTCTTCCTCGGAACGCTGTTCCAACCCGAGCGAGCCGCGCTGTCGGGCCGCGTCCACCCGGTGTGTGACGCGTTCCTGGAGGCCGCGCGACGGCACGCGTCGTCGCGTGGCCGGGCCGCGACTTGAACGAACAGCCGGCCACGCTCCGGATCGAGATCGACCTGGCCATGGATCCGGGCGAGGCGTTCGCCCGCGTGGTCGAGGAGATCCGGTTCGGGCTCGACCGCCGGGGCCTTCGTTTCAGCGCCGGTCCGGACGGAGGACTGCTCGAGCGAGGCCGGCCCGTGGCCCGGGTCGTCGAGTGGGAGGCGGGCCGGAAAGCCGTCGTGGACTGGCATCCCGAGAGCTGGAATCCGGAGACCTCGACCCGGCTCGAGATCCGGGCCGAACCGGTGGCCCCGGGCGCCCGGGTCACGATCGAGCAACGGGGATGGGAAGTCGTGGTCGGCGGCTCGGAGGAGCTGACCGGCTGGTTCGGCGGTGAGCTCGCGGCGCGGTTCCTCTTCGCGATGGCGCCGGGCGCCGTGGGCGATTGGCTCACCGACCGCCAGGCCCGCCGGCCCACCGGTCCGCAGTCGGCCGAGGTGTACCGAGACCCCCTGTACCACTACCCGGGCTTTCACGTCCTCCTGGACGAGCTCGACCTCCGGCCCGGAGACCGGCTCCTCGAGGTAGCCTGCGGCGGCGGCGCGTTCATGCGCATGGCCCTGGAAAGCGGCTGCCGGGCCGCGGCGATCGACTTCAGCCCGGAGATGGTCCGGGTGGCCCGGGATCTCAACCGCGAGGCGATCGCCCACGGCCGGCTGGAGATCGCGCGGGCGGACGCCGCCGCCCTCCCGTTCGCGGACGAGACGTTCACCTGCGCGACCATGGCCGGAGCGCTGGGCTTCCTGGAGGACCCGGTCGCCGCCCTGACCGAGATCCGGCGCGTCCTCGCCCCCGGCGGGCGGGCCGTCATCATGGGCACCGACCCCGAGCTCCGGGGGACACCGGCCGCTCCGGAGCCGATGGCCTCGAGGCTGACGTTCTACGACGAGGAGGGGCTCGAGGAGCTCGGCCGTGCCGCCGGATTCGCCGGGGTCTCCGCCGTGCGCCGGAGCCTGGACGAGCACGCCCGGACCGTCGGAATCCCCGAGGAGCACCTCGTCCTGTTCGACTCGGTCCCATCGCGCTTCCTCCTCCTGCGGAAGGACGCGTAGACGGGCCGGCGGCGAGGCACGGGACGCACCGCCCGGGGATTGACACACCCGCACCGCGGGTCGAGGGTGAGATGTCTCCCCTCTGCCTCCCGCTTCAGGAGGAACCCACCGTGAGACGGACTCTGAGCGCCATCTCACTGACCCCGCTCCTCGCCGCGCTGGCCACGCTGGACGCAGCGCGGCAAGCACCAGAATCCTTTCCAGGGCGTGCCCGCCACCGGCAAGGACATCACCATCCACGGAATCATCATCACGCGGTTCGAGAACGGCCGTGCCGTCGAGGAATGGGAGGAGGCGGACATGGTCGGCCTGATGCGGCAGCTGGGCGTGGCGGCTCCGCCGGGACCGGCCGACGGTTGAGAGTGGACCGAGCCCGGAATCCGGCCCGGTGACGCGCCGACGACTACTTTCGTCAACGAAATGGACTCCCGGGGTGTAGTCACTACGGGGAGATGCTCTCGCGACTTCGCCGTCTGGAGCGATCTCCACCCTGCAACGCGGGGAGGGAACATGAAGCAGAGCCTCGTCATTTCCGTCATGGCGCTCGCTATCGCGACGCCGCTCTCGGCCCAGAGTCGTCACCGGCCGGCGCAGCATCGGGAGAACCACCGGCGGGAAGCGCGTCGGGCGACGCCCCACCGCCAGCAAGCTCGCCCGGCGAGGCCCCACCGCCAGCAAGTCCGCCCGGCGAGGCCCCACCGCCAGCTAGTCCGCCCGGCTCCCGACCGGCACGCGCCGCCCGTCCGGGTGACGCCTCGCGCACGCGACCGCGTGGTGCTCGGCAACCGTGGACACGGCTCGCAGGGGTCGGATCGGTCGTGGAACCGCGATCGCCAGCGCGAGCGGGACTGGAGCCGGAATCGCGACGCGGACGGCGGCCGCTACCGGGATCGCGGCGGCGAGCGGGACTGGAGCCGCGACCGCGACTGGAACCGCGAACGGGACCGGAGCTGGAGCCGCGATCGTGACCGGACTCGATGGGTGGAAGGCCGCGGCCACGACCGCTATTACCTGGCGCGCCCGTGGGAGCACGGCCGGTTCCGATACCTCGGACCGCGCTACCGCTACTCGATCGTGCACTTCGAGCTCGGCGCCCGGCGCCTGTGGCTGCCGGGAGGCTTCCTGTTCGAGATCGCGGCCTGGGACTGGCCTTACGCGAGCCGGTGGTGCTGGACGTGCGACGAGTTCGCCGTCTACCTCGATCCGGGACACCCCGGGTGGTACTTCCTGTATGACGCCCGCCTGGGCGAGCGGGTGCACGTGCGCTTCCTCGGCGGGTGACGCTTCGACTGGGTGAGGCCCGCCGCGCCGAGCTGGTCGCGCGACTCCAGGGCTACTACCTGAGCGAGTTCGACGAGAAGCTGAGCGCCTTCCGGGCGGCTCAGCTCCTCGACTTCATGCTCGGCGCGCTGGGACCACCGGTCTACAACCAGGGCGTGCAGGACGCCCGCGGCTTCATGCTCCGCAAGCTGGACGACCTGGACGGGGAGGTGTACGCGCCCGACGTCGGATGAGGGCCGCGCTCCAGGTGGCGCAGAGTAGGCGCTTACGGCCCGCCAGCTCCGACCGGCGACCCGTGGTGGCCGTTGGTGCCCGCGCCGCTGGAGTTCCGGGTCGGGGACCGACTGGCCGTGCCGTTCCATCCGGACAGGTCAGCGCGCCGGTGGAGACGCCCCTTCCGCCACGGGCTCGAGCAGCCAGAACTGGGTAGAGTAGGACACCACGGTGAAGGCGATGGCGCGGCCGTCGGGCGAGACGGCCGGCTGCGTCTTGTCGCTGGGATCGGTGGTCACCTGCGTGACCGCACCGCCTTGGGCCGGAACCCGGAAGACCTGGAAGTGCCCGTCGTCCGCCTGCTGGATGAAGGCCACCCAGCGGAAGTCCGGCGCCGCCCCGATGCCCGAGAACAGCTGCTCGCTCCTGAAGCGGTGGACCAGGCGTGGAGAGCCCCCGCCCCGCGCCACGACGTAGATCGCACGGCGGTTCAGCCCCTCGGCGGCGTCGAACACCAGGCTGTCGGATCCCCCGGCCCACTGCACCTGGTCCACCTGTCCGCCCAGTCCCTCGATCGTCACGCGGCGGGCCTTCCTCGTCACCTGCCCCGTGGCTGGATCGATCCCCAGCACGAAGGCGACCCCGCGCCAGCGGCCGTCCTCTCGCACCTCCGTCCCGTACGTGATCCAGCGCCCATCGGGCGACCAGCGAGGCCAGCCCGTCTCGTGGCCCCCTCGCGTGATCGGCCAGGCCGCTTTCGACCCATCGGCCGGCTTCAGCCACACGTCGTCGAGGCCATCGGCGTGGGAGTGCAGGACGATCCACCGGCCGTCGGGCGACCAGTCCAGGCTCTGGTCTTCGGCCGGCGAGGCTCGGACCACGGCATCGGGTCGGTCGGCGGGCGCCGCACGGACTACCCGCACCGTGCCCAGGTCCTGCGCGATGTCCGGGTACCCGAAGTCGTCGACCTTCCGTCGCCAGGTGCCGAAGGTGAAGGCGACCGTCGACCCGTCGGGGCTCCAGGAGGGCGTCTCCGACTGGAACTCGGTGAGCTGACGTGGCACACCGCCGGTCGCCGACACGACCGAGAGGGTCACCCGGTAGTCCTGGACGCCGAACAGGACGCGGCCGTCGCGCGTCACCGAGGGCATGTAGCTGTCCCTCGCGAAGCGGGTGAGGACCCGTGAAGGGCCGCCGGCTGCCGGCCGAGCCCGGAGATCCAGCGTGCCCCGATCGTTGGGGGATCCGTAGTAGAGCGTGCGGCCGTCGGGGGAGAAGGCGAGCGGGCCGTAGGCGGGCTCGTCTCCCGGGCCCGGATCGGAGCCGCACGGTCGGCTGATGCGCGGCGTCCCATCCTCCACGGCAAGGCACGTCACGGCGCCGCCGCCCGGGGACCACGCCGGGTAGGAGAGCGCCGTCGGGGCCGGCCTCAGCCGGCCCGCGGAGGCGTCGGAGGCCGCGATCCACAGGGCGGAGCCGTCCTTCCAGGGCAGTGTGCCCGCCACCTTGGATCCATCGGACGACCACGCCAGGCCCTCGGCCAGGTCCGGATCCACCCGCACGGTGTCACCCTCCGGCGTCACGGCCGGGACGGGACCGCTCCACAGCCGGGCGCGCGCTCCGCTCGGGACGGCGAAGCTCCACCACGCCCATCGCCCCCGACCGTCCATCTCCCGCGCGACCACGCGCCGAGCATCCGGGAGCCAGGCGATGAAAGGGATGCGCCGCGCCGCCGGGCCGAGGGTCGTGACCGGACCGCTGGCCGCGCGCACCAGGAGCAGGTGGTCTCCCGACGTGTAGGCGAGCCACTCGCCGTCCGGGGAGATGGCGCCGATCGGATCCCGGTAGCCCACCGGACCCATCTGGCGCGCGACGGCGACCAGGCGCAGGCCCGCGGCCGCCGGGAGCCCGTCACCACCCTCCTGCGCCGCCGCCGAACGCGGGACGGCCGGGGCGATGGCCGCCGCCACGGTGACGATGGCCAGTGCGATGGTGCCGAGGGGGGTCGTCCAGCCACGCATGGTCGGCACCATAGGGGCGGCCTCCCTCCTCCGCCAGACGCCGGTCGGGCGCTACATTGGAAGAGCGACGCCGTGATCCTCGCCAGCTCCCGGCCGGAGGCGCGCGCCCGCGTCGTGGCCGTCGAGACCGGAACGGAGTCCCGCCATGAGACGATTCCTGAGGCGGCACCCGATCACCTCGTTCGTGCTCCTCGCCGACGCCCTCTCGTGGGCCGCATGGCTCCCGCTCCTCGCGCGGGGGGCGGTCGTGAGACCCGGGAGCGCCGTCACGCACTTCCCCGGTCTGCTCGGTCCCGCGGCGGCCGCTTTGCTGGTGGTGGCCGCGGGGGAGGGCCGCGCGGGCCTCTCCGGCCTCGTGCGGCGCGTGACCGAGGTCACCGTGCCGCCGGCGCGCTTCCTCGCCTACGGCCTGAGTCCTCTGGCCTTCCTCGGCGCGGCGCTGGCGCTCGACGCGGTCACGGGGCGGCCGCTCCCGGCGGCACGCGATTTCGCGGTCTACTCCGGGCTCCCGGTCCTCCCGGTTCCCGTCGTTGCCCTCCTCGTCTTCGGATTCAACGGCCTGGGCGAGGAGACGGGCTGGCGGGGCTTCGCGCTCGGAGCCCTGCAGCAACGCTTCGGCGCCGTGAAGGGCACGCTCGTCCTCGCGCTCGCATGGGCCTCCTGGCACGCGCCGCTGTTCGGGATCGTCGAGACCTATCGGGTCATGGGGCCAGCCGCGCTCCTGGGCGGCTTCGGGCTCGGGATCTGTGCGGGGGCGGTGGTGCTGGCGCGCGTCGTGAACCGGACCGGGGGAAGCGTGCTGGCCGCGGCCCTGTGGCACACCACCTACAACCTCACCTCGGCGACGGCGGCCGGCCGGGGGCTGGTGGCGGCCGTCACCACCACGTGCGTGATGGCGTGGGCCGCCGGGCTCCTGCTACTGGAGTGGAGGAGGCCGCTGGAACGGTCCCGGCTCGCGGTGCCCTCCACCGCCGTCCACACGGGCGGATCCGCCGCTCCCGGTGGCCCATGAGGACCGGGAGTGCCCGATCGGAGACCCGGCCCCGGCGGTGGGCGCACGCCGGGCTCCGATGCGCTGGTGTGCGAACTTGGAGCGACGTCCGCCGCGACGTAACGTTGAGTGTCTTGCGCGACCCGATCGCAGGTGCCGCGCAGAACCCGGAGGTAGCCATGCCTCGATCCCCGAAGGAGCTCCCGCGGCCACGCGCCGCTACGGCCGTGGCCGGCCTCTACCTGTTGGTGGCCCTGATCACGCTCCTCCTCCCGGTGTTCTCGGGCTCGACGCTTGTGGGCGTGTGGCCGATCCTCCTCGCGCTCCCGTGGAGCGCGTTCTTCCCGCTGGGCCTGGTGAATCACGCGGCTCCCGGAGTAGCCGGGGCGGCCCGATTCCTCATGCTTCTGGTGGCCATGCTGGCCAATGCCGCCCTGCTCTACCTGGGCATCCGGTGGGCCGGCCGGTGGTCCGCGGCCCGACGACGCTGACCGCCCATCTCGACCGCCGCCGGGTCCGGCCGATCACCGTGCTGGGCCACGTCGGCGGTGCCTGGCTCAGGAGCCAGAGGGAGCGCTATCGCCCCGAGGGACGACCCCTGGCGGAGGACGAGGAGGCGCTCCTGGCGCCCCACTTCGGACGGTCCACGCTGAGCTCGGTCCGCATCGCGCTGGTCCCGGGCAGCGGCCGGCCACCGTTCTACCGGGAGACGACCCGCGTCGCGCTCGACCTCGCGGGCATGTCCGCGATCACGTTGGTGGACACGATCGTGGTGAATCGCCGATTCGTGGAGGAGCCGCTCCCCGGGGCGCTCCTGTTCCACGAGCTCGTGCACGTGGTCCAGTTCGAGGCGCTCGGGGCGGAGGAGTTCGCGCGCCGCTACGTCCTGGGCTGGCTCCGCGGCGGCCTGTCCTACTCGGCCATCCCGCTGGAGCGGGCGGCCTGCCGGCTCCAGGCCACCTTCCAGAACGGAACGCTCACCGGGCGCGTTGTGGGACCGATGGCCACCGACGGAACGGCTGATCTCGAGGTGCGAACCGGCCGTGCGACGGAACGCCGGGGGACGGGAGGAGCCGGATGACCTCGCTCAGGATGGTCGCCACGGGGTGGGTCGCGATCGTCGCCCTGGCGGCGAATCCCGGCTGTGAGCCGGGACAGGGCGGAGCGGAGGCGTCTTGGTCCGGCACGCCGGCCGTCGACTACCGGGTCGTACGAGTCGCGCCCATGACCATCGACCGGGCCGCCCACCAGGCCACGCGCCTCCCGGATGGACGCGTCCTCGTCACCGGCGGCTGCTCCGGCGAGCACTGCGGCCGCATCCTGGCCTCGACGGAGCTGTACGATCCGGCCACCCGGTCCTTCCGGCCCGCGGCGCCGATGAGCATGCCGCGCGCCAGCCACGCGGCAGCGCTCCTCGCCGACGGCCGGGTGCTGGTCGCGGGGGGCTGGGACGGGAGCGGGCCGACGGCCACGGCCGAGGTCTACGACCCCCGGGCCGACCGCTGGGCGCGCGTGGGAGACCTGACGGTGCCACGCGCGAGCGGCATCGCGGTCCCGCTCGAGGACGGGCGGGTGCTGATGGTGGGAGGCGGCCAGGGAGGGAGCGTCGACCTGGCCTCCGTGGACGCCTTCGATCCAGCGACCGGGACCTTCTCGGCGGTCGGAAGCGCGGCGACCAACCACTACCTGGCCACGCGCCTCGCCGATGGCCGGGTGCTCCTCACGGGCGGTGACGGCGCGGACGGCTCGATCCTGGCCACCGCCGAGATCCTGGATCCGGCCACCGGCAGCTTCACGACCACCGGCTCCATGGCCACGGCCCGGGTCAAGCACGCCGCGGCGCTCCTCCCGGACGGCGAGGTGCTGGTGATCGGCGGGTCGGACCGGCGCGGCTACGCGGCGCGCTTCCCGAGCACGGAGCTCTACGACCCGGCGGCGGGTACCTTTTCGCCGGGGCCCGACCTCCGATGGGGTCGTCACAAGATCCGCGACGCCGTGGCCGTGCTCCCCTCGGGCGATGTCGTGGTCGCGGGAGGTGCGCGACGGCCGGAGGTCTTCGACCACGCGCGCCGCGTCTTCGTACCGGTAGAGGGGGAGATCGGCGGACCGCAGATGTTCGCCACCGCCACGGCGCTCCGCTCCGGAGAGGTGCTGGGCCTGGGCGGCTACGACGACCACACGCGGCCTTCATCGGCCGCGTGGCTGATCGTGCCGGCGGCGCCCTGACCGAGCGCTGCGCCAACTGCGGCGAGGTCCTGGTCGGCCCGTTCTGCCACGAGTGCGGACAGGAGGCGGCGTGCCGGCCGGATTCCCTGCGGGACTTCCTCCGCCACGGCGTCTCCGGCCTCCTCCACGTGGACGGGATCACCCTCCGGAGCGTTCGAGATCTGCTGCTTCAGCCGGGAAAGCTCACGGCCGACTTCCTGGCCGGGCACCGCGTGCGCTACGTGCAGCCGGTGCAGCTCTACCTGCTGGCCGCCGCCCTCTTCTTCCTGCTCAACTCCTACCATCCGTTCCTCGTGGCGGACCTGGCCCATCGTCAGGTTCGGAGCTCCCTGGGGATCATGTCCACGGGCGGGCCGATCGAGCCGGAACAGCTCCGCCAGTTGGCGGCTCGCGGCATCTCGCCCGCCCTGTTCGCCGAGCGCTTCCGCAGGGCCGCCGGGGGACTCATGCCGCTCTTCCTGCTGGCCGCCGTGGTGCTGTTCGCGCTCGCCATCGCCGCCTTCCACCCCCGCTCTCCCCGTCCGCTCCTCGGCGCGGCGATCTTCGCGCTCCACTGGACGGCCTTCTATCTCCTCCTGATGATGGTCGAGCGCACGCCGGGCGGTCCCCCCGGCTCGAGGCCCCTGGTGAGCGGCCTCCTGTCGGCCGTGGCTCTGGTACACCTCGTGGCGGCGCTCCGGCGCGTGTACCATCAGGCGTGGGCGTGGACGGTGCTCAAGGGGCTCGGCCTGTTCTTCGTCTTCAACATCTTCCTCGCGGCGTGGGCGAGCGCGGTGATCCTGTACGCCTACCATTCCATCTGAGCCCAACCCCGACCGCAGCCGGAGTCGGAACCATGATAGAGTCGTGAGCCAGCCGGCCGAGTCGACCGGAGGTCGGCCCGTGCAGACCGAGAAGGTCGAGCACATCCCGGTGATTTGGGTGGAGCCCGATGCGAACTCCCACCCGAGGCGCCTGGCGCTCTTCCTGCCCCACTTCACGGGCACCAAGGAGAAGGTACGGCCGCAGCTCGAGGACCTGGCCGCCGACGGCTTCGTCGCCATGTCCTTCGACCCGTGGCAGCACGGCGAGCGCGGGAGCGGCGAGACGCCCGACGAGATGGTGGAGCGGGTGTTCGCTGCTTTCCGGCGGCGATTCTGGCCCATCCTGGGGCAGACCACGCTGGACGTACTGCGCGTCATCGACTGGGCCACCGACACGCTGGCGGTCGAACCCGCCATCCGCGTGGGAGGCCTGTCCATGGGAGGGGACGTGGCCGTGGCGGCCGCCGGAATCGACCGGCGCATCGAGCGGGTGGCGGCCGTCGTGTCCACGCCCGACTGGCTCCGGCCCGGCATGCGGGATCTGTCGCATCCGGAGCGGCTGCTGGAGCCGGGCGAGCCCGATTCCTACGCGCGCTGGTTCTACGACCAGCTCAACCCGCTCACCCACGTGGGACGGTACGGCCACGGGCTCGCGCTGAAATTCTGGTGCGGGGAGCGGGACACACAGGTCCCGGCCGACGGCGCGCTCCGGTTCCAGGCCGAGGTCCGGGACGCCTTCTCGGAGCGGAGCGGCGACGTCCAGGTCGACATGCTGCCGGGCCTGGCGCACATGGACGTGCGGGATCCCGCGCGCTGGTGGCCCGACTGCCGGGAGTGGCTGGCGGGCCCCTGAGCCCTATCTTTTCGTCATGACCGAGCGACGCTACACCGAGGACGAGGTCGCCAGGATCTTCGAGCGGGCCGCCGACCCCGAGCAGGCCTCGCGACGTCGCCTGGCCGCCGGCGAGGGCCTGACGCTCGGCGAGCTCCAGGAGATCGGCCGCGAGGTGGGGATCGCGCCGGAGGCGGTCGAGGACGCCGCCCGGTCGCTGGAGAAGCGGCCGGAGCGGCCCACGCGGCGTACCCTGCTCGGCTTTCCCATCGGGGTCGGCCGCACCGCGCAGCTGGACCGGCACCTCTCCGACCGGGAGTGGGAGAGGCTCGTGGTCGACCTGCGTGAGACGTTCGACGCCCGGGGCAGCCTCCGGACGCACGGCTCCTTCCGGGAGTGGACCAACGGCAACCTCCAGGCGCTGGTCGAGCCCACGGCGGACGGCGATCGGATCCGGCTCAGGACCTTCCGGGAGCAGTCCCGCCTGCTCATGTTCGCGGGCTCCGGCATGTTCGGCCTGGGGGGCGTCGCGCTCCTCACGCGCGCCCTGTCGGGCGCGATGCAGCACGGTGGCGGCGGTCTCACCTCGCTGTTCCTGATCGGACTCGGCCTGTTCGGGCTCGGCGCCTTCCGGTTGCCGCGCTGGGCTCGGCTGCGCGGCCGCCAGATGGACGGGATCCTGGCGCGGCTCGAGGCCGCGGCGGCGGAGAGCGCGCGTCCGGAGTCTACGACCTCAGACCAGGCCGCAGTCCCATCAGACACCACCCCGCCACGGCCCACATCAGGGCCGCCGAGATCCACGCCACCCGGGACGGACTGAGCGCCAGCGCGGGAGCCTGCCATGCACCGTTCGCTTCACTACTCGGCGTGGCTCCTCTGCCTCGCGGCTCTCGCGTGCGGCGAGCACCCTGGCCACGCCCCCGGCGCCTCGCCCCCCCTCTCTGGCGCACCCGTATCGATGCGGGCCGCGCCCACGCTGCGCGTGGGCGTCGCGGAAGGCGACACGACGCTCGAGTTCCACCGGGTGGTCACGCCTTTCCGGCTCCCGGATGGTCGGCTCGTGGTGCCGGTCGCGGGCTCGGGCGTCCTGCGCGTCTTCAGCGCGGACGGCACGCTCCTGGAGAGCCTGGGACGGCCGGGGGACGGGCCGGGCGAGTTTCGATCCCTGGCAGCCGCCTGGCCGCGAGGGGACACGATCGAGGCGTTCGATGCCGCGCTCGAACGTATCACGTGCTTCCCGCCTTCGGCCGAGCCCAGGGTGGTGACGCTCCGGGCGCCCGGAAACGCCCGTGCGCTCACGGAGGCCCAGGCCATCGTGCCCGGAGCGCTTTCCGACGGCTGGATGCTCTACGGCGTCGAATCGGCCGGCATGGGGCGACGGGACACCGTGGCCGTGCGGCGCTTCGGCCCGGACGGCTCGCCGGCGGCGCTCGTGGCGCGCCTTCCCGGCATGGCGCGCTACAGCACGCCGATGGCCGGAGGTCCGGACCCCCTCTCGCCCCGCACCGCCTTCGCCATCCACGCGGGACGGGTCTACGTGGCCGAGACGATGAAGGCGGAGATCTGGGAGCTGGACGGCGACGGCCACATGGAACTCGAGCTGAGCTGGACGCCCGAGAACCCGCCGTCCCCGAAGACGGCGTTCCGGGAGGCGGTCCAGGCGGCCGTGGCCGCCGCCCCGCCGGAGCAGCGGCCCGTCGTGCGCGAGCGTCTCGAGTCGTTTCCGGTGCGCGACCGGGTGCCGGTCTTCTGGAGCTTCCTGGTCGACGCGGACGGCTTCGTGTGGGTCGAGCCGTTCGAGCCGGCGCGCCACTCCATGGTCCTGCCGGCGGCCGCGGTCGCGGAATCCGCCAGCGTCTGGAGCCTCTTCACGCCGGGCGGGACGGCCGCGGGGACCATACGGGTGCCCGCCGGCTTCCAGCCCGCCAGCATCGGACGTGACGCGGTCGTCGGAGTCCGGCGCGACAGCCTGGGGGTCGAATACGTCGAGGTCCACGCGCTCGAGCGCCGCTGACGGCCGCCTCCCGGCTCTATCCGCGTCAGCTCCGTGCCCGTGAGCGAAGCGCGACCTGGCCGGCAGATGAAACCGGCAGACCTTGCCCCGCGTCGAGCCGACGGGCACGCTATCGGAAACCGAGCAACCGCAGAAGGCTGTCATGGATGAAACGCTACGTCTCCTCATCCCGGTGCTGGCGATCTCGATCCCGGTGATCGCGGTCGCGGGACGCTACATCGTGACGCCTCTGGTCGAGGCTCTCTCGAAGCGGGACCTCGAGGACGGGAGCCCCCGCGTCGACCGGGAGGAGATGGACCAGCTTCGGGACCGCGTGGAAGGGCTGGAGAAGGCCCTCGCCCGGGTGACCGAGGAGCAGGAGTTCCAGAAGGCCCTGCAGGGCCGCGGCGAGAGCTCCTGAACCGCCGTGGACCGCAGACGGTTCGTCCGGAACGCCGCGGCGCTGCCGCTCCTGGCCCTGCCCTGGCCCGGAGCACGGCCCGACGTCCGCGGCTCTCGAGCCATCACCGGTGCCGGCCCGGGACAGGCCGCGGGCGGTGACCGCGTCCGGCCCGGCGACCCGGAGTGGCCGTCGCCGGCGGAGTGGGCGGAGCTGAAGGGGAAGGTCGGCGGGCGGCTGCGGGAGCTCCGCTCGCCTCTGGCGGCCTGCCGCGCCGATCCGGGTGGCGCGGCAGGCCGGAAGTTGTGGGCGGAGCTTCGCGACCCCTTCTACCTCCGTGACCACCCGGCGCTCACGGGCTCCAGCGGGTGGGTGGACGCGTGGACCAGCGTCCCGAGCGCCTACGCCGTGGCCGCTGAAACGACCGCCGACGTGGCCGCGGCCGTGGTCTTCGCCCGGGAGCACCGGCTGAAGCTGGTGGTCAAGGGCGGCGGCCACAGCTACCAGGGGCGCTCGTGCTCCCCGGACTCCCTTCTCGTATGGACCCGCGGGCTGGACGACATCCAGATGCACGAGGCCTTCGTCCCGGCGGGATGCGAGAGTCGGGTGGCGGGGCAGCCGGCCGTGAGCGTCGGTGCGGGCTGCATCTGGATGGAAGCGTACGAGGCCGTCACGACGCGCGGCGGACGCTACGTGCAGGGGGGCGGCTGCACCACGGTTGGCGTGGCTGGACTGGTCCAGAGCGGCGGTTTCGGGAGCTTCTCCAAGCGCTTCGGTACAGTGGCGGCCGGGCTCCTGGAGGCCGAGGTGGTGACGGCCGACGGACGCGTCCTGACCACGAACGCGTGCTCGGAGCCCGAGCTGTTCTGGGCCCTCAAGGGGGGCGGCGGCGGGACCTTCGGCGTGGTGACCCGGGTGACGCTCCGGACCCGCGACCTGCCTGAGACGTTCGGGGGCGCGTTCGGGACCATCCAGGCGGGCTCGGACGAGGCGTTCCGCGAGCTGCTCGGGCGTCTCCTCGCCTTCTACCGGGAACGGCTGATGAACCCGCACTGGGGCGAGCAGCTGCGGCTCCGTACCGGGAACGTGCTCGACATCTCCATGGTCCTCCAGGGCCTCTCCGGCGACGAGGCGCAGGCCACCTGGAAGCCGTTCTCGGACTGGGTGGCCTCGCGACCGGACGACTTCACGGTGCAGCGGCCGATCGGCGCCGTCGCGTTCCCGGCCCGGCACATGTGGGACGCCGACTTCCTCGAGCGCCTGGCCCCCGATCTCATCGTGCGTGACGATCGGCCCGGCGCCCCGGCCTCGAGCTTCGTATGGGCCGGCGACCACGGCCAGGCGAGCCAGTTCTGGCATGGTTTCCACTCGGCCTGGCTCCCGGCCGACTTGCTCGAGACGAAGCGGCGGGAAGAGCTGGCCGACGCGCTCTTCCGGCTCACACGGCTGTGGGACGTATCCCTGCACTGCAACAAGGGGCTGGCCGGCGCGCCTCCCGAGGAGTTGGAGGCGGCGGCGGACACGGCGACGAACCCGGCGGCCCTGCGGGCGTTCGCGCTGGCGATCGTCGGCGGCCAGGGTCCACCGGGATTCCCCGGCGTACCGGGCCACGAGCCCGACCTGGACAAGGCCCGGCACGCCGCGGATACGATGCGCCGGGCCTGGGCCGAGCTCGTGAAGGTCGTCGAGCGGCCGGGCTCGTACTGGTCGGAGAGCGACTTCTTCGACGCCGACTGGCAGCGGTCCTTCTGGGGACGGAACTACGACCGCCTCGAGGCGGTGAAGCGACGCTACGACCCCGACGGGCTGTTCATCGTCCACCACGGCGTGGGCAGCGAGGCATGGAGCGACGACGGGTTCACCAGGAGGGCGAACACATGACGGACGATCCGGTCGGCCGGGCCTTCATCGACGAGTCCCGGGCGCTGCTGACCTCCAGCCATCTTCCGCGGCTCGTGGGGAGCGTACGGTCGCTCCCGGAGCGGGACCTGTGGTGGCGCCCCAACGAGTCATCCAACAGCGCCGGGAACCTGGTCCTCCACCTGGCGGGAAACGTCCGGCAGTGGGTCGTGAGCGGCATCGGAGGCGAGCCGGACGTGCGGCGCCGGGACGAGGAGTTCGCGGCCGAGGGGGGCCGGAGCCGGGAGGAGGTGCTCGGGGTCCTCTCCGCGGCGGTCGCGGATGCCGACCGGGTGCTGGCCCACCTCGATCCGGGCCGGCTGCTGGAGCCGCTGGTGATCCAGGGCACCGACACGACGGTCCTCCGGGCCCTGTACCACGCCGTCGAGCACTTCGGCATGCACACAGGGCAGCTCGCCTACATCGCCAAGCTCCGGACGGACCGCGACCTGGGCTTCTACGAGGTGGAGGGCGGGATCGCCCGTCCGAGGTGGTGACGTGAGCGTCGCCGCCCTGTACGACGTCCACGGGAACCTGCCGGCGCTCGAGGCGGTCCTCGAGGAGGTGCGCGACGCCGGCGTCGACCGGGTCCTCGTGGGCGGGGACGTGCTCCCGGGTCCCATGCCCGCCGCGTGCCTTGCCCGGCTCGAGGCCCTCGAGATCCCGGTCCACTACATCCGCGGTAACGGCGAGTCCGCCGTGCTCGCCGAGCTGGCCGGCGAGCCGCTTCCGCCCCTGCCCGAGTCGGTCCTCGAGGTCATTCGCTGGACCGCGCGCCGCATCGGACCCGAGGCGGGACGTCGGATCGGGCGCTGGCCCGCCACTCTCCACCGCGAGATCGACGGGATCGGACGGGTCCTGTTCTGCCACGCCACGCCCGGGAGCGACACGGAGATCTTTACACGCCGGGCGCCCGAAGAGCGCCTCCTCGCCCTGTTCGGTGACACCGAAGCGGAGCTGGCCGTGTGCGGGCACACGCACATGCCCTTCGACCTCCAGGTGGGCGGGCTCCGAATCGTGAACGCCGGAAGCGTGGGCATGCCCTACGGCGAGCCCGGGGCCGACTGGCTCCTCCTGGGCCCGGACGTGCAGCCACGCCACACGCCCTACGACCTCGAGGCGGCGGCGCGCCGCATCCGGGCCACCGACTATCCCGGGGCCGACGACTTCGCGGAGCGCTCGGTGCTCCGGCCACCGACGGCCGAGTCCATGCTGGACGCGCTGTCGGGCGCCCGGGGCTAGCCGGGGAGGCCCGGGCCCGATCGCGCGATCCCACGCCACGAGGAGGTTCGTTGGCCGACAAGGTGAACCTGGCCCAGAAGCTGTCGCTGTTCCACGATCACTGGAAACCCCGGCTCGTGGCACGCCTCAACGACTACAAGGTCCTGCTCGTCAAGGTGAAGGGAGAGTTCGTGTGGCACCGCCATGCGGAGACCGACGACTTCTTCCTGGTGCTCCGGGGGCGACTCACGATCCAGCTCCGCGACCGGGACGTCGAGCTCGAGGAGGGCGAGCTGTTCGTGGTGCCCCGGGGGATCGAGCACCGTCCTCGGGCCGACGAGGAGGCGTGGGTCCTCCTCATCGAGCCGGAAACCACGAGGAACACGGGCGACGCCGGCGGGGAGATGACGGCCGAGCCGCAGGAGATCTGAGCGCGAGCCCGCGGCAGGACCACCGAGGCCGTCCGCTCCGCTGGCGGCCGGGCCCCGCGCTCGCCACCGGCTTCTCCGAGTCACGCCCACCCGCCCCGTCTCAGCGCAGCAATCGCCGGCCTTCCAGGAGTCCGCCCACCAGCACCATCGACAGGTTCGTCGCGATGAACACGAGGAGGGAGTACGCGAGGGCATGCGCGGGGCTCACGCCGTAGGGCGCGAGGAGGAGGACGAGCGCGCCCTCCCGAAGTCCGAGCCCGGCCACGCTGACGGGGAGGAGCGCGGCCACGAGCGCCGCCGAGCGGGTCCAGGCGACGGCCGGCACGGTGAGGCCGAGCGCCAACGACCGGGCCAGCAGCGCGCACGCGGCGACCCCGAGCAGCTGGGCGGCCAGGGAGAGCAGCGCGACCTCCAGTAGCGTCCTCCGGTCCAGGCTGCGGACGGGGTTCACGGCCTCGCGCAGGGAGTCCAGGCGGCGGAGGAGCGCACCCGTCCGTCCTCTCCCGAGCCGCTGGCCCGAGGCCGGAAGCACGGCGGTGGGCGCCGCCATCAGGGCCGTGAACGCCAGCAGGCCGACGAGGAGCGCGGCCATGACGAGCGCCGCGGTGAGGCCCGTGTGGGGCGTGGAGAGTTCCCAGAAGGCCAGACCCACGACGCACAGCGCCAGGGTGGCCAGGATGCGGTCGCAGAGGAGCGCCGCGATCAACCGCCGGCGCGCGGTCTCGGAGTCCGACAGCCGGTAGAACCGGATCGCGACCCCGGCCACGTTCCCCGCCGGGAGAAGGTAGCTGTAGAACCGGGTCGTGAGGTTGACTTCGAGGACCTCGGGCACCGAGAGCCCCATGCCCTCGGCCCGGACGAGGCGCTGGAGCCGGACACCCACGGCGGTCTGCGACACCAGGCTGAGAGCGGCGGCTCCGAGGGGGAGCCCGAGTCCGGCCCCCAGGATCGATCCGGCGATGCCGGCGAGGTCGACACGGCGGAAGAGGAGCCACAGGACCACGCCCGCCACGGCGAAGCGGCCGATGCGGACGAGCGCGCGGCTCACGCCGGCATGCCCTCCCTGGAGCGGTACACCGGGCGACCGGTCATGGTGGGCGGCGGATCCTCGCCGAGGAGCCCCAGCACCGTGGGCGCGAAGTCGATGAGTCGCATCCGGTCCGTCTCCAGAGCCTGCGTCGGGTCGGAGAGGACGATGAACCCCCGCTCGGCGGGGTGGGAGGGCATCTGCCCGTGGTTGCCGCGGTGCCGGGGATCGCGGATCCGGGGCCGGAGCACCCGGTTGCTGAGGCCCAGGTAGAAGTTGGCCAGCGGCTGGTAGAAGTCGTGTGGAAAGAAGGCCGACCCGTGCTCGGCGATCAGGTAGAGCTCCCCGTAGCGATCGTCCTCGAACTCCAGGTGAAAGCGCCGCATCTCCCCCCGCGTGAACACCCGAACGCCAGGAAGCGAGCGCACCGCCGCCGTGATCGCGCGGCGGGCCCGGTCGGTCTCGAACCAAAGGCGCGCCAGGCTGATCTCGACGTAGTGGTGGTACTCGCCGCGCGGAATGCCCGTCTCCTTCAGCGCCCGGACCAGATCGACGCGCCGGGTGATCGGCTCCTGCCCGTGATCGACCAGGAGCATGAATCGGGTGCCCATCTCGCGGCAGCGCGCCGAGAGTCCCTCGACCAGTCCATCCACCTCCCGGAGACTCCGCCGCACCAGGTCCGGATCGTCCAGGCCCCAGTGCGAGAGGAGATCGAAGGCGTGGAACTGGATCAACTCGAACTCCGCCCCGGACGGGCACTCGGCCAGCAGACTCGGGATGTGCTCGAATCGGTCCGTGAAGCGATAGGTGGCGCGCTCTCCCAGGAGGTCGAACAGACCGGGCATCGGTGACTCCGCGCCGACCCGCAAGTCGCCTCGGCCACATCGCTCGTACTCGAACCGGTGGAGCTGGAAGTGGCGGCGTCGGCGCCAGGGGATCGCCGCCAGGTCGACGCGGCGCGTCACGAGGTGGACCAGGCACTGGGCCGTGGTCGTCACCAGGTCGGGCACCCGCTCCAGGAGCCGAACCCACGGGCCGCGTGGCACGTCGCGCCGCAGGCTCACCTGCCAGAACCCGTGCTCGTGCGGCCAGGCCCCCGTCAGCAGAGTCGCCATCAGCTCGGTGGTGGGAAGGGTCTCCAGGGTGACGGCCGGGAACTCCGACAGCAGGTCGCAGAGGAACGGAGTGATCCGCGGATCCAGCCGGCGTCGGTCGAGGCCGGGGACGTAGCACACGAACAGGCGTCGAGCGGCTGGCTTCACGTGACATCCTCGAGCTGAGTCCTGGCGCCGCCGGAACTCGGCGGGTGCCGGCGCGCCCCGGGAGCGCGATCGCGACCCGGGAAGAGGGTGGGGCAGCAGGTAGCGGGCCATCGCGCCCCTCCCCGAAACCCCATGCCCGACGGGAGGATCCGGATCTCGCGGCTCGGGGCCGCGACCGCGCATGTGGGACCGGCGCAACACCCGGGGAGGCTCGCGGGCTCGCGCGCGCCCCTCCCGGTCCGGCGCGCGCCCGTACGACCCCGACGCCCCGCGACGACTCTTCGAAGCCCCGCCGGCGCCTCCCCGATGACCGTGGCCGGTGCCGCCCGGACTTGCCCAGCGAAGCGGCCGCCGCGAATGTCGCTGGAGTTCCGGAGAGGGATCCGCCCGCCTGGAGGAATCATGGCGACGATGTCGGCCCGCGTGCGCAACGCGGCGGACGGGCACGAGGTGGAGGTGTCGACCGGGGAAGCTCGGACGATCCTCGAGATCGCGGCGAAGTCGTCCGGGCGGGGCTCGGGCGTGAGCGGAGGGGAGCTCCTGCTGGCGGCGCTCGCCACCTGCCTGTGCAACGACCTGTTCCGCGAAGCCGAGAAGAGGGACATCGAGCTGGACGAGGTCGAGGTGGAAGCCGAGGCCGAGTTTCCCGCCGAGGGCGTGGCCGCTCGTGGGGTCACTTGCCGGGTCCGGCTCTCCGGCTCGGCGAGTCCCGCTGTGCTCCGGGAGCTCACCCTCGACACGGACAAGGTGGCCGAGATCCAGAACACGGTTCGCGCCGCCACGGCCGTCACTCTTCAGAGCGTGGAAGTGCCGGACGAGTGAGCCTGGGGCCGTTCTCGTGCGCCGGCTCCGACCCGGAGCTCGCGTCCGGCGCTTGAGCGCATAGCGGCCGCGGCCTCAGACTCCCAGGTCGACCACTCCGACGATCGGGTGGTGATCGGAGCCGTAGCGATCGTCGATCGTGCGGACCGTGGACGCCCACCCGGCGGGAAGCCGGAACATCAGGTAGTCGAGCTTCCGTGACAGCACGCCGGCCATGGTGAAGGTCGGCGCGTCCTCTCCTGGCGTATCCGGGAAGCTGGCACGCAGAACGCGGGGCGCTTCCTCCAGCGCCGCGGCGCTCCACGTGTTGAGGTCCGCGCCCACCACGACGGCGTCTCCCGTCAACTCTCGCGCCACCACCCGCGCCTGCCTCGCGCGTGCCGCTCCGAAGCAGTCCCCGATTCGTGACCACGGCGCGCGGTGGGCCAGGTGGACGCTGGCCACTCGAAGGCTCCAGGGGCGACCGCCGCGAGTGGATCCGGCGACGGTGCCCGCGACGACCACCCGTCGCTGCACCTCGAGAGGGAGCTCGATGGCCGTGGGCTCGTCCAGCGGCAGACTCGAGAGAAGGGCGTTCCCCCGATCCTCGTCGCCCTCGCCATTCCTCATGGACGGGGCGTAGAATAGGTAGAGGCCGAGGCGGCGCGCGGCCTCCACGACGTCCAGGCGCTCTCCCGAGGGCGGCGCCTCGACGATGCGACCGGCGGACCTGGCGCCGGGCTCGGAGGGCGGAAGGTCCGGGGCGACCCGGTAGCCCTCCTGAAGCAGCAGGACGAAGTTCTCCACCCTGCCGCCGCCCGTGAGGGCGCCGGCACGGAGATCCTCCACCAGGCGCACCAGGTCACCGCCGCCGACGTGTACGTTCCAGCTCACCACGACGAGCGAGTCCGAGGGTCGCGCCGGGAGGCCGGACGGTCGTTCCACGACGGCGGGCCCCACGGCGGAGCACCACGCCTCGAGCCCGCGGCCCCGGTCCGGCCGGGCGGGGGTGAGCCAAACCACCGGAACGGCGGAGCCCACCGCGTCAACGGTGTTCATGCAATGACTTCCTTCGCCCGGTGGCGGCGCCGCCCGGGCCGTGACGCACGCTCCCGCGCCAGCGGCCGCGACACCGGCCAGCGCGATGCGGCGTATCGTAGCGGGAGATCCATGGGTCATCGCGATCTGCTACCCCGGAGTTTCCGCCGGCGGTTCGGGAGGACGCGGCGCCCGGGCCCATCCGCCGACCCTGGACCCGTCGACTCGTGGTGCTGATCCTCGCCGCGATGGCCGCGGCGGCGGTGGCGGTCCTCCTGCTCCGAATTGCCGACGTGGTGCGGGGGCGTCCGATCCGCACGGTGGTCGAGGGCACGCCCGGCGAGCGGCCGCCCGCTGTTTCCGATCCACGGTTCCTGGAGGTGGCTTCGGCCGCGATCGGCACCGACCTGGAGCGAGGGAACCGCGTCGAGATCCTGACCGACACGGCCATCTTCCACCGGATGCTCGCCGACGTCTCGGCCGCCCGGCGATCGGTCACGGTGCAGGCCTACTACTGCGAGCCCGGCCGGCTCGGCGACCGGCTGACCGAAGCTCTCGCGGACCGAGCACGCGCCGGCATTCGGGTGCTCGTCCTCGGCGACGGCTTCGGCTGCGGCCGATTCCTGCGCAGCGTGGCGCCGGGGCTGCGGGCCGCCGGGGCGAGCGTGGTCGAGTTGCGTCCCGTCCACTGGTACGCCCTCCACCGCGCCCAGCACCGCAGCCACGTTCGGGCCGTGGTGATCGACGGTACCATCGCCTACACGGGCGGATTCGGGTTCGCGGACGACTGGATCGGCGATCCGGCCGGAGCCACTCCCTGGCGCGACACGGGGGTGCGCTTCACCGGGCCGGCCGTGCTGCGGGCCCAGGCCGCGTTCGTCTCCGCGTGGGCCGAGGCGACGGGCCAGCTTCGCGCGGGCTCGCTACTGCTGCCCGGCAACCCGGCCGCCGAGGCGGCATCCGCGGCCGGCTCCGGACGGGCGGAGGACACGATGGCCGCCTCGAGCACCGCCGCGACGGAGACATCGGTCGCCGAGGCGGACTCGGTCACCGCCGGACTGCTGCTCTCCGAGCCCGGCCTCGGCACGACCTCGGCCGAGCGCTACCTGGCGCTCAGCATCGCCGGCGCCCGGCACACCCTGTACGTCACGAATTCCTACTTCGTGCCGACGCCGGCCCTCGTGACGCTGCTGGTGGCGGCCGCGAGGCACGGCGTGGACGTCCGCCTCCTCCTCCCGGGCCGGCGCACGGACGTACCCAGCACGCGCTATGCCGGCCGCGTCTTCTACGGCGAGCTGCTCGCGGCGGGCGTCCGCATCTGGGAGTACCGGCCCACCATGATCCACGCCAAGACCTTCGTGGCCGACGGCGTGTGGTCCTCGGTGGGGGGAATCAACCTGGACAACCGGTCGCTGCGGCTGAACACCGAGGCCGCTCTCCTGATCCACGATCGGCGGATCGGCACGGCCCTGGACTCGCTGTTCCGGGCCGACCTGGAGCGAGCCGACGAGGTCACGCTGGAGCGCTATCGGGCGCGGTCGACCTGGGAGCGGATCCGCGACCGCGCAGTGCATCTGGTGGCGCCCATCCTCTGATCAGACGACCTCGAGCGCCCGGACCGGCGGCAGGGCGCCCATCACGTAGATCCATTCGCCATCCCGGTCGACGGCATAGTGGATCTCGCCTCCGCTGGTGGCGGCGAAGAAGCGGCCCGGGCCTTCGAGGTCGAAGGCGAGACCGGTGATCCCGTCGCGCACTCCGCGCGGATTCCACAGGGCCCGCTGGCTCCAGGAGGCGGCCCCATCGTGGCTCACGAACAGCCGCGGCCCGGCGCCCCCGGGGCTCTCCGCCCACGCTCCCGGCGTCCCGGCCGCCGTGGCCAGGAGCAGGGCCGGACCGTCGCGCTCGGGATCTTCGGGCGAGAGCCGGAAGGCCGTGCAATAGGCGCTGCCGATCGGCTCCCGTGGGGCGATCCACTGCTCCCCCCTCTCTTCGCTCACGTAGAGCCCCCCTCCGGTGGCGGCGTACAGGCGGCCCACCCGGATCGGGTCGGCGGCCAGGACATGTACGTCCTCGTAC
Organism: uncultured Gemmatimonadota bacterium; assembly: GCA_964465015.1. Classification (GTDB taxonomy): domain Bacteria; phylum Gemmatimonadota; class Gemmatimonadetes; order Palauibacterales; family Palauibacteraceae; genus Humimonas. Next base: position 44,775 of record CAYXHP010000072.1, read on the forward strand.
AACCCATCGTGGATCGGCCGCCAGCTCCGGCCGCCGTCCTCGCTCCGGTAGGCACCGCCGACCTCGATGCCCGCGTACAGACGCTGCTCGTCCAGCGGGTCCACGGCCAGCGTCTCCACGTGAGGCCGTCGTTCGCCGTAGCCCTTCCACTCCTCGGTCGGAGCGAGCGCCACGAGGCCCTCGAGCTCCTCCCAGGTGCCGCCCCCGTCCACCGACGCGAACACGCCGGCCGGCTCCACCCCGACGTAGAGGACCTCGCCGCGATGACGGCCCGTCACCGAGCGCACCGCCCGGCCGTCCGGCACGCGGAACCGGGGGGCCCAGCTCTCGCCCCGGTCGCGCGACACGTACAGGCGCCCCGACTCCGTGCCGCAGAAGACCGCGCCTTCCGTGGCCCACAGGCAGGTCGCCGGGTGGCCGGGCATGGCCTCGGCCTTGAGCTGGGCACGATACTCTCCCGCCAACCACCGGTAGACCTGGACGCCATCAGGTGTCCCCACTATGAGCCGCATGTGATGTCCCTTCCCGTGTCATCCTGTGGATGGATCGTGCCCTCGATTCACCTCGCCGGCGCGCGACTTCCCACCTGCCGGCGCACGACGGGGAAGCGGTGGCGCGAGGACCGGCCCGGGCCGCCGCCCTCCCCGAGGACCGCCGTGTCCGCAGACCCGCCCTCCCGCCCGGCGGTCCGCGGACCGCCGGGAAGGTCCTAGGGGATCCCGGGCTCCGTCATGGCCCGGAAATCGAGGAGTCGGTCCAGCTGCTCCTCGGTCAGTAGGCCTTCCTCGAGCACCACGTCGCGGAGCGTCCGGTCCTCGGCCAGCGACGTCTTGGCCACCTTCGCTGCCCGGTCGTAGCCGATCTCGGGCGCCAGCGCGGTGGCCAGCGCCGCGGTCGACTCGGCGTTGCGCCGGCAGCGCTCCCCGTTGGCCTCGATGCCCACCACGCAGCGCTCGGTGAACTCCCGGCACACCGACGCCAGGATGGCGATGGACTGGAGCAGTGCGTGGATCATGACGGGGATCATGACGTTGAGCTCGAAGTTGCCCGACTGTCCCCCGACGGTGATGGCCGCGTCGTTGCCGATGACCTGCGCCGCCACCTGGCACACCGACTCGGCCATGACCGGGTTCACCTTGCCGGGCATGATCGAGGATCCGGGCTGAACGGCCGGCAGGGAGATCTCCCCGATCCCCGTCCGCGGGCCGGAGGAGAGCCAGCGCAGATCGTTGGCGATCTTCATGAGGCTCACGGCCAGCGTCTTGAGCGCGCCGCTGGCCTCCACGATGCCGTCCCGTCCGCCCTGTGCCTCGAAGTGGTTCTCCGCCTCCCGGAAGGCCAGCCCGGTCATCTCGCTCAGCGCCTCGGCCATGCGGCGACCGAACTCGGGATGCGTGTTGATTCCCGTGCCCACGGCCGTTCCGCCGATGGCCAGCTCGCCGAGCGCGTCCCGCAGGCCCTCGACCCGCCGGATCCCGTGCTCGACCTGGCTGGCGTATCCGCCGAACTCCTGGCCCAGGCGCACCGGGGTGGCGTCCTGGAGGTGCGTGCGGCCCGCCTTGGGTATGTCGTCGAACGCCGCGGCCTTGTCCTCCAGGGCGACCTGGAGATCCGCCAGCGCCGGCAGGAGCTCCTCCTCGATGGCCGTGAGCGCCGCCACGTGGGAGGTGGTGGGAATCACGTCGTTGCTGGACTGCCCCAGGTTCACGTGGTCGTTGGGATGGATCGGGTCGCGCGACCCGATCGTGCCTCCCAGGATCTGGATGGCGCGATTCGCGATCACCTCGTTGGCGTTCATGTTGGTCGAGGTGCCCGAGCCCGTCTGGAAGATGTCCAGCGGGAAGTGCTCGTCCAGGTCCCCCTCCATCACCTCGCGGGCGGCCCTCTCTATGGCGTCGGCCCGGCGCTCATCGAGGAGACCCAGCTCCCGGTTCACCCGGGCGGCCGCGACCTTCACGGACCCGAGCGCCCGCAGGAAGCGGCGGTCGAAGCGGATCCCGCTGATGGGGAAGTTCCGGCGCGCCCGCTCCGTCTGGGCCCCGTACAGCATGCCGGCCGGGATCTCCACCTGGCCCATCGAATCCCGCTCGGTCCTCGTCTCCGTCATCGTGCTCGCCTCTTCAGAACTTGACCGTATCGCCGACCTTCACACCGTTCCGTTCGAACCACCCCTTCGCCATCTCGAGCGCGTACATGGACGGCCTGGCCGAAGTGTGGAGCGAGTCGCTCTCCGCCTTCATGTGCTGGATGTCCACGATCGACCCGGCGGCGGTGATGAACGCGATGTCGAGGGGGATCTCGGTGTTCCGCATCCAGAAGGACAGCGTCTGTTCGCTCGGGTACACGAACAACATGCCGTGATCGGTGGGTAGCGAGTCACGGTACATGAGCCCGCGCTGACGTGCCAGGTCGTTGTCCGCCACCTCGGCGGTGACCACGTGGCCTCCGACGTCCAGGTGCGTCACCTGGAGGCCGGAGGAGCTCACCGTGTCCGCCGAGGACGCGGCGACGGCGGATGTGCCGGCCGACGGCGGGGCGGCCGCGGATTCGGATCGGCTGGCGGCCGCCGAGGCGGAGTCGCCTCCGCACGCGGCCACCAGCAGCGCTCCGGCCAGCAGCGCCGCACCGGCCGCTGGTCCTGTCGACCGTTCGAACACGGCATCTCCTCGTTCGGAATCCCACGCCGCCGCCGGGGTCGGTCCGGCCGCTCCGCGGCAACTTCCTTCCGCCCCCACCCTCATGCAAGGCCGACGCCGGGTCCCCCGGCACGGGGGTCCGCGGTGGCGGCGGTGGCGGCCGCGACCTATAAGGAGAGGACGGCTGGAATGGACGCCTCGACAAGGACGATGGCCATGCGCCGACGAGCCGCCCCCGCCCTCCTCCTCTGCCTTCCTCTCCTCGCCGCCGGCTGCCTGGCCGCTGCGGCCGGGGCCGGAGCCGGCGGTCTCTACCTGACGACGCGCGGCGTGGGTCAGGTGATCGAGGGGGGCATCGAGCCCGTGACCTCCGCCACCCGTGACGCCTTCCAGACCCTCGGAGTCGACTACAAGGGGCAGAAGGACTCCGACGATGGGAAGAGCCGCGAAGTATGGGGAAAGTCGGGCGAAGACGACGTGACGGTGGACCTGGAGCGCCGCACGGACGTGGCCACCAAGGTGGAGGTGTCGGTCAAGACCGGCGCCGTCACCTGGGACAAGGACATGGCGCGGAAGATCCTGGACGAGATCCGGAAGAACCGACAGGGGTAGGAGGAGGAAGGCACACCGGGACCAGGAGGCCAGGATGATCTTCCCCAACGTGCGCGCTTCTTTCGGTCGCGACGAAGCGGCTCGCGTGATACGCACCCTGGCCGATGGGGATGCGGGCCGCGCCAGCGAATGGAGGACCGTGCTGGCCGAGCGTGGCCTCGACCCGCTCCTGGACGACCCCTCCCTTCCCGGCCTTCTGATGGGGGGCTCCCGAACCGTAGAGGATCTCTCGCTCGGCCTGGTCCTCTACGTCCTGGTCCGGCACGCCCTCCTCGAGAGCGGCGTGGAGAGCCGCATCATCGCCGACTACGTCTCCGCCCTCGTCCTCGAGTTCGGCTTCCGTGGCCGATCCCACCGCATCTCCGACCAGGACGGCCGCGAGTATCACTATCTGGTCGACATTCTCGCCGACATGGCCACGGCGCGGGGGAGGCGAGCGTTCCTGCTCCAGGCGCACCTGGGAAACTTCGCACTGTGGCTGTCCGGACTGTTCCCCGACCACATCGAGTCGCGGATGCACGGCCGCGGGGGACCGGACCTGTCCTACTACGAGGAGATGGGCCGGACCGGCTACCGGATGGCCGCCGACGCCCCGGTAGCCCGCCAGGAGTCCCTGGACCGCCTGTACCGCGATGCGGCGGAGGCTTTCGTGGAGCTTCGGCGGGGCCTCAACCGGGTCTCGGACCGCTACCTGGTGCCGAAGAGGGCGGCTTCGGTGGACCGCCTGCTGCGCCAGGTGAGAGACACCGTCCAGGAGCGGGAGAGCTGAGAGGCGGGGGTGAAGCGGTCCGTGGGACCGAGGGTCGGCCGGGGCCGCGAATCGATAATGACTATTGATTCGAGCCTCCTGGCGGCCTAGCTTCCCGTCACCGAGCCATGCCGGAAGCACGAGGGCGCGCGCTCCGGCATCACGCGGCCGTACTCCGAGGCACGAGCCCATGGACACCACTCTCCAGACCCGACCTCCGCTGGGCTGCGCTGCAGTCATGATGAGCGTGTTCCGCGCCAGCCTGCAGGAGCACCAGCTCCCCGTCACGCAACAGCGGGAGACGGTGGCGGGCATCCTGTTCGAGTCCACCGGTCACCTGTCGGCCGACGATATCGCCGCCCGGCTCAGCGAGCGTGGCGATCACGTCGGCAAGGCCACGATCTATCGGACCCTGAACCTCCTGGTGGACGTCGGGCTGGCCACGGAACACGACTTCGACGAGGGCTTCAAGCGCTACGAGGCCCGCATCGGGCCCTCGCGCCACGATCACCTGATCTGCACCTCGTGCGGGGAGGTGTTCGAGTTCCACCGACCGGAGCTCGACGCGCTCCAGGAGGAGATCGGGGCCGAGACCGGCTTCAGGCCCCTCACCCGGCAGGTCAAGATCTACGGCCTGTGCGCCGAGTGCGACGCCGCCGAGGCGCGCGAGGGAGAGGATCTCCGTCGTGCCGGGTAGGCCGGGCCACCGCGCTGCCGGCCCGCCGCCACTCTTCCCGCACGGCCGCTTCGCGTGAGCCGCGCGAGCGAGCGGCTCCTCCAGCTCCTGGCGCAGCGCTCCTTCCGCCTGGGCGACTTCGAGCTCGCCTCCGGTCGCCACAGCGACTACTACATCGACTGCCGTACCACCACGATGCACGCCGAGGGGCAGGCGCTCCTGGGCGAGGTGGCCCTGGACGCCTTGCACGAAGCGGAGCTCCATCCCGACCTCGTCGGTGGGCTCACCATGGGCGCCGACCCTATCTCGTACTCGATCGCCGGCGAGAGCTGGCGCCGCGGGGAGCCGGTCCACGCCTTCTCGGTCCGAAAGCGCGCCAAGGACCACGGACGTGGCCGCCGCATCGAGGGCTGCTTCGAGGCCGGCGCACGCGTGGTGGTGGTGGAGGACGTGATCACGACCGGAGGCTCGGCCCTGCAGGCGATTCGCGAGGTCGCGACCGAGAACGGCCAGGTGCTGGGTGTACTGGCGCTGGTGGACCGGGAGGAAGGCGGACGGCAGGCCATCGAGCGGGAGGGCCATCGGGTGATCGCCCTGTACACGGCCGGCGAGCTCCGGGACGCCTACCGGCAGCTCGACTGAAACAGACGAACCGGTGAGGGGTTTGGAGCAGGAACGGCCGCTTTTCGACCCGTGTTCGGTGGAGGACAGGCCCACGTGATCCGCTTCACGGAAACCGCCCGCCAGCGCGTGCTGGCGTTCATGGAGGAGGAGGGTGAGAAGGGACTCGCGGTCCGCATCGACCTGCGCGACTCGAGTCCCTTCGCCCCGGAATACGACCTGGCCCTGATCGGTCCCGAAGAGATCATCGAGGACGACCGGGCGTTCGACCAGGGAGGTTTCCGTCTCTACGCGGCACCGACCGCCGCCGAGTTCCTGGAGGGCTCGGAGATCGACTGGGTCGAATCGCTGCAGGGAACCGGCTTCAAGGTCGACAACCCCAACGTGAGGCCGCTCGGGTCCGAGCCTCCCAGCGGTCCGCTCGCCGAGCGGGTCGAACAGGTGCTGCGCGAGCAGATCAACCCCGGGGTCGCCTCCCATGGCGGCCACGTCAGCCTGGTCGACATCCGCGACGGAGTCGTCTTCCTCCGCATGAGCGGCGGGTGCCAGGGGTGCGGGATGGCCTCCGTGACCCTGACGCAGGGTATCAAGGAGGCGCTGCGTCGCGCGATACCCGAGGTGCGGGGGGTCGAGGACGTCACCGACCACTCCGCCGGCCGGAACCCCTACTACTAGTCCCCTAGCGCAGGATCCCCGCCACCCCCGTCTCCGTGGGCATGCGCTCCGCGGGGAGCACGAGCGCGTTTCCGCCGTGCAGGATCACCACCTCGGCGAGCTCGTCCAGGAGCTCGGCCGCCTCCCCGGATGGATCGTCGCCGCCCTCCTTCTCGATCTCGATCGCGCCGGTCTCACGGTCCAGGCGGCCCCACACCCGTCGGTCACGCTCGGTGAGGAGCAGTCGGATACGGCCGGCCACGGCCAGGTGAGCCAGGTTGGCCAGGTCCAGCTCCCCCTTGCCGCGCCCGTAGGATCCCTCCCACAGGTCCAGGGCCCGGTCGATCTCGCGGTCCACCTGCGCCCGCGCGATCGGCCACGCCGCCTGGTGGACGCGCTCGGCGCTCCAATCGGCGACGGAGGCCTCGATCCCCTGCTCGGCCAGGTTGCGCAGCCGGCTCACGTCGCGGTACAGGGAGTGGTATTCCTTGACCGCGGCCAGGACCAGCGGTCCGATCTCTCCCTCGAGCATGTCCTGCAGTCCCTCGTCGACCGCCTTGAAGAACCGGCGGAGCTCGGGCTCGTCGTCGTCGGCGCCGACCCCGTGGCCGTGGAAGACCGGCATCACGCCACCCCGACCGTGCGTGCCGTGCGTATCCCGGGTGTACTTGCGGCGGAGCACGATCTTCTGATCGCGTTCGAACTCGTAGCCCAGAGCTTCCATGAGGTTGCGCGGCACGCCCTGGAGGTCGATGGGGCTCGCTCCGGCCGCCGTCCCGGACCACAGGACGACCTTCTTCTGGCTCAGCCCGAGCACCCAGTACCGGTCGGGCGCCTGGAGGTACTCGAGCATCGGGCGGGTATGGAAGGTCGGCGCCACGACCACCAGGTCGGGGAGATCGGCCGGGAGCCGGTAGAGCCGCTGGACGGCGGGTGAGGCGAATACGGCCAGCCCTCCCGACTGGTACCGCCAGAACTCCTCCTCGCGCGTCAGCGGCTCGAGCTCCGCGGTGAGGGACTCCCCGGCGCCGTTGGAGCCCTCGGCCGTGCCGAGCAGATCCCGGGCCCGGTCCAGCGCCGCCCGGTACCGGAGGCGATTGGTCTCCGCCTCGCTGCTCGAGCGCTCGGTAGGAACGTACATGGAGATGGCGGGACCTTCCCGCTCCTCCAGCAGGGTGCGCAGGTCATCTCGTCCAAAGTAGTCCACGAAAGCCCCCTCTCGTGAGGTCGGCTCGGTATCAGGCAGCGCGTTCATCGATTCCCTTCAACCTACGTACCAGCTCCATCGGCGCGGCCACGATCGCCCGACGCGCATCCGCGCCGCATTCGCTACGATCCTCTAGTCGCCCGGGACGACGGCGTGCAGCACGAGGCCCACGACCGACATGACCAGGGCCCCCAGGAAGGCGGCCCCGAAGCCGCTCAGGGCGAAGCCCGGCGTGAGAGCGGCGGCCAGGTAGAACAGGACCCCGTTGAGGATCAGGTAGAAGATCCCCAACGTCAGGATCGTGACCGGGAAGGTGAGGAACACCAGCACCGGCTTGACCACGGCGTTGACGAGGCCGATGACCAGAGCGGCCAGGAGCAGGGCCCGCGTGCCGGCCACGGAGATGCCGGGCACGAGCCACGCGGTGAACCAGAGGGCGGCGGCGTCGATCAGCCAGTTGACCAGCAGGCGCATCCGGTGACTCCTTCCATGGGGAACCGCTCTGGCGGCCGACGCCGACGCGCGGGATCGCCCACCCGTGGCCGCGGACCGGGGCTCCGCGACCACCCGTAATCTAGCGCTCCGGAGGCCCGCCATGAAGATCCAGAGAGATGACGTCACCCTCGAGCTGGTGCGAGGAAGCATCGCGGCGCAGGAGGGCTTCGACGCGGTGGTGAACGCCGCCAACGCCCGACTGGAACCGGGCGGGGGCGTGGCCGGGGCGATCCACCGCGGCGCCGGTCCCGGCCTGGCGCGGGAGTGCCGACCCCTGGGCCCGATCGAGCCCGGCGAGGCCGTACTGACGGGCGGACATCGCCTCCCCAACCCCTACGTCATCCACTGCCTGGGTCCGGTGTGGGGCCGGGACGAGCCGGCCGACGAGCTCCTGCGGCGCTGCTACCGGCGAGCGCTCGAGCTGGCCGAGGAGCACGGTCTCTCCTCCATCGCCTTCCCCGCCCTGTCGACCGGGGCCTTCGGCTACCCGCTCCCCCAGGCCGCCCGGGCCTCGATCGACGAGATCGTGAGCGCGCTGCCACGCCTCCGTTCGGTGCGGCGGATCCGATTCACGCTGTTCGGAGACGAGGCCCTGGAGGCGTACCGGAAGGCGCTCCGCGACCGAACCGGGCAGGAGGAGGGAGACTGAAGGATCGACCGCGGAGATCTCCGGAGACTCGTCCGGCCCGCCGGGGTGGCGCTCGAAGGCCGGTCAGCTCTCGGGGCCGCAGGAGCGCACCGAGCCCCCGAAGCGCTGGACCACCCGGCTCGCGCCGTCCGAGTCCAGCGGCCCGGCCACCACGCGCGTGAGACCGTCGGGCCCGGCTTCGGTGCGTGCCGACTCGCCTTCCTCCTCCAGGCGGGACACCATGGCGCGGGCGTTGCCCTCGTCGCGGTAGGCGCCCACCTGGACTTCCCGACAGGCCCTCGGCGGCGTACTCACCACGATCCTCACGCGCGCCGTGCCGTCGACCAGGAAGCCCAGCTTGCGGGCCGCGGCCCTGGAGACGTCCAGCACCCGGCCCTTCACGAAGGGACCGCGGTCGTTGACGCGCAGCTCGGCCCGGCGTCCGTTGTCCAGGTTGGTGACGTCGATCCAGGTCCCGAGCGGCAGCGTCCGGTGGGCCGCCGTAAGCGCGTTCATGTCGAAGGTCTCGCCCGAGGCGGTCGGGCGACCGTCGAACTGGTCTCCGTACCAGGACGCCAGCCCGGTCTGGCTCCAGCCCGGGTTCACGCTGGCCATCGCCGGCTCGGCCGACGCCGGCCCGGGCCCGAGCGAGGGCGGGCGGTTGCGGCCGGCGCAGGCGCCGGAGTAGCACAGCAGGACCAGCGCCCCGGCGCGCACGAGCCGGCGGGCGGTGGCGGATCTCGGGACGGCGTTCATGACTGGATGAGAGTCCCGGACCGCTCCGGACGCAAGCCGGAGCCCCGCGACCGGAACGCTTCTTGACCCGTGGGGAACGGACCGGGCTGGCACCCGGCCCATTCGGGGGACATCCTTGGGGCGTCCCGGCTTCCGATCAGGCGACCACCTCCACAGGAGAAGCCGACGAACATGGCGACGGCAGCGAATCTGGGCTTTCCTCGCATCGGCACGGAACGCGAGCTCAAGAAGGCAACCGAGGCCTACTGGCGCGGCGAGATCGCGGCCGACGCCCTGGCCGCGAGAGCAGCGGAGCTGCGGCGGCGAGCCTGGGGAGCTCAGCAGGCGGCGGGCATCGAGCACGTCCCCTCCAACGACTTCTCCTACTACGACCACGTTCTCGACACGGCCGCCCTGCTGGGCGCCATCCCGGAGCGGTACGGGTGGACCGGCGGGACGCTGGAGCTGGACCGCTACTTCGCCATGGCCAGGGGCTCGCAGACCGAGGAGCTCGACGTGCCGGCAATGGAGATGACCAAGTGGTTCGACACCAACTACCACTACATCGTCCCCGAGCTCAGCTCGGACCAGGAGTTCCGGATCTCCGGCTCGAAGCCCCTGGACGAGCTGGCCGAGGCGCGTGGGGCGGGAGTCGAGACCGTCCCGGTCCTCCTGGGACCGGTCAGCTTCCTCTTCCTTTCCAAGGCGAGCGAGGGCGTGGATCCGCTGGCGGACCTCCTGGATCCCCTCGTGGAGACCTACGCCGAGGTCCTCTCCGGCCTGGTCGGCGCCGGAGCCGACTGGATCCAGCTGGACGAGCCGTGCTTCGTCGAGGACCGGCGTCAGTCCGAGCGAAGCTCGCTCACGCGGGCTTACGCGTCGCTGGCCGAGGCCGTGCCGGACGCGCGCCTCCTCGTCCAGACCTACTTCGGCCACGTGGGGGACTGCTACGAGGCCCTGGTCGACCTTCCGGTGGCGGGAATCGGCCTGGACCTCGTCCGGGGCCGGGAGCGGCACCTGGGGCTCCTGGAGACCCGTGGCTTCCCCGACGACAAGGTGCTCCGGGCCGGCGTCGTGGACGGCCGTAACGTGTGGATCAACGACCTCGAGGGCTCGCTCGAGCTCCTGGAGCGCCTCGCCTCGCTCGTGGATCCGAGCCGCCTGCAGGTCTCGCCCTCCTGCTCCCTCCTGCACGTCCCGCTGGATGCCGCGCGCGAGACGGGGCTGGACGCGGAGCTCCGCTCGTGGCTGGCCTTCGCCCACCAGAAGCTGGGTGAGGTGGAGATCCTCACGCGTGGCCTGAACGAGGGGCGGGACGCGATCGGGCGCGAGCTGGCCTCGAACCGGAAGGCTCTGGAGAGCCGGGAGGGCTCCAGCCGTACCCGCCGGCCGGAAGTGCGGCGCCGGATGAAGGCGCTCGATCCGGATGCGGCCCGTCGGCCCGAGCCGTTCGGCCAGCGCAAAGCCGTGCAGACCGAGCGCCTGGGCCTCCCGGTGCTCCCGACCACGGTGATCGGCTCGTTTCCCCAGACGGGGGAGGTACGCTCGAAGCGCCGGGCGTTTCGCTCCGGTGACCTGGACCGCGAGGGGTACGAGAGCTTCCTCGAGGCGGAGATCGACCGCTGCGTGCGGGTCCAGGAGGAGGTCGGCCTGGACGTCCTGGTCCACGGCGAGTTCGAGCGCAACGACATGGTCGAGTACTTCGGCGAGCTCATGGACGGCTATGCCTTCACCCGGAACGGCTGGGTGCAGTCCTACGGGAGCCGGTACGTCAAGCCGCCCATCCTGTACGGCGACATCCACCGTCCCGGCCCCATCACGGTGCGCTGGTGGTCCTACGCCGCCTCCCGCACCGACCGGCCGCTCAAGGGGATGCTCACCGGACCGGTCACCATGCTGCAGTGGTCGTTCGTGCGGGACGACCAGCCGCGCCGGGAAACGTGCTACCAGCTGGCCCTGGCCGTGCGCGACGAGGTGGAGGACCTGCAGGCGGCGGGGACGCCCGTGATCCAGGTGGACGAGCCGGCGCTCCGCGAGGGGCTCCCGCTCCGCCGGGAGGGCCGTGACGATTACCTGCGCTGGGCCGTGAACGCCTTCCGGATCGCCACGGCCACGGCGCGGCCCGACACGCAGATCCACACGCACATGTGCTATTCGGAGTTCAACGACATCATCGAGCACATCGCCCGCATGGACGCCGACGTCCTCCTGATCGAGAACGCGCGCTCCGACGAGGAGCTGCTGGCCGTGTTCCGGGACTTCGACTACGAGCGCGACATCGGTCCGGGCGTGTACGACATCCACTCGCCGCGGGTGCCGCCGGCCGAGGAGATGGCCGACCACATCCGGGACTCACTCACGGTGCTCCCGGCGGACCGGCTGTGGGTGAACCCCGACTGCGGGCTCAAGACCCGGCGCTGGGAGGAGGTCGTTCCGGCCCTGGCGAACATGGTCGAGGCGGCCCGGACCGTCCGCGGCGAGCCGGGAGACGGGGCCGCCGGAGGAGCATGAGCGAGGGCCGCGGCCCGGCCGATCGGAACGCCGACCCCACGCCCCCGGACGTCGAGGGATCACCGCCGTCCGCCCGGCTGGACCGGCGGTCCGAGGAGGACGCGCAGCCCGGGATCGCCGGGGCCGGGGAGGCCCCCCATCCGCTGGGGATCGCCTACCGCCTGAGCCTCCTCTCCATCCTGGTGGGGGTGGTGGCCGGCCTGGGCGCCGTGGCGTTCCGCGGCCTCATCGCCCTGTTCCACAACCTCTTCTTCCTGGGACGCCTCTCGTTCAGCTACGACGCCAACCAGCACACGGCGACGAGCCCCTGGGGGCCGCTGGTGATCCTCGCCCCCGTGGTGGGCGCCGCCATCGTCGTCTTCCTGGTCAAGAACTTCGCCCCGGAGGCGAAGGGCCACGGCGTGCCCGAGGTGATCGACGCCAACTACTACCACAAGGGGATCGTCCGGCCCATCGTCGCCCTCATCAAGTCCGTGGCCTCGGCGCTGTCGATCGGGAGCGGCGGCGCGGTGGGGCGGGAGGGCCCGATCATCCAGATCGGCGCGTCCTTCGGCTCCACGCTCGGGCAAATCATCGAGATGCCCACCTGGCAGCGGATCACGCTGGTGGCGGCCGGCGCCGGCGGCGGGATCGCCGCCACGTTCAACACCCCGATCGGCGGGATCCTGTTCGCGATCGAGATCATGCTGCACGAGAGCAGCGTGCGGACGCTCGTGCCCGTGGGGATCGCGACCGTGACGGCCACCTACATCGGCCGGCTGTTCTTCGGACCCAACCCATCCTTCGTGATCCCGAGCCTGGTGAGCTCCTCCTTCAACCTCACCGACCCCAGAGCCCTGATCTCGTTCGTGGGCCTCGGCATCCTCATGGGCCTGGCCTCGGCTCTGTTCATCCGGTCGCTGTACTGGACCGAGGACGTGCTCCTCGATTGGATCCCCCGGAGCTACTATCTCCGCCACGGTCTCAGCATGCTCGGGGTGGGGATCACGATGTATCTGTGCCTTCGCTCCCTGGGGCACTACTACGTGCAGGGTGTGGGTTACGCGACGATCCAGGACATCCTCTCGGGCGGCCTGGGACCGATCCTGCTCCTGCTCCTCCTGTACGTCCTCAAGCTCATGGTCACCTCGGTGACGCTGGGCTCGGGGGCCTCGGGCGGCGTGTTCTCGCCAGCCCTGTACATGGGGGGCACTCTCGGAGCGGCGTATGGGCTGGCCCTCGGCCACTTCTTCCCGCCGCTCCGGGCCGTGGGTGCCCCCGGATTCGCCGTGGCCGGGATGGCGGGCGTCGTGGGCGGGACGACCGGCGCGGCCATGGCGGCCATCGTGATGATTTTCGAGATGACCCGCGACTACGGTGTCATCATCCCGATGGCGATCACGGTGGTGCTCAGCTACGGCGTCCGGGAGCTGTTCGTGGACCAGAGCATCTACACGCAGAAGTTGGCCCGGCGCGGCCATTTCGTGCCCCTCGCCCTCCAGGCCAACTTCCACTATCACCGGCGGGCCCGCGACATCATGGACACGAACGTCGTCACGGTCTCGCCCTCCACTCCCCTCGCGCATTTCCTGCGCTCGGTGCGCGAGATGGACACGGCCAGGCACTTTCTGGTAGGGAGCCCCGACCGGGTGTTCGGCGTAATCTCCAGGGACCGTGCGCTGGAGGCCGTGGCGGGAACCGAGCCGTGTCGAACCCCGCTCGATCTCGTCCGACGTGATTACATCGTGGTGAACGAGGACGACATCTTCTTCGACGTGCTCTCGCGCATGCACAGGGCGCACGTGCCGCTGGCTCTCGTGAAGACGCACAGCGCGGATCCCGCCCGCGGCACGGTTCTCGGCATCATCACGAAGGACGAGGTGGCGGATTCTCTGGAGTCCGCCGTCGACCTGTTCGCCGACTGAGACGCGGCGGGCGGTGCGGCCGGAGCGCCCACGGCGGTTCGGTCGACATGCCCGGCGCGAAGGCAGCGCTCGAGCAACGGAGATCGAGTCATGAGGGACACGAGCTACGGCGCGCACAGGGAGCTCCCGGGCGTCGACTACGAGGAAGCCATCGTCCGGGTGGAGGCGGCGCTGGGCGCGGAGGGCTTCGGCGTCCTCACCCGGATCGACGTGAAGGAGACGCTCAAGAAGAAGCTGGACGTGGACTTCAGGCGCTACGTGATCCTGGGCGCCTGCAATCCACCGCTGGCCCACCGCGCGCTGAGCGCCGACGACGACATCGGGCTGCTCCTGCCCTGCAACGTCGTGGTCGCCGAGATGGAGGGCGGCGCCGAGGTGGCCTACGCGCGGCCCGAGGCGATGCTGGCCCTGGCGGACGTGCCCGAGCTGCAGTCGGTGGCCCGCGAGGCCGAGGAGCGGCTGGCGCGGGCGCTGGACAGCCTGTGAGCTAGGGCAGCGGCCGCCGGGACTGGAGAGCGAGGACGTTCTCGTCCGGATCGCGGAAGAAGGCCATCCAGAGCTCGTGGTCCTCGGCCCGGTGCACGCGGTGGGGCTCGCCGAGGAAGACCACGCCGCGCTCGCCCAGGACGCGGTACGCGGTGTCGATGTCGTCCACCTCGAAGTACAGGACCGACGAGGCGTGATCGAAGTCCGGGCTCTCGGGAGCCGAGAGCATGAGCTGGAGGTCTCCGCACTGCAAGAAGGCCAGGCCGGGCGGCGCACGGAACAGGAGCGGGAGGCCGAGGGCGTCGCGGTAGAAGTCCACCGACGCGTCGAGGTCCCTCGCGCGCACCGCCACCTGGCCGATGCGACGGATGCCGAATGCCTCCGCCTGCTCGTTCATGGGCTCTCCTCGCCGGTTCTCGAAGGGACGGGTGCCGCTCGCCCGAACGGCGAGCTTGATTTCATTAGTTGCTCTAACTAAACTAGTGAGCATGGAGAGCCCGTCAAGGGGAGCCGTGGGGGACGTGGAGGAAGCCGGCCGAACCAGCGCGGTCGGGGCCGTCGGAGCAGAGGCGACGGGACCGGGCCACGCCGAGATCGCCGCCCGGCTGCACGCCGCGGCCATCCGGCTACTCCGCCGGCTCCGCAGCCAGGATGCGGCGAGCGGCCTGAGCGGTCCGCGCCTCTCCGCCCTCTCGGTGCTGGTGTTCGGGGGACCGCGGAGCCTGGGCGAGCTGGCGGACGCCGAGCAGGTTACGGCCCCCAGCATGAGCCGCCTGGCCACGGCGCTCGAAGAGGCCGGCCTGGCGCGCCGGGGGCCCGATCCCGACGACGGCCGCCGGGTGCTGCTCCGCGCCACGGCCGCGGGCGAGCGGTTGCTGCAGGAAGGACGGCAGCGGCGCATCGGAGAGACGGAGCGGCTCCTGGGGTCGATCGAAGAGACGGACTGGGACATCCTGAGGCAGGCGACCGGGATCCTCGAGGGGGTCCTCCGGGAGGAGGGATCCCGGAGGCGCGAGACAGGGACCGGTAGCCCGGGCGGCTGACGGGAGCAGCTACCGCGGGCCCGCCGGGGGCGAGCCCCGGCACCCTCCCCGGTGAACGACTACATGCCGCCGGCGCGCACCGGCGCGGCGCTACGGCTCTGGACGCGACGGCCGACGCGGGCCTCCAGCGAGACGCGAACGCCCGGCGGTTCGTACGGGCAGAAGGGATCCTCCCCGAGCGGGTCGCCGGAAGCCGCGAAGGCCCGCGCGCGGCTGCCGCCGCACACGAACCGGAACGGGCAGATCCCGCACTTGCCGTGCAGGGCCTCGGGGTCCCGCAGCGAGCGGAACAGGTCGCTGTCCCGGTAGAGCTCGACCAGCGAGCGCTCGCGGACGTTGCCGGCCGATAGCGCCAGGAAGCCGGATGGGAACACCTCGCCCGTGTGGCTGATGAACACGAACCCGTTGCCATCGCCGGTCGATCCGAGATCGGCCGCGGTCGGACCCGCGGGATCGGGGAGGCGTCCGCTGTTCCGGTCCTCGGCCTCGATCTCGCGACCGACGCGCCGGTAGAAGGGCGCCTCCACGGTCACCACCTTGAACGAGGCGCGGCGCTGGCGACGGTAGATCCAGCGCAGCAGGGCCTCGGTCTCCCGCGGCCCGAGCGGCTGGAGCACGGAGCCGCGGCCCACCGGCACGAGGAAGAAGAGCTCCCAGGCCACCGCTCCCAGCGACTCCACCAGATCGGCGATGCAGGCCATGTCGCCCGCGTTGCCGCTGGTAACGGTGGTGTTGATCTGGATCGGGAGCCCCACCCGGCGCGCGGCCTCGGCCGCCCGCATCACCACGTCGAAGGAGCCGGGCTGGCCCCGGAAGGCGTCGTGGTCGGCGCTGCTGCATCCGTCCAGAGACAGCGCCATCCGGACCACGCCGGCGTCCTTCAGTCGGCCGATGAGCTCGTCCGTGAGCGACGGCGCGGGGGCCGGTGTGACCGCCATGTGGAGCCCGAGCTCGCGACCGTGGTCGAGGAGCTCGAACACGTCCGGACGCACCATCGGGTCGCCACCCGAGAGGACGACCACCGGAGGCCGAGGCGTGAACGCCGCCACCTGCCGCAGGACTTCGAAGGCCTCCGCGGTCGTCAGCTCGTCCGGGTGCGCGAACGGCTGGGCCTCGGCACGACAGTGCACGCACTTGAGCGGGCACGCCTGCGTCAGCTCCCAGGTGAGGACCACCGGTGCCTCCGCGTACGCGCGCCGCATGGCCCGGGGGCCACCCCCGGCGCGGTGCGGGTGTCCCCCCGCGTGTCCGATTCCCATCTCCATAGTCGTCTCTCTCCCCCCGGCGAACGTCGAACATGCCTCGGACTTCGCACCCATAGTGGCTCGCACGGTGGCCGGGCCGGTATAGGAAGGTGGCCGACGGCGATCGTGGGGCAACGGCCCGGCCCCGTGTGGTGGGGATCCCACCGTCTCCGTAGGGAAGCACCCGACACCGGAACGGGAGACGTGGAACGGCGCGGCACCCACGATCGTTCCCATGGGGCCGGCACCGGGCGTGCGGCCCGACCGGGCCCGCGGGACCGTGGTGGACGAAGCGAGGAGATGAAGGATGCGAAGGCGGACGTTCGTGGCCGGACTGGCCGGGATCGCGGCGGCCCCGCTGTTCCTGGGTGAATGGCTCGGGCTCGAACGCGATCCGGACGAAGGGGCCGGACGCGGCGCGGGGCCCGGGCTCCTGCGCGATGCGGCGGCCGGGGGCCGCTCCGACACGACGGGTGGCGAAGCCGTGCCCCCGCTTCGGAAGAGCCGCGAGGAGTGGAAACGGATCCTCGAGCCCGACGCCTACGCCGTCCTGTTCGAAGCGTACACCGAGCGCCCTTTCTCCAGTCCACTCGACCACGAGACGCGGGCCGGCACGTACGTGTGCGCGGCCTGCTTCCTGCCCCTGTTCTCCTCGGACACCAAGTACGACAGCGGTACCGGGTGGCCCAGCTTCTGGCGGCCGCTCGATGAGAGTCATCTGGCCACCAAGCCCGACTACCAGCTGGTCGTCCCGCGCACCGAGTACCACTGCGTGCGTTGCGGCGGCCACCAGGGGCACGTGTTCGACGACGGCCCGCCCCCCACCGGATTGCGCTACTGCAACAACGGCCTGGCGCTGCGCTTCGTACCGAAGGGCGAGGACCTCCCGGCCCTGCGCACCTGAGCGCTCCCGTCCGAGGCGTCGGACTTGCGTTCGCTCTCCCGCGCGCAGATCTCGTGGGGAAAGCCGGCGAACCTCGAACTGGATCCCGGAGGAGAGGATGCGCTCGTTCGACTACCTGATCATCGGCGCGGGAATGACCGCGGACGCCGCCGTGGCGGGCATCCGCGAGCAGGACGAGGACGGCTCCATCGGACTCATCGGCGCCGAGGAGGAGCCCCCCTACGACCGTCCCCCCCTCAGCAAGGGCCTGTGGAAGGACATGTCCGAGGAGGACATCTGGCGGTCTTCCGCCGCCGACGAGGCCGATCTCCTCCTGGGACGGAGGGTCGTATCGCTGGACCGCGAGGCGAAGACCGTCCGGGACGACGGCGGCGACGAGTACGGCTACGGCAAGCTTCTCCTGGCCACGGGCGGCGCGCCGCGGACCCTCCCCGACGCGCCCGCGGAGGTGATCCACTACCGGACCTTGGAGGACTACCGGCGGCTGCGCGCGCTGGCGGACGACGCGCGCCGATTCATCATCGTCGGGGGCGGGTTCATCGGGAGCGAGGTCGCGGCGGCCCTGTGCATGGCCGACCGGGACGTGACGATCGTGTTTCCGGAGAAGGACCTGTGCTCCCGGCTCTTCCCTGCGCGCCTGGCGAGCTTCGTCTCCGAGTACTTCCGGAAGCAGGGCGTGACGGTGCTATCCGGCGAGAGCGTGGCGGGCGTCTTCTCCCGGGACGGCGGCGTGCAGGTCTCCCTGCGGTCGGGCGAGTCGCTGCGCGCGGACGGGGTGGTGGTCGGCATCGGCATCGTCCCGGAGACCGGTCTGGCGGAGGACGCCGGCCTGGACGTCGGCGACGGGATCGTGGTGGACGCGCACCTGCGGACGAGCGACCCGGACATCTTCGCGGCGGGCGACGTGGCGTCCTTCCCCCATCCGGCTCTCCGCCGGCGCCTGCGCGTGGAGCACGAGGACGCTGCCAACACCATGGGCCGCCAGGCCGGACGCAACATGGCCGGGGCCGACGAGCCCTACGAGCACGTACCGCTCTTCTACTCCGACCTGTTCGACCTCGGCTACGAGGCGGTGGGCCGCGTGGACACGCGCCTGGACATCGTCGAGGACTGGGAGGAGGAGCATCGCAAGGGCGTGGTCTACTACCTCGAGGACGAGCGGGTCGAGGGCGTCCTGCTGTGGAACACGTGGGGGCAGGACGAGGCCGCCCGCGGACTCCTGCGCGACCGCTCGAAGATCCTCCCCGGCGACCTGGTGGGCCGCCTGCCCGAATAGGCGGCAGCTTCGGCCGGACGCCCGCTCCGGCCGTATTCGCCGCTCCCAAACGCGCTGGAGGGCGCCGCCTTCCGGGCCTCCCGCGAGCGTTCGGTCGCCCCTCTTGCATTTCTATGCATCCATCTGAATAATCATGCTTCGTTCGCTCGGGGGCCGGCGTGCCACCGCTCCCCGGGTCCGGCACATGCACGAGGAGCACGAGATGGAGCGGAGCATTCGACGAGTGGCCCTCGCCTATTCCGGCGGACTGGACACGTCGGTGATGATCCCGTGGCTGAGGGAGACGTACGGCTGCGAGGTCGTGGCCGTAGTGGCCGATGTGGGACAGGGCGAGGACTTCTCGGCCGTGCGCGCCAAGGCGCTGGCCACGGGCGCGGTCGCCTGTGAGGTCCTGGACCTCACCGACGCCCTGGCCGAGGAGTGCTTGCTCCCGGCCCTGCGGGCCGGCGCGATCTACGAGGGCCGCTACCTCCTGGGGACCGCGCTCGCGCGCCCCGTCATCGCCCGCGGACAGGTCGAGGTGGCCCGGCGGACGGGCTGCGACGCGCTGGCCCACGGCTGCACGGGCAAGGGCAACGACCAGGTGCGCTTCGAGCTCGTCTACGGTGCTCTGGCGCCCGACCTGGCCGTGGTGGCCCCGTGGCGGGAGTGGTCGATCCGGTCCCGGGAGGAGGCGATGGCCTATGCGGCCGCGCGCGGCGTCCCGGTGGAGGCCACCACGGCCAAGCCCTACAGCATCGACCGGAACCTGTGGCACTGCTCCTTCGAGGGCGGAATCCTCGAGGACCCGGCCCGGGTGCCGCCGGCCGACATGTACCGGCTCACGAGGGATCCGCTCGAGGCGCCCGACGCCCCGCGCACGGTGCGCATCGGCTTCGAGGCCGGCTTCCCGGTGTCGCTGAACGGCGAGCGACTGAGGCCCGCCGATCTCATCCGTCGGCTGAACGAGGTGGCGGGAGAGCACGGGGTGGGGCGCGTGGACCTGGTCGAGAACCGGGTCGTGGGGATGAAGAGCCGGGGCGTGTACGAGACGCCGGCCGGCACCGTGCTCGCCTCCGCCCTCCGCGACCTGGAGGCGATCACGCTGGACCGCGACACCGCCCATTTCAAGGAGCGGCTCGCGCTGCAGTACGCGGAGCTGACCTATCAGGGCCTGTGGCACACGCCGCTCCGGGAGGCGCTGGACGCCTTCCTGGCCCGGTCGCATCGGAACGTGAGCGGCACGGTCGCCGTGCGGCTGTTCAAGGGCTCGTGCATGGCCGTGGCGAGGAGCTCGGCCACGTCGCTCTACCGCCAGGACCTGGCGACGTTCGGCGAGGACGGCGTGTACGACCAGGCCGACGCCGCCGGCTTCATCCGCCTGTTCGGGCTCCCGGTGCGGGTGGGAGCGGCGGCGAGAGGTGCCGGGCGGACGGGCGGAGCCGCGGAGCCGATGGCCGAGGGCCCGGCGCGGCACCAGGCGACTCCGGAATCCGATCCGGTGGCGCGGCCGGTGGCGGCCGTGCCCTGAGCCCGCCATCCTCCCCTTCCGGCCCGGAGGAGGGAGCGAAGCGGTGAGCCGATCCGACCAGAGCGGGAGCGACGATCGTCCGGCGGAGGACGCGGGCGCCCATTCCGTCTGGGGCGGACGGTACGTGGAGCCCCTCGACCCCGCCATCCACGCCTTCACGAACTCCCTCCCCTTCGACCGCCGCCTGGTGCGGCACGACCTGGCGGCCAGCCTGGCCCACGTCCGCATGCTGCTCGAGACGGGCATCCTGGAGCCGGAGGACGCTGGCGCCATCCTGGACGGTCTATCGGGGCTGCTGGCCGACATCGAGGCGGGAGCGCTCGCGGTCGAGGGGCCGGACGAGGACATCCACGGCTGGATCGAGCGCCGCCTGGTCGAGCGGATCGGCCAGCCGGGTCGCCGCGTGCACACGGCCCGCAGCCGGAACGACCAGACGGGCGCGGCCCTGCGGCTGTGGGTGCGCGACGCGGCCGCGCGGCTCGTGGCGGCGGCGCTCGATCTGGCGTCCGCCTGGACGGACACGGCCGCCGGCCACGTCGAGACGTGGATGCCGGGCTACACCCACCTGCAGCGCGCGCAGCCGGTCACTCTCGCCCACCACCTCCTGGCCCACGTGTTCGCGCTCCTGGCCGACGCGGAACGCCTGAGGCGCGTGCACGCCGCCGCCGGTCTCTCGCCGCTCGGGGCCGGGGCGCTGGCCGGCACGTCGCACCCGGTCGACCCGGAGCGGACCGCCCGGCTGCTCGGCCTCGGGGGCGTCTACCCGAACACGCAGCTGGCCGTGGCCGACCGCGACTACGTGGTCGAGGCCGCCTTCGCCGCCGCCCTCCTCATGACGCACCTGTCGCGCTGGGCCGAGGAGGTCGTGCTGTGGACTTCGGCCGAGTTCGGCTTCGCCGCCCTGTCGGACCGCGTCGCCCAGGGGAGCAGCCTCATGCCGCAGAAGAAGAACCCGGAGGCGGCCGAGGTCATTCGCGGAAAGAGCGGGCGGGCGATCGGCGACCTCGTCGCCCTGCTCACCGCGCTCAAGGGTCTCCCCCTCGCCTACGACAGTGACCTGCAGGAAGACAAGGAGGCGCTGTTCGACGCCGTCGACACGGCGCTCGCCTCACTGCTCGGGGCGCGGGCGCTCTCCGCCGGACTGGAGTATCGGCCCGGGCGCATGCGGGATGCGCTCCGCGGCGGGTTCCTGACCGCCACGGACCTGGCCGACCACCTGGTGCGGCGCGGCGTCCCGTTCCGGACCGCGCACGCCCATGCGGGCGCGGCCGTGCGGGAGGCCGAGTCCCGGGGCGTGGAGCTGGCCGAGCTGCCGGGGGATGTCCTCCTGCGCGCCTGTCCCGAGATCGGGCCGGAGCCTCCCGACCTGTCGGCGGAAGCGGCGGCCCGGGCTCGACGGTCCCCGGGCGGGCCGGCCCCGGAGCGGACGGCCGAGCAGGTCGATGAAGCCAGGCGCCGCGTGGCGGAGCTTCGGGGCTGGGTGAACGGCCTGGAGGAGCCCCCGATCCTGTGGGCCCACCGGACCGGCACCCTCCGGGATCCAGATCTCCCGTGAACCGGCGCGAGCGGGAACGGCTCATCCGGGAGATCGTGGCCGACTCGCCCATCGGCACGCAGGAGGAGCTCGTCCGGGCCCTGGCGGCCCGCGGCATCGAGGTGACACAGGCCACCGTGTCCCGCGACATTCACCGGCTCGGACTCGTCAAGGTGCCCGATGCGGGCGGACGCTACCGCTACACGCTCCCCGAGACCTTCGAGGAGCACGCGGCACCGGACGCCTCGGAAGCTCTGCGGCGCGCGTTCGAGGAATTCGTGCTCGATGTCGATCCCGTGCGGGACATCGTCGTGGTGAACACCGAGATGGGGGCGGCCAACGCCGTGGCCGTGGCCCTGGACGAGGCCAGGATACCGGGCGTGGCGGCCACCCTGGCCGGCGACGACACGATCTTCGTCCTCACCCGCTGCGAGCTGGACCGGCGCCGCGTGCTGGTCGCGCTTCGGGACATGCTGGTGGGCTGAGCGGGACGACCCCCTCGCGGCGCCTCACCCGCTCCACTGCTCGAGCCACCTCTCCAGCGAGACCTTCCTGCGAGTCGCCTCGCTGCTCATGGACCGGACCTTCCCGAACACGGGACGCTGCGGCCACCCGCGGTCGTAACGACCCAGGCACCACAGGATCCCGTTGTAGGAGTTCGGATCCCGCCCGTCCACGGCCCAGCGGTCGTTGAGGTGGAGCATGACCCGGAGGGCGTCGCGCGGGTGCTCGCTCCACTCCAGGATCTTCTTTCCCCACAGCATTCGCATGTGGTTGTGGATGCGGCCCTCGCCGAGCAGCTGCCGCTGGGCCGCGTTCCACACCTCATCGTGGGTCGCCGCCGCCTCGAAGGTCCCCTCGTCGTAGCTCCACTCGCGCAGGTCGGAGGCATGCTCCTCCAGCGTGTCGCGGGCCCATTCCGGCAGCGACTCCCAGCGCTCGAAGTCGTCCGTGAGCGCGCAGCGGTTGAAGCCGATCTCGCGCCAGGTGACGAGCTCGTCCAGGAAGGCCTCGGCCTCCGGGCTCATGCCCCACCAGCCCTCGCGCGCGCCGTCGGTCCGATCCGAAATTCGGTCGGGAGACCAGCTCTCCCTCGAGGCCACGGCCCGGAACACCTCGTGCGCCGACACGTGCCCGAAGTGGAGCCAGGGCGACAGGCCGCTCGCGGCATCGGCGTCGGGATCGGAGCGATGCTCGGCATAGCGGGGCAGGCGTTCCCGGATGAAGGCGGAGAGCACCTCCGAGGCCGCCACGGCGCCGCCCCGGAAGGGCACGGGAGGCACTCCGTGGTCGATGGGCAGGGACCCGAGGCCGCGGTCGCCGACGCCGGCTCCGGCTTCCGTGCGCCCCGGCTCCAGGAGCTCCTCGGACGCGGCGGGCCACCGGTCCGCGATTTGGGGCGGAATCGGCGGCGCCCCGGGAAGCGGGTCTCCGAGCAGCGGGTGCTCGTCCGGGAAGCGGTCCAGCCACGCCGGGAGCTCGCCCTGCAGGAAGCGCCGGAACGACCGGGCCGTGCGGAAGACGCGCTCGGTGGCGCGCAGGGGCAGGAGGCCGTTGGAATCGACCGCTTCGAGCCGAACGTCCAGCTTCCGGGCGGCGGCCTCCAGCATGCGGGGCAGGAAGAAGCACGGCCAGTCGTCGGTCACCACGATGCAGGCCCGCGAGGCCCAGGCGGCCAGCAGTCCCTTGCCCGCCCCGGGCGAGGGCTCCACGTAGGGGTGGTAGAGCGCCCTGGCGCCCCCCAGCCGGTTCCGCTGGTCGGCCATGCCGTCCAGCACGAACCGGTGGTGTCGGTTCGAAGCCCAGCGATAGTCGCAGCGGAGCGCTTCGAGCAGGACGAGGGGCCGGTCCAGGTCGCGGGCGTGCTCGACGGCTCGCTGGAGCGCGAAGTTGGCGTCCAGCCTCCGGAAGGCCGTCATCCAGTAGAGGATGATGCCCCGGTCCCGGCGCAGGGGCGCGTCGTTGACGATGCGGACGCGGATCGCGGGGACTCCGGCCGTGTCGCCGCTCATGGCTCCTCGCCGGGGGCGGCCGCGCTCAGGCCTGCCGCGAGGACGCCGCCGCGGCGGCCGGCGCCGGGACCGGCCGGCGGATCAGGAAGAAGGGGGAGGCGAAGCCGTGTCCGCGGCGCTCCGCAGGAGTTCGTCCAGGTACACCCGGAGCTCATCCAGCCGGCCGGGAACCAGCGAGTAGTACACCCAGCGTCCCTCGCGCCGGTCGGAGACGAGTCCGGCATCGCGGAGCGACTTCAGGTGGAAGGAGAGCAGCGACTGGGCGACCTCCAGCTCCTCCGTAAGTCGGCCCACGCACTTCTCGCCACCCCGGAGCAGGCCGAGTATTCGGAGACGTTTCGGGTCGGAAAGGGCCTGGAAGCAGCGGCCCATTTCCCGCGCGGGAACGGCAGCTTCGACTTTCATGCATACAAAATGTATTCCGTATGCCGGAAGTCAAGCAGGCCCGTCAGGCCGTCGCGGCGCCCAGGGCGGCCACGACGGTGTCGTGCACGGGGGTCGGCACTCCGGCGCGCCGACCCAGCCGCGTCACGGCGCCGCTCAGGATGTCGAGCTCGGTCGGCCCGCCCGCCTCGACGTCGAGGACGAAGCTCGGCACCATGGCGCCGGGCAGGCCGGCGATGAACTCGACCGCGCGCGACTCCTCGTCATCGGGGAGGGCGGCCCCGGCGGCCCGTCCCACGGCCGCCGCCTCGGCCACGGCTCGCTCGATCAGCAGGAGCCCGAGCTCGGCCTCGCGCACCCGGCCGACGGAAGCCCGGGCCAGGCCGCACGCGCCCGAGATCGCTGTCAGGAACACGAACTTCCGCCACAGGTCGACCTCGATCTCCCCCGATGCCCGGGCGTCGGCCCCCGCCTCGCGGAAGATCTCCGCCACCCGCTCGACTCGCTCGGAGAGTCCACCGCCGGGCTCCCCCACGACGACCCGCCGGAACGGGCTCCTCCGCTCGATGATGCCGGGCGCCACCTTCGCGGCACTGATCGTGGTGACCCCGGCCAGGAGCCTCTCCTCCGGGACGCCGCCCTCCCGCAGGCGGGCCACCGCCTCGACTCCGTTGAGGAACGGGAGGACATCGGCGCCGGCGGCCGCCAGGCTCGCTGCGGCGGGCGTGACCGAGGCGAGTGAATAGGCCTTCACCGTGACGAGGGCCAGGTCGACGTCGCCGAGCCCGGAGGGGTCGCCGCAGGCGCGCGGGTGGACCGTGAAAGCGCCCTCCGGCGTCCGCACCTCCAGGCCCCGCTCGGCGAGGGCCTCCAGGTGCTCCCCCCGGGCCAGGAGCCGTACGTCGTGACCCGCGCGCGCCAGCTCGCCCCCGTAGTATCCGCCCACTCCGCCGGGGCCGAGCACCGCGATCCTCATGGCTCGCCGCCGGCCTTCGGCGCTCCGCCCGCTCTCGGGCCCCGCGAGATCCCGACGGCCTCTCCCGCGGTGGGAGCGGTCCACACCTGGTTGTTGCGGTCGATGTCCGGGAACACCGAGTCGGGGTCGATCTCGACCTTCACGACCCGGGGCGAGCTGGGCACGCGCACCACGTGTCGCCGGGCACCGGCGAGCCATACGCCCACCGGGACGCGGACGTGGTCCACGGAGCCGTCGGCGCGCGTGACGGCCAGGAGCACCGGCATCGGCGCCAGCCCCCGGTCCTCCACCTCGATCGCCGTCGAATCGCCTTCGGTTCGAACCGGACCCAGCGCCTGGTCCAGGGTCCAGGTGTCGAAGAACCACGGGCGCCAGAACCAGGACAGGTCCCGCCCCGCCACCCGGTCGAAGGTGTGGAAGAAATCCCAGGGCGAGGGGTGCTTGCCGCGCCAGCGCTCGCCGTAGGTCCGGTACGCCTTCAGGAACACGTCCGGGCCCAGGATCGCCCTCAGCGCGACCAGGAGGGTGGTGGTCTTCTGGTAGGGGAGGGTGAAGTAGAGCTCCTGGCTGGGATAGAGGTCGGACCAGCGCATGAGGGAGACCTCGCGGCCGGTGCCCGCCACCGACAGGTAGGCCGTCCGCGCCGGGCCTTCCCGGTCGTACCCGTACATCTCGCGCACGCCCTGGCCGCTGTTGAATTGGGTGAGCCCCTCGTCCTGCCAGGGTACCCGGTCCTCGTTCGAGCCCACCTGCATCGGGAACCACATGTGCCCGATCTCGTGCATGAGGTTCCCCTGCAGGCGCGCCGTGTCGGCATAGGCCTGGATCACCGTGACCATCGGGTACTCCATGCCGCCCGAGTCCAGGATGCCCTCGACCGAGGTCATCTGCGGATACGGGTAGGGCCACAGGTAGCGCGACAGGAATTCGACCGCGTTCCGATTGAAGCGCGCGCCGCCGGCCCACGCCGACGCCTCCGGGATCGGGCGGTAGAAGTTGTCGATGGCCACGGTGTCCGGATGCGCCGAGTCCCCCACGAGCGCACAGGTCGCGTCCCACACGTACTTCGCGCTCGTCGCGGCGGCGAAGTCACGGACATCGGTGGCGGTGAAGCGCCAGGTGAGGTCGCCGGTCCCCGGTCCACCCGCGCCCGGGTCGCCGGGGGAGGGCTCCCGGCCCGCCGCGAGCGTGGCCCGGCCGGCGCCGCGGCCATCGGCCGGCACGGCATGGACCACCCGGCAGGTGCTCCGGGCGCGGCGCAGACGGGCGATGACGGAGGAGGGGAGTACGGCATCCGAGTCGGCCAGCGTCCCGGTCGCTCCGACCAGGTAGCCGGCCGGCACCGAGAGACGGACGTCGTAGTCCGCGTAGCCCATGTAGAACTCGCCGGTGCCGAGGTAGGGATCGGTGACCCATCCCGACACGTCGTCGTATACGGCCAGCTGCGGATACCAGTAACCCAGGAACCAGATCGTCCCGTCCTGGCCCTCGCGCCCGTCGGCGGGTGCGGGCGCTGGATGGAAGGACCACCGGAAGCCCAGCTGGACGCTGTCCCCCGGCGCGAGAGGGCGTGGGAGCCGAAGCCACGCCACGGTGCCGTCCACCGTCCAACCCGGAGCGCTGTCGGACGCGGCGCCGGGCCGGAGCCCGATCGTCGCCGCTCCGGTGGCCGCCGACCCGCCGACGCGCGGAAGCTCGGCCCCGTCGGCGGTCACGCGTCTCACCTCGATTCCCCCCGTCAACGGGAGCGGAACGGTCCGGGGCGCGCCCTCCCTGTAGATGTTCTGGCGCAGGTAGACCGCCACGCGCGCCAAAGTGTGCGGCGAGCGGTTCAGGTAGGTGACCCGCTCGCGGCCCGTGACCAGATTGGTCGAGGGAGCGAGCCGTGCATCGATCCGGTAGCGCGCGTACTGAGTCCAGTACCGAGGACCCGGCCCTCCCGTCTCGGTGCGGGTGCCCCTCGCCACCGCCCGCCGGAAGTCCGGCGGCTCGGACATCGGATAGGGGAGAGGGCGGGCCGCGGTGTCGGGCGCCGCTCCGGCGTGCCCTCCCCTCGAGGCCGTCCCCCGTTCCTCCGCTCGAACCGGCCGCAGCGCGCCCGCGGACGTCCGAACCCGCGCCCCCGTGCTAGTCTGCGCTCGCGCTCCCGTGCGAGCCTGCGTCCACGCTCCCGTGCGAGCCTGCGCTCGCGCTCCCGCCGGTGCGCCGAGCGTGATCGCGAGGCCCAGGAGCAGGCCGCACGGAGCCATCGACCGTCGGTATCGCATGCCACCTCCCGGCGCGTGTCGGCGTCGTCACGCCGCGAACCGGCGGCCGACGCCATGCTCATCGTCTACCGCCACCACGGTGTGGGCAAGGGTCGCGGTGGACGCCGGCCGTTGACCCAACGGCGCACGCGCCGCACCGTGGCGGAGACCCGTGCCAGGAGAGCCCATGTCCGCGTCGACCCGCATTCGCCCCGGCCGCCTGCCGGCCATCCTCCTCCTCGCGGCCGCCGCGGGCGCGCCCCTGGCGGGCACCGGGCCGGTCCGGGCCCAGTCCGACCCCGGTGCCCGATCGGACGTCGGCGCCGAGGCCGACATCCTGGCCGGCTGGATCCACATGGCCGCCCCGCCGACGCACGAGAGCCTGGCCACCGACCTTCTCGCGCATCGGCTCGACGGGTGGAAGACGGGACCGGCCGGCGACCTGGTCTTCACCGTCGGCTCGGGCGCGCCGGTGCGGGTCGTCGCCTGCGGCCTGGACCGGGCCGACTACGTGGTCACCCGGATCACGCCGGACGGCTACCTGCGGCTGCACACCGCTGGCCGCGTGCCGAACCAGCCGCTGTGGAACGGCTTCCACGAGGGACAGCAGGTCCGGGTCCTCACGTCGCGCGGACCGGTCCCCGCGGTAGTGGCGATCGCGAACGCACACTTCGCCTTCCAGCACAGGGCCGACACGGCCCTGTCGACGGCGGACGACCTGTG
The DNA here is from genome assembly GCA_964465015.1 of uncultured Gemmatimonadota bacterium. Taxonomy (GTDB): domain Bacteria; phylum Gemmatimonadota; class Gemmatimonadetes; order Palauibacterales; family Palauibacteraceae; genus Humimonas. The sequence continues at coordinate 72,540 of CAYXHP010000072.1, forward strand.
GGTGGACCTCGGCGCCGACTCGAGGGAGCAGGCGCTCGCCATGGGCGTCCGGCTGCTCGATCCGGTGGTGCGGCGTCTTCCGACCTGGAGCTACGCCGACCTGGCCGCCGGTCCGGACGCGGGCACCCGGACGGGCTGTGCGGCGCTGGCGGCCATCGCCGCGAGCGGCGCCTCGCCCACCTCGGGCCGCACGGTGCTCGTCCTGTCGACCGAGCACTCGTTCGGCTGGGTGGGCCTCGGAGCAGAGCTCGCCGGCCTGGACCGGGTGGACCAGGTCACGCTCCTCAGCGCCGGCCGGGACACGGCGGAAGACGTCCGCCTCCCCGCGACCGCCCTGCGCGGGCTGGCGCCCGTCCTGCGGTCGGCCGGGGTCGACTCCGTCCGGGCGCTCGTGCCGGCCGTCCTGTTCCCGGGAACGCTCGTCGAAAGCGTGCGGGCGAGGGAGGCGGATCGCTTCCGGGGTGCGGTGGCGCGCGCCGCCGGCGTGCCCGCCGCGGCCGACGCGACCTGGCCTCGCGTCGACGCGACCGCGACGCCCGCGGCCGACGGTGCGGGGTCCATCGACTGGGCGGGCCTGGCAGCCACCGCCGCGGCGGATACCGGAACCGACTCCGTGGCGCTCAGCGCCGTCGGAAGCCTCCTTGGCCGGCTCACCGAGCTACCGGCCGCCTCCGGTCACGAGCGGCGCGTGCGCGAGGCCATCCTCGCGGCCCTGCCCGACTGGGCCCGCCAGCGGGCGCGGGTCGACTCGGCCGGAAACATCACGGTTGCTTTCGGCCCGGACCGCGACACCACCGTGTTCATGGCCCACCAGGACGAGGTGGGTTGGGAAGTGGCGGGAATCGAGGCAGACGGCACGCTCGCCCTTCGCCCGCGGGGAGGCTTCTACGCCCGGGCGTGGGAGGGCCAGCCCGCGCTCCTCTACCCTGCCCTGGGGCCCGCAGCCAGCGGTGGGGCCCACCGATCCGGTGCCGGCGGCGAGGCCGGCGCGCCCCTGCGCGGCGTCTTCGTGCCGCGCCGGAAGGCGCAGGGACGGCGCGTCCGGGAGCTCCGTGCCTGGTTCGGGCTCGACTCCGCCGGGCTGGTCCGGCGCGGCGTCGCGGTCGGAGACCAGGTCCTCGGCTACAAGGAAGCCCTGCGCCTCGGACCTGACCGGCTCACGGCGCGGGCCGAAGACGACCGGGCGGGCGACACGGCCCTCCTCCTCGCTCTCCGGCGACTGGATCCGTCGAGAGCGACTCGGAAGCTCGTGTTCGCCTGGACCGTGCGGGAGGAGATCGGGCTCGAAGGCGCCAGGGAGCTCGCCCGTCGCTTGGGGCGGTCCACGACGAGGGCGTACAGTGTCGATACGTTCGTGACCTCCGACACGCCGCTCGAATCGCACGGCTTCGCGTACGCTCCGCTGGGCGCGGGCCCGGTCCTCCGAGCGGCCGAGAACTCGAGCCTCACCCCGCCGGTGGGTAGGGAGCGCGTGGAGGCGATCGCGCGGGCCGACGGAGTCCCTCTCCAGGTCGGCCTCACGCAGGGAGGCACGGATGGCACCGAGTTCACCTTCTGGGGGGCCCCGAACGCGGGACTCTCGTGGCCCGGCCGATACAGTCACTCCCCGGTCGAGGTCCTCGACCTGCGGGACGTGGCGCGGCTGGCTGTCCTCGTGCAGGCGGTCGCGATGACTCCCTGAGCACGCGCCGGTCGAGCCCGCCACTCCGAGAACCGGCGGGCATCGACGCCGCCCTCTGATCGTACAACTAGAGGGCGCCCCACCGGCCGGTCGCGCGACCGGCCGGCCTCCGGGCGGCCTTCTACTCGTACGACTAGAGGAAGACGCCACGGAGGTCGGCGACCGGCCGGCGGGAGTTTCGGCCGGCGGCCCGGCCGCGCAGGTCAGTCGAAGAAGATGGCCAGCGCTTCGGCCGGAGCGGGGCGCGTGAGCCGCGAGACGGTCAGGAACAGGAGGAGGCTCGTGGCCACGCCCACCTCGACCGCGTCCACCCCGAGTCGGTCCAGGCCCGCGTGCGACGTCAGCTCCCAGCCGAGGCATGCCAGGAACCCTCCTACCATCGCGGCCATCGCCCCCCTGGCCGTCCCGCGCCGCCAGTTGAGACCCACGACCACCGGAACGAAGAAGAACGAGGCGATGAACTTGGACTGCTCGACGACGATGCCCTGGACATCGCCCAGCTTCTGGAGCGCGAACCACACCGGTAGCAGGGCCAGGACGACGATGGCGATCCGGTTCACGGTCAAGAGATGGGCCTCGGAGGCGTCCGGCCGCACGAACCGCCCGTACAGGTCGTGCGCCACACCCGCCCCCGTGACGAGGAGGACGGAGTTCACGGTGGACATGATGGCCGACAGCATGGCCACCAGGAGGAGCGAGCCCACGAGGGGCGGCAGGACCTCGAACGCCATGATCGCGGTGGCCTGGTCCTGGGACGCGAGGTGCGGGAAGAGCGCCCGGGTCAGGAGACCGACGGCCAGGATGCACGCGCCGATGATCGCCTGGAATCCGACGCTCACCGCGATGGCCCGCCGGACGGTGCGCTCATCCCGCATCGAGTAGAAGCGGGTGAGCTCGTAGGGCGCCGCCGCGATCGAGAGGCCGAACGCGACCCCGAACGCGATCAGCTCCCGCGGGCGGTAGAACCACCCGGTGAGCCGAGGATCGAGCGAGTGGAGGAACCGCAGCGGAGCGCGCACGCCGCCGGCATGGTAGAGGAGCACCGGGACGGCGACCACCAGTGCCCCCACCATGATCAGAGTCTGGAGGAACTCGATGTAGGAGCTGCTTCGGACGCCCCCCAGGAGGGTATAGAGCGCGGTGCTGGCGACGATGAGCAGCATGGCGGTCAGGGGCGGGACCCCGAACACGGTCAGGGCGATCTCCCCACCCGCCTGAAACTGCGCCACCAGGTAGATGGTGTAGGAGATCACGATCAGAATCCCCGCCAGCGCGCCCGCGGCCGGGCTGCCGAAGCGCACCCGCACGTAGTCGGGCACGGTGAGCGCTCCGAAGCGCCGCAGCTTGGGCGCCACCCACAGCGCCGAGACGACCCATCCCGCCCACACCCCGAACCAGATGAGGGCGAAGGAGACGCCGGCGAGGTAGTGCCGGCCGGCGGTCCCCACGAATGTGCCGGCGCTGATCTGCGTGGCGGCCAGCACGGCGCCGCCCACGACGGGCCCGATGGAACGGCCCGCGGCCAGGAAGTCGACCTCGGTCCGCGTCCGGAACCAGCTCCACACCGAGATGCCCACCAGCGCTGCAGCGTAGACGGCGAGGACCACGAAGAAGGTGGCGCTCACGCCGGCCCCTCCCTCCGCGCTCGCCGGCGCTCGTGGAAACCCCACCCGGCGAGGCCCGCCAGGACCAGGACGATGGTCCCGATGTCGGCCGCCCGGCCCACGTCCGCGGCCGATGGCCCCGGCAGGTGGAGCACGTCCGGGAGCTGCGAGGGGCGGGCGGCGAGCGTGCCGGGGCCCGCGGGAACGAGGCGGGGGAAAGAGGCGGCCGGATCGAGTCCGGCCGGGGCGCCTCGGACGAGAATCGTGATCGGGCTGGCCTGCGGGTCCGCGGACATGTCGGGCACGAACAGGGGAATGCGCTTGGCCCGTCCGACCACCCGGTAGACCAGGTCGATCCGCCCCCCGGGGAGCGTCGACAGGTCGACATCCACGCCCCACAGTCCCGGTCGGGCTGTGAGCACGGAAGGGCGGACGAGGAGCGCGGGCGGACCCGAGACGAGGGCGGCGGTGGAGTCGAGGGTGACGCTCTGCCCGGCCAGGCGCGGCGCCGTGAAGCGCACGGGGACGGGGCGGGAGGCACCCGCGCCCGCGAGCCGGTATCTGGCCTCGACTTGCGCGGTGTCGCCGGCCAGGAGCACCCGGATGCGCGCGCCCACCAGACGAGCCGTGTCGGCCGGCGGCGTCGCCAGCAGCGTCAGCGCCGCGAGCGCGGGGATCACGGGCGCGACGCCCGATCGGCCGCGGCGCCCCGGGGCGCCCCGGACGCTCGGCTCACCGGCTCGCCGCTACGGCCACACCTGGCGGAGGACGCGCAGCACGTTGCCGCCCAGGGCCTTCTCGATCTCGTCATCCGGGTAGCTATGGGCGACGAGCCAGCGGAGGATGTTGTCCCACGCCTCGGTCGGGTTCTCGAGCCCCTCCACGTGGTCCACGCGCGGGAAGTCGGCGCCGCCCCCGCCCTTCTTCTCGGCTGCCTGCAGCGAGAGGCTGGCCGTGTAGGCGCGGTGGAGCCCCACGTGGTCGCCGAACAGGGTGTCCGCGCCGAAGCCCACGTGGTCGATCCCCACCAGCCCCTTCACGTACTCGAAGTGCTCCATGAACGACTCGAGCGAGTGGCGCGGATGCGCGGCGGTGAGCGTGGTGTGCGGCGCGGCCTCGATGCCGATCACTCCGCCCGAGCCGGCGATCGCCTCGAGCACCTCGTCGGGGGCGAGGCGGTTCGTGTCCCACAGGGCCCGGGCCCCTATGTGCGTGAGCACGACCGGCGCCTCGCTGACGTCGATCGTGTCCATGGTCGTCACGTCGCCGGCGTGCGAGCAGTCGATGAGCATGCCGACCTTGTTCATGCGCTCTACGGCCTTGCGGCCGAACATCGTGAGCCCGCCGTCGCGCGGCTCCTTGAGCCCGGAGCCCAGCGCGTTCGCCTCGCTGTAGGCGATCCCGAGGCAGCGCACGCCGAAGCCGAACAGGAGGTCGATCCGGTCCAGCTCGTTCTCGATCATTGCCGCCCCCTCCATGGAGGGCAGCCAGGCGATCCGGCCCGTCTCCTTCGCGGCCAGGATGTCCTCCACCCGCCGCGCCGGGACGAGGAAGTCCTGGTGCGCCAGGTCGCACAGCCGCATGCCCAGGTCGTGGAGCACGTCGTTCCACTTCCAGCCGCTCTTCGACTCGATCTGGCAGATGCCGTCCATGAGGTTGTCGAACGCGGCGTCCAGGCCGGAATGCGCGAGGGCCCGGAAGGCGGTGGCCATGCGTCCCTCGCGGACATAGGCGGGCGTGTCGTCGATCGGGTCGGGAAAGAGTCCCAGGTGCTCGTGGAGCGAGACGACCGTGCACCGGTGGGCCAGCTCCGCGGCGCGCACCTCTCCCGCCTCGTCCAGCGGGACGCGCCACGGCTCGATGCGCTCGTGCGTGTCGTGGAGCTCGAACACCCGGTAGTCCGCGCCGGGCTCGAGGTAGGAGAAGGACTCGTAACCGTCGTAGGCCTTCTTCACGGCGCCTTCCCTTCCCGAGAGGTCTGTGGTGGCCGCGACACGCGCGACCGAGGTCTCCCGGCCCGGCCGGACCGGGACCGCGAGGGGCCGACGACCGCCGCTTCAGTCGGGGAGCGCGTGGTGCCCGACGCTGATCACGCGCGTCAGCTTCCAGCCGCTCGATTCACGGGCCCAGATGTGGACGAACCGCGCCTCGCCCACGGGCTCCGTGTCATCGTGCCCGGGATGATGGAAGCGGTGCACTCCCATCTCGATGGCACCATAGCCGGGGATCGGATACACCTCAAGCGATCCCGGGACGAGCTGGCGGCTCACCTTGCCGCAGATGTTGACGCGGATCGCGTCCACCACAGGCGCCTTGCCGCGCGAGAACCCGTCCCGGTCGTGGAAGAATTCGATGTCGTCGTCCAGGAGCGAGGCGAAGGTGGCCAGGTCGCACCGGTTGTAGGCGTCGAACAGCGTGGAGTCGAGCGCGGCGACCCGCCGGTAGAGCGAGTCGTCCGGCGGTAGCGATCCGTCCGTGGACTGGGCGCGGGCGGGCGTGGCCACGGCGAGCGCCAGGCCGGCGAGCACGAGCTGGAGGGCCGCGGAGTGGAGCCAGAACGTGAGGCGCGACCCGCGGCGTGCACGTGTGCGAAGGTCCATCGGTCACCACCTTTCGATCGGGGTTCGTCCGCACCCCGATACGGGACCCGGCGGCGCCCGGTGTCAGGGGAAGCCAGCGGCGGTGGCCCGTCCGCCGTCGTACCCGGGTCCCCTCAGCACCCTGCCCGGATGCGCGCCCGTCATCTCGCCGTCGGCCACCACCGGCACGCCGTTCACCAGCACCCAGCGCATGCCGACCGACAGCTGGTTCGGGTCCTGGTAGGTGGCCCGGTCGGCCACGGAGTCCGGGTCGAACACGACGAGGTCCGCCCACATCCCCTCCTTGATCACCCCGCGATCGGCCAGGCGCATGCGCTGGGCCGGGAGGGCGCTGAACTTCCGGATCGCCTCGGGCAGGGTGAGGAGATGCTCCTGGCGCACGTACTTGCGGAGGATGCGGGGGAAGGTGCCGTAGGCGCGCGGGTGGGGGTGCTCCTGGCCCAGGATCCCCTCCGGCGAGGTGGCCGACGCGTCGTTGTCGATCGACACCCACGGCTGGCGGAGCGCCAGCGCCACGTCCGGCTCGGACATCCCGGTGACCGCCACGACGGTTCCCGCGCTGTCCTTCACGAGGAGGTCGAAGATCGCGTCCATCGGATCCTCCTTCCACTCCTTCGCGATCTCGTCCACCCGCGTCCCCTGCAGGGGACGCAGCGACGGCTGGTTCACCGAGGTGATGAGGATGGCGTCCGGGCCCGGGATCTCGTCCCACTCGTTGTCCCACTCCCTGGAGGGGGTCCGCATCTCCTTCTTGATGCGGTCCCGGATCGCCGGATCCTGCAGGCGCTCGACCAGCTTCTCGTTCCCCCCCGCGTGCGCCCACGGCGGCACGAAGGCGGACAGGCCGTTCTCCCACGCCGTATAGGCGTAGGTGTCGGCCTCGATGTCGAGGCCGGCGGCCCGGGCGGAATCGATGCGCGCGACCACGTGCGGCATCCGGCCCCAGTTCCGCTTGCCGGCCGCCTTGAGGTGGAAGATCTCCACCGGGATCGAGGCCTCGCTCGCGATGCGGAACACCTCGTCGAGGGCGGCGTCCTCGGCGTCCCCCTCGCTCCGCATGTGGGTGGCGTAGATGCCGCCGTAGCGGGATGCGACCTTCGCCAGGGCCACGAGCTCGTCGGTCCTGGCATAGGGCGCGGGCGGGTACTGGAGGGCCGTGGAGACGCCCCGCGCTCCCTCCCGCATCGCCTTCTCGACCAACCCCTGCATGCGCGCCAGCTGCGCCGGGGTCGGCGTGATGTCCCCGTAGCCCAGGACCATCTCGCGTACGGAGGCCGCCCCGACGTACGTGCCGATGTTGATGCCGATCCCCTGCTTCGCGATCCGGTGGAAGTAGCCGTCCAGGGTGCGCCAGTCGGCGGTGACCCCGTAGTGCCGATAGGTGGGCTCGTTCTCGCGCAGCATGGTCGAGTCGAGCGGCGCCACCGACTCGCCCTCGCCGGTGATCTCGGTCGTGATCCCCTGGTAGATCTTGGACGGAGCCCGGGGATCGACCAGGAGCGTGAGCTCCGACTGGCCGAGCATGTCGATGAAGCCGGGGGCCACGACCATGCCGTGCGCATCGATCACCTTCGCGGCGCGTGCGGCGTCCAGCCGGCCGATGGCGGCGATGTGGCCGTTCCGAATCCCCACGTCCGCGCGGTACCAGGGGGAGCCGGTCCCGTCGATGACCCGGCCGTTCCGGATCACGAGATCGAAGGCCGCCTGCGCGGTCGTGTCGGAAATCCCGGGCGTGGCCGACGTCTCCGGGACGGCCTCCGCTCCGGGAACGATTCCGAGACGGAGCCCTCCATGAGCCAGGGCGAGGAGGGGAACGAGCAGAAGCGACCCGAGGATCGTGCGCCGATGCATGAGCACCTCGCCTGGCGTTGGAGGAGAGCGGCCCGCTCGCGGGCGGCACATGGACAGGTTGCGGGCGGCGCGCCGGTTCGGCAATGCGCGGAGGCGCCCGCGTGAGCGCGGTGTCGTGAGGTGCGCCCGGGCCTCCGGGTGGTCCGACCACGGCTTGCGCGGTCGGCCCCGGGCTCCGTACGGTCCGGCGTCCCGGTTCCCCTTCACCCCGGAGCGACCATGCGGTGTGCGCCGCCGTTCCCGTCTCTCGCCCGTGTCGTGGCCCTCACCGTCGTTCTGGCGACACCCGCGCCCCCCGCGATCCTCCTCGCGACACCGGTGTCGCCACCCGTGGCGCACGCCTCCCCGGAGCCCGGTGCGACCCGAAGCCACCCGGTGTCGCCAGCCACGGGACACACCGCGGCCGATACCACGCGACTCGCGATTCCGGGGCTCCAGGCTCCCGTCCGCATCGTGCGGGACCGATTCGGCATCGCGCACATCTACGCCCGGAACGAGCACGACCTCTTCTTCGCGCAAGGCTGGAGCGCGGCCCGGGACCGGCTGTTCCAGCTGGAGCTGTGGCGCCGTCGGGCCAGCGGGACGCTCGCCGAGGTGCTCGGACCTCGCGAGGTGGAGCGTGATCGCGCGGCGCGCCTGTTCCGCTATCGCGGTGACCTCGAAGCCGAGCTCACGAACTACCACCCGCACGGACCGGCCATCCTCCACGCCTTCGTGGACGGCATCAACGCCCGCGTGGACCAGGTGCTGGCGCGGCCAGACTCCCTGCCGCCCGAGTTCCGGTGGCTGGGGTGGAAGCCGGGCCGGTGGACCGTGCGCGACGTGATCTCCCGACACGGCGCGCTCCTGGGGGACCTGCACGCCGAGCTCGACTACGGGCGCGCCGTGGCCGTGGCCGGTGCAGAGACCGTGGAGCGGCTGGGCACGTTCGGGCCCGGAACGCCCGACCTCGCCCTGGACAGCGCCATCGATGGGAAGGCGCTACTCGACCCGCACATCCTGGACGCGTACGACGCGTGGCGGAGCCGCGTCGACTTCCGGCCGGAGGACCTGGCGCCCGCCTACCGGGCCGACCACGCGGCCTGGCGCCGGCTGTCGGTGGAGATGCGCCTGGCCGAGGCGGTCACCGTACGGCACGGGCGCCAGGACATCGGCTCCAACAACTGGGTCGTGGCCCCGAGCCGCACGCTGGATGGGCTGCCGCTGATGGCCAACGACCCGCACCGGGCGCAGGCGGCGCCGTCGCTCCGCTACTTCGTCCACCTGGTGGCGCCGGGCTGGGACGTGATCGGCGGGGGCGAGCCGGAGGCGCCCGGCGTGTCCATCGGCCACAACCGGGCCGGCGCCTGGGGGCTCACGGTCTTCCCGACCGACAACCAGGACCTGTACGTCTACCGCACCGATCCGTCGAACCCGGACCGGTACCGGTACCGGGGCGCGTGGGAGGCGATGGAGCTGGAGCACGACACGATCCGGGTGAAGGGGGCCGCGCCCGTGCCGGTCACGCTCCGCTACACGCGGCACGGCCCGGTCGTCTACCGGGACACGGCGCGCCACCTGGCCTACGCGATCCGGGCGGCGTGGCTGCAGCCGGGGGGCGCCCAGTACCTGGCCACGCTGCGCCTGGACCAGGCGTCGACGTGGGCGGAGGCGCGGCAGGCGCTCTCGCACCACAACGTGCCGGGCGAGAACTACGTGTGGGCGGACACGGCCGGACACATCGGGTGGCAGGCGGTCGGCATCGCCCCCATCCGGCCCAACTGGACCGGTCTGGTGCCGGTCCCGGGCGACGGCCGCTACGAGTGGGCGGGCTACCTGCCCATCCTCGAGAAGCCGCACGTCACCGACCCGCCGCAGGGCTTCTGGGGCACGGCCAACAACATGCTCGTCCCGCCCGGCTACCCGCACCGCGACGCGGTGGGCTGGCTGTGGTCGGACCCCTACCGGGCGGCCCGGGAGGCCGAGGTCCTGGGCTCGGGACGGCGCCTGTCGATGCGCGACATGATGAGCCTCCAGATGGACTACACGTCCATCCCCGCGCGCACCCTGGTCCCCCTCCTCGCGCACCTCCATCCCACCGATCCCCGGGTCGACAGTGCCCGCCTCCGGCTCCTGGGCTGGGACGACGACCTCAGGCCGGAGTCGGTGGCTGCGGGGATCTTCGTGGCCTGGGAGCGGCGCTTCATGGCCGCGGCCGTGGACGACTTCGTGCCCGAGGACATCCAGGCCTACCTACCGGAGCTCTCCATGTCGAAGGTGTCGGGTTGGATCCTGGCGCCCGACGGCCGCTTCGACCGGTTCGGGCCCACGCCGGTGGCCGGGCGGGACGCCTTCCTCCTCGCCGCCCTCCGGAGCGCCGTCGAGGACCTCGGGAAGAAGCTCGGCCCCGACATCGCCGGCTGGCGGCTCGGACAGCCGGCCTACAAGCACATCACCCTGCACCACCCGCTCTCGTCCGCCGTGAACGACTCGCTACGCGACCTCGTGGACGTGGGTCCGGCGCCGCGCGGGGGGGACAGCTACGTCCTCAACAACACCGGATGGGGAGACGAGCAGACGTCCGGTCCCTCTTTCCGTGTCCTGATCGAGGTGGGCGCCTGGGACCGGGCGCTGGCCACCAACACGCCCGGCGAGAGCGGCGATCCCGCCAGCCCGCACTATCGGGACCTGTTCCCGCTGTGGGCCACGGACCGCTACTTCCCGCTAGCGTTCTCCGACGAGGCCGTATCGGGAGCCGCGGAGGCCGTCGAGACGCTGGTCCCGGGCACGGCGCGGAGGTAGAGCCAGCCGACCGAGCCCGCGGCCACCGAGGCCGCCAGGATGGCGAGACGCGCGGTGGCCACCGCCGGCCCCTCGAACGCGAGAGGGGCGATGAAGAGCGACACGGTGAAGCCGATCCCGGCCAGGAGCCCCGCGCCGAGCAGGTGCCGGAGGTCGACTCCGGCCGGGAGGCGGGCGAGCCCGGCCCGGAGCGCGAGCCAGGAGAACAGGACGATCCCGGCCGGCTTCCCGATCACCAGCCCGAGCACGATGCCCCGGGCCACCGGACTCGACACCGCCCGGCGCACCGCCTCGGCCGAGATGGGGATCCCCGCGTTGGCCAGCGCGAACAGCGGTAGCACCACGAAGCTCACCCACGGAAGCACGATGCGCTCCATCCGGTCCAGGGGCGGCTCGGTGTCGCGCACGACCTCGAGCACGTGGCCGAGCACCATTTCGGCCTCCTCGTCGTCCTCGGCGGCGTGGGCCCGGTCCAGGCGGGCCAGAAGGGGATCCAGCCGCTCGTGCACGCTCCGCCGTCCGTAGGGCGCGGAAGCCGGCGTGAGCAGACCGAGCGCCACGCCGGCCAGGGTGGCGTGGATGCCGGAGGCGTGGAGCGCGAGCCACACCCCCACCCCGGCGACCCAGTACGGACCGCTGCTCCGCACCCCCAGGCGCCGCAGCCCCACGACCACCAGCAGGAGGACCCCGGCCACGAGCAGGGAGGGGACGGCCACGTGGCCGGCGTAGAAGAGCGCGATGACGAGGACGCTGCCGATGTCGTCCGCCACGGCCAGCGCCAGGAGGACCGCGCGCAGCTGGTGGGGGATACGCGGCCCGAGGAGCGCCAGCACACCGAGCGCGAAGGCGATGTCGGTCGCCATCGGCACGCCCCACCCCGCCCGTCCGGGTCCCGAAGCGTTGAGGAGCAGGTAGAGGGCGACCGGGACGATCATGCCGCCGACCGCGGCCGCGAGGGGCAGCATGGCCTGGCGGAGCTCCGAAAGCTCACCCCGCAGGAGCTCGCGCTTCACCTCCAGCCCCATGAGGAAGAAGAACAGCGTCATCAGCCCGCTGTTCACCGTCTCGCGCAGGGGCACGTGCAGGGACAGGTCGCCCACGTGGGCGGTGAAGTCGATGGCCCAGGCGACCTCGTACAGGTGGCCCACGGGCGAGTTGGCCCACGCCAGGGCCACGAGGGCCGCGGCCAGCAGCACCAGGCCGCCGGCGCCGGCGGTGTGGATGAACGCCTGTACCGGCAGGAGGAACCGGCGCGCGAAGGGTGAGAACGTCCCGCGCTCCCGCAGGATGCCGGTGGCCCGTCCGCTCATCCGCTCACACCTCCATCCGGAGCCCCAGCTTCGCCGTCCGACCCGGGGGGATGCCGAACGTCCTTACGGTGGTGGGCGCGACGTTGTCGTGCAACACGCGCACGCCGCGTTGAAGGGTCACATGGCCCGGCGTAGCTTTCCCGCCGCTCGCCCCGGGCGCCGCCCGGTCCGGACTTCCTGTCGATCGGTGTCTGCACATGGGACGCTTCGCGCTTCTCCTGGTCGCCCTCCTCCCCCTGCCGGTCCTCCATGGCTCCAACGTCAGGGCGGCGCGACCGGCCGGGTCGTGGGTGCCGGCCGACGCGGACGCGACGGCCGACACGGCTGCTGCCGCCGACGCGGGCTCCTTCCACCTCACCGTGCGCGACATCATGCGCGGCCCCGAGCTGGTGGGATCGCCACCCTCCGACGTGCGGTGGACCCCCGACGGTCGATGGGTCTTCTTCCGCTGGAAGCCGGGCGGGAAGCCGTGGTACGAGGAGCCGTCCCTCTACCGGGTGCGGGCGACCGGCGGAACGCCGCAGAAGCTCTCGGACACCGAGGCGGATTCGCTGGGCGTCCTCGTGGCACGCGGAGACGACTCGCCGGACCGGAAGCGGCGGGTGGTGTCCTGGGAGGGCGACCTGTGGCTCATCCGGGACGCCGACCTGCGGGTGACGCGGCTGACCCACACGAAGGACGTCGAGAGCGAGGCCGTGTTCGGCCGCGACGGCCACACCGTCTACTTCGTACGCGATGAGAACGCCTACGCGCTCGACCTCACCGACGGCGCCCTCCGTCAGCTCACCGACGTACGGCACGGCGAGAAGCCGGCGGAGGAGAAGCCGGCGTCGGAGCAGCGTTCGTGGCTCGAGCGCGAGCAGGAGGAGCTGTTCGAGACGATTCGCATCCGGAAGCGGCAAGAGGCGAAGGACAGCGCCCGGGCGAAGACCCGCCGGGCCCACGCGCCCGTGCCCGCCTACATAGGCGAGCACGAGCGGGTGGATCGTATCGAGATCGAGCCGGGCGGGCGCCGGGCCGCGATCCTGCTCACCGAGCGGGCCGAGAAGGGCCGCCACACGACGGTGGCCCGTTACGTGACCCAGTCCGGCTACGTGGAGACGATCTCCGGGCGCGAGAAGGTGGGAGACTTCCAGCCCCGCACGCGGCTCGGGATCGCCGACCTTTCGACGGGCGAGGTGAAGTGGCTGGACCTCGCGCCGCCCCCGGAGGCGTTTCGGTACGACAGCGCGGCGGTGGCCGGCGACCCGGTCCTGGCCGACATCGGCTTCGAGGGCTGGAGCGACGACGGCGCGACCGGCCTCGTCGGCACGGTCACCTTCGCCTACAAGGACGAGTACCTGTACGCGGTGGACGGCGCGAGCGGGAAGCTGACGCCGCTGGCCCACGACCACGATGGCGCGTGGATCGGGGGTCCGTGCCCCACCTGGACCGCCCGGGGCTGCGCGGGCTGGATGCCGGACGGGAAGAGCGTCTGGTTCCTGTCGGAGCGCTCGGGCTGGTCGCACCTGTACCGGATGCCGGCCGACTCGGGAGCCACCGCGATGGCGCTCACCAGCGGCGACTGGGAGGTGAAGGCGGCTTCCGTCTCACCCGATCGGAAGCACTTCGACCTCACGACCAGCGAGGGCTCGCCCTACGAGCAGCAGTGGTGGCGCGCCCGGCAGGACGGCTCGGACCGGACGCGCTACACCAGGCGTCCGGGGATTCACGACGTGACGCCCTCGCCCGATGGCAAGCGCATCGCGGGCGTCTACTCCTACGCCAACCGTCCGCCGGAGCTGTTCCTGCGCGACTCCCGTCCCGGGGCCACGCCCGTGCAGGTCACCCACTCGCCGACCCGGGCGTGGCTCGACTACCCGTGGATCGTGC
>CAYXHP010000073.1:0-15501 GCA_964465015.1 uncultured Gemmatimonadota bacterium
CTCGACATGATGGTCCCGATGCTGGACGAGGCGCTGCGCCGCGGCGCGGCCACCGGCACGCGCGAGGTGCTGCTCGGCATGTCGCACCGGGGCCGGCTCAACGTCCTGGCCCACATCATCGGCCGCCCGTACGAGGCCATCATCGCCGAGTTCGAGGACCAGGCCGGCGAAGGGGTGGCGCGCATGGTCCCGGAGGACGGGACGGGCGACGTGAAGTACCACCTGGGCGCGGCGGGCGTGGCGCAAACCTCCGCGGGGGCCCTGGACGTCACGATGGCGCCCAACCCGAGCCACCTCGAGCACGTGGACCCCGTGGTCGAGGGGATGGCGCGGGCCGCCCGCGACCTGCGCCGCCGCGGCGAGCGCGGGACGGACGCGGGGGGCGGCGCCGGCGAGGGTGCCTCCGCGGACGGCGCGGTCGGCCCCGACGCCCAGCCCGTCCTTCCCATCCTCATCCACGGCGACGCCGCCTTCATGGGCGAGGGCGTGGCCGCGGAGACGCTGAACCTGTGCCGGCTGGCCGGCTACGAGACGGGCGGCACGCTGCACATCATCGCCGACAACCAGCTCGGCTTCACGACCGACCCCCGCGACGGCCGCTCGACGCGCTACGCCAGCGACATCGCGATCGGCTTCCGGATCCCGGTGATCCACGTGAACGCGGACCGGCCCGAGGCGTGTCTGGCCGCGGCCCGGCTCGCGTTCGAGTACCGGCACGAGTTCGGCCAGGACATCATGATCGACCTGGTGGGCTACCGCCGGCACGGGCACAACGAGGGCGACGAGCCGGGCTATACGCAGCCGGCCATGTACGCCGCCATCGAGGACCACCCCACCGTGCGCTCGCTGTGGGCCCGGAAGCTGGCCGCGGACGGGACCGTCTCCGGGGAGGAGGCCTCCTCCATGGAGGACCGTGTGGCCGAACGGCTGCAGGCGGCGCGGGAGCGGGTCCAGGCCGCGGAGGAGTCCGGAGACGGCCGGAGAGCGGCGGAGAACGCCGGAGAGGAGGCCGGCGAGGAGACCGGGGCCGAGAGCGCCGGCCCGCGGCCGTCCGCGGCCGAGCGCGCCCTCCGGACCGGGCTCACCGCTCTCGACGACGCGTCGGCCGTGGACACGGCCGTGTCGGAGGACCGTCTCCAGGAGCTGGACCGGGGACTCCACAGCTGGCCCGACGACTTCGAGCTGTTCCGAAAGCTGGGGCGGCAGCTGGAGAAGCGGAGGAAGGCCCTGGTGGAAGGCGAGCCGGTGGACTGGGCGCACGCGGAGGCGCTGGCCCTGGCCACCCTGGTCACCGACGGCGTGCCGGTGCGTCTCAGCGGGGAGGACACCGAGCGCGGCACGTTCAGCCAGCGCCACCTGGTCCTGCACGCGGCCGATGGCTCCCGCACCTGGATCCCGCTGGAGCACCTGGCCGGGGACCAGGCGAAGTTCGAGGTGTGGAACAGCCCGCTCTCGGAGGTCGCGGCGCTGGGCTTCGAGTACGGCTACAGCACGGTCGCGACCGAGGCCCTGACCCTGTGGGAGGCCCAGTTCGGGGACTTCGCCAACGTGGGTCAGGCGGTGATCGACCAGTTCATCGCCGCCGGGCGCTCCAAGTGGGGCCAGGAGTCGCGGCTGGGACTCCTCCTGCCGCACGGCTACGAGGGCCAGGGGCCCGAGCACTCGAGCGCGCGGCTGGAGCGCTTCCTCCAGCTGGCCGGGAACGGCAACCTCAGGGTCACCTACCCGACGACGCCGGCGCAGTATTTCCACCTTCTCCGCCTGCAGGCGATCCGGCCGGCCCGCCGGCCTCTGGTGGTCATGACGCCCAAGAGCCTGCTCCGACACCCCCGGGCGCGCTCGCCCCTGGCCGAGCTCACGGGCGGCCGGTTCCGGCCCGTGCTCGGGGAGCCCGGCGCTCTCGCCGGCGAGGTCCCAACGGGCGAGAACGAGGGGACCGCGGGTGGGGCGCCGGCGTCGAGCCGCCTCCTCCTGTGCTCGGGGAAGGTCTACTACGATCTGTCGGGATCGGACGACCGGCGGGAGGCCGCCGATCGCGACGGCGCGCCCACGCGCATCCTTCGCCTGGAGGAGCTGTACCCGTTCCCGGCGGAGGATCTGCGGGAGGCCATCGAGGGCCACGGTGGGCTCGAGGAGGTGGTTTGGGTCCAGGAAGAGCCCGCGAACATGGGCGCGTGGAGCTTCGTCCGGCCGCGCCTCGAGGCGCTCCTACCCGGCGGGGTACGTCTCCGCTACGTGGGGCGGCCCGACATGGCGAGCCCGGCCGAGGGCTACCACGCGGCCCACGAGCGGGAGCAGCGCCGCATCGTGCGCGGCGCCTTCGGGCTGGAGGACGGCGACGCCGGCTGACGCCCGCCGCGGGGGAGGGAGCCGGCGGGAGGTCCGACGCGCGACCGGCGCCGGGCTCTCCCGCCCCGCGCCGCTTCTCCCGGGAGCGCTCGCGGTCCTGCTCGCGGCCTGCGTGCTCCTCGGGCCCTCCCCGGCCCGCGCGCAGCTCCGCCGCGATCCCGCCGTCCCGCACGCGTCGAACGGGCACGCGGGCGACCTTCTCCTCGGCGCGGGTTTCGGCTACCAGGTCGACCGCCGCTTCCCGCTCTCCGGCCTGCGCGGGAATCTCGTGCGGCTCGGGACCCTGTCCGTCGCCTACGCCGTGGCCGACGGCGTGCTTCTCGAGGTGCGTGGGGACGCGTGGCGCGTCCTTCACGTGCGCCAGCGCGGACCCTCGCACGTGCCGCTCGATCCGGGCGTGTCCGACGGCACGACGGCCGATGTGGACGACTTCCGGCTGGCCACGGTGGCCCGGCTCCTCGGGGGTGAGCGCGGGCCCTCGGCCGGGATCGACGTGGCCGTCAAGCTCCCCAACAGCAAGCAGGCGCGCGGGATCGGCCTCAACACCACCGACTTCGAGGGGAGCGTGTTCGGGAGCTGGGGAGGGGAGCGGCTCCGGGTCACGGGCGAGCTCGGCGTGGGGATCCTGACCGCGCCGCTCCGGACCTTCATCCAGGACGACGTGCTCCTGTACGGCATGGAGCTCCTGTGGGACCCGGACGGGCCGGGCCCTCTGCCGCGGGTGGCGCTGGGCCTGCGGGGCCGGGCCAACACCCGCAACGTCGTGCCGGTGGGGCTGGAGGACGAAGGCGGGGTGTCGGCCGGCCTGGACTGGCGACGCGGCGGCTGGCTCCTGGACGGATCCGTGCTGGTGGGTTACGCGCAGGACAGCCCGGACCTGGGGCTCCGGGTCGGCGTGGCGCGCCTGCTCGGGCTCTAGCCGTGTCCGACCTTCGTGAACACGAGGATGTGCCTCTGCCCCCAGATGGCGAGGGGTGAGGGGAATCCCTTCGAGAGCTGGGGCGAAAAGACCGGAAGGGACTCCAGGCTGTACCGGGAGACCAGGTCGGAGCCCAGGAAGTCCGTGAGGAAGAGGGGATAGCCCACGATGATGTCCGGATCCACCTCGCGGATGTAGGCCGCGGGGATGGCCCCGACGTTGCCGCCGCTCCTCTGCTCGGGGACCTTCAGCGGGTGGTAGGCCAGGGCCCCCGGCGTCACGAGTCCGACCCCGTCGTAGATCTTGCCGTCGAAGCCGAAGCCCAGGCCTCCGATCTCGGCCGCCATGAGCCGGGCATGTGGCGCCACCTCGGCCAGGTAGCGTCCCAGCCGGATGTACTCCAGCGACCGGGCCCCCCGCCGGAAGGTCAGCTGCTCCAGGGCGCGGTGCGTGCTGGAAGCGGCCAGCAGGACCGACAGGAGAACCGGCACGAAGGGGAACAGGAAGGCCAGTCCGAGCCCCACGTTCCGCCGGACGCCGCGCACTCGCATCAGGAGCGCCCCCAGGACCAGCGCCAGGGGGACCTCGTAGAGCGGGGGATACCACCAGAAGACGAACACCCGGCGGGCCAGGTAGACGATCGGTATCACCAGGGCGCCGATCCCCAGGATGGCCCCGTCGACCAGCCACGCCCCGCGCCGGTCCTCCGCGGCCACGCCCCAGCGGACGATCCCGGCCGCGGCCAGGGTCCACAGGGTCCCTCCCACCAGCGGCGGCAGCCCGATGGGGGCGTGAAGGTCACCCGGAAGCTGCCCCAGTACCTGCGACAGGGACATGACGTAGACCACGCTCTTGGCGTGGATCGTGTTCGGGATCAGGGTGCCGAAGTAGTGGAGCAGGAACAGGACGAGCGGAGCCGCGACCAGCGCGGCCGCCGCCCCCCGCCGCCCCGCCTCCCGCCAGCCCAGCCGCCGCACGTCCTCCAGCCCGAAGAGCAGGAAGAACACGGCGAACTCCGGCCTGGCGAACACCGACAGGCCCACGACGGCCAGGCTCCAGCGCGAGCCCCTGAGGTGAAGAAGGGCGCCCGTGAGGAGTATGGCGAGGGCCAGCGCGACTTCCATGAGCTTGTCGCTGCCCAGAAGGACGCACGGCAGGACCAGCAGCACGGCGACCACGTCGCTCCACGGTCCGGCGCTCCCGGTCGCCTCGCGGAGCCATTCCGCCGAGACCAGCACCACCACGGCGGCCAGCACGCCGTTCAGCGCCGCCACGGCCGTCACGTGCACGCCGGTGACGAAGAACAGCGCCGCCAGGAGCACCGTCCACAGGGGCGAAGACGTGGCCAGGACGGGCTCGTGCGCGTTGTAGTAGGGACCGACACCCTGGGCCAGGTGGGCCGCGATGCGGAAGTGGATGTACGCATCGTCGGCGGCGTAGGGCGAAAGCTGGATGTGGAGGACGATCAGCCCGATCGCCAGTAGGAAGTAGAAGAGGGCGCGCCATCCGAAAGCGTCCTTCGGCGCGCCCCCCTCGCCGGGGCCGGGTATGGCCGGTGCCGCGGCTAGTGGATGCGGCGGTTGATCGTGCGGGCCATGCTCTGGAGATCGTCCACGATCTCCGTGTGGAGGGCTTCGATCTCCTCGCGCGGCCCGCCGCCCTTCTTCGCCGTCTCCAGCTTCTTCTCGTACTCCTGGTACTTGGCTTCCAGTCGGTCCACCATCGCCTTGATGCGGACCTTGGTGGCCGCCCGTGCATCCCCGATCTCCGACCGGAGCTGGTCGGCTCGGTCCTTGAACTTGGCCAGGCTGGCTTCCGTCCTCTCGATGAGCTGATCGGTCTGAGAGCTTGTGGTAGAGCTCATGTGATGGTTCCTCTCTGCGACCCAATGAACTTCCGACTGTCGAGCGCGCCCGCCGCGACGGGCCATGCCGCCCCGACGAACGCCTCGGGTGGAGCGGCTCTATAAGATGCGGGAGGGGTCGACCTCAGGGGAAGGCCCCCGGCGCGGCGCGCGCGAGGGGAGGACGTCACGCGGACGGGATCCGCGGACGTCCGTATGGGGCACCTGCGGGGAAGATCACGGACCCCGATGCGCGCTCCCGGGCAGGGTCTCCCGGATCGGGAGCTTGGGGAAGGTGCTCGAGAACAATGAGTAGCACAGGCCGAACAGTCCCACGAAGCCCACCGTGATCGCGGCCTCCGTCCAGCCCAGTGGGATCCCCTGGCCGTGCCAGGTGGCCGGGGCCACCAGCAGGAAGCGCTCGAGCCAGAAGCCGACCAGGAGGATCGAGCCCACCAGCGCCAGCCAGCCCGGCCGCATCTTGGGCTTCCGCCACAGGAGGAGCGCGAACGGCACGCAGAAGATCAGGATCATCTGCGCGGCGTACAGTCCGTACCAGTGCCCGGCCACCCTCTGCTCGAAGAAGATGGTCTCGCGGGACAGGTTGCCGTACCAGATGACCAGGAACTGGGACCACCAGAAGTAGGTCCAGAAGATCACGAAAGCGAACATCAGCTTGCCGAGGTCGTGGAACTCCCACTTCCCCCACGCCTCCGACAGGTCGTAGCGCTTGTAGTAGCGGTTGGCCATGAACGCGGTCATGGCCAGCATGGACAGCCAGCCGCCGACGAAGAAGTACGCGCCCCAGATGATGCTGATGAAGCCCGGGATGAGCGACATGATGAGGTCGACTGCCAGGAGCGTGAAGATGACGGCCCAGAGGAGGATGAGGATCGGACCCGAACGGGCCAGCCACGTGGTCGCGTGGGCGACCTCGGCGTCATCCCCTCGCCAGCTGCGGCCGATCCAGTTCACCAGGCTCCGGCGCCAGCCGGTGAGCCGCGAGGCGACCAGCGGCGCGTCGGGGCGAAGCGACATGCGCAGGAAGGCGAAGCTGGCCGCGTAGAGCACCAGGGCCAGGATCGAGTCGCGCCAGAACACGCCCGACGGGTTCAGCCACGTGTGGTTCACGTGGCCGCGATGCGGCGCCATCTTGCCGATCCACGGGAAGATGTGGCCGCCCCCGAACAGCAGCATGAGGACCAGCACGACCAGGGAGGCGGGCAGGAAGGCGCCAGCGCCCTCTGCCACCCGGCGGAAGTGCTTGCCCCAGTGTCCCTTGGCCGTGTGCAGCACGGCGCCGAAGACGATCCCCGCCTCGGCGAGCGAGGTCCAGAACAGGAAATTGGACCAGGTCACCTGCCAGGCCCGCGTGGGCTGGGCGCTCACGGTCCAGAAGAAGCCCACGAGCCCGATGGCGATGGCGATCCAGCACGCCAGCAGGACGCGCCCGGAGATCTTCCCCGGCACGGTCGAGAGGGCCTTCTCGGGCGTCACCTTGTGCGTCTCGGAGCTCACGATCGTCCGCTCGTCTCTATGGTGTCGGCGCCGTGCTCGCTCATTTCGTCCCCGAGCCGGAGGACGCCGAGTCGGCGGCCATCTTCTGCAGGTGGCGCACGTACTCGACCACGTACCAGCGCTCGTGCGCCGGTATCCGGTCGTAGGAGGGCATCAACCCGCGGCCGTTGGAGATCATGCCCCAGATGTAGCCGTCCGAGCGCCCGGTGGCCGGGCCCGTGGCCAGGTTCACGGCCGGGATGAACGGGATGCGGCGCGGGTTCTGGCCGTTCTTGTTGATCACCGGTCCGGTGCCCGCGCCGTCGGCGCCGTGACAGGGGAGGCAGAAGCTCTGGTAGATCTGCTTGCCGCGGGTCACCTCCTCGTCGGTCCCCGTCAGCGGGTTCTTGGCCAGGGTGTCGGCCTGGAGCAGGGCCAGGTGCCGGGTGGCGTTCACCGCGACGGCCCCCTCGGGCGGTGCCTTGGGCTGCTGCTCGAAGGTCTCGACCGAGGGCTGCTCGCTCATGGTCGAGAAGATCGGGATCGCCTTCACGATGTTGTCGCAGCCCGCCGCGAGGACCACCAGCGCCAGGGGGAGCGCCAGCCGCACCCAGCCCCGTCCGCGCCCGCCGGCCCTCATGCCTCCACCTCCACCGGTCCGGTGTCCTGGACGGCCGCCAGGGCGCGGTCGCGGTCCCGGTCCTCCGCCCTCACGAAGATCCCCCAGCGGTCCACGCTGAACGCCGCCCGGTAGTGGGGCGACAGCTTGAGCTTGGGCCGCCGCGAGTGGACCATCCACGAGAACATCGCGAACAGTCCCGTATACAGGATCGTGAGCTCGAACATGATGACGATGAACGGGGGCCAGGAGACGATCGGCTTGCCCTGCCCGATGAGAGGGTAGGAGAGCGACGTCCCGATGGTGAGCAGGTTGGCGGTCGTGAAGCCCGTGATCCCTCCGATCAGCGCCCAGCGGCGCACCGGGCTCTCCGGGAGGCCCATGGCCTCCTCCAGGTCTTCGCACATGACCGGCGAGAAGACCTCGAGGTCGTTGAAGCCGGCGTCCCGCAGCGACTCGATGGCGCGCCGGGTGCCGTCCATGCTGTCGTAGTGCGCCAGGACCCCGCTCACGTTCGCCGCCTCAGCCATGGTCGTGGGCTCCCCGGTGCGCCAGGTGCTCCTTCACCTCGGCGATGCTGATCGTCGGAAGCGCCTTGGTGAACAGGAGGAACCAGAAGAAGAACCAGGCGAAGCTGCCCACCAGGATGCTGACCTCCACCCAGCTCGGCCGGTAATAGCCCCAGCTGTAGGGCTCGTACTCGTGGGCCAGGGAGGAGACGATGATCACGAAGCGCTCGTACCACATCCCGATATTCACGAAGATCGAGACGAAGAACGCCGCGGCGGCGCTGCGCCGGACCTTCTTGAACCACAGGGTGGCGGGCACGATCACGTTGCAGAACGTCATGACCCAGAACGGCCCCTGGAACGTGCCGTGGGCCCGGAAGAACAGGCTCGCCTGCTCGGTCGGATCGGCCGAGAAGTACGTCATGAAGTACTCGGTGGCGTAGGAGTACGCCACGATCAGCGACGTGAGCAGGATCAGCTTGTTCATGTTCTCGAGGTGGTACGACGTCACGTAGTCCTCGAGCCCGAACGCCCAGCGCATGGGCACCAGGATCGTGATCACCATCGCCATCCCCGAGAAGATGGCCCCGGCCACGAAGTAGGGGGCGAAGATCGTCGAGTGCCAGCCCGGCACGATCCCCATCGCGAAGTCCCAGGACACCACGCTGTGCACGGACAGCACCAGGGGTGTCGCGATGGCGGCCATGTACAGGTAGGCGCGCCGGTAGTGGCTCCACTCGCGGACCGTCCCCTGCCAGCCCACGGCGAACAGGCCGTAGATCTTGCTCTTCCAGCCCCGGAGCCGGTCGCGGATCGCCGCCAGGTCGGGGATCATGCCCGTGTACCAGAACAGGAGGCTGATCGTGAAGTAGGTCCCGACCGCGAACACGTCCCACACCAGCGGCGAGCGGAAGTTGGGCCAGATGAAGCGCTCGGACGGGTAGGGGATGAGCCAGTAGAAGTACCACGTGCGGCCCAGGTGGATGAGCGGGAACAGCCCCGCGGTCATGACCGCGAAGATCGTCATCGCCTCGGAGGCGCGGTTGATCGTGGTCCGCCACCCCGACCGGAACAGGTACAGGATGGCGGAGATCAGCGTCCCCGAGTGCGCGATGCCCACCCAGAACACGAAGCAGGTGATGTAGACGGCCCACATGACCGGGTGCGTGTACCCGGCCACCCCGAGCCCCTGGTCGATCTGCCAGGCCCACGCGACGCAGCCCCACACCACCAGGAGGAAGACGAAGGTGAGGAGCGCCCAGTAGCGCCAGGACGACACCATGATCGGGCGCATGATGTCGCGGTTGGCGTCGGCCATGGTCATGCCGCGCCGCTCGGTGTCCCAGTACTCGGCGTTACCCTCTATCTCGAAGTCGTCGGCCATGCGTCCTCGTCAAGATTCCTTGGCCAGCTCCGCGTGCGTCACGTCGCGGAGGTAGGTGACCGCGGGGCGCGTGTTCAGCTCCTCGAGCACGTGGTAGGCTCGGGCCCCCTTGGCGATCTTCGAGACCCGGCTGGCCGGATCCTTCAGGTTTCCGAAGGTGATCGCCTGCGTGGGGCATGCCGCCTGGCACGCCGTCTGGATCTCCCCGTCCCGGACCAGCCGGTCCTCTTCCTTGGCCTGGACCTTGGCCCGGTCGATCCGCTGCACGCAGAACGTGCACTTCTCCATCACGCCCTTCTCCCGGACGGTGACGTCCGGATTGAGCTGGAGGTTCAGCGGATAGGGGAAGTCGTACTCGAACCAGTTGAAGCGCCGCTGCTTGTACGGACAGTTGTTGGAGCAGTAACGGGTGCCCACGCAGCGATTGTAGACCTGGACGTTCAGGCCCTCCGGGTTGTGGTAGGCCGCGTAGACCGGGCACACCGGCTCGCAGGGCGCATCGCCGCACTGCTGGCACATCTCGGGCAGGTTCGTGGTCTGGAAGCCGCCGTCGGCGGTCTCCTCGAAGTAGCGCTCGATGCGAAGCCAGGACATCTCCCGGCCGTCCGCGCAACGCTCGTCGCCCACCACCGCCAGGTTGTTCTCGGCGTAGCAGCCCGCCACGCAGGCGGCGCAGCCCGTGCAGGCGTTGAGGTCCACCGTCATGCCCCAGCGATAGGGGCTCATCGGGTCGGAGTCCCAGGCGGCCTCGACCAGCTCTGTGAGGTCGATCGTGTGCTCTTCGACCAGCTTTCTGGCCTCCTCCACGCCCAGGATCTCGGCCACCTCGCGGCCGTAGTCGTAGTCGGAGCCCTGCAGCTTCACGAGCTTGCCCTGCTGGCCGGTGGCCGTCACCTGGACGGTCACGCCGGCGTAGGCCAGCGAGCCCGTGTCGCGATCCGAGCGCGCCGACAGCAGGTCGAGCGCGTTCACTCCCCGGCCGGCCGCGTGGCGGCCGTAGTGCTCGTGGCCCTGTCCCATCGGGATGGCCACGGCGTCCTTGCGGATGCCGGGGTAGAGATAGACCGGCACCCGGACCTTGCCCGCGTCGGAAGCCACCTCGACGAGGTCGCCGTTCTGGACGCCGAGGGGCCGGGCCGTGTCCGGGTGCATCTCGACCCACGAGCCCCACACGCACTTGGTGATGGGGTCGGGGATCTCCTGCATCCAGCCGCGGTTGGCGCCCCGGCCGTCGTAGAGGAGGCCGGTGGCGTAGACCACGAGGTCGAACTTGGCGCCTCCCGGGGTCTCCGCGCCGGCGCCGCCTCCGGCGAAGGAGTGCGAGCCGAGCGAGCCGGACAGGCTCACCTTCGCCGGTTGACCGGGCGCCCCTTCCCAGCGGCCGCCCTGACGCTTGGTGTCGAACCACCACTCGTCAAAGCGCTGCGAGGAGCCGGAGGTCCGGTGCCTGTCGCGCCAGGCGTTCTCGATGTAGCCGGCGAAGTCGTCGGCTCCGAAGTCGGCCTTCACGCCTCCGGCCGCGGCCGCCTGCAGGAGGATGTCCTCGCGCTGGCGCGTGTCGAACACCGGCTGCATGACCGGCTGTCCCAGAGCCCAGGCGCCGGGCTGGAACTCCGCGTCGCTCCACGACTCGAGCTCGTGGCTCGACGGCAGAATCCACTTGGCCGCCGCCGCGGTCTCATCCGGCATCGCGCTCAGCGAGAAGACGTTCGGCACCTGGCCGAGCGCCTCCTTGAAGCCCGAGGCGGCCGGGAGGGTGTAGGCGGGGTTCGGTCCGGCCACAATGAGCGTGCGGACCTTGCCGCTCTTCATGTCCGAGATGAGCTGGCCCATCTCGGCGAAGGTGGCCGAGGGCCCCCGCCGGGGTCCCACCCCGAACAGGACGGTGCTTCCGACGGCGCCGGAGACCCAGTTGAGGAGGGCCACCGCCAGGTGGGCATCCGTGGACGACTCGTCCCGGTCCGCGAAGCCGGGCGGCAGGGCCACCGGCCGGTCGGCCGCGGCGATCTCCTCCGCCAGCGACTGGATCTTGTCGGCTCCCACGCCGGTTCGATCCGCGACGGCCTGCGGCGTATACGGCGCGAGCATGGCCTGGACCGCCGCCGCGCGCGCGTCCCCCTTCTTCCCGGCCACCGCGTGGGCGACCGCCAGGGCCACGAGCCCGGACGTCCCGGGCCTGGCCGGAAGCCACTCGTCGGCGTTCGACCCGGTCAGCGACACGCGCGGCCCGACGAAGGCCAGCTTGGCGTGGCGCCCCTCCTCGATGCGGCGGGCGTGCGCCAGGCGCTTCCCGAACGTCACCGGCTCGAGCCAGGTGGCCAGGAAGTCGGCCCCGAAGGACACGATGTGATCGGCCCGGTCGATCGCGTAGCTCGGGATCTCACGGCGGCCGAACGCCATCTCGTGCGCCCGGAGGAGAGGTTCGTAGTCGAAGCTCTCGTAGCGCACGTGACGGGCGCCCACGGCCTTCGCCCAGGCCGCCATGAACTCATCGCGCGTCCCGGTGCCCGTGCCGGTGAGGAGAACGGCGTTCCCGCCCTGGATCGCCTTCCCCAGGGCCTGGAGGGCGTCCTTCCAGCTGGCCTCCTTCAGCCCGTCCGAGCCGCGCTGTCGCGGTCCCTGGATCCGGTCGGGATCGTAGAGCTCCTGCAGGGCGGAGAGGGCGAGGGCGGACATCCCGTCCTGGTTCAGCGGGAAGTCCGGGTTGCCGACCAGGTTCAGGACGCGACCTTCGCGCGTCCAGGCGTGGATGCCGAGCGGCTCGGGTCCGGCCTCGGAGAGGAGGCTGGCGTACAGGGTGTTGGTGCCCGGGGTGATGCCCTCGGGCTGTACCAGGTACGGGATCAGCTTCTGGTCGATGTGCGGCGGGGCCGGCCGGCACGCCGCGGCGGTCGCT
Organism: uncultured Gemmatimonadota bacterium; assembly: GCA_964465015.1. GTDB lineage: Bacteria > Gemmatimonadota > Gemmatimonadetes > Palauibacterales > Palauibacteraceae > Humimonas. Next base: position 12,017 of record CAYXHP010000073.1, read on the forward strand.
CCGGCGCCGGTCAGTCCCAGGATCTTGAGGAAGCTGCGCCGGCTCGTGCCGGCGGACGGCTCCTCCTCGGGACGCTGGGCGGCGGGTTCGCTCGGATCGCTCATGTCGACTCTAGTAATGACAGGTCGTGCAGTCGATCGGCGCGCGGTGCGCCGCGTACTGCTCGCTGATGGCACGGGGGTAGAGGCCCGGGGTCTCGCTTCCCGGCGGGGTGGCCGGGATGGTGGCCTTGCGGACCAGCTCGTACTCGGTCGCCACGTCCGTGGGCTGCGGCTTCCCGCGGTGACAGGTCAGGCACCAGCCCATGGTCAGCGACTTGGCCGGGATGGTGTCGTTCTGCCACTGGTAGACGCGGTCCATGTCCTGGATCGGGCCGTGGCAATCCTGGCACTGCAGGTCGTTCCTCAGGTGCGGCTCGTGCTTGAACTGGACGAACTCGGCGATCTTGTAGACCCGCACCCAGGGGACCGGCTGCTGCCGCTGCCAGTAGGCCCGCAGGGTGTCGATCGGGGTGAGCCCCGTCCCGACGATGCGGTGACACCCGATGCACGTGGCCAGCGGCGGCATGATGGCCACCTCCGAGTGCCGCGAGTTGGTGTGGCAGTACTCGCAGCTCATCTGGAGGTTGGTGGTGTGGAAGTGGTGGTTGAACGGGATCGGCTGGGCGGGGCCACGGTCGGCCTTCTCGGCGAGCTGGATCGCCACCTGGGCGGCGCTCAGGCTGTCGTGCGCCTGGATCGGGGCCCCGATGGGCTGGGGGTACCACCCGGGGAAGGGCGGCCGGGGTCTCGTCGAGGCCGCCTGCGCCATGCTGGAGCCGGAGTCGGCGGCCGCCCCCGTGTCCGTCGCGACCGCCCCTGTGACCGAAGGCGCCTCGTGGGCCGCGGCCGCGGACCCGTGGAGGGCCGGCCAGGCCGCGGCGACGGCCAGCAGCACCGCCGCCACCGTGCCCACCGTCGTGTAGGTAGCCTTCCTCATTCTCCGCTTTCTTCCGTCCCTGTCCGCCGCCCCGGACCACCCGGCCCCGAGGTCGGCCGCGCCTAAGGTATCAGCCTCTCCGCCCCGCGCAACCCGATCGGCTCCGGCGAAGAAGTGGCGGGCGCGAAGGTGTGTCGAGACGGAGCTTCACGTCAACTGCCGGGGAGTCCGGCGTGACCTCTCGGTCGCCTTCGGGGTCTCATGAACGACGGCTCGCGCCCGGGGCCCGGCCGGCCGCCGACCCCGCGCGTGGGGACCGCCGCCGGCCCGGACCGCTCCCGAAGCCCCCTCGCTGGGAGGACTCCATGAGCACCGCACCCCGTCATCGGATCCGTCCGCCGATGTCCCGCCCGCTCCCGGCCCTGCTCGCCGGGGCCGCCCTCGCCGCGACGCTGGCCGTGAGCCCGGTCGCCGCCCAGTCCCCCGGGTCGGCGGGTGCCGCCCGCGCTCACTCCGGCTTCTGGCTCTCGGGCGGCCTGGGAGGCGGGTGGGACGATCATGGAAACGGCGGTGGGGGAGGCTACATCCGGCTCGGCGGCACGCTGAGCCAGCACGTGGTCATCGGCGGGGAGGGGATCGGCTGGGGCCGTGATGTGAACGGCGGCACGCTGAGCCGGGGCAACGCCCTGTTCGACGTCCTCCTCTATCCTTCCGCGACCTCGGGCGGCTTCCTGAAGGCGGGCCTCGGGTTCGCGAATCGCAACTTCTCTCGGGACATCTCGAACGGGACCGTGACCACGGACAGGTCGGGGGCGGGCGCCATCCTGGGAGCGGGCTGGGACATCCGGCTCGGGAGCGGGAACCTGTATCTGACGCCCAACTTCGACGTGCTCTTCCAGGGCTTCGACAGCCTGAGCACGGTGGACGCCGTCTACCTGTTCACGCTCGGGATCGGCTTCCACTAGGAGGGGGCCCCGAGGCGCGGCGAGGCGGGGCGGGCGGTCCCGCCGCCGCGCGGACCGCCGCCCTCAGTCCAGCCCGACGAACAGGCGGGGCGTGCGGAGCTGCAGGCCGAGCCGGCCCACCAGGGCGGTGGCGCTCGCTCCCTTTACGTGCTGGAAGTCGTGGATGAAGTCGATCCCCACGTCCCAGTCCAGGTCGACCGCCCAGCCTCCGGACGTCCCCCCGTGCCACACGCCGGCCAGGGCCGGCCGAATGGTGGTCTCGGTCTGGCCCACCAGGATGCGTGGATAGCCCGGCAGCGAGTCTCCGGGGGGCTGGGCGAAGCTGTGCATGTCGCTCTCGCCCTTCTGCTGGATGTCGATGCGCGGCTCGAGCACGAGGCCGCCGACGCCGAACCAGCGCGCCTCCAGGGTGCCGAGCCGGAGGTCGGTCTTGTCCCACCCGAGGCCCACGCCATCGACCAGGTAGCGCTCCCACGGATTCGAGGAGGTGTGGTAGACCAGGCTCTGCAGGGCCGTCCCCTGCACGCGGAGCCCGAGGCCGGGGGCCACGTCGGGGAGCTGGATCTCCAGGGTGCCCCCGATCCCGCAGCACGACTGGTCGGTCTTCTTCAGCGACGTGGAGTTGTCCGCGATGAGGCTCCCCGACAGGACGAGCCCGTCCACCGGACGCCACCACGCGTCCGCCTGGGCCAGGTCGTTGCGATGCTCCTGGTCGGCCGCGGTCTCGGTGGTCGTCGTCTCCCACAGCGAGACCGGGTTCAGGATGCGCCAGTCGAGCCGGGCGTTCGGGCCGCCCTGGATGATCGATTCGGAGAGGGCGAGCATCAGGTTGCTCCGCGGCCGCCACTCCAGGCGGTGGACGGCGAAGTAGCGGACCGTGTCGCCGGGGAAGTCGTTGAAGGAGGAGATGGCGCCGATGACGAAGATGCGATCGGAGCCCAGCCGGTAGCCGATCTGGTCCCAGCTGTAGGCGTAGTTCGAGAGCAGGAAGCCGGGGGTGTGCGGCGGACCCCAGTTCCGGTACATGCGGCCGACGAACAGACGCGCGTACTTCGTCTGCGCCTCGGCGTAGGCCTCCTCGAACCGCAGCGTCGACTCGTTCAGGAGGGGGAAGTTCCGTTTGGCCACCACGCGGCCGTCCGGGAACTGCGCGTCGTGCCGGAAGATGCCGTCGCGTACCAGGCGGACGGCGCCCGCCACGGAGCCCCCCTGGGCCTCGACATCGACCGAGAACCGCTCCAGGACCCGGTTCTTCGCGAAGGTCCCGTGCAGTCGGGGGCGGAGGGGATCGCGGCTCGTCTGCGTCCAGTCGGTGGCGCCGCCCGAGAGGCTCGCGGCCGCGTAGGCGGTCTCGGTCCGCTTCCCGTCCAGGATGTCGAGCTCGGGCCGGAGCTCCCGCTCCAGGCGCTCCAGCCAGCGCTTCTCCCACGGGGCGAGCTCCTGGCTCCCGAGCTTCCGGATCGCCCGGGCGACGTCCATGCGCCGGTAGGGCTGGACGTAGGGCGAGAGCCTGGGGAGCCGGCCCGCCGCGATCCAGTGATCCAGGATCGGGTACTCCCAGCCTCCCATCTCCAGGTAGGGCGAGGCGCGGAAGGCGGCCGA
>CAYXHP010000074.1:0-3673 GCA_964465015.1 uncultured Gemmatimonadota bacterium
CAACGTGCAGCAGGGCGCGGTGCAGATCGACGTCCACCTGGCCAGCGATCTCCCGCGCGCCGCCCGTCCCGACCTCAGCGTCGACGGCACGGTGATCATCGACCACCTGACCGACGTGCTCCACGTGGACCGGCCCACCTACGGGGACGCCAACAGCACGATCGGACTCTTCAAGCTGGTCGACGGGGGCAAGGCCGCCATCCGCGTCCCGGTCAAGCTGGGCCGCGCCTCGGTCGACGAGGTGGAGGTGCTGTCGGGCCTCCAGGCCGGCGACCAGGTGATCCTCTCGGACATGTCCCGCTTTGGCGACGTCGACCGGGTGAAGCTCAAGTGAGCCGCACCGGCGACGGAGTCCACCGCGACCAACCCCCGGCCGGGTCGGCGGTGTCCAAGCGTCAGCGTGCCCGCCCGGGCGCACGTGGCCCCGGCGCGGCTCCGGCCGCGCCCCGCGTTCTCAACCTCTCGGTGGAGAAGCCATGAACCAGAGCCAGCCCATGCCAGGCGCCGAGGGCGGCGTCGCGACCGCCGCCGCTCCTCTCATCCGGATGGAGGGCGTCAAGAAGGTGTTCCTCACCGAGGAGGTCGAGACGCATGCCCTCTCGGACGTGCACCTCGAGATCCAGGAGGGGGAGTTCCTGTCGATCGCCGGACCTTCCGGCTGCGGCAAGACGACGCTCCTGTCGATCCTGGGGCTCCTGGACTCGCCCTCCGACGGGGAATACGACCTGGACGGCACGCCCGTGGCTCACCTCTCGGCCTCCCAGCGAGCCACGATCCGGAACCGTCACATCGGCTTCATCTTCCAGGCCTTCAACCTGATCGGCGACCTCAACGTGTTCGAGAACGTCGAGCTTCCGCTCACCTACCGCGACATGCCGTCGGCGGAGCGCAAGGAGCGGGTCATGAAGGCGCTGGAGCGCGTGGGCATGTCCCACCGCACCCGCCACTATCCGGCGCAGCTCTCGGGAGGGCAGCAGCAGAGGGTGGCCGTGGCACGCGCCGTGGTGGGCGACCCTCTCATCCTCCTCGCCGACGAGCCTACCGGAAACCTGGACTCGACCAACGGCGAGGCCGTCATGGAGCTCCTGAACGAGCTCCACGCCGACGGCGCCACCATCTGCATGGTCACCCACGACCCCCGCTACGCCGAATATGCCGAGCGTCAGATCCACCTGTTCGACGGCCAGATCGTCGAGGACCGGGTGCGCTCGCCCGAGGTCATAGAGGAGCTTCGCGAGAGCGGCTACGAGGTGGAGCTGTGATCGCCTGATTCGGCGACCGGGCGCCCGGAAGGCCAGAGACCGGGCGTGCGAGCGGGAGGTGTCAGAGTGCTCGACTCCCTGCGGCTGGATCTACGCCAGGCGCTGCGGCAGCTGATCCGGTATCCGGCCTATTCGGTGCCCGCGATCCTCATCCTGGCGATCGGGATCGGGGCCAGCGTCGCGGTGTTCAGCCTCGTCGACCACATCCTCCTGCGCCCCCTCCCCATCCCCCACGCCGAGCGCGTGGTCACCATCTGCGAGACGAGCGCACGATCGTCCGACTACTGCTCGGTCTCCACGCCCAACCTGGTGGACTGGGGTCGCGGAAGCCGTTCCTTCGAAGCGATCGGGGCGGCCCGCACCGAGGCGATGGCCCTGCGCACGGCCGGTGGAGCGGTGGGGGTCAACGTGGGCATCGCGATGCCGGGGTTCCTGCGGGCCCTGGGCGTCCAGGTGGCGCACGGCCGCATGCTGACGGAAGCCGACGGTCCCCCTTCGGGCGATGGCGGCGTCGTGGTGGTGAGCGACGAGTTCTGGCGCACGCAGCTGGGACAGAGATCCGATGCGCTGGGGCGCCAGATCACCCTGGACGGGAAGCCGTACACCGTGGTCGGCGTGCTCGCTCCCCGAACCGACATCCCGAGGCTGGGCCACGCGCGTCTCTGGGTGCCCCTCCCCTGGGACCCATCCACGCCGGCGAACCGGGACTGGCGCGGCTTCGTGGCGGCCGCTCGACTGGCGCCCGGCGTGAGCGCCGCCCAGGCGCAGACCGAGCTCCGCTCGCGTGAGTCGGCGCTGGCCACGAGCTACCCCGAAGCGCTGCGCGGCTGGAGCGTGGACGTGCACGGGATGCGGGACTACCTGGTTCGAGGCGCCCGGACGGAGCTCCTGGCTTTCCTCGCCGCGGTCGCCCTGGTCCTTCTCCTCGTGTGCGCCAACGTCTCGGGCCTGGTGCTGGCCCACGCCACGGCCCGTGAGCGCGAGATCGCGGTGCGGTCCGCCCTCGGCGCGGGTCGCGGACGGCTCGTGTCTCAGCTGCTCGCGGAGAGCTGCCTGCTCTCCGGGCTGGGCGGTGCCGCCGGAGCCCTGCTGGCCGTGTGGGGAGTCCGCGCCGTGCGCGCGCTCGCGCCGGCCGGCATCCCTCGCCTCTCCGAGGTGACGGTCGATGGCCGAATGCTGCTCCTCGCCGGCCTGCTCGCGCTGGCCTCCGGTGTGGTCGTCGGCCTCGTGCCGGCTCTCCGAATCGGTCGGCCGATGCTCGGTGAGGTCTTCCGGGCCGGGCGTGGCGCCGCCGGAGGGCGGCACACGCGCCGAACGCGCAGGCTCCTCGTGACGGGACAGCTCGCCCTGGCCCTGGTGCTGGTAGCCAGCGCCGGGCTGCTGCTTCGGAGCTTCGCCAACCTGCTCGACTGGCGACCCGGCTTCGACACCGATCACCTCCTCACCTTCTGGACCTACGCGTCGCCGGACAAATATCCGGAATCCCCGGACGTCCTGGCCGTCTACCGCCGCATCGGTGCGGCGCTCGCGGCCGAGCCCGGCGTGCGCGGCGTGGGCACCGTCTCGGCCGGTCCGCTGTTCGGAGGAGGCGACGGGCTCACGCCCTTCATGGTGGCGGGACGCGGCTGGACCCGGGACAAGGCGCCGGGCGTCGCCTGGTACGATGCCGGCCCGGGTTACTTCACGACGCTGGGGCTTCCCCTGTTGAGCGGCCGCTCCTTCGAGGAATCCGACGACGCTCGCTCGCCGACGGTCGCCGTCATCAATCGGGCGATGGCCCGGAAGTACTGGCCGAACCGAAACCCCGTCGGCGCCAGCGTCTCGCTGCCGGAGCTGGACGGCGCCCCCACCGCCCGCGTCGTCGGCATCGTCGCGGACGTCCGGCCCTTCCTGCCCGACGGCTCGCCCCGGCCGGAGATCTACCTCTCCAACCGGCAGCGGACCCGGTGGGCCACGTACTTCCTGATCCGCACGCAGGGCGACCCGATGGCCCTGGCTCCCGCCGTCCGGAGAATCCTGGCCGGTATCGACCCGGACCTGGAGGCCTCGCACCTGGGCACCATGGGAGACCACATCGGGCGGCAGCTGGTCGAGCCACGTTTCGAGATGGCTCTCGTGTCGGTCTTCGCCGTCATCGCGCTGCTGCTCGGGATGATCGGCGTCTACGGCGTGATGGCGTACGCGACGCGGGCGCGTGCCGGGGAGATCGGCGTCCGTATCGCCCTCGGCGCGCCACCGGCCGGCGTCGTGCGGTGGGTGCTCCTGGACGCGAGCCACATGATCGTGGCCGGCAGCCTCCTCGGAATCGGAGGCGCCCTCCTCTTCGCGCGTCTGCTCGGAAGCGAGATCCACGGCGTGTCCGGCCACGATCCCGCGGCGTTCCTGGGAGCCGTCGCGCTCCTCGGCCTGGG
>CAYXHP010000075.1:0-3946 GCA_964465015.1 uncultured Gemmatimonadota bacterium
GCACTCCTCGACCGTGTACTTCGGCTCGCCGAGGGAGTAGTCGACGAACTCGAGCGCGAAGTTCTCGTTGACGTCCGTGATCGGGAAGATCTCGCTGAACACCCGCTCGAGACCGACATCCTTGCGGTCCTCCGCACTCTCCTCGGGCTGGAGGAGTCTGCGGAACGCCTCCAGCTGCACGTCCAGGAAGTGCGGCTGGGGCATCGGGGTGGACAGCTTCGCGAACGAGACGACGGATGTATTCTTCTCAGCCAAGATGCCTCTCCTACCCGTTCAGAAGAACCGCGGTGACGGGCCCGGGGACCCGGGTCGACGGGGCGTCGGCGCCCGGCCATCGGGCGTGCCGCCGCGGCTCGATCGACCGGTCGATAGCCAGCGACAAGAAACGCGGAGGACGAGGCTGGCGCGCCCCTCGGGGATCGGCACCCGCTCCGTCATCCGCGTTCTCCGACCCGCACGTGGGCCGTGATCGTCTCCGACCGGCCAGCCGCGCGGGGATGTATGTTTCGAATGTGATCTCGTCCATGGCAGCGAGTTCGGGGGTCCGTTCCGGACACCGGTCTCCCCGGCCACTCCGACCGGGGATGGGGACGCGGGGCCGCGTCGCCCCGCGCCGGCTCGCCGCTATTTCAGCTCGACGGTGGCACCCTGCTCCTCGAGCTTGGCCTTGATGGTCTCGGCCTCCTCCTTGGTCACGCCCTCGCGGACCGGCCCGGGGGCGTTGTCGACGACCTCCTTGGCCTCCTTGAGGCCCAGGCTCGTCACCTCCCGAACGACCTTGATGACCTGGATCTTCTTGTCGCCAATGCCGGTCAGGATGACGTCGAAGGAGGTCTTCTCCTCCTCCTCGGCGCCCGCGCCAACGCCCGCGCCGGCGGCGGCCACGGCCACCGGGGCCGCCGCGGTCACGCCGAACTTCTCCTCCATCTTCTCCTTCAGCTCGGCCGCCTCGAGGACGGTGAGCGAGCCGATGGATTCCAGGATTTCGTCGACCTTGCTCATGCTGCGCTGCTCCCTACCCTAGGTCTCAAGGATTGTTCGTCCCGTCGTACGGGCCCACCGACCGCCGTCACTCGGCGGCGCCTTCCTCGCGCTTCCTGGCCACCTCGGTGGCCATGTAGGCAATGTCCCTCAGCAAGCCGTTCAGCACCTGCACGATGCCGGTCACCGGGGCGGTCAGGCTCCCCATGATCGACGCGAGCAGAGCGTCCCGCGGTGGGAGCTCGGCCAGCCGCGAGAACTCCTCGGTCGTGATCACGCGTCGACCGACCACGCCCACCTTGATGCTGGGGCGCTCGTCGTGCTCCTTCGCGAAGTCGCGCACGATCTTGGCCGGTACCACCGGATCGTCGTCCGCGAACACCAGGCCCGTGGGGCCAGCCAGATGCTCGACGAGCGGATCCAGCTCCAGGCCTTCCAGGGCCCTCCGGGCCAGCGTGTTCTTGGCCACCCGGTAGTCGACCCCACCTTCCCGAAGGCGAGCCCGGAGCTCGGTCATGGCCTGAACGTCGAGGCCCGTGAAATCGGTGACGTAGATCGTCCCCGCCGACTCGAACCGCCGAGCCAGATCCTCGGTGACGGCCTGCTTTCTCTCCAGCGTCATCGCCATCGTACGGCTCCCGACTCTACGCTCGTCTCCGCCCGCCGGCTCACGCCGTGCTGCGGCGGTACAGGTTGGGGTCCACCGGAACGCCGGGTCCCATCGTGCTGCTCACCGTGACCGACCGGACGTACGCTCCCTTGGCCGCGGAGGGCCGCTGCCGGAGGACGGCGTCCATGAGGGCGCCGAAATTCTCTACCAGCTGGTCCACCGTGAAGCTCGCCTTGCCGATCGGGGCGTGCAGGTTGCCGTCCCGGTCCACCCGGAACTCGATCTTGCCGGCCTTCGCCTCGCGCACGGCCCGACCCACGTCCTGGGTGACCGTGCCGGCCTTCGGAGTCGGCATCAGGCCCCTGGGGCCCAGGATCCGCCCCAGCTTGGCCACGTCCTTCATGAGGTCCGGCGTGGCGATGGCCACGTCGAAGTCCAGCCACCCGCCCTCGATCTTCTCGATGTGCTCGGGACCCACGTAATCGGCCCCGGCCTCCTCCGCCTCCCGCGCCTTCGGCCCCTGGGCGAACGCCAGGACGCGCACGGTCTTCCCGGTCCCCGCCGGCAGCACTACCGTGCCGCGCACGAGCTGGTCGGCCTGGCGGGGATCGACCCCGAGCCGCAGCGCCGCCTCGACGGTCTCGTCGAAGCCGGCGGAGGCCATCTCCTTGACCCGCTCGAGGGCCTTTCGTGGCTCGTAGGCCTGCTCGGCTTCCAGCGTGGCGACCGCATCGCGGTACTTCTTGCCGCGCTGCATCAGCCCTCCACCTCGATGCCCATGGAGCGGGCCGTCCCGGCGATCATCCGCATCGCCGCCTCTTCGTCCGACGCGTTCAGGTCCTCCATCTTGATCCTGGCGATCTTCCGGACCTGATCCAGCGTGACCTTGCCCACCTTCTCACGGTTGGGCTCGGCCGCGCCGGACTCGACCCCTGCCTCCTTCTTGAGGAGGACGGCGGCCGGCGGCGTCTTGGTGATGAAGGTGAAGCTCCGGTCGTGATAGACCGTGATCTCCACCGGGATGATCGTGCCGGAGTCCTTCGCGGTCCGGGAGTTGAACTGCTTGCAGAACTCCATGATGTTGACCCCGTGCTGACCGAGCGCGGGACCCACCGGCGGTGCAGGAGTGGCCTGCCCGGCCGGGATCTGGAGCTTGATGAACCCTGTCGCCTTCTTCGCCATCGTTTCCCTGTCGTCCTTCTGTGCCCTCTGGAAGCGTCTAGGCCCTCTAGAAGCCCTCGAGCTGCGTGTAGTCCAGCTCCACGCTCGTAGGCCGGCCGAACAGGCTGACCTGGACCCGGACCTTGCCCTTGTCGGGGAAGACCTCCTCGACGGTTCCGCTGAAGTCGCTGAACGGTCCCTCGGTGACCTCGACGGCCTGGCCGCGGCGGAACGGGATCTCCTCCTCCGGCCCGGCTTCTTCCAGCTCCTCGCTGATGCCGAGGATCTTGTTGATCTCCTCCTGCTTGAGCGGCTGGGGCTCGTCCCCACCGCCCACGAACTTGATCACGCCCTGGACGCTGTTCACCAGGTACATGGTGTCCTGGTTGAGGACCATGTTCACGAGCACATAGCCCGGGTACAGCCGCCGGGTCTTGGTGACCTTCTTCCCACCCTTGATTTCCACGACCTCCTGGGTCGGGACGATCACCTCGCGGATCGCCTTCTCCTCCGGCATCTCGCCCGGAAGTTCGGCGATCTTCCGCTCCAGGAGCGACTTCACTTTGTTCTCGTGCCCCGAGTAGGTCTGCAGGGCGTACCAGCGCGCGTCGTGGCCCTCCGTCTCCTCAGCCACCGAAGACTCCCACCATCATGCGAATGAACCACGAGAAGAACGCGTCCATGGCCCCGATGACCACCGACAGGATGAGCACGAACACCAGGATGACGATCGTGGCGCTGCGCAGCTGCTCGGCGTCGGGCCAGGTGACTCGGCGCATCTCCACCTGGACGCCCTCGACGAATTCCTTGATGCCCTCTAGTGCCGCCATCCCCTGGGGTCTCCGTCCTCCTCGTGAGCCGGCCTCGGCCGTACTCCATGCGTCCCGGCGACGCGAAAGCCGGCCCACCCCGCTCCACGGCGGGACGCGCCCACTCCAAGGGGAGCGGACGCGGGCCGGCGCCCTCGCGCGCGCCTAGCGCGTCTCTTTGTGTGTCGTGTGCGCGTCGCAGCGCGGACAATACTTCTTATACTCGACCCGCTGCGGATGTTTCCGCCGGTTCTTCGTCGTCGTGTAGTTGCGCTCGTGGCACCGAGAGCACTCGAGCGTGATCTGGTCTCTCATCCTGTCCCGTCTCCGCTGCTACTCCGAGCTACTCCATCACCTCGGTGACGACGCCGGCGCCGACCGTGCG
>CAYXHP010000076.1:0-41022 GCA_964465015.1 uncultured Gemmatimonadota bacterium
GAGCGCCGGATCTTCCCGGCCATCGACCTCCAGGCCAGCGCCACCCGGCGCGAGGAGCTCCTGCTGGATGACGACGCGCTCATGCTCTCTCGCGCCATGCGAAGGGAGCTGGCCGACTCGAACCCGGTCCAGGCCATGACCGACGTCCTGGCCCTGATGAAGCAGACCGACACGAACGTCGAGCTGGTGCAGAAACTGAAGGCGCGCCTCTCGGCGTAGCGCACGGGCCGCCCGGCGCGTTCCGGGCGGCCGCTCAGCTCCCTCCCGGTTCTCTCCGCCCGTCCTCCGGAGCCCCGGCCACTTCCCCCTCCGGCTCCTGCGCGAGCCGGATTCGCAGCCGGCGCTCGTAGTGCACGATCTCCCAGGCCACGGCTTCGAGGAGCTGCGCCTCTCGCCGGTCCAGCGCGGCGCGCTGAAACAGCGAGCGAAAGCTCCGCATCTTGGGCTCGGGGTCCAGGTGGTGGAAGAAGCCGATCCGCTCCAGGGCCCGCTCCCACACCTCGAAGAAGCCCTCGAGCTGACCGGCCGTGGCCGGCGGTGCCGTCTCGTCCTTTCCCGGCGACAGGTCGCGCTCGGGCAGCCCGACCGCGCGGTCGGCCGCCTTGCGGAGCTCGTACATCACGAGCAGGGCGGCGTGCGCCAGGTTGAGCGAGGGGTGGTCGGGGCTCACCGGGATCGAGAGGATCTCCTGGCACAGGTCCAGCTCCTGGTTCGACAGGCCGCGATCCTCCGGACCGAAGACAATGGCGACCACGGGACCGGGTGGCGCCCCGGTTTCTCCTTGGAGCGGCGGTGTGCTCGGTGCACCCGGGTCCGAGGTCTCCAGCGCCAGGCGAAGCAGGCGCGGCGCGGCTTCCTCCGGCGTGCTCCAGTCCTGCCGACTGGAGCGCCGGCGCGCCGAGGTCCCCACCACCCGCACCGCGTCGGCCGTGGCCTCCCCCAGACTGTCGGCGAACTCGATGCGGGCCACCAGGTCCTCGGTGTCGTGCGCGATTCCGTCGATCCGGTACGGGTCGAACTCCTCGGGACGGACCAGCCGCAGCCGGGAGAGGCCCATGTTCTTCATGGCCCGCACCACGAGCGCGATGTTGACCAGGTCCTGCGGCCGGTGCAGGACGATGACCAGGCGGTCGAGGGGGGACGGGCCGGGGAGCTCCCCGGAGCCTTCGGGCGTAATCACGACCGGAAGGTAGGGCGCGCCGAGCAGCGGCGGCACCCCGCCGGCGCGCGCTTCGGCCGGTCCGGAGCGGATCGACTGCGGCCCGTCCGGGAAGGGCCGCAGCCTGCCACTGGCCTGCGAGCCGGGCCCACACCGCTCGGAGGCGGGAACTGCCGAGCGCTCGCGGCGTATCTCCCGTAGTGAAGCGGAGGAGGGGGGCTCCTGGGAGGTGTCCGACCCGGGTCTCGCGCGTTGACACCCCCGGCCGTCCGGGGTAACATCCAGCACGATCGGAGTCGTGTCGAGGGGGCTCGTGCCGACAGGCGCGGCTCCCTTTTTCACCCGCCGGCTGCCCGGCGCCGGGTTCCGTGGCCGAGTGGCTAGGCAGGGGCCTGCAAAGCCCCCTACGGTGGTTCGAATCCACCCGGAACCTCTCGCGTACTCCGACGACGTGCCTTCGCGGGCGTAGCTCAGCTGGCAGAGCGCAACCTTGCCAAGGTTGAGGTCGCCGGTTCGAACCCGGTCACCCGCTCTTCGCGTTGCGAGGTGGAGGTCAGGGAGCGGTCGCTGGCACACGGCACATGGAGAGTCGGTATTTTCGGGGCGTGGCTCAGTCCGGCAGAGCGCTGCGTTCGGGACGCAGAGGTCCCCGGTTCAAATCCGGGCGCCCCGACTCTGGCATGCAGGTCATCGGGGCGTGGCGCAGTCCGGCAGCGCGCGTGAATGGGGTTCACGAGGTCCCGGGTTCGAATCCCGGCGCCCCGACTTTCGGCCGGCCCCCCGGCCGGGCCATCGTGAGCTTGAACATCCCCCGTGTCTCAGCCCTGGAGGGACCGTGCTGATCGGCGAACGCGTCCGAGCGATGCTGGCGGTGCTGCTTCCACTGGCGGTCGCGGCGTCGATGCCGGCGTCCGCTGCGGCCCAGCAGGTCATGCGACCGCCCACGGCGAGCGGCCCCGGTGGCATCTCGGTCGACGTGTCCGGAGGCCTGGGGCTCGCCAGCGGTCCCCTGGCCAAGCTCACCGGCGGGGCGGGGCCCTACGCGGCCGGCGGCCTGGCCTACCACCTCACCCGGAACGTGGCCCTGCGGGCCGATGTCTCGGGCGAGTTCCTGGATCAGGGGCACGTGCCCGGCGTCTCCGGCCCCAGCGTCGTGATGCCGCCGCTGAGGCTCCTGAACTTCGGCGGCGGGCTCGAGTTCGACTTCCTCCAGGCGGATCGAGACAAGCCGCCCCTGGTCGGCATGCTGTTCGTGGGGGCCGGCGCCACCAACGTCCACGCATCGAGCGGCTTCCTGCCCGTGGGCCCGGTCACCGATTCGATCAGCAACTTCAACAAGACGTACCTGAGCTTTCACGGGGGCCTCGGCTTCGGCTATCAGGCCACCCGGCGGGTCATGTTCTTCTTCCGGGCCGAGACCTACGTGGTCATGCTCCGAGACGCCGACACGAAGGTGTTCACGGAGGTGGCGCCCGGTCTGGGCACGTTCAACCGGTTCTGGGAGCACCCCCTCACGCTGGGCGTGAGCCTGTCCACGAGCTGAACCTCCGGGCGGGGCGGCGCCGGTGATCGGGGCCGCCCCTTCGGTGGCCGCCCGCACGGCGCGCCCCGCCACTCCCTCCCATGCTCCCTGCTACGATCCACGGGCATGAACCTCCTGGTCGTGCTCGCGCATCCGGACGATGAGGTGCCCGCCGCTGGCGCCCTCCTGGCCCAGCGCGCCCGCGGGGACCGCGTCGTGCTCGTGTGGCTCACGCGCGGGGGTATGACCGAGGCGTTCGGAGACGTCCCGCCGGAGGAGGTGGTCCGCCGGCGCGATGAGCAGGGCCGTCGGGCCGGGGAGATCCTGGACGTCGAGACCCGTTTCCTGGACTTCGCGGACACCGCGGTGCAGGCCACGCCGGAGGCGGCGGCACGCGTGGCCCGGATCGTGGCCGAGGTCCGTCCCGACGGCGTCCTGACCCTGGGCGATGCCTGGCGCCGCGGTCTCCGCCATCCCGACCACCAGGCCGCCGGGAAGATCGCGCGCGACGCGATCACGCTGGCCCGCCTCCGGAAGGTGGTCGCGCCGCGGGATCCGCACCGGGAGCCGGTCCCCGTGTTCACCTACCGGGGAGCGCACTCCGTCCTGCCGGCCGTGGCGATCGACGTGGAGCCCTACCTGGAGACGATCTTCGAGCTCGGCCGGTTCTACCAGGACTCGATCGGCTTCGGAGATCCGGCGTGGATCGAGCGCCGGCTGCGGCACGTGGGCGCCCGCTGGGGGATGACCTACGCCGAGGAGTACGACGCGTGGGAGACCCGGCCGGGCCCGGTGGAGGCGCTCCTCCCGGCCGAGCCGCAGGACCCCGAGCTCTCGCCCGAAAGCCGCCCGGGTCCGGTGGGCTAGGAGGCCGCCAGGCGGGCCATCGCGCGCTCGACGTCCGACCGGTCCAGGTCCACCGCCACGCCCTCCGGCGCTCCCTCGGCCAGCCAGCGGCTCACGATGAGGCTCGGGACGAGCTCCTCGGGAGGGAAGACGGGCTCGGCCCGGAGCTCCGCCACCCGCACCGCGTAGCACGCGTCGCGGACCGCCTCCCCCATCGCCCGCCGGGTCGCGTCCCGGCGGTCCAGCACGCGCCCGCGGGCCACCGGCACCAGGACCCGCATCTCTTCGCGCGCGTGCGGCAGGACGATGAGCCACGACCGGTCCAGCCAGGGCTTCTCGCTGGCCAGTCGAAGCGACTCGAGCTCATCCAGCCACTCGATCCGGCGCTGCGCGTCCCCCGCGCCCTCGAAGTCCAGCTCGGCGGACCGGAGGTCGCGCTCCGAGACCAGGCGCTCGCGCACCTCGCGGGCGCGGGCGGGATCCTCCAGGGCGCGCTCGGCTTCCCGCACCAGGGCCCGGTAGGCGTTCAGCCCCGAGCGGGCGATGCAGGGGCCGGCGCACAGGCCGATGCCCAGCTGCGCGCAGGGTGAGCCCCGCGGGTCGGGACGCAGCCGGCCCTTGCAGGCGCGCAGCCGGAACACCTTGCGGGCCAGCTCCGCCATCTCGGTCGGCAGCCGGCGGCCGCGAAAGGGTCCGAAGTAGCGGGCGCCGGCCTTGCGGGCCGATCGGACCACCCGCAGGCGGGGGAAGGGACGCGACCAGTCGATCTCGATGTACCAGCCGGTGGGCTGGTTCTTGAGCATGCGGTTGAAGCGCGGCCGGCCGGCGACGATGCGCTCGGCCTCCTCGAGCCTGGCCTCCAGGTCGGTGCCGGTGGGGCGCACCCGGACGCGCCGCGCCAGCCGGACCATGTGGGCGATGCGCTCGTCGGAGGGTCCGCCGCCGTAGAAGTAGCCGCGCACGCGCCGCCGCAGGTTCACGCTCTTTCCCACGTAGAGGAGGGTGCCGTGGCCATCCTCGAACTGGTAGACGCCCGGTCTCTTCGGCAGATCTTCGGGGACCCAGTCGGGAACCGGCGAGCGGCGGCGTGGCGACATCGGCGTGGGGTCGGAGCCCTAGAAGGTTCGGTCTTCGGCGCCGGGGGCTACGGCCTCCGTGAGGCTCTCGGACGCCGCCGGGCCGCCGGGAGCGGCCTCCACGTCGCCCGTGGCCGCGCCGGCCTCCGACTCCTCGAGGAGGTCCGCCGGGTCCCAGCGCTCGATCATCTCGATGAAGGGCTCGACGAGATCGGCGTCCAGGTGAGAGCCGCCGTTGTCGCGCAGGATTCCGATCACCCTCTCGGCCGGAAGCGGCGCCCGGTAGCGCCGGCGGGTCCGGAGAGCGTCGTAGAAGTCGCACACCTGTACCAGCCGGCTGGCCAGCATGGGGCGACGCTGGAAGCGCGGCCTGGGGTAACCGCTCCCGCCGGCCCCGATGTGGTGCTCGTAGGCGACCGTGGCCGGCAGCCCCATCTCGTCCCCGCTCTCCAGCAGGATGCGGCATCCCTCGACCGGGTGCTCCTCGATGATGGCGCGCTCCTCGGGCGTCAGACGCCCCGGCTTGTTCAGGATCTCGGAGGGCACGTTCACCTTGCCGACGTCGTGCAGGAGTCCGGCGGCCCCGATCCCGCGCACCACGGCCGCCGGGAGACCGATCTCCTCGGCCAGGGACATGGCGAGGATGGCCACGTTGATGCAATGGCCGGCCGTGTACTGGTCGGACTCCTTGAGGGCCAGGAAGGGCGCCATGAGGCGCTGCGCTCCGTGCATCCCCACCGAGAGTGACTGGACGATGGCCAGCGTCTCGGCCACCGGCACGCTGCCCTGCTGTCCCGCCTCGGCGTGCAGCCACTCGACGGCTCCGGTCTCCTCCGACAGCTCCACGCGCCCCAGGCCGCCCGGGCGTCGACTCCCCTCGGGGTCGCGCAGACCGAGCGGGCCGAAGCGAATGTGCGGAAGGTGGAACGCGTCCTCGGGCTCGCGGGCCGGCGGCGGCCTGTTCCCTTCCGGCGGAGCGATCCGGCCGTCCGCGGCGCCAGCCCGGTCGGCGGAGCCGGAGACGCGCGCGGAGTCTCCCGCGACCCGCAGTCGCTCGTCCACGGCCTCCAGGAAGGCGGCGACCTCCTCGCGGTCGGCGCCGCGGCGGAACTCCAGGCGTCCGATCCCGGCCTCCTCCATCCGCTCCGGCCAGCTCGCCGCCCGCAGGTCCCGCAGCGGCACGTCGGCGTACACGACCTCGCCTTCCAGGATGGAGAAGGAGGGCTGCGGGTCGGCCCCGAGGAGTCCGCCGAGCGCCTGGTGCACCTCGGTGACCATGGCCCGGCGGTGCGGATGCTCGGGACCGTACAGGCTGGCGGCGGCGAAGTAGCGCCACAGGGTCGTGAGGAACTCGCCCGCCCGAGCCTGCGCGCTCATCCGGCCCTCCCGGTGGCCGATTCGATCCACGCGCTGGCCTCCGGATGCCGGAGCACGCGGTGGACCGCGGCGTCGTCCGGCCAGCGGCGGGCCAGGCCCCCCACCGCCTCGCGCACCACCGGGTTCTCGGGCCGCAGGCGGCGGCGCCAGAACAGGATCGGATGCCGCCTCAGGCACAGGTGCAGGAGCGCCCGCCGGGCCGACTCCGCCTCGGAGAGGGAGAGGGCGCGCGCCGCCGCCACCTGGACCTCCCCGGGCAGGGCCGAGTCCTCGGCATGTCGGGCGAGGACGGGCACGAGCTCGGGCTCCAGCCGGTCCCCGCTCTCGAGTGCGGCCAGTCCGAGGGTCAGGGTGCGCGGGTCCGATTCCCGCAGGCACATGGACACGGCCTCGGCTCGCGTGGAGGGGTCGCGGAGGAGGTGCTTGTACGCCTCCCGGCGGACCTGTTCGTTCTCGTGGGTGGCCAGGGGCCGCGCCGAGAAGCCGTCCGGTGGTCCGATCTCGTACAGGAGGGCGAGGACGTTTCGCTTTACGAACCAGCGCTCATCCTCGAGCCGCGCCATCACGGACGAAGCGACGCCGGGGCCGAGCGAGGTGAGGATCGAGAACGCCTTGCTCCGGACCGAGCGGTCCCGCGAATCGCTCAGGAGGTCGAGCAGCGTCTCGGCAACCAGTCTCGGCATCCTGGGACCGAGTCGGCCCAGTGCCTCGAAGTCCGGCGGGTCCTTCGCGGCCAGCTCGGCCACGACCTCGGCGCGCGCCAGCCGGTCCCACAGCTCCGTCGCCACCGCGGAATCCGGGTCGGCTTCCTGGACCGCCTCGAGGATTTCGCCCACCCGGCCGGACCGGCGGAGGGCCGCGAAGGCCTGCTCGCCCGGGGATCCCAGTCGGTCGACTTCGATCCCCATCTGCAGCACGCGCAGCGCCTCCGGAGCGTGGTCGGTGTCCACGAGCGGTAGGCCCGCCAGGTCTCCGACCTCGCTCATGGCGCGAAGCGTGTCGCCGTAGCTCCCGTCGTCCTGGTGCGGATCCTCGCCCCAGCCGGTCAGGGCCCGGCGCACCTGGTCGCGCAGCGCCTGGTCGGCCTCCCCGGTCGAGAGCGCCGCCTCGACGCGCGAGTGGGCGGAGAGCTTGACCAGGATGCGGAGCATCCAGTGCGATACGTCGATGTCCCCGAGGTCCGCCGTGGTCTCCACCATCTGCATCAGCGTGTCCGGGGGCAGCCACGACGTCGTCGACTGCAGGAGCTCCTGCCGCTCGGGCGACCGCATCCCGCGTTCGAGCAGGCGCCGCACGTCCGGTCCCGTGAGCGCCTGGAGGAGCCCGGTAAATCGCTCCCGCAGGTCGAAGCCGCCCTCCGGGTGCTCGAGCTCGCGCGCGATCTGGAGCAGGGCCCCGCCGATCTCCTCCATGCCCTCGGTCTCGCGCAGCGCCCGGATCGCCTCGGCCACGGCGTCCGGTGGGACGCGGTAAGCCGTCTCCACGAGCTCGTCCGTGTCCAGACCCTCCAGCGACAGGTCGGCGAGCTCGTCGGGGAGCGCCCGGGCCGATCGCGCCAGACCCAGCCACAGTCGGGCCGCCCGACGATCGCGGTCCTCGATGGGCTCGTCGGAGAGCTCCTCCTCGAGCGCCAGCCGGTCGTAGTGGCGCGGCTCGATCCACACGTGGGGCCAGCGAGAGGCCATGCCCGCGCGGCGACCCAGGCGATCCTCATCGGACGCGGGACGCTCGCGCAGGGCCGTGAGGAGCGCTCCGAGCTCCGAGGCGCTGGCACCGGCCTCCACGCCGAAGGCGGACAGGTCGTGCTCGTGGAGGCGGCGCGCCAGGCCGGGGATCTGGGAAGAGGTCCCGGTCCAGGCCTCCTCGAACAGCAGCCGGTCGGGTGCGACGGCGAACACCAGCTCGTCCCGCTCCTCCAGGAGGGGATCGAGGGCCTCGTGGAGCTCACCGGTGAGATCGCCGAGGGCGGGATGCCCCGGGGGATAGAGGCCGTGGCGCTGGAGCGCGCGCGCGAGCGCGGCCAGCCACGCCTGTACGTCGGACGGAACCGCCGGGCCGGTGCCCTTCGTCATGGGTCGCCGGCCCGATCGCTCAGAGGAGGACGGCCTTCTCCCGCTCGACGACCTTCAGCGCGGCGTCGACGACGCGGGGGTCGAACTGCTTGCCGCGCTCGCGGCGGAGCTCCTCCATGGCCTCTTCGGCGGACTCGGCCTCTCGGAAGGGCCGGTCGTGGGTGATGGCCTCGAACGCGTCGGCCACGGCCACGATCCTGCCCGGGAGCGGGATGTCCTCGCCCGACAGACCGCGTGGGTAGCCGGTCCCGTCCCAGCGCTCGTGGTGCGTGAACGCGATCTCGCGGGCCAGCTGCATGACCGGGAGGTCGCTGGCCGCAAGGATCCGGGCGCCGTTCGTGGCGTGGGTCATCATGATCTTGCGCTCGTCGTCGTCCAGGCTTCCGCTCTTGAGGAGGACCCGGTCGGGGACCACGATCATGCCCACGTCGTGGAGCGGCGCGGCGTCACGAAGGAGGTCCACCTCCCCCTCCTCCAGGCCGAGCTCGGAGGCGATGCGCGAGGAGAGCTCGCCGACGCGCTCGCCGTGCTGCTCGGTCTTGAAGTCGCGGTACTCCACCAGTCGCGCCAGAATGAGGAGGACGCTGAGCTCGGCGGTCTCGGCCTTCTGCCGGAGGTCGTGCAGGCTGTCCTCGTCGGCCGAGGCCGCGCCGGCGGGCGACTCCTCACCGGTCTCGCGCAGGCGCCGGCGCTCGAGCGCGCCCCTGACCCGCAGGACCGTCTCGAGCGGGTCGGGCGGCTTGCGGATGAAATCCTCCAGCCCGGCGTGGACGAGGCGGCGCCGCGTGTCCAGCGACTGGCCCGACGCCAGACCGAGGACCGTGGGCGCGGGAAAGTCATCGCGGCGGCCGGCCAGGTCCCGCAGGATCTGGTCGGGGGCCGGGTCGGAGACGCCCAGGTCCAGGAGCAGGAGGTCAGGTCGGAACCGGCCGCAGAAGTACAGCGTCTCCCTGGGCTCGGTCGTGCTCTCGATCCGGTGGATGGCGGCGTCGGCCAGGATCCGCTCCAGCTCTCCCACCACCGTGCGATCGGGATCCACAATGAGGATCTTTGCGTCCAGCGCCTCGGTTGACACGGGGTTCCTCGGGTCTCTGAGGGTCGAGGTGGGCGGTCCAGACTTTGCACTTTCCTCGCGACCGCCCGACGGCGTCGTGGGCGGTGGGATTGCATAAGCTGTGCGCGCCCGTGATCACGCGCAACACACGCGAGGCGCGACCGGCTCACCCGCCGATCTGGCATGGGAGTGGCAACCACACTCTCTCCGGACGGCGGTTCAGCGGCCCCGACCCGCGCACCTGGCGGGTCGCCGTGGCGCAGAGGTGGACGACGAAGCGAGGCCGACGGATGAGACAGTGTAAGTCAAGGCGCAGCAATGAGTAAAGTATCCGATCTCAAGGCGGAGGCACGGCGCGAGGAGGCGGCCGGGAACCACCGGCGCGCCATCCAGCTGTACCTGCGCGCGCTCGAGGAAGGCCGTACGGCGGAGTACGCCACGCCGGACCCCGGCCTGTCCGTCCGGATCGCCGACCTGAACTTCCGCGAGGGCGAGCCGGGGAGAGCCATCGAGTACTATCGGCAGGCGGCCGACCTGTACGCGGAACAGGGGCTTATTACGAATGCCATTGCAGTTTGCAACAAAATCCTCCGCGTCTTCCCGTACGAGATCGAGTGCTACCGGACCATGGCCCGACTCCACCTCGAGGTGGGGCTGGTGGCCGAGGCACGGAAGAACCTCCTCCACTACGTCGACACCGTGAGCCAGCGCGGGGAGCCGCGCGCCGCGCGCGTGGCCATGCGCGACTTCCTCGAGCGCGCTCCCGATGAAGAGGTGGCGGTCGGACTGGCCCGGAGCCTCCTCGAGGACGGTCACCGCGACGAGGCCCTCTCCACGCTGCGCGGCGTGTGGTTCGACCGCGCCGCCCGCGGTGAGTCCAACACGGACCTGGCGTCCCGCATCCGAGAGGTCTTCCCCTCCGAGCGGCCCGAGAGCTGGCAGGAGGAGCAGACTCCCGCCGGGACCGATGCGTCGGCCGAGCCCGAGACGGCTCCGCCGATGGAGGTCGAGCCCCTGGCCGACTTCGAGACGATCGAGCCCGAGGAGTTCGAGGAGGAACCTGCGGACTTCGAGACCGAGCCGGAGGGCTTCGACTCCGAGCCGGAAGGCTTCGACGAGGAGCTCGAAGAGGAGCCCGAGACGCTCGCGGCCGAGGCCGAAGAGGCGAAGCCGGAGGAGCGCCGGGTGCCGGAGCTCCACGTCTACCAGTACGAGGTGAGCCGCGACATCGGGGCGGCCCCGGAGCACGCCGCCGGCCCCGAACAGGCCGAGGCCGAGGAATCGGACGAGATCCCGGAGTCGGGTGAGGCCGAGGTCGAGCGCCACGCCCGCCCCGAGTGGGCCGTGGTCGGCGCGAACCGCCTCGAGCTCGTCGGGCAGTACCGGGACCTCATGTCCCGGGCTCGGAGCCTGGCCAGCGAGTTCGGCCGGGAGCCGCCCTCGTGGACCGATGCACTGGATGAGGACGGCGAGGGGCCGAACGAGCCGATCCGGCCGAGTCCCTCATTTCCGGAGATCGAGAGCGGGGGACCCATGCCGGACGAGGATCGGACGGAGAGCGAACATGGCTTCGGGTCCGAGTGGGAGCGCTGGCTCGCCGGGCGGGTCGATGAATCCGACGCGTTCGACGAGGCTGCGGTGATCGACGAGCACGAGGTGACCGAAGAGCGCGAGGTCTTGGAAGAGTCCCAGATGGCGGATGAGTTCGAGTCGGCCTGGGAGTCCGAGGAGTTCGAGTCTGACGACGAGTTCGAGGCGGCCACGGAGGCCGAGGAGTTCGAGGCGGCCGAGGAGTTCGAGTCTGACGACGAGCTCGAGGCGGCCGACGAGAGCGCGGAAGAGCCCTCCACGGTGTGGGAGCCGGCCGGCTTCCAGGACCAGGAGGAAGAGCCAGCCCACCCCATGGACGAAGAAGAGGAGGAGCCCGAGATGAACCAGGACGACGCGTTCGGAATCGAGACGGCCGGGGCGGAGACGTCCGGCGTCACCGCGCTTGAGGCCGAGCCCGAAGAGGAGCGCTCGCCCGCGAACGGCCGCATGAACGGCCGCGCCTCGGGCACTGGTGCCTCCACGGAGCTGGGTGAGAAGGCCGAGCTTCGGCGCGGCCTCCAGTTGCTGGACGAGCTGCTCGAGCTCACGCCCGACAACATGGACCTGCGCCGGCGCAAGGTCGCCTACGCGCGCAGGCTCGCGGATGATGCCACGCTCGGGGAGTCCTACCTGGCGCTGGCCGAGGGCATGGCCGAGCGCGGTTCGCGCCGCAGCGCGCGCATCCTCTACGAGCAGGTTCTCTCCCTGGACGAGGACAACGAGACGGCGCTGGCGGGTCTGGCTCGCCTCGACGCGGTCGAGCTACAGGAGAAGCGACGCCAGGGCGGCTCCGAGTCCGACCTGCCGCAGGCTCGCCCGGCCGACCGGGCGGCGCGTGCGGAGCTGGGCCAGTCGCTGTGGCAGGAGTTCGAGATGACGATCCGGGAGCTGCCGTGGCTGCATGCCGCGACGCAGAGTTTCCAGGCTGTCGAAGCGGACCGGCAGCCGGCTCCCGAGACCTTCCTCATGATGGCTCACTACTTCATGGCGAGGGACCGCTACGACCAGGCCGCGGAGGTGCTCGCCGCGGCGCTCGAGCTGTCCGAGCGTGACGACGCCGAGCTGGTCGACATCCTCTACTACCTGGGCGTCGCCCGACAGCGGCAGGGAGACCAGTCGGCCGCCGACCAGCTGTTCGCCCGCGTGGCCGCTGTCGATGCGGACTTCCGCGAGTCCCTGGAGATACTGGGCGACTGAGCCAGGACCGCCGGCCTTCCGGCGCCGCGCCGCGTGGCAGGGTGCGGCGCCGGACCGGCCAACACGCCGGAGGCCGGCGCACCCGAGGCTGGCGCACCGGAGGCCGGCGCACCCGAGGCCGGCGCACCGACCGCCACACGTCGGTCGGCCGGCCGCCGAACCGGGAAGCACGTGGTTCCCGCCATTGACGGGCCGGTGAGATGACGAGCGGTTGAGATCGATCGGTCAGACTTCCGCGCACCGTCAACTCGTTTATCGCCAACCGGTTTCCGCGTCCTCGTCCAGCATACGAGCCCCACCATGTTCACCGCCCCGCGACCCTCTAGTCGTACGACTAGAGGGCGCGCCGACCATCATCGCCGTACCTCTTGACGGAGCCGGGCAGCCGGCGGCCCCAATCGGCCGGCGTCCCGCAATGCCGTGGCGGCGGTCCAGCTCGGAGCTCCGAGCGCACTTGCGAATAAACATCAAAAACGTAAGGAAAACTCCCACGAGGCCGGACGGGGAGCTCCCCCTGCTCCGCTCCACTTTTCTCCCACGGCGCGGCTGGGGCGGTCGGAGCATCCTTCCTTCGTGGCCGAACGAGGGCCAGCCGCAGCTCTGCCGGCGAGAGTAGAGCGGTGCAGGAACGTCACGAAGGGGGAAGCGGTGAGCGACGCGATGAAGGCTACGGGGCGGAGGCTGCGGAAGCGCATGGACCGGCGCGAGGCGCTCAAGGTGTTCGGCGCCAGCGGGGTCGGACTGGTGGGGCTGGCATGTGGAGTATCGGGCGCCAGCCGCGCGAAGGCAGCCGAGCGCGGCGCGACCGGCACGAGCACGGAAGACGCGGCTGCGGCGGGCCCGGCCCGCGGCGCGGCCGCGACCGGCGGTGCGGCCGCGACCGGGTCCACCCCGGCTCGCGCGATCACGCTGCGGACGCCGGCCGCCGACCCGAAGGCGCTTCCTGGGCCGATCGGCGGCGCCTCGCCGCGAACGCGCTCCTTCCTGCTCGAACCCCACGAGGGCGTCGGCGAGATCGAGCCGGGCGTCACCTTCGACTACATGACCTTCGACGGACAGATCCCCGGCCCGATGCTACGGGCGCGCCAGGGAGACCGGATCCGGCTCACCCTTCGCAGCCCGAAGACGAACATTCGGCCCCACAACGTGGACCTGCACGCGGTCTACGGCCCGGGCGGAGGCGCGACCGAGACGCTGGTCCTGCCGGGCCAGGAGAAGACGATCGAGTTCAAGGCCCTCTACCCGGGGGCGTTCATCTACCACTGCGCCGTCCCGGGCATGGACATGCACATCTCGAGCGGCATGTACGGCATGATCCTCATCGAGCCGCCCGAGGGACTGCCCCCGGTGGACCACGAGCTCTACCTGGGGCAGAACGAGGTCTACACGGATCGCCCGATCGGGGAGGCCGGCCACCACGGGTTCGATACCGCCTCCATGGTGCGCGAGGACCCGACCTACGTGCTCCTCAACGGTCAGAAGCACGCGATCACCGACGGTGGCCGGGGAGCCATCCTCACGCGGCGCGGCGAGACGGCGCGGGTCTACTTCGTCAACGGCGGCCCGAATCTCACCTCCAGCTTCCACCCGATCGGCAACGTGTGGTCGAAGGCCTGGGTCGCGGGGGCGCTCGCCAACGAGCCCCTGCGCTACGTCCAGACCCTCCCGGTCCCGCCGGGAAGCTGTGGAGTGTTCGAGTTGGAGTTCCCGGTTCCGGAGCCGATCAAGCTCGTGGACCACGCGCTCACGCGGGTGATGCGCAAGGGCATGCTCGGGGTCATCGACGTCCAGGGACCGAAGCAGGCGGGCATCTTCCGGGCGGTGGACCGGGCCTGACCGGCTCACGGTGGACCGGGCCTGACCGGCTGCCGGCGGGCCGGCCCGGACGACTCGAGGCCGGCCCGGTCGGGTGCACGAGATGCGTGTGTCCAGCCCTTTTCGTGGGGAATGCGCCACAGCCTTCGATCCGTGCGCGGGCTCTGGCGCTCGTACCCGTCGGGATCCGTCCTTTCAACTCTTTAGAGAACAGGGCGTTACAATTCGGATTGCCGCGAGCCGCGCTCGCGGCACGGCGTCTGCCTCTCCACGACCACCGTGACACCGGAGGGCGTCATGGAGTCGACCCGGATGCGAGGGTGGAGTTTCGCGCCTGGAGGTAAGGGAGAGGCGAAGATGTCAGACGAGAGTGTGAGCGGGACGACGTGTCGGCTGTTTCGGCCGGATGGAAGCGAATGGGTGGTGACCCGCTTCGACCTCCGGGAGGGGGGCGCGTGGATCACCGCCCGCCGCGCTCAGCCCGGGGCGAAGGGAGGCGCGAACGGTCACGAGTCCCATGGCCACGGTACGAACGGCAACGGCAACGGCAACGGCAACGGCCATGGCCACGGCGCAGTCAACGGCAACGGTCACCGGAACGGCCATGGAAACGGCGCCGAGAAGACCGACCGGCTCCACGAGGCGCCGCTCGAGCACGGGGACCGGCTGGTCTGGACCCGTCACGACGGAACCGTCGCGTGGGCCATGCGGAACCCGACCGGCGTCGGGATCGAGTGGCGCCACGAGGGCGATGCCGATGTCGACGACTTCTTCGCCGGGGACTTTCGCGACGTGAGCTAGAGTCCGCCGAAGCTCCGGAAGGACTTCACGCCCCGCTGCTTCGGTCCGTTCGGGCCGGAGAGCGGGGCGTCGGCTTTGAGGGGCGAGGCTCGCGAGTCGGTGGCGGCCTGAGGGCCCCGGCCTGCGGCCCCTCCGCCGCCCCCTCCGCCGCCCCCACCCGCGGCCCGGCCTGCGGCCCGGCCGACTCCCACGTGGTCCCGGCGCCCGATGCCGCACCCGACCGCTGCAGCTCCCGGGCGTAGCGGTCCACCATCCGGCCGGTCGCCCACCAGCAACCCACCGTGAGGAGGACGGCGACGTAGCCGTCCAGCGCGTAGTGCCAGGCGAGAAGGACGGATCCCAGGAGGATGAGCACGGCGAAGGCGCCGTACAGCACGGCGCGGAGCCGTCCCGGATAGCGGGCCGCCAGCAGGGTCACCAGCACGGCCATCGAGATGTGCATGCTCGGCATGGCCGAGATCCCCTGCACCGAGTGCACGGCGGTGCCCAGGTAGCCCTCCAGCAGGTACCGCTGGATCTTGAGCGCGACCACCGGATGGACGGCGTCGACGTGCCGGAGATACGACATGAGGGGAAGGTAGGGGTCCGGTCGTCCCGCGAAGCGCTGGAAGTAGGCCGGACCGGCGGACGAGAAGAGGGTCGCGAGCACGCAGCCGAGCACGACCCAACACAGGACGAAGGCGAGGAGGAACCGGGCGCGGAGACGCCGTCGCGCGGACCAGCACTGCCACAGCAGCGTCCCCATGATCACGACGTACCAGAGCGCGTAGGCCACATCGAAGAAGTGGGTCAACGCCGGGTGGCCGAACACGGGCTGGAGAAGGCGCCAAGGGTCGTGGCCCAGGTGCACCGCGCGGTCGGCCTCTTCGAGCGCCCGATCCCAGGCGAAGGGGTGCATGGCGGGGATGGCGGTCTTGACGGCGACGAAGTACTGGAGAAAGGTCACCAGCCCCACGATGGCCGCCGCGGCGCCCAGGACCCGCGCCGCTCGGAAGCGTTCGGCCAGATGCGTACGCCACCGTGCCAGTGGCCCCGCGCCCCCCGGATCCCCCGGCGCTTGTCCGCGCCACGCGCGCCACAGGAAGACCAGGGAGGAGCCGAGCACGGCCACGAGGCCCGAGATCACGAACCAGTAGGCGGAATCGCGCAACACCCCCAGCACGGGCACCTGCCACTGGCTTCCCGTCCAGGCCTGGACGGCCGCGCGGCCGGCCGCGAACAGGGTGACGGCGGCGATCAGCGGCAGGTGCTCGAGAGACACCTGCCGCAGGCTACGCCCGGTCCGGCTCACGGGAAGCACATCCCCTGTCCATCGGCGGGGACGTCGGGTGGGGCTACCCCGCGCAGGCGGTCGACGCCGGCGTAGTCCGAGCGGGCGAAGAGCCCGGCGGTGCTGTCCTGGTAGATGCGCGTCCAGGCCCGGGACAGGTCCAGGAGATTGTAGGCCGCCCGGTCCCGGGGGACGAGCGCTGCGTCGGCGGGCCCGTGCCCCAGGTACCGGCTCCAATCGCCCTTGCCTCCACTCCAGTCCAGGTACTGGTCGTAGACCGAGTCGGGGTACACCGTCTCGCGGCGGCCGTCCATCCCGACCCGCCACCGCGGCGCCAGGTGCCAGATGGCGTATTCCCCCCAGTCGAAGAACACCGCCAGGTCTCCGCCCGTGCCGCTGCGCTCCAGGATGTCGAAGGCGCGGACGGGGTAGGCGAGGCCTCGCTTGGGCCCCATGACGATGCACTCGAAAGAAGGCGCCGAGCGCCACAGGGCGACGATGCCGATCGAGCCAGCCACCAGGGCGAGCCAGGGAGCGGCCCGGCCGCCCGGGACTCCGGAGCCGCGCGACGGGGCGAGCATCGCTCCCAGGTCACGGGCCGCCAGGACGCCGACGGCGAGTCCGAACAGCGGCAGGTGGCGGATGGCGGTGAGCGGCAGGAGCGCGATCACCGCGAGGACGACGTCCAGCGCGGGCCGGGTCCGGAGCGGTGAACGGACGAGCACCCAGACCGCCGCGCCCGCGTACGCCAGATAAACGACGCCCAGGGCCGACTGCAGGCGGAGGGCGTGCCACTCGGAGATATCCGGTCGCGGCACGGTGGCGGTGCGAACGAGGAAGAGTGGCAGGTGGATGCCGTACGGGTTCACCAGGAGCGCCGTCGCCGCCAGGAGAGTCACGCCCAGGGCCAGGAGCGGTCCGGGCCCGCGGGGGCCGCCGTCGCCGGACGCCGCCGCCTGGCCGGACGCGGACGCCGCCGCAGGTCGGGACGCCGCCGCAGGTCGGGCCGCCGCCGCCTGGCCGGACGCGGACGCCATTCCGTCCGCCACGCCGTGCGGCGCCCGCGAGCGTCGCGCGCGCCACCGGTCTCGAAGCCAGCCCGCGCAACGAGCGCCGCTCCACACGACTAGCACCCCGAGGCCGGCCAGCACGCCGCCGTGGAGGTTCGCCCACAGCGCGAACATCGGCGGCAGGACCCACAGCCAGCGCACCCGGCCTTCCTCGGCCGCCTCGATGATGAGGAGGGTGAGGACCAGGAGCAGGTAGGTGAAGATCTGGGGCCGAAGTGTCCCGAGGCCGACGAGGGCCGGCAGCGAGAGGGCGATGAGCACGAGCGCGGCGCGCAGGGATCCCAGACCGGAGCGCCACAGCCGCGCGTAGACCAGGCCCAGGATCGAGAGGACGAGCGCGGTCTTCAGGGCCACGAGGCCGGGCGTGTGGAACGCGCCCCACACGCGGGCGAACAGGACCTCCGACAGCCACTCGTGGTTGATCCACGGATGGCCCGCGGTGAGGTAGGAGAAGGGATCCGTCTTCGGCACGCCTCCGAGGGCCCGGGTGAGCTGGCCGAAGCGCACGTGACCCCACAGGTCGGGGTCCGCGATGGTGTCGGCGGCGCTCCGCACGAGGATCCCCGCCAGGGCCAACGAGATCCCCACGTTCCACGCTCGATCGGCGGCGCGCGGCGGGCGCCTCGTCTGTCGATCGGAGCTCATGGCGTACCGGGGCTCGGGGGGACTCGCGGACGCGGCCGTGCGAGACGGCGTGGCGGGCGCTCGATGCCGTGGTGTGGCTTGCATGAAACAGTCGCGACACGTGATTTGCAAGTCCCACGGCCCGGGCCCGGCCGCCGGGCCTTGCCAGCCCCGCAATAAGCGACCATCTTTGAATGGCTTAGCAACGTGTGGCTTCCCGGACCGAGCACTGGCCCGGGAGTTGCTTTAGCCGTGAGCCGCGCGGCACATCGCCGACCGCGCAAACGGGCAAGGGCGGCGTCGGACGCGACGTCTGTCTACCGGACCGGCATGGGGCCGGCCAACCCGTTGAATGGGCGATACCCGCACCGGGGCAGGAACCCCGGCCGTCCCAGCAAGCAGATCCTTCGAGCGGTCGCTCGCGTTCATTCACCGTGCGTGGAAGATCCACGGCTCGGTCCTGTGACGCTGATTTCCGTTCGAGGGGGGACGTAGGGTCGAGCGGGCCGCGTGGCCGGACGACCCGGTAGCGGACCACTGTTTCCCTGGATGGCCACATACGGCCAGGAGGCAAGCATGGCGCACCTCGTTCAGGCCCTCTGGAGCGACCAGTCGGGCCAGGACCTCGTGGAGTACGTTCTGATCATCGTGCTGATCGCGCTCGGCGTGGCCGTCGCGCTCACGGCGTTCAAGGGCGCGATCACGAAGGCGTTCAACAACGCTGCGAGCACTCTCAACTCACAGGCGTCCTGACGCCCGGATTCGAACCGATACGTCCGCGCCGCGGGTGGGCGGCCGGGTCCCACGACCCGGCTCTCACCCCGGCTACCGGGCGTACCGGCGCCTGCCGGCGGTGCCGAAAGGACGCGGAGCCCGACAAGCGAGGAGGATGGGAGTCATGCGAGACTTCGTTCAGCTCTGGTGGGCCGATGAGCGGGGCCAGGACCTGGTGGAATACGTCCTGATCATCGTGTTCATCGCGCTCGGCGTGGCCGCCGCCCTGGTGGCGCTGCGCGGCTCGATCGAGGGCGTGTTCAACAGGGCCGCCAGCACGTTCAACGCGCAGGCGGGGAGCTGAGCTCCGGGCCCGTGCGAGCGGCGATGGGTGGGAGGCTGCCGTGCTGGCGGGCCTGACCCTCGGGGCCCTCATCCTGCTGGCCGGTGCGGCCGCGTGGTCGGACTTCCGGCAGCGAAGGATCCCCAACGCGCTCACGATCGCCGGCCTGGCCGTGGCCCTCCTGCTGCGCGCCCCGCTGGGGCTCGCCGCGGTCGGCTCGGGGCTGGCCGGAGCCGGAATCGCCCTCGGTCTGTCGCTGGTGTTCTTCCTGGCGGGAGGCATGGGGGGCGGAGACGTGAAGCTCCTCGCCGCCGTGGGCGCCTTCCTGGGCCCGCAGCGGCTGTGGCCCGCGCTCCTGGTGATGGCGCTCACCGGCGGCCTGATGGCCGGGTGGGTGATCCTCCGCCGGGGCGCGATCCCCGAAACGACGGCCAATCTGCGCACCCTGTGGGTGACGCTGGGACGGCGCACTTTCACCGGCTGGAAGGGCAGCGAGTCCGAGGCGGCGCTGACCCTCGACACCCCGGGCGCACTCACGGTGCCCTACGGCGTCGCGATCGCGGTCGGCGCGGTGGCCGCCTGGTTCATGTGAAGCGGAGGCGACGATGGCGGGGCGGCTGACAGCTCGGGCGGGAGGTGGGGCCCGGCAGCGGGACCGGGGGCAGTCCCTGGTCGAGTTCGTTCTGGTCCTCCCCATCCTCCTCGTGATGATCTTCGGCATCATCGAGTTCGCCAACGCGTGGCGCACGGCCCAGCTCCTCACCAACACGGCGCGGGAGGTGGCGCGTCAGGCGATCCTCCCCAACGCCGTTTACGGGGACGTCCGGGACACGGCGAACAGCCGGCTGACCAGCGCCGGTCTCGATGTCTCGAAGGCCAACATCCTGGTGGGCATGTGCACGACCAGCGGCCTGAGCTGCTCGGGCCGGCCCGACACGGTGCGCATCTCGTATCCCTACCGGTTCCAGTTCTTCGGCCCCGTGCTCGAGCTCATGTGCGGCTCGGGATGCGGCTCCAGGTTCGGAACGATCAACCTCTCTTCAACCGCGATCATGCGGAACGAGTAGGAGCCCGAGACCATGCGAAACAGAGTCGGAATCATACTGGTCCTCGCGCTCGTGGCGGGCGGCCTGGCCGCGTACCTGGCGATCAACTTCCTCGAGCACCCGTCCGGATCGAGCTCGAACCAGGCGGCGGCGACGGTGCAGGTGGCCGTGGCCGCCCGCGATCTGGCGGTGGGCTCCATGATCCAGGCCCAGGACGTCAAGCTCGTGTCCTGGCCGGCGGGTGCCGTCCCCCAGGGCTACGCGACGTCCCTCGAGGAGGTCGTGGGCCGCGGGGTCATCAGCCAGGTCCGCATGAACGAGCCGCTCCTGGCCTCCAAGATGGCCCGCAAGGGCACGGGGGCCGGGCTGGCGATCACGATCCCCGAGGGGATGCGCGCCATGAGCGTGCGCGTGAACGAGGTGATCGGCGTGGCCGGGTTCGTCTTCCCGGGAAACCACGTGGACGTGCTCGTCACCCTGGACCGCAGCGACACGGGTAGCGACGCCAAGACCGAGGTGCTGCTCCAGAACGTGGAGGTCGCCACGGCCGGGACGGAGCTGCAGCAGGACGCGGACGGGAAGGCCAAGCAGGTCCCCGTCGTCACCCTGCTGGTGACGCCCGACCAGGCGGAGAAGCTCACTCTGGCCGCGACCCAGGGCCAGCTGCAGCTGGCCCTCCGTAACACGCTCGACGAGGACACCGTGAAGACGGACGGCGCGCGGCTGGCGACGCTGCTCCCCTCGTCGACGAGGGCGCGCTACCGGCCGATCCGGACCTCGCGTCCGTCCCGGCCGCCCTCGAGGGTCAACGTGGAAGTCTACCGAGGCAAGGATCGCTCGACCTCGACGGTCGATACGACGGTGACGGGAGGTGGCCGGTGAGAACGCGCACTGATGTCCAGGCCCGGCGCGAGCCGGCGACTCGCCACGGGGCGATCACGGTCGCGGCCCTCGCGGCCGCGACCCTGCTCCTCCTCGCGGTTCCGCGTCCCGGACGGGGCCAGACGCCCGGTCCGTCCGAAGCCGCGAGCGTGGCCACGGCCCCCTCGTCCGCAGGCGCGGCCACGTCCCGCCAGGGCGCGCAGGCGGGCGACGGCCTGATCATGACGCTCGGGATCGGCACCTCGCGGGTGGTCGAGTTCCCGAGCAACCTGGCCCGGGTCTCGATCGGGGATCCGACGGTCGCCGACGCCGTGGTGGTCTCGGCCCGCGAGGTCGTGGTCAACGCCAAGAAGGTGGGGACGACCACGCTGCTGGCCTGGGGCAAGGACGGCCTGCGCCACCGCCGCGAGGTGGACGTGACGGCGGACGCCGAGGGCCTCCAGCGCAACCTGGATGGCTACTTCCCCGACTCGGGCATCAAGGTGTCGGCCGCCGGGAACGCGATCGTGCTCTCGGGCACGGTCCCCAATCAGCACGAGGTCGACAAGGCCCTCGAGGTCGCCAAGCAGTGGGGCGGCGAGCATACGCCGGTCATCGACAACATCAAGGTGCCCGACCGGGGGCAGATCCTCCTCCAGGTGCGGTTCGCCGAGGTCAACCGGACGGCCATGAAGAACCTGGGGATCAACATCCTCCACATGGATCCGAACGCGATCCACAAGGGCGATGAGATCGGAATCGCGCCGAGCGGGGGCAACTTCACCGGCAACTTCCTGGGCTCGGGGCCCGACAAGACCTTCTCGGACGCCGTGGATTTCTACCTGTTCCACGACGCCTCGAACCTGGCCGCGTTCATCCAGGCGCTGAAGCAGAAGGGCCTGTTCAAGAGCCTGGCCGAGCCCAACCTGATGGCGGTGCCGGGCGACACCGCCTCCTTCCTGGCCGGCGGGGAGTTTCCCTTCCCGGTGGTCCAGGGAGGCGGCTCCAGCAACGCGGTCACGATCCAGTTCCGGGAGTTCGGGATCCGGCTCAACTTCGTTCCTTACATCACGAACTCCGGCGCGATCCGCATGCGGGTGGCGCCCGAGGTCTCGTCGCTGGACTTCTCGAACGGCCTGGAGATCTCCGGCTTCAAGATCCCGACGATCCTGAGCCGCCGGGCTTCGACGACGATCGAGCTGGGTGACGGCCAGACCTTCGCGATCGCGGGGCTGCTGGACAACTCGCTCACGCACGACGTGAGCAAGGTGCCGATCCTCGGGGACATCCCGATCCTGGGCGCCCTGTTCCGCTCGGAGTCCATCCGCCAGAACAAGAGCGAGCTCCTGGTTCTGGTCACGCCCCACATCGTGCAGCCGCTGGACGCGGCGCCGCCGGTTCCCACCGGTGAGCCCGACACCTGGGGCATGGACAAGAAGATCATGGGCGACTCGGCCCAGTCGGTCCTCAAGATGATGGGCCAGGACAAGAAGGGGGGAGGTCAGTAGCCATGCGCATTCGCGCGCTGGGCCGGGACGAGCGGGGCGCAAGCCTCGCCATCGTGGCGGCCGCTCTCGTGGTCTTCCTGGGCATGGCCGCCACGGCCGTGGACATGGGCATGCTGTACGTGGCCCGGAGCCAGGCGCAGCGCACCGCGGACGCCGCGGCGCTGGCCGGGGCCAGCACGCTGGCTCAGTACCCGGGCCGCGAGGACCTGGCGCGCGCCTCCGCCATCGACATCGGGGACCGGAACGACATCCTGGGCGAGAGGGTGGTCGTGCAGGCGGGCGACGTCACCTTCCCGACCACCCACAAGGTCCGCGTGTGGGTCTATCGGACCAGGGCCCGGGGCAACCCGGTCCCGACGTTGTTCGCGCGCATCCTGGGCATCAACGAAGTGGACGTGGCCGTGAAGGCCGCGGCCGAGCTGTACCCGGGGGGAGCGGCGGACTGCGTCCTCCCGCTGGTGCTGCCCGACAAGTACGCGGAGCGCAGCGGGGACCCGAACGCCTACGATCCCGGTACGGACGACGAGTACATCCCCTTCGACCCGAAGAACCCGGACGCCCCGCACACGGGATACGACGAGAACAACTACGGCGATCAGATCATCCTGCGGGCCTTCGTGAACCCCGGCCCGGCCAATCCCAGCTGGTACTATCCCTTCCGGCCGCCCGGGAGCTCGGGCGCCAACGACTACAGGAACGGGATCGAGGGCAAGGACTGCGGGACTCCGGTATCGATCGGCGACTGGGTGAGCACGGAGCCCGGGGCGATGATCGGACCCACCAAGCAGGGCTTCAACTATCTCATCAACCTCGACCGGTCGGCCTACTGGGACACCGGGAACAAGTGCGTGGCGCATCCGGGGCAGGGATGCGGCGGGAGTCCGAGGATCCGGCCCCTGCCGATGTTCGACCCGACCCAGGTCCCCGATCCGGGGGCGAAGCCGCTCCAGATCACGAACTTCGCGGCCGTGTTCGTGGAAGACGTGCAGGGCAACCAGATCGTGGGCCGGTTCCTGGGCTTCACGGTCCCGAGCCCCGGCAGCGGTTCGACCGGGGGCTCGGGGGGCGGACTGTTCACGTCGGTTCGCCTGGTCGAGTGAGGCCGACGCGACGACGACACGAAGACATTCGAGCGAGACGGGAGCGATGGTGAACGAGCAGGATCGAAGAGCGAGCGGCGGGGAGATGCGGTCCGTGCAGGCGGCCGTCATCTCCACGGATGCGGCGTGTATGGAGGCCGTGCGCGCGGCCCTGGCGGACTCGCCGGACGTGGAGCTGGGGCTGGAGTTGAACGTGCCCTTCACGGAGATCGCGGATCCGCAGCTCGATCGGCTGCGCCGCCTGGAGCCGGCGGTCGTCCTGCTCGACCTGGAGTCGGATCCGCGCGTGGGGCTCAAGTTCGCGCAGTTCCTGCTGGACGAGGGCTACACGCAGGCCATGATCGGGGCGGGCTCGGACCTGTCGCCCGAGCTCCTGCTGGCGGCCATGCAGGCGGGGATCGTCGAGTTCCTGCCCAAGCCGCTGAGTCCCGAGGACCTCCGGGAGGCGCTGGACCGGCTGTGGCGGAAGACCGGCCGGAAGTCGCGCGAGGACCTGCAGCACGAGCCCGGCCGCGTGCTGGCCGTGTTCGGCGCCAAGGGCGGGGCCGGCTCGACCAGCTTCGCCACCAACCTGGCGGTGGAGATCCACCGGCTCTCCAGGCGTAAGACGCTGCTGGTGGACCTGGACCTGGAGCTCGGCGAGACGGCGCTCCTCCTGGGCATGGAGCCCAAGTTCAGCATTCTGGACCTGGTGCGGAACTTCCACCGGGTCGATGCCGGCCTCCTGGCCTCCTACATCGAGCGCCACGAATCGGGCGTCGAGCTCCTCTCGGCCCCCTATCAGCCGACCGATCCCGAGGACGTACGGGTCGAGCGGGTGGCGCAGATCCTGGATTTCCTGCGCGAGCGCTACGACTTCATCATCGTCGACACCCCCAAGACCTTCAGCCCGGTGGCGCTCTCGGGGATCGAGCAGTCCGACGAGCTCTACCTCCTCACCACGGCGGACCTGCAGTCGCTGCGCAACGTGACTCGCTGCCTGCCGCTCCTGCGCCAGATCGCCGAGCGCAAGGAGAAGGGATGGCTCAAGCTGGTCGTGAACCGCTACGACTCGCGCCAGATCATCACGCTGGACGAGGTCGAGAAGACGCTCGACCTGGACGTCTACGCCACGCTGGCGAACGACTACCGGGCCCTGATGGAGTCCATCAACGAGGGTCGTCCATCCGTGATGGACGGCAAGTCCAACTACGCCCACGACGTCCGCTCGATCGCGGCGCGCGAGGTGGGTATCGAGGCGGCTCCGCACCAGGACGGCGGGGGTCTGTTCTCGCGTGTCCTGGGGGCGTTCCGCGGCGGCCGGAACTCCGGCCTGCGCGAGTCACCCGAGCAAACGGTGAAGGCCAGTGGTTGAATTCCCGAAGGAATCGGAGCGAGGCCGCACGTGGAAGTCGTCCTCCACGCGCCCGCCCGCATGGAACCGGGGGACTCGCCCGGAGGCCGGGTTGCGTGAGGCCGGGGACGAGGCCACGGACATCAACCCGCTCTTCCAGGAGATCAAGACCCGGGTCCACCGGCAGCTCCTGGAGCGGTTGAATCTCACCAACCTCAGCGACCGGAACCGGGACGAGGCGATCTCGGAGACGAGGGCCATCGTGCGCAGCCTCCTGGCCTCCGAGGAGACGCCGCTCAACCTGGAGGAGCGCGAGAGGCTGGTCGACCAGATCCTGGACGAGGTCTTCGGGCTGGGCCCGCTCGAGCCGCTGGTCCGCGATCCCACGATCTCGGACATCCTGGTCAACACGTATGACCAGGTCTACATCGAGCGGGACGGGAAGCTGAAGGTCACGGACGTGACCTTCCGGGACGACCGCCACCTGCTCCAGGTGATCGACCGCATCGTCTCCGCCGTGGGGCGGCGCATCGATGACGCCTCGCCGATGGTGGACGCCCGACTGCCCGACGGTTCGCGCGTGAACGCGATCATCCCGCCGCTGGCCGTGGACGGGCCGCACCTGTCCATCCGGAAGTTCCGCTCCGACGTGCTCTCCGAGGAGGATCTCCTCCGGAACGGCACGCTCACCGAGCCGATGTTGGAGGTGCTGCGGGCGTGCGTGAAGGCCCGCCTCAACATCCTGATCTCGGGCGGTACCGGCGCCGGTAAGACGACGCTGCTCAACGTGCTGTCGTCCTCCATCCCGCACAGCGAGCGCATCGTGACGATCGAGGACTCGGCCGAGCTCCAGCTCCGCCAGCCTCACGTCGTCCGCCTCGAGACGCGGCCGCCCAACATCGAGGGCCGCGGCGAGGTGAGCCAGCGCCAGCTCGTGATCAACGCCCTGCGCATGCGGCCCGACCGGATCATCGTCGGCGAGGTGCGCGGCGCCGAGGCCGTGGACATGCTGCAGGCCATGAACACGGGCCACGACGGCTCGCTCACCACGCTGCACGCCAACACCCCGCGGGACGCGCTGGCCCGCCTCGAGACGATGATCTCGATGGCCAGCCTCAACCTCCCGGAGAAGGGGATGCGCCAGCAGATCGCCAGCGCCATCGACGTGGTGATCCAGCTGGCCCGTCTCTCCGACGGCACCCGGCGGATCCTGACCATCGCCGAGATCGTCGGCATGGAGGGCGACGTCATCTCGATGCAGGACCTGTTCGTGTTCGATCGAGAGGGCATCGGGCCCGACGGCGAGGTCAAGGGCCACTTCCACCCGACCGGCATCCGGCCCAAGTTCGCCGACCAGCTCCGGGCCTACGGCCTCGACCTGTCCGAGACCCTCCTGGCCGAGGCCCCGACCGCCCGGAGCGCGCGCCG
The DNA here is from genome assembly GCA_964465015.1 of uncultured Gemmatimonadota bacterium. Lineage (GTDB taxonomy): Bacteria > Gemmatimonadota > Gemmatimonadetes > Palauibacterales > Palauibacteraceae > Humimonas. The sequence continues at coordinate 25,807 of CAYXHP010000076.1, forward strand.
GTGAGCACGCTGCTGGGGTCCCGGATCGGGTCGGCGCTCGTCGCCTTCCTCATCGCGGTCCTCGCCGTGGGAGCGGTGGCGCTCCTGTGGGAGGGGCTGCGCGGCCTCCTGCGCGGCGTGCGGGTGCGCTCGCAGCTGGACCGGCTGCGCCGCGGGCAGGTCGCCCCGGGCCGGCCGGAGGGCCTGCTGAGGGAGGAGCGCGAGCAGCTGGAGTGGCTCGAGCCCATCCTGCTTCGCCTGCCCCACCGGCGGGACCTCGAGAACCTCATGGCCCAGGCGGACGTGGACTGGGGCGTCGGGACGCTGCTCCTCCTGACCGCCGGCTCCGGCGTGGCCGTGTGGGTGTTCGCGCTCCTGGCCTCGGGGCAGGGGATCTGGGGCCTGGTGGGCGCCGTGGTGGGCGCCATGCTGCCGTGGCTCTACCTGCGCCGCCGCCGGCGCAAGCGCATCCGCGCCTTCGAGGAGATGTTCCCCGACGCGATCGACCTCCTGGGCCGCTCGATCCGCGCCGGCCACGCCTTCACGACCGGCCTTCAGACCATCGCCGAGGAGAGCCCCGAGCCGGTGGCCGGGGAGTTCCGGCAGGTGTTCGAGGAGCAGAAGTTCGGCCTCCCGCTGCGGGAGTCCCTCCTGGGCCTGGCCGACCGGGTGGACCTGGTGGACGTGCGCATGTTCATCACGGCCGTCCTCATCCAGCGCGAGTCGGGCGGCAACCTGGCCGAGAACCTGGACAACCTGTCCACGATCATCCGCCAGCGCTTCAAGTTCCGCCGCACGCTCCGCACGCACACGGCCCAGGGCCGCATGACGGGCTACGTCCTGGCCTTCGCTCCCATCGTGGCGGGCATCGGAATGTACGTGCTCAACCCCTCCTACGAGCGGCTCCTGTTCACCGAGCCCACGGGGCGGCTGATGCTGCTGGTCGCCCTGGTCATGCAGGCCATCGGCTTCCTGGTCATCCGCCGCATCGTGGACGTGGAGTTTTAGCGCAATGATCTACCTGGTGGCACTCCTCACGGCGACGTCGGTCGGGCTCCTGGTGCTGGCCGTGACCAGCGTGCCCAGCGCGCAGACCCGGACCCTCAAGCGGCGGCTCGAGGAGCTACGGGCCGGCGAGGCCTCCTATCACGAGCTGCAGGAGCGCCGGCGCCGGCAGGCCAAGCGCGAGCGGCTGGAGACGGTGCTCGAGGCGGTGGGCGAGAGGATGGGCCACGAGGGCGTGCGCCGCGAAGGGATGCGGAGCCTGCTCCGGTACGCGGGCTACCGGCGCCCCAACGCGCTGTTCGTGTTCCTGGCCGCGCGGCTCATCCTGGCGGCCGGCTTCGGCGCGGGCGCCTTCTTCGCGGCGGCCGTCTTCCCCATGACGGCGCTCCAGAGGCTCTTGCTGGTGGCCTTCGGAGTCCTGATGGGGTGGATGCTTCCGCTGCTGTACGTGAGCCGGAAGAAGAAGGCCCGCCAGCGTGAGCTCCAGAAGGCCGTTCCCGACGCGCTCGACCTCATGGTCGTGTGCGTGGAGGCGGGGCTGGGACTCAACCAGGCGCTCCAGCGCGTGGCCCAGGAGATGGACCGCGTGAGCCCGACCATGGGGGACGAGCTCATGCTGGTCACGCTCGAGATCCGGGCCGGCACGCCGCGCGACGAGGCGCTCCGCAACCTGGCCGGCCGCACGGGCCTGGACGACATCCAGTCGCTGACCAGTATGCTGATCCAGACGGACCGGTTCGGCACATCGATCGCCCAGGCGCTGCGCGTCCACGCCGAGTCGCTGCGGGACAAGCGACGGCAGCTGGCGGAGGAGGCGGCCGCGAAGACGAGCATCAAGATGCTGTTCCCGCTCGTGTTCTTCGTCTTCCCGGCCATCTTCATCGTCCTCCTCGGCCCGTCCGTGTTCCGCTTCCGGGACCTGTTCGGCGGCCTGGGCCACTGAGCGGCCGTCGCGGGAGCGCAGAGTCGCGTGCGGAGGATCGAGGTGACGAACCGGGACCGGGAGGCGTGCCTCGGGGACCGGATCGAGGTCGCGGACGGCTTCTGGACGCGGCTCCGGGGGCTGCTGGGCCGAGCGGACCTGGAGCCGGGCGGCGGATTGCTGCTGGAGCCGAGCCGGGGCGTCCACATGCTGGGGATGCGCTTCGCGCTCGACGTGTTGCTGCTGGATGCCGGGCGCCGCGTGGTGGGCCTGTACCGGGAGCTGGCTCCCGGGCGCCGCACGCGGCTCCACGGTGATGCGCGCTACGCGCTGGAGGTCCCGGTCGGGACCATCGAGCGCACCCGTACCCGCGAGGGAGACGAGCTGACATGGTGACGAAGGCATCGGGAAGGGCGGACGACGCGTTCGGCGGGGACGAGTACCTCGACGCCTCCGACATGGGAGGCATCCCTCCCGTCCCGACGACGCTGGAGGAGACGGGGCTGGACGAGGCCTTCGTCCTGGACCTGATCCTGCGGACCCTGTACCAGCACGGCGCGACGGTGGGCGACCGCCTCGAGCGGATCCTCCGGCTGCCCTACTCGATCCTGGACGAGCCGCTCCTGTCCTTGCAGCAGCGGCGCCTGGTCGAGGTGCGCGGCACGCAGGGGCAGGGCCGGCGCGGGTACATCTACGACCTGACGAGCGAGGGACGCGAGCGCGCCCGGGAGCTCATGGAGACGGCGGGCTACGTGGGACCGGCGCCGGTCCCGCTCGAGACCTACCGCCGGTGGATGATCGCCCAGTCGGTGCGCACCGCGCGGGTGTCCCGCGACCGGGTGCACGAGGGCATGAAGCACCTGGTCCTGGACTCGGCCTTCATGGACACCCTCGGGCCGGCCATCAACTCGGGACGCTCGATCTTCCTGTACGGCAACTCCGGGAACGGGAAGACCGTGATCGCCGAGGCGGTGGCGCGGCTCATCGGCGGGACGATCTTCATCCCGCAGGCCGTGCGCATGGACGGACACGTGGTCCAGGTCTACGACCCCACCGTCCACCACGTGGTCGAGGACGCGTGGGCCGACCAGGGCTACGAGGACTTTCCGGGCGAGCGGGGGGCGGCGGACGACGGCTTCGTCCGCGCGCCGGCCTACCACGACCCGCGCTTCGTGGAGATCGAGCGACCCGTCGTGGTGGTGGGAGGCGAGCTCACGCTCGATCAGCTCGAGCTCCAGCACGACCCGGTCGCGGGCGTCTTCCGCGCCCCGGCCCAGGTCAAGGCCAACGGCGGCGTGCTGGTCATCGACGACTTCGGGCGCCAGCGCGTGAGGCCGCGCGACCTGCTGAACCGCTGGATGTATCCCCTGGAGCGCCACGTGGACTTCCTCAGCCTGCCCACGGGGCAGAAGCTGGGCGTGCCGTTCGAGTGCCTGCTCATCTTCGCCACGAACCTCAACCCGGCCGACCTCGTGGAGGAGGCGTTCCTGCGGCGCATCCGCTACAAGGTCCTGGTCGAGAACCCGACGCGCTCGCAGTACTCCGAGATCCTCAAACGCTGCTGCGAGGCCTCGGAGGTCGAGTTCCTGTCCGAGGCGGTCGACCAGGTCTACGACGAGTACTACGGGCCGCTGGGCATCGCCCCGCGCAAGTGTCATCCGCGGGACATCGTGCGGCTGGTGATGGACATGGCCGGCTACACGGCGGAGCCGGCGGTGCTCTCGCCCGACGCGGTCCGGTGGGCGTGCCGGTCCTACTTCCTCAACGCGGCGCCCGGCGACGAGCGCCTGAGCCTGGACGGCTCGGGGGCGGTCCATGCCGGATGAGCCTCGGCCGGGGGCCTGGCAGGAACGCGCCCGCGACCTCTCGTTCCGGGGGCCGCTGAACCACGACGAGGAGGAGCAGCTCAGCCTCCACCCCGCGCGGCACGAGGCGGAGGTGCGGCCGCTCCATCCCGAGCGGCCCGTGCTCCCCGTCGAGCCGAAGCCGGTCGCGCCCGCGCCCGAGGAGGCGCCGGCGCCGGAGATGCCCGGCGCGGCCGCGCCGCTGGAGACCGGGATCGAGGCCCTCCGCGCCGAGGCCATCCGGCTGGGCCGCGAGGACGCGGCGGTCGGGGTGCCCGAGATGGACGTCACCGGTCCGCCCGAGTCCGAGCGTCACCTCCTCGAGCGCGCCCGCGCCCTGTTCGCCACCTGGAAGGCCCAGGAGCACCGCCGCCTGGACGGGCTGATGGGCGAGGTGGAGGAGCACATCGCCTCCGTGCAGGCCCGCCTGGCCCTGACGATCGACCGCTTCGAGCGGGTGGCCAACGAGCTCATCCGGCTCAAGGCGCGCATGGCCAAGCGGCGCTGGGAGGTGAGCGAGGAGCTGGCGGCGCAGAACCAGGTGCGCTCCGAGGGGCTCTCGACCCGGGTCTATCTCGGGGCGATCGCCTTCCTCGGCTCGGTCGAGTTCTTCGCCAACGCGCCCGTGTTCTCGGCCCTCCTCCCGCGCGACCCTCTCTCGGACCGCCAGATGCGGCTGGTCACGGAGGCGTCCAAGGGCTGGTTCGCCGGCGCCGAGCGCGTCATGGCCCACATCCTCTTCCGCCCCGACGCGGCGCTCCTGGCCGCCGGCGTGGTGACCTTCCTGTGCGTGCTGGCGCACTTCTTCGGCCACTCGCTGCGCGACCTGGTCGTCAAGCGGGACCGCCGGGTGCGCCGCGAGGCGGTGGCGGGCAAGTCGCCCCTCGAGAACGTGATCCCGATGGTGCTCACCGGGATCGGGCTGGCGCTGGTCCTCAGCGTGCTGTTCGAGGCGCGCATGACGCTGGGCCAGGTGGGCCACAACCAGTACACGCAGGACATGTCGGCCGTGCAGGACCTGCGCCGGCAGGCGGCGCTCATGCGCTCGGACGGGGACCTCCTGGCCGCCAACCAGAAGACCAACCAGGCGGACGACATGCAGCAGGCGGCCGAGGACCTGCGGGACTACGCGACCTCGATGAGCCGCATGAGCTTCCCGATCCTGCTCCTCAACACCACGCTCGTCCTGTGCGCGCTGTCGGCGTCCTACTTCCACCGGCGCGACGCGCGGCGCGAGCGCTTCGACGAGGCGCCGTACGAGGACGAGCGCCACGCGCTGGTCAACAGGGGCGAGACGCTGGCCGAAGAGGCCTCCGAGCAGCTGGCCGACATGGGGCGCTCGGTACGGCAGCTCCGCACCCGGCTTCGCAGCCGGTCCGCGGAGGACTGGAGGGCCGCGGGGCACCACCTGGAGGCCGCCGTGGCCCTGTACCGCGCCGAGAACGGCCGGGCCCGGGGCATCGATCCGCGCACGCTGCCCGCGTTCGCGCAGCCGGTGTCGCTCAACGTCGATCCCGAGGCCGTGATACGAGAGATGAACCAGCTGGTGTCGATCGAAGACCACGAAGCAGAGCGCGACCGCCTGGCGAAGCGGTTCCAGGAGGCTCGCGAGCGCTTCCTGGAGGAGGCGCTGGCCGGGTGAGGCAGCCGCACCCGCCGCGGGTCCGACGGGACTGGTGTGGCTCGGCTACGGCTGCCGTCCCCATAGCCACCATGCCCCTCCTCCACCTCCTGCTGCTCGTGCCGTTCCTGCTCGCCGCGTGCGGCGGCGGGAAGGGCTCGGGCGCCGGAGCCGACAGTGCCGGGAAGGCCGCCGAGGCGCGGCCGCACGACCTGGTCGTGTTCGTGTTCGACCGCTCGGGCAGCATCCCGGACTACAAGCTCGTGCTGGCCCGGCAGCTGGCCGACCAGCGCATCGAGCAGTTGACGTTCGGGGACCGGATCGCGGCGCTGGAGCTGCTCCAGCTGTCGCTCTCCGAGCCGCCCAAGCGCTGGTCGCAGCCGGTGCCGGACGCGGAGTTCCCGGGCCAGAACATGGCGCGCGACTCGCTCACGCGAGTCCGCTTCCTCAAGGACGCGGAGGACTACCTGCGCACCTTCAGCGACACGGCCGGACGCCGCCAGATCACGGGGACCGACATCCTCTCGACCCTGCACGACGCGGCCGCCGAGGTGCGAGGCTACCCGGGCTTCCGGGCGACCATCTACCTGTTCTCGGACATGATGCAGGCCAACCGACAGGTGGACATGGAGGGCGGGGCGGTGCCCGGCCCCCAGTGGGTGAAGAAGGAGGCCGCCGCGGGGAAGCTCCCCGACCTGGGCGGCGCCTGCGTCATGGTGGTCGGGGCCCGGACGGACACCGACCTGTCGCAGAGGGTCAAGGCCTTCTGGATGGCCTACTTCGAGGCCACGAACGCCGTGCTGCTGGACCGGAACTACACGCTCCGGCCCGTGCGGCTGCCCGAGCACCCGTGCGAGGGCGCCGGCTGACATGTCTCACGACTTCAAGGAGGATCCCGTGCACTTTTCGCGTTCGAGCTCCGTCGGTGCGTGCGTCGCCACCCTCGTGGCCGCGCTCGTGGCGCTGGGTCCCGGCCCGGCACGGGCGCAGGGAGCGCCCGGAACCTGGTCGGGTGACCTTCACGCCGGTGTGGTCTTGCCAGGGGGAGGCCTGTCCAAGGTGACCAGCGCCGGCCCCACGGTGGGGGGCGGCATCATGTACCGCTTCCTGCCCAACTTCGGGGTGCGGACGGACCTCACCGCCGACCTGATGGATGGGAACCAGGACAGCCAGGGGAACCAGTTCCCGTCGCTCAAGCTCCTGCACATCATGGCCGGCCTCGAGCTGGACGCCCCGCGCCCGGACTGGCAGGATCACCCGCTCACGACCGCCCTGCGGGTGGGCGTGGGCCTGACGCACATGGCCACCAACCACAGCGAGGTGGCCGGTCCGCTCAGCACCTTCTCGCACACCTACTTCACGGTGATGAGCGGTGTGCGGCTGGGCTGGCAGTTCAACCAGTACCTGAACGTGTTCGCATCGGGCGATGCGTACCTGGCGCTGGGCAAGCGCGCGGCGTCGCTGCCCTACACGCAGGCGTCTCCCGAGGTGGGCTTGTTCCGGAACTACTGGACCTTCCCGCTCTCCATCGGAGCGCAGGTCACGATCCCCTGACGTCGCGAACCCCGGCCGGCTGCCTCGCGCCCGAGGTTGGGCCGGGGCAGAGTTCCAGGAGATCTCGCGGTCAGCCGCCGCCCGGTCCCGCCGGGCGCGGCTCCGGGAGCCGGGGCGCGTAGGGGATGGGCGGCCGTGGAGCCGGGGCGCCGCCGGGGCCCCCGAAGGGCTCGCGGTGGAATCCGTGGCGGCCGCGCTCGCCCCGCGCCTCGCGGTGACCCCGGGGCCCGCGCGCGCCCCCGAACAGGAAGACGCCGAAGGCGCTCGCCGGGAGGTAGCTTCCCGGGACGTAGCTGGCGGGCCAGGCGCCCGACGCCGCGGCCGTCGCTCCGGACCCGGCCGCGCCTGGCGCGCCGGAGCCCGCGGCCCCGCGGCTCGCTCCGGGGCCGGCGGCACCGGCGGCCGGGCTCCCCGCGCCGCTCGCCCCGCCCGGACCCGCGGCTCCACCGCCAACCTCGGCGGCCGACCCGGAGCCCCGTACCACGACCACGCCCTCCTCGGTGGCCACCCGGACGCCCGGCGCGCCGGCCGCCGAGCCCACGCGATCCGGACCTCCCGAGGTGGCGTGCGCGAAGGCGGGCGCCCGTCCGCCGCCGCGAGCCGCGCCGGCTCCCACCACCGTCTCGACCACGCGCGGCTCGAGGCCGAGCGCCACGACCGTGGCGTACGAGGGACAGCCGCAGGGAGCGAGGCCCCGGGAGCGCTGGAAGGACCGCAGGGCGGACCGGGTGGCGGCATCGAGGCGGCCCGAGCGCACGCCGGACCCGTGCCCGGCCCGGGACAGCGCCGCCTGGACCGCGACGATCTCGGGCGCCGAGAGGTCGGCGGCGGTGAGCCGGGTGCGCGCCCCGGTGGCGGGATCGAAGCGCTCGACCACCGGGATGGTGGCCGACGGCGCGCCCCCTGCGGTTCCTACGCTCGCCTGCGCTCCCGCCGCGGCCGGCGCCGTGAGCGCGAGCGCGGCCGCCAGCCCCACGATCCTGGTCCTTCCGGTCATTCGAGCCTCCGGGTCGGTGTCCGCCGGTGCTACCCCTCGCTTGCGTCGGAAGGTTCGCCTATTGTATACAGGATTCGGCGGCAGCCCGCGCAGCCACCGGCGGAGGACTGGTGACGACTGCGACCCGGGGGGAGAGGAGGCGTCGTTGATCCTGCCACGCGCCACGAAAATACGGCCGCGCCCGCCGTTCTTGCCCGAGGCGCTCGAGCCGCCCGACGAGCTGGTGCCGACCTGGTGCCGGATCGTGGTGATGCTGTGTCTGGCGGCGACAGCCGCAGCCTACCTGAGCGGAGCCCGCGGCGCCACCGCCGACTGGGCGTGGGCGCCCGCCTTCGCGCCCGCCTTCCTCGTGCTCCCGTGGCGCGGGTGGCGCGGGGCCGCCCTGGCCGGCGGAGCGGGGATCCTGGTCGTGATCGTGAGCGGCCTCATCGGCACGGGCCACGTTCCCATGCACGGCGTGCGCTCCGTCGCCGTCGCCACCACCGGTGTCGCGGCGGCCGAGGCGCTCCGCCGGCGCCGCTGGCGGGCGGCGCTCCGGGACCCGTCCACGGGTCTTCCCAGCCGTCGCCTGGTCGAGGTGATGCTCAAGCACGAGGTGGCGGCGGCCCGCCGAGGGCGGCCCCTCAGCGTGGTCCTGTTCGGGCTCGAGCGCGTCCCGAGCAGCGCCCTGCCGGTGACCCCGGAGCGCCTGGAGTCCATGACGTCCCTGGAGGTGCGGCCGCTGCCTTCGCCCGAGTCCGAGACCGGCGAGTCCTTCCGTCTCTCCGACCCGACGCCGGCCACGCTGCGGGTGGGCACGGTGGTGCGCAAGGAAGCCCGCACCATGGATATCCTGGGCCGGTACGGGAGGGACACGCTCCTGGCCGTCCTCCCGTGCGAGGACACGCAGGGCGCGGTCGCCTTCGCGCGCCGCATGCGAGACGCGGCCGCTCGCCTGGCCACGCCCTATGGCGCCTTCCCGGCCATGTCCGCCGGCATCGCGGCCTTCGAGCGCACCACGATGAGCGAGGACGAGCTCCTGGAGCTGGCCGGCGCCGCCCTCGACGAGGCGCGCCAGCGCGGTGGCGGCCAGATCTTCGTGCGCTCCCGGCAGGGGCTGTTCTCGGCGGACGAGTCGGGCGCCCCCTCGCTCCGGGTGGCCCACTAGCGTCGGAACCCGCCCCACCGCGCGCGCCGACAGGCAGCGCCCCGTCCGGCCCCGCGGGCACCCCGCCCGCGGGGCCGGACGGCTTTCGTGCCCGGCCCGGGGCCCGGCTCCGCCCTTGTTCCGGAACTCGTGGCGCGCCAACATGCCCACGGATCGAGGCTACGTGGCCGGCCGTGGATCGGAGGGGGGTCGAGCGTGCCCGATGGCTGGTGGGTCCTGGCCCTGGCGGCCGCCGCCGCGCTCCTCACCGCGGGCGGCGCGCTCCTGGCCCTGTATACGCTACGGCACCTGGAGCGGCGCCAGTCCGAGCGCCTCACCCAGACGGAGCGTCGCATCGAGCGGCGCATCGGCGAGATGGAGCACCAGGTCCGGGCCCTGGTCAACGTGCGCCCGCTGGCCGGCCCGCTCCCGCTGGACCTGGGCGGCTGGGCCGGCGACCCGGTCCTCGTGGACCTCGTCCTGCGCTACGTCCTCCGCCGCCGGCCGTCCCTGGTCGTGGAGTGCGGCTCGGGCTGGTCCACCCTGCTCATCGCCCTCTGCCTGCGTGAGCTCGGGGCCGGGGAGCTGGTCGCGCTCGAGCACGACGACCGCTGGGAGCGGCGCACCCGCGACCTCCTGCGGCATCACGGGGCGGGCGAGCGCGCCACCGTGGTCCTCGCCCCGCTGCGAATCCAGGTCCCCGAGGGCCCGGCCCGCCTGTGGTACGGGTTCGACGCCGACACGCTCTTCCCCGGCCCCATCGATCTCCTGGTGGTGGACGGCCCGCCCGGGGCCGTGGGCCACCGGGCGCGCTACCCGGCCGTCCCGCTCCTCCGCGACCGCCTGACCGCCGACGCCACCGTGATCCTGGATGACGCGCACCGCGAGGACGAGCGCTGGATCGCGGCGCGGTGGAGCGAGGAGCTGGGTGTGGATCCGGACCTGGTGCCCTGGGGCGAGGGGATGTGGGTGTTCCAGAAGGGAGGGATCTGAGAGGGGGGCGAATCCCGCCGAGCCACCCGTTGGGATCCCGCCGAGCCGCCCGTCCGGACCCGGCTCGCACCCGCGCGAAATGCGAATCTCCCCCCTTGTCCCCGATCCCCGAAGCTTGGAACATTGCCCCCGTTGCCTGACATGCCGGAGCCCGCCGTCCCGCGCGGCGAGTCCCGGTGGACGCGTCTCCTCGCACCAGGGAGCCGGCCGCCGTGACGACGTTTCATCTCCGCACGCTGGGAGGGTTGTCCCTGCACGAGGGGTCGCCGGATGCGCCCCCCGCGCTGGGTGCGTCCAAATCCCTGGCGGTCCTCGTGTTCCTGGCCCGCGCCCCGGGCCGCGCCGCCCTGCGCTCCCACCTCTCCGAGCTCCTGTGGCCGGGTCTCCCGCGCCGGAAGGCGCGCCGCGCCCTCCGCCAGTCCCTCTACTACCTGACCCAGCGGGCCGGCACCGAGCTGTGGACGGCCGACGACGGGCGCCTGTCGCTGGCCAGCGGCAGGCTCGACGTGGACCTGTGGGCGCTGGACCGGGCGCTGGAGGAGGAGCGCTGGGCGGATGTGGTCGAGGCGTACGGCGGGCCGTTCCTGGCCGGGTTCGAGGGGAAGGCCGGGAGCGAGTTCGACCACTGGGCCGAAGCCGAGCACGAGCGGGTGTGGGCCGGGGTGAAGGCGGCCTGCCACCGGCTGGTGGAGGAGGCGCTGCAGGGCGAGGTCACGGACGCCGCGACGGCCGTGCGCTACGCCCGCCGGTGCGTGGAGCTGAACCCCCTGGACGAGCGCGCCCAGGAGGCGCTGGTGCGCGCGCACCTGGCGGGCGGCGACCGCGTCTCCGCCTTCCGCGCGTACGAGTCCTACCGGACGCTGCTCCGCGGAGAGCTGGGCGACGAGCCGGGCGCCGAGCTCACGAAGCGGACGGAAGAGATCCGCGCCGCCCTGTTCGGGCGTCACCCGAGCGGGGGCGGCGAGCATCGCGGCGCCGCCGAGGGGAGGAGCCCTGCGGCACCGGCGGAGGAGCGTCCGGCGACCGTCCAGCCGCTGGAGCGCGGTCCGGCGAGCGACCAGCCAATGGCGCGCCGGCCGGCGCGCGACCCGGCACGGGAGCGGGGGCCGGAAGGCGCCGCCGCCGAGGAAGAGCCTTCGCTGAGATGGCGGCAGGTGGCGACGGGGCTGGCCGGCGCCGCGGCGGTGATCGCGCTGGTCACGATCGGAGTGCGGGTGGCCGGAGCCGCGGGCTGGGAGCACGGCGTGGGAGTGGCGAAGGCCGGAGCGACCCGGCTCCTGGCGTCCCGGCTCGGAGCCGGTAGCACGGAGGCTCGTGAAGACTCGGCGATAGAGGTCCGGTTCGTGGGCCAGGAGGCCGCCGTCCGGGGGGTCCGGGCCCCCGACGAGGACGTGATGCCCTCGCCCCTCCACGGACGGGCGGCCGTTCCGCTCCACACGCCCGCCGGCGTCGACATCGGCCTGCGAGATGGGTCGGGTCCCGCCCGTCCCCTGGTCCACGGTCGCGCGGACGAGTGGCCCGCCAGCTGGGCTCCCGATGCGCGGCATCTCCTGTTCATCTACGGCGTTCGGCTCCGGCAGGACCGGCGTTTCGTTCGGCGTCTGGGCACGGTCGACGTGTCGACGGGGCGGATCCGGCGCTTCCCGGTGGCGGACGCCGATCGCTCGGTCAGCGAGGCCCGGTGGTCGCCGGCCGGCACCGCCGTGGCGTTCGCGGCGGCCGACGTACGCGTGGGCCGGGCCCTGGGGGCGTGGACCGACAGCACCGGCTCGGACGTGTACGTGGCCGACGAGGACGGCCGGCGCGTCACCGACGTGTCCAACTCTCCGGCCACCGACCTCGATCCCGCCTGGTCTCCGGATGGGCGGCTTCTCGCCTTCGCTTCGCGGCGGACCGGGAGCTGGCAGCTGTTCATCGTACGACCCGACGGCAGCGGGCTGCAGCAGGTGACCTTCGGTCCCGGCGACTACCGGAGCCCCGCCTGGATCGACCGTCACGAGCTGGCCTTCGTGGCGGCGGTCGACGGCCGCCGCGACCTCTGGGCCGTGGACCTGACCAGCCGGGCCACCCGGCGGCTCACGCGGGTCGGGGATGTGGGCCGGGCGGTGGCCGAGCGGAGCGACGGTGGCGGACAGCGGGTCGAGAGCGTCCGGCTCGTGCCGCGCTTCCGCACCATCTCGCCGGGACAGGAGATCGCGTTCCAGGCCCGTGTCCTGAGCGCCGCCGGCCGGCTCGTGCCCGCGGGAGCCCGCCGGCTGCGCTGGAGATCGAGCGACACCTCGGTGCTCCGCGTGGAGGGCGACGGACGGGCCCGGGTGGTCGGCGACGGGGACGTGGTCCTGACCGTGTCCGCGGGTGGCTGGCGGGCGGACACGCTGCGGATGGTCTCCGGGCCGGTGGCCGAGGTGCCGTCCCGGGTGCTGCTGGCGGAGAACTGGACCCACGGCCTGAAGTCGGCCATCTGGATCCCGTGCGGGAATCCGATGCCGGAAGTCGTAGCGAGCTCCGGACCCTCGGGACACGCCTTTCTCTCCAACGGGGACGCCAACTACCCTAGCGGCGTCCTGTCGCGACGGCCCGTGTCCCTCCAGGACGGAGTCTCGATCGAGGTGTGGGCCAACCTCCCGTTCGACGGGCGAATCTACCAGGACCTCACGGTCGAGCTCACGGCCGACTCGATGCCTCGAACCGACGCGCGCGGACCGCCTCAACCGGGCCTCCTGATGTGGAAGGTCGCGGGAGGGCCCCGGCGGAGCGTGATCACGTCCGATGGGAGCGGCCCGCGGAGCGAGCACAGCCTGCCCTTCCCGGACTCCTCCGGGGCCTGGCACCGCTACGGGCTCGAGCTGCGGCCGGACGGTAGCGTGCTCTACCTCGTGGACGGCCGCCTGCTGTGGCGAAGCCCGCCGGGCTTCGTGACGCACGTCCCCGACCGGGCGCGCATCGTCCTGGAGGGCAGCTCGCTCGACGCGCGCATCCTGGCGGGTCCGGTGCGCGTGTGGCGTGGGGCCCGGTGGGTGGTCGCCACCCGCTAGCGCGGCGTGACGGGGGCCAGGATCAGGAAGTGTCCCACGCTGGCGGCCTCCCGGTAGCCCGTCATCAGCCGCTCGAAGCGCGGGTCCGAGGAGAGGTAGCTCCAGGCCTCGATGTGCGGCGGAAACGTGCTGCGCGTGGTGTCCAGGAGGATCACGTCGGGCGGGTGCCGCGTGGCGTCCTCCACGATCCGGTCCGCGGCCTCCCGCGCCAGCCCGTGCCGGCCCGGCCCCCGACCGGAGTTGATGACCCACAGGCTGTTGTACGGTCCGGTCCAGCGCAGGTGGAGCTGGTTCACGATCGGGAACGACGTGCGGAGCGCCCACGTGAGGCCCAGTAGCCTGGCGCCGGGCCCGTAGGGGCGGAGCGCCGCCTCGAGGGCGGGGCGGTCCTGGTAGAATTCCCCCCGGATGCGGAAGGAGCCGCGCTGCACGCCCATGACGCCGAGCGCCACCGACGCGAAGGCGGCCAGCGGCAGCGCGAGCCGACCCGGCCTCGCCGGCCGCAGGATCAGCGCGGCGGCCAGGGCCAGGATGGCGAGCCCCTCGGCGGGGAGGGGAAGGTAGGTGTAGATCCTCGCCTGCAGGAGGAGTGACACGAGTCCGCCCGCGGCGCCGCCGGCGTAGGCGCGCGCGAGGCCGGGGGTCGCCTCGTGTCCGTCCCTCGCCAGCCGGCGGGCCCACGCCGCGGCCAGCGCGGCCGCGCCGGCGGTGAGGAGCGTCCGCGGCATCAGCGCCAGGCGCAGCCGGCCGATGCGCGCGAAGGGGAGATAGGCGGGCGCGTAGTGGAGGGCGGTCGCGACGTAGTCGGGCGCGAACAGCACCGAGCCCGCCGCCACGACGGCGAGGGCGCCCCCGAACACCAGCACGTGGCGCCCGGGCTTCCTCCACATGGCCACCTCGGCCGCGAGCGGGATGAGGAGGAAGTAGGGCTTCAGCGCCACGCCGAGCGCGGCCGCCACGGCCAGGCCCGCCGGCACGCCCCCGCCCAGCCCCAGCGCCGTCAGGTAGGGGACCAGCAGCGCCAGCGCCAGGTGCTCGCGCTGGCCGGTGTCGTAGCCGGGATAGGCCATGAGGACGGCCAGGAGCGCGACCCCGAACAGGGCCAGCCGGGCGGGCTCGAGCCGGTCCCGGAGGAGCCGGAGGACGCTCCACGCGCTGGCCAGGCACAGGAGCACGGTGAGGACCTGGTGGAGCGCCAGGGCCTCGACGTGGAGCAGCCGCGCCAGGGCCACGACGCCCGCCTCGAGCGCGATGATGAACGGGGCGTTCACCTCGACGAAGTCCACGTAGGGCCGCGCGCCGTCCACGACGCGCCTCCCCATGAACAGGTACCAGCCGACGTCGTGGTTGGCGGGGAGGGCGAGCACCAGGGCGGCGAGCACGATCGCCACGCCGATCACCACCGCCCCGTAGGGCCGGAAGGGGAGAAGCGAGCGGTCGCGGCGGGGGTCGCTGACCATGATGCCGGAAGGTGCGGAGCCGCGCGGGGGGCGTCAACCGGGAGGGCGGCGTAAGGGGCCCGCCCCTAATGGCTTGCGCCGCCTTCTTCGCTCCCGCCAGGCGCCGCTTCAGGACCCGCGCGATGTCGAAGACGCCGTCCTCCTGCTCGCCGTCCGCCTCCTGGCCCTCCCCCGGCGGCCCGGCTTCCCCCATCCCGCCGCGGCCGGCCCGGCGGGCGCCCCGATGGGCGCGGACCACGTCCTCCCCCTTCTTCCGCTTCTTCTCGATGAGGGCCAGGAGGCGCTCGGACTCGTCGTCCTCGAGCTGGCTCTCGGGGGCCTCGTCCTTCCGCGCGGCGCGGATCGCCTTGCGGAACCGCTTCACGCGCGCGGCCAGCCGCTCGGCGCCGTCCTCCGCGGCCCGCGCCGCCGTCTCCTCCATGACGCGCGCCAGGAGGCGGTAGGCCTTGGTCGTGTCGCCGGCGGGGACCAGGAAGTAGCCGCGCTCGATCTCGTGCGAGGCGAGGAGGCGGTCCTCGCCGGGGCAGGCGTAGCGGAGCCGGAGCGGCGGGCCGGGGGCTGCAAGGGCGTTCCCTTTCGCGGCCGGTCGGGGCCATCTATAGCTTTCCTGCATGGGAGCCTCCGAGCCCACCCCCCTGGTCGTCGACCTGGACGGCACGCTCATCACCACGGACGTGGCC
>CAYXHP010000077.1:0-46781 GCA_964465015.1 uncultured Gemmatimonadota bacterium
TGTTCATCGACGAGATGCATACGATCGTCGGTGCGGGCGCTGCCGAGGGGGCCGTGGACGCGGGCAACATGCTCAAGCCGCCGCTCGCCCGGGGCGAGCTCCGCATGATCGGCGCGACCACCCTGGACGAGTACCGTCAGAACATCGAGAAGGATCCGGCCCTGGAGCGTCGCTTCCAGCCCGTCTTCGTCCCCGAGCCCTCGGTCGAGGAGACGCTGGCCATCCTGCGCGGCCTCAAGGAGCGCTACGAGGTGCACCACGGGGTCCGGATCACCGACCCGGCCCTGGTGGCGGCCGCCCGCCTCTCGGACCGCTACATCGGCGGCCGATTCCTGCCGGACAAGGCCATCGACCTCGTGGACGAGGCGGCCTCGCGCCTGCGGATCGAGATCGATTCGATGCCCGAGGAGATCGACGAGGTGGAGCGCCGCGTCACGCAGCTCGAGATCGAGCGCGAGGCGCTCCGCGAGGAGGTGGATCCCAAGAGCCGGGCGCGGCTCGAGGCCCTGGAGGCCGAGCTCTCGGAGCTCCGGGAGCGCCTTGCCGGAATGAAGGCGAAGTGGATGGCCGAAAAGGAGGCCATCGAGCGCGTACAGGAGATGAAGCGCGAGATAGAGGAGCTCGGCGTCGAGGCGGAGCGTGCACGGCGCGAGGGCGATCTGCAGCGCACGGCCGAGATCACGCACGGCCGCATCCCGGAGCTCCGCCACGAGCTCGGCGAGGCCGAAGAGCGGATCGATGAACTGCAGTCCGAGACGGCGTACCTGACCGAGGAAGTGGGACCGCAGGACATCGCCGAGGTGGTGGCCTCCTGGACCGGGATCCCCGTGTCGCGGATGCTGGAGTCCGAGCGCGAGCGCCTCGCGCACCTGGAGGACCACCTGCACGAGCGCGTAGTGGATCAGGCGGAGGCGATCACGGCGGTGGCCAATGCGGTGCGCCGGAGCCGCGCCGGCCTCCAGGACCCCGACCGCCCCATCGGCAGCTTCATCTTCCTCGGCCCGACGGGGGTGGGGAAGACCGAGACGGCCCGGGCCCTGGCGGAGTTCCTGTTCGACGACGAGGACGCGATGGTGCGCCTCGACATGTCGGAGTACATGGAGCGGCATGCCGTAGCGCGCCTCATCGGAGCCCCGCCGGGATACGTGGGCTACGAGGAGGGGGGGCAGCTCACCGAGCAGGTCCGGCGTCGCCCCTACAGCGTCATCCTGTTCGACGAGATCGAGAAGGCGCACCCGGACGCCTTCAACGTCCTCCTCCAGATCCTCGACGACGGTCGGCTCACGGACGGGCAGGGAAGGACGGTCGATTTCCGAAACACCGTCCTCATCATGACCAGCAACATCGGGAGCGAAGCGATCCTCGAGGCCGCGCGCCGCGGAGACGACTGGGACGAAGTCACCCGTCGAGTGCGGGAGCGATTGCACGACCACTTCAAGCCCGAGTTCCTGAACCGGGTCGACGACATCCTGGTGTATCGCCCTCTGGGTCGCGAGGAGCTGGACCGGATCGTGGATCTCCTGCTGGACCGGGTGTCCGCCCGACTGGCGGAGCGCGAGGTTGTGCTGGAGGTGACCCCGGCCGCTCGGCACCGGCTGGCCGAAGAGGGATACGATCCCGCGTTCGGGGCGCGTCCCCTCAAGCGCGTCATTCAGCGGCGCATCGAGAATCCGCTCGCCCTCGCCTTCCTGGAGGGCGAGTTCGAGGACGGCGATGCCATCGGCGTGGACGTGGGCGGTCCGGACGACGAGGAGTTCCGGTTCGAGCGCATCGAAGGTCCGGCGCGGGTGAGCGCCCCGTGAGGTGCCTCGGGCGACCAGCCGCCGGACTCCTGCATCGGACCCGGCCTGAGCGGTAGTCGGGCCGTGGCTTGACCCGCGCCCCGTCCGGGCCTACATCGAGCCGCGGCGATCCGGGCAGGATCGCCGTCCCGGCCCTACCTCACCCGCGGAGTCCCAGGTGATCGGTCGATTCACAACGCGCCTTCCGGGGCGCGCCGCCCGCATGCTCGGCGTCGTCGCCGTGCTGGCAGGGTGTGCCAGCTCGGGCGCCGTGCTGAGCGCGCCGCGCAACCAATATGGGTCCCTGACACCCGAGCAGGCGGTGCACGCCTTCCTGGACGCGGCCGCCTCGAAGGACTACCAGCGCATGGGCCAGCAGTTCGGGACCCACAAGGGTCCCGCGGAGTTGAGCCTCGGCGTCAAGGACGTCGAGCAGCGCATGGTCGTGCTCGCGGCGTTTCTGGAGAATTCGGGCTACGACGTGAAGGCGGCCCACCAGCAGCTGCTCCAGCCCTACGAGCACCGCCTGGACGCTGTCCTGAACGGGACGAGCCGCGGCACCGTCACCCTCCCCTTCGTGACGGTCTCCACGGAAGGGGGGCGCTGGTACGTCGAAAAGATCGACCTGAGCGCCCTCACCCGAGAACGGGGGTTCTGACCGGGCGCTCCTCGCGAGCGGGATCGACGGTCCCACCGTGGGCACCGTGTCGACGGCCTCATCGGGGGTCCCGGTTCTCCTGCGGATCCGACTCGCAAAGCTCGAGAAGCACACCGCCGGTGGAGCGCGGATGCAGGAAGGCCACCTTGCGGCCTCCCGCCCCCGTCCGTACACCCGGCGGGAGGAGCTCGGCGCCACGCGCCACGGCCCGCTCCAGTGCCTCCCCGAGGTCGGGAACCGAGAGGCACACGTGATGGAGCCCAGGTCCCCGGCGCTCGAGGAATCGGCCGACGGGCGTCTCCGGTCCCGTGGGCTCCAGCAGCTCGAGGCGGCCGGGCCCCTCGCCGAAGAAGGCCACCCTCACGCCCTCGGAAGCGATCGTCTCCCGGCCCGAGGGGGCGTCGCCCAGCAGCGCCTCGTACACCCGAATGCCGTCGTCGAGCGCGTTGACCGCGATGCCGATGTGGTCGATGTTGGGCAATCCGCTCCTCCCCCGGACGCTGGGCCGCCGCGGGTCCCGCGTCACGTAGCGCGAACATTCGGTGGCGGCAGCGGTAATGTGTGAGACAGGCCGTAGCGGCGCACGGGTACCCATCGAGGGAGACGAGGACGAGTGATGAGTGACGAGAGCGGTCTGATCGAGATCACGGACGCCAACTTCGAGAGCGAGATCGAGGGCTCGGAGGGGCTCGCGATCGTCGATTTTTGGGCCGAATGGTGTGGGCCGTGCCGCATGGTGGGCCCCATCGTGGAGGAGCTGGCCGAGGAATATGCCGGCCGCATGAAGGTAGGGAAGATGGACGTGGACGAGAACCAGAGGACCGCGCTCCGTTTCCAGGTTCGCTCCATTCCGAGCATCCTGTTCTTCAAGGACGGGGCACACGTCGACACGGTCATCGGCGCCGTCCCGAAGGCGGCGCTGGAGCGGAAGATCCAGCAGCACGTCTGAGGGCTGCACTTCCAGCGGGTGGCGGCCGGCTTCGCCGCCCGGATCCGCCGAGCGACGCCTCCCGGTTCCTCGGGGACCGGGGGGCGTCGTGCTGAGGGGACCGGCGGTCGCGGCGGGGGGCGAGCCAGCGTCGTGCCGGACGAGCCCCTCGTTGGGCCCGCGACAGGTGGAGTCCGCAGCGAGGAGGCATGGAGAGCGCCCTGTACGTCGTCGGAACGCCCATCGGCAACCTGGGTGACCTGAGCGGCCGTGCCGTTCGCGTCCTGACGGAAGTCGGCCGCGTGTACGCGGAGGACACACGGCGAACCGGTCGTCTTCTGGCTTCGGCCGGGATCGAGGGCCGGCTCCGCTCGCTGCACGAACACAACGAGGCGGCCCGCTGCGCCGAAGTGGTCGAGTTCGTCGCCCACGGTGGCTTGGCGGCGCTGGTGACCGATGCGGGGACACCCGCCATTTCCGACCCCGGGAGCCGCGTCGTCGCCGCCGTCCTCGAGGCCGGCCTGCCGGTCCGGGCCGTCCCCGGTCCCTCGGCGCCGGCCGCCGCTCTCTCCGTGTCGGGTCTCCCGGCCGACCGTTACCTGTTTCTCGGTTTCGCCCCGCGCTCGGGCGGGGAACGGGACGCGTGGCTCGAGCGCCTGTCCGGCAGTCCCGAGACCGTCGTGGCGTTCGAGTCGCCCCATCGTATCGCGGCCCTGCTGGCCGAGCTCGAGGGGAGGGGTCTGGGCGAACGACGCTGCGTATTGTGCCGCGAGCTCACCAAGCTCCACGAACAGGTCGTGGCTTGCACCATCTCGGAGCTGAGCGGGAAGCTGGAGGAGACCGGGACGCGTGGAGAGGTGACGCTCGTAGTGGCGGGCGGCGGGGACGGACCGGACTGGCGAAGCCGACTTTCCGAGGCACGTGCCCAGGCTGAACGAAGGGCCGTGGCCGGCGAGACCACCCGGGACATCGCGGAAGCCCTCCAGCGGGAGTTCGGTCTTCCACGAAACGATGCCTACACGGTCGCTCTGGAAGCCGGGACGGACAGCACGTGAGGGAGCCCCACCCCTCGAGGCGAGAGCGGGAACGTCACTACCGGCGGACGGTGCTCGCCGGGCTGGCGATCTCGCTCGCATTCCACGTGGTGGTCGTGCTCTTCATCTCTCGCCAGCTCGCCATTCCTCCCCTTCGTTACACGCCGCGGCCCGCACGCGTCCCCGCCTTCCAGGGTCTCCAGGGCCTGAATCTCCGGCTCGAATCGGGGCCGGCGGCCGAGAGCGCCCCCTCACGCCCTCGCCGTCCGGAGTCCCGGTCCCGAACGGGGGTGGGGGACACGGCGCGCGCGGCGACCCGGTCTCCCGAGTCGGGGAGGCCATCGGAGCCGATCACGAACGCGGAGAAGCTCAAGCCCAAGCCCGGCGACCTCCGGGTGTGGCAGCCGATCCGGCCCGGCGAGCTTCCGCCGCCCAGCATGGCGGAGCTGGCGCGCGCCGACAGCGCCGTACGGGCCATCATCGGCGCCTACCTGGACAGCCTGCAGCTGAGCGCCGAGGCGGAGAAGCGGGCACGTGAATGGCTCGTGCACAAGGGGGACAGGAGCTGGGGCATCGCTCCGGACGGGCTTCACCTGGGCAAGATCGTCATCCCCATTCCCTTCGGTCAGCTGTTGCAGCCCTACGGCGAGAAGGCGCGCGAGCTCGAGCAGCAGCTCCGAGACCTCCAGATCATCCACTACCAGGACCAGCTCCAGGAGGCTCGGAAGGTCCGCCAGGAGCGGGAGAAGGCGATGGAAAAGCGCGCCCACGACGTGGGGAGTCCGACGCCCACCGATACGAGCGGCGTGCCCCCGGACACGACGGGCGGCGGCTAGCTCGGGAGAGACGACGTTGCTCCCCTCGCCGCGCGCTCGTTAGACTCAGCGTTCGTCACGCGCCGGGCGGCCCCACTCGCGGCCGGGCGCCGGCGCGTGCCAGGACCCATCTCCATTGTCAGGCAGCCGTGACGGATCAGCTCGCATCCCGGTACGACCCCACGGACATCGAGGAGCGCCTCTACGAGAGGTGGACCTCGGCCGGCTACTTCCACGTCGAGGCCGACGAGGTCCAGGACCCGTACGTCATCGTGATCCCCCCTCCGAACGTGACCGCGGCGCTCCACATGGGCCACGGTCTCAACAACACGATCCAGGACGTGCTCATTCGCGCCCGGCGCATGCAGGGCCGGGACGCCCTCTGGGTGCCGGGTACCGACCACGCCGGGATCGCCACGCAGAACGTGGTCGAGCGCCAGCTGGCCGAGGAGGGGCTCACCCGCTGGGACCTGGGGCGGGAGGCGTTCGTCGAGCGCGTGTGGGAGTGGGTCGAGGAGTACGGGAGCCGCATCATCGACCAGCTCAAGGCGATCGGCTGCTCGTGCGACTGGCAGCGCACGCGCTTCACCCTGGACGAGGGTCTCTCGCGCGCCGTGCGGGAGGTGTTCGTCGGGCTGTACGAGAAGGGACTCGTCTACCGGGGCCAGTACATCATCAACTGGTGCCCGCGCTGCGGAACCGCGCTCTCGAACGAGGAGGCCGAGCACCGGGAGCAGCGGGGCAAGCTCTGGCACATCGCCTACCGGCTCGAGGACGACCCGGAGCGCACCGTGATCGTCGCCACCACGCGTCCGGAGACGATGCTCGGCGACACGGGATTGGCCGTGCACCCCGAGGACGAGCGCTACCGCGACCTGGTGGGCCGGACGGCGATCCTGCCGCTGGTGGGACGCCGCCTGCCGATCGTCGTCGATGACTACGTGGACCCGGAGTTCGGGACCGGGGTCGTGAAGGTCACTCCGGCGCACGACCCGAACGACTTCGAGATCGGCCGCCGACACGACCTCGAGGTGGTGGACGTGATGACGGACGAGGCCACGATCTCCGAGGCCGCGCCCGAGGCCTACCGGGGGATGGACCGGTTCGCCGCGCGCGACGCGGTCGTGGCGGACCTCGAGCGGGCGGGGGCCCTGGTGCGGACCGAGGAGCACGTGCACTCGGTGGGGCACTGCTACCGCTGCGACACCATCGTCGAGCCGCGGCTAAGCCTGCAGTGGTTCGTGAAGATGGAGCCGCTGGCCCGGCCCGCCCTCGAGGCGTATCGGAAGGGGTGGCTTCGCTTCCATCCGGAGCGCTATGGCCAGATCTACGAGCACTGGCTCGAGAACATCCGCGACTGGTGCATCAGCCGCCAGCTGTGGTGGGGCCACCGCATCCCCGTCTGGTACTGCCAGGACGAGACGTGCGGCGCCGAAGTGGTCGTGCGCGTGGACCCCGAGGCGTGTCCCGAGTGCGGCGGAGCCCTGGAGAGGGATCCCGACGTGCTGGACACCTGGTTCAGCTCGTGGCTGTGGCCGTTCAGCACCCTCGGCTGGCCCGACGAGACGGCCGATCTCGAGGCGTTCTATCCGACGGATACGCTGGTCACGGCGGCCGACATCCTGTTCTTCTGGGTGGCCCGCATGGTCATGGCCGGTCTGGAGTTCCGGGGAGAGCTGCCGTTCACGGACGTGCTCATCAACGGCACGGTCCGGGACCACCTCGGACGGCGGATGTCCAAGTCGCTGGGCAACGGAATCGATCCGCTCGAGGTGGTCGAGAGGTTCGGGGCTGACGCGCTCCGTTTCACGCTGGTCCAGGGGGCGGCGCTCGGGACCGACCTGCAGCTGGACTACGAGGACCTCGACGCGGCCTTCCAGGTGGGGCGCAACTTCGCCAACAAGATGTGGAACGCGATGCGCTTCGCCCTCGAGCACCTGGTGGAGTCCGACCGGCCCGGTTCGGCGGCTCCCCCGCTCGAGCTCGCCGATCGCTGGATTCTGAGCCGAGCCCGGGAGGCCGCTCTCCAGACGTCGGCGGCCCTGGACGGGTTCCGCCTGCACGAGGTGGCCGGGCTCACCTACCACTTCGTATGGGACGAGTTCTGCGACTGGTACCTCGAGCTCGTGAAGCCGCGCCTGAGCGGCGCCCGGGGGGCGGAGAGCCGCCGGGCCGCGGGCTGGACCCTCCGGCAGGCCGTGGAGACCTGGCTTCGTCTGCTCCATCCGGTGATGCCCTTCATCACCGAGGAGCTGTACGGGAAGCTCCCCGACGTATTGGAGAATGCCACGCTGATGTTGGGCCCGTGGCCCACGCCGCCGGCGGACTGGGAGGACCGGTCGGCCGAGGGGGCCATGGACGAGCTCCGGGAGCTGATCTCGGTCGTGCGCAACGTTCGCTCCGAGTACAACATCGATCCGTACCGGGAGCTCGGGATTCGGCTCGATTCGGTCTCTCCCGCCCTCGAGGAGGCGCTGGAGGCAGAGGAAGAGGGTCTGCGACGCCTGGCTCGAGCCGGGTCGGTGGAGCGCGGCGGGGCGGAAGTGGACGAGGCGGGCGCGCACGCCGTCCTCCGCTCGGGCACCGAGCTCTTCGTGCCCCTCGCCGATGTGATCGACCTGGCGCGCGAGCGCGGGCGTATCCAGAGTGAGCTCGAACGCGTGGAGGGTCTCCTGCGGGCTTCCCGCGGGCGCCTCGAGAATCGGGACTTCCTGGACAAGGCCCCGGCGGAGGTCGTGGAGCGGGAGCGTGACAAGGCCACGTCGCTGGAGGAGCAGCGAGCCCGCCTCGAGGAGAAGCGGCGCGTGCTGTCCGGGGCCGGGAGACCCACGTGACCGGGAGCGGCGCGCCGGGTCGCACGCTTCGTGCGGTGGCCCGGCTCGCCGCGGCTCTCTCGCTGCTGTCCGCCTGCGCCAAGGAGGAACCCCCTCCGGGCGCGCTGCCCGACACGCGCCCTCCGCAGGTGGTGAGCACGACGCCGGCCCAGGATTCGGTGGTCCCGGGCTTCCACGGCGACCTCGACATCCGCTTTGACGAGCCGATCCAGCCACCGAGCGACCTGGAGCAGAACCTGGACGCGTCTCCGGCGGGACAGTACCGGGTCGGAGCTGGCTTCTCCGATCTCAAGATCCATCCCTCCGGCGGCTGGTTCCCCGGGGCCGTGTACGTGGTCCGGGTTCCGGCGGGGATCCCGGACCTGCTCTCCAACCGCACCGCCGAACCGATCCAGGTCGTGTTCTCGACCGGCCCGACCATCACAGGTACCCGGGTGAGCGGCCGGATCACCGACCGGATCACCGGGGGGAAGGTGCTGGGAGCTCGCGTGCTCTTCGAGCACACGGGCGACTCGATTCCCTACACGGCCGTCTCGGACACGGGCGGTCGGTTCTCGCTCCCGGCGCTCCCCACAGGCACGTACCGCGCATTCGGCTTCCGGGATCTCAACCGGGACCTCGAGCTCGAGCGTAGCCTGGAACCCTACGACAGCGCTCGCTTCGACCTCCCCGACACCACCTCGAGCGCCGCGTTGGACCTGCGGCTGGTCGAGCCCGACAGCACGCCCCCGAGTCTCGTGCGTGCCTCCGCCCTCGACAGCCTGACCGTCGAATTGGACTTCGACGACTACCTCGATCCGTCGCAGGCGCTGGACTCGGTGCAGATCGCGGTGCGCGACACGGCGACCGGAGCCACGTGGCCCGTGGCCCGCGTGACGCCCCGGCCGGCCTCCACGTCCCCGCTCGGCGGCCCCGGCCCCGCCCCCATGGGCGTCGGCGCCACGCGTCCGGACACGGGCGTCGTCGGAGCGGACACGGGGAGCGTGTCTCGGGATACGACCGGGGGCGCGCGTCTGGACACCGGGGTCATCCGTTCGGACTCGGGTGCCGCTCCCCCGGACACGGGTCCGGCGGCGAGCTCGGTCCCGACCCGCGCGGCGGACACGAGCCGCGGCGGCAGGGCCGAGGCCGGTGTCCCGGAAGGGACGCCTCCTCCGGCGGCGCCCGACACCTCTGGTCTGCCGGTGCAGGCCCTCCTCGCCCGCCTGGGTCGGCCTCTCGGCTCCGGGACCTACCGGGTGACGGTATCGGGCGTGCGCAACCTGCGGCACCTGGTCGGCGGGGGCGACACGCTGTTCGCCTATCCGCCGCCCGACACGGTCGCCCGCCCCGGAGGCGGCCGGTGAGCCGCGAGGACCCGCGCCGGGCTCTCCCCTCCGTCGATCGACTCCTGGACTCGGAGGCCGCGGCGGTCTGGGGGGAGCGCTGGGGTCGGGAGCGGCTGTTGGCGGCCCTGCGGGAGGCGCTCTCGCGCACCCGGAGCCGCCTGACCACGGAGGGGGCGGGGGCGCTCGATCCGGCCGGGGCGGTCCTCGCCCTGGCTCGAGAGATCCTCGAAGCCGGCGACCGACCGTCGCTGGAGCACGTCCTCAACGCGACGGGCGTGGTCCTCCATACCAACCTCGGCCGCGCCCCCCTCGCCGATGCCGCGGCGCGCGCCGCGGAGGAGGCCGCGCTCGGCTATTCGAACCTCGAGTTCGACCTCGGCACCGGGACGCGCGGGAGCCGTTACGACCACTGCGCGGATCTCCTTCGCGAGCTCACGGGCGCGGAGGCGGCCCTCGTGGTCAACAACAACGCGGCCGCCGTGGCCCTGGTCGTCAACGGGCTCGCCCTGGGCCGCGAGGTGGTGGTCTCCAGGGGTGAGCTGGTGGAGATCGGCGGGTCGTTCCGCGTCCCGGAGATCGTCGAGCGGAGCGGGGCTCGGCTCCGGGAGGTCGGGACGACGAACCGCACCCGGGAGGCCGACTACCGCGATGCCATCGGTCCAGAGACCGGCCTGCTGCTCAAAGTCCATCCTTCCAACTACCGGGTCGAGGGTTTCGTGGAGAGCGTGGCGCTGGAGAGCCTGGTGGCGCTGGGAAGGGAGGCCGGCGTCCCGGTGGCGCACGACCTGGGCTCGGGTCTCCTGCGACCGGACCTGCTGCCGGATCTTCCCTCCGAGCCGGCTCCGGCCGACTCGGTGCGGGCCGGGGCGGACGTGGTGACCTGGAGCGGCGACAAGCTGCTCGGCGGACCGCAGGCGGGCCTCCTGGTGGGCCGGGCCGCGGTGCTGGAGCGGCTGCGGCGAAACCCGCTGCTGCGCGCCTTCCGCGTGGACAAGGCGACCCTGGCCGCCCTCGAGGCGACGCTCCGGCTGTACCGCGACCCGGCCCGCGCGTCGGCGGAGATCCCGGCGCTCCGGATGCTCGCAGAGGACGCCTCCTCCGTGCGCGACCGCGCCGACCACGCCCTGCGGGAGCTGGAGACGCCGCCGGGGGTGACGGTGCAGATCCGTGACATGCCTTCGGTGGCCGGCGGAGGATCCTTCCCGGGCGTCGAGATCTCCTCGGCGGGCTGGGAGGTCCGGGGAGTGGACGCGACGGAACTGGACGCCGCGTGCCGGCACGGGCGCCCCCCCCTCGTGGGTCGGATTCACGAGGGAGCCTTCCTCCTCGACTTCCGTACGCTGCTGCCGGGGGAGGAGACTCTGGCCCGGGAGCGCCTGATGGCGGCCCTCGGCCGCGTGGTGGGGGAGCGGTAGCGGTGCGGACCGCGGGATGAGATACTCGGCCGCGTTCCTGGACCGGGATGGGACGCTGATCGTGGATCGGGGCTACCTGGGCGATCCGTCGGGTGTGGAGCTGCTGCCCGGCGCCGCCCAGGCGGTGACGCTCCTCAATGCACGGGCCATCCCCGTGTACGTGGTGACGAACCAGTCCGGGATCGGACGCGGCCGGTACACCGAGGAGGACTTCTGGGCGGTCCACGACGAGATGGAGCGACAGCTGGCGCTGCGAGGTGCCGCGCTGGACGGCGTCGGCTTCTGCCCGCACGATCCGCGTCGCGCCCCCGCCTGCGAGTGCCGGAAGCCGGGCCTGGCCCTGTACCGGGAGCTGGCGGAGCACCGCGGCATCTCGTTGGCCGACGCCCTCTTCATAGGCGATCGGGTCCGCGATGTCCTTCCGGCCCTTCGCACGGGCGGGACGGGGTTCCTGGTGCGGAGCGCCGGGACGGAGCCCGGAGAGGAGCCGCCAGCGGGGATTCGCGTGGCTCCGGACCTGTGGCGGGCCGTGAGCCGGGCGCTGGGTCGGGCCGCAGGCCCGGCGGTCGGTGGATCGAACGAGGCCGACGACGATGAGCGCTAGCTCCGCCGCCGGGGCGGCGACCGGGAATTCGCCAGGGAACGAGGAGCGATCCGCCCGGGTGGCGGTCCTCGTGTCGGGCTCGGGGACCAACCTCCAGGCGCTCCTGGACCGGTTCCGCACGGGCGGCGATCCGGCGGCGCGCATCGTGGGCGTGCTGGCCAGCTCACCGGATGCGGGCGCGCTGGATCGGGCGCATCGGGCCGGCGTGCCCACCGCAGTGCTGGGCTCGCGCGAGGAGGACGCGGACCGCATCCGGACGGTGCTGGACGGCTGGGCGTCGAACCTGGTGGTTCTGGCCGGCTACCTGCGAAGGGTCCCACCGGACGTCGTCCGGCGCTACCGGGGCCGCATGCTGAACGTCCATCCGGCCCTCCTGCCGGCGTTCGGGGGGAAAGGGATGTACGGCAGGCGCGTGCACGAGGCGGTGCTGGAAGAGGGAGTTCGCGTCACCGGCGTGACCGTTCACTTCGTGGACGAGGAATACGATCGCGGTCCGATCGCGGCGCAGTGGCCGGTACCGGTGCTGGAAGGGGACGACCCGGAGCGGCTGGCGGCGCGTGTCCTGCGCGTGGAGCACCGCGTGCTCCCGGAGGTCGTCGCGGCCGTCGCGCGCGGCGTCGTCCGCCTGGACGAAGACGGCCGTTGCCGGTGGAGTGAGTCGTGGTTCGCGGGGGAGCGCTTCGAGATCGACGGAGGGGGCCCGTCCGGGTGAAAGGCCGGACGGGGAAGCCGTGTGGAGGAGCCGGATCGTGGTTCAACCTGGACGGGGAGTGTCATGCCGATCGCGTTGCTGAGCGTGTCCGACAAGAGGGGAGTCGTGGAGTTCGCTCGTTCGCTGGTGGGCCGCGGCTGGGAGATCGTCTCCACGGGCGGGACGGCCCGCGCCCTCAGGGGCGGAGATGTCCCGGTGATCGAGGTCGCCGAGTTCACGGGGTTCCCCGAGCTGATGGCGGGGCGAGTGAAGACGCTGCATCCGGCAGTGCACGCCGGGATCCTGGCGCGGCGGTCGGTGACCTCCGACATGGAGGAACTCCGCAAGCACGATCTCTCCCCCATCGACCTCGTCGCGGTCAACCTGTATCCCTTCCGGGAGACGGTGGCCCGGGCCACCGTCTCCGAAGCCGAAGCCCTCGAGCAGATCGATATCGGGGGCCCGACGCTCCTGCGGGCGGCGGCCAAGAACCATCCGTTCGTGTGGGCGGTGTGCGACCCCGATGACTACGACACCGTCCTGGGGTCGATAGAGGGGACCGAAGACCCCGAGCTGCGCCGACGGCTCGCGGCCAAGGTGTTCCTGCACACGGCGGCGTACGACGCCGCCATCGCGGGTCACCTGGAGCCTCCGACGATCGGCGAGGGTCCGGTGGAGCTCCCGCGCGAGATCCTGTGGTCGCTCGAGCGCGTCCAGGTCCTTCGCTACGGGGAGAACCCGGACCAGTCCGCGGCCTTCTACCGGGATCCCTCGGTCGGGGCCTGGGGCCTTCCCGGACTCAGGCAGCTGCAGGGCAAAGAGCTCTCGTACAACAACCTCCTCGACGTGGATGGCGCGCTCCTGGCGCTGGGTCCGTTCCTGAACGGAGAGTCGGCCGCCTGCGCGATCCTCAAGCACACCACGCCCTGCGGCCTGGCGGTGGGTCGCACCTGCGCCGAGGCGTTCCAGAAGGCCCGGGCGTGCGACCCGATGTCGGCCTTCGGGTCCACCGTAGCCTTCAACGAGCCCGTCACCGAGGCCGCGGCCGAGGCCATGTCCGATCTGTTCGTGGAATGCGTCGTGGCGCCCGGCTACGCGGCGGCGGCGCTCCGGCTGCTCCAGGCCAAGTCCAATCTCCGGATCCTCGAGCCGATCGAGGGTGCGGACTTCGGGCGACCCATCGGGCATGTCCGGGCGGGTGTCGAGGTACGGGGCGTGCGGGGCGGCGTGCTGGTTCAGAGTGCTCCCGCTCCGGTGGACCCCGCCGCGATCGCCCGCGGCGAGGGGATCACGGTGGCGACCCGACGCCGACCGACAAACGAGGAGTGGAAGGATCTCGGATTCGCGTGGGCCGCCATCCAGTCGGTCAAGTCGAACGCGATCCTGCTGGCCCGAGACGGGGCCACGATCGGCATCGGGGCGGGCCAGATGAGCCGGGTGGACGCGGTGAAGATCTCGGTCCGAAAGGCCGGAGAGGCCGGGCTCGAGACGGACGGGTGCGTCCTCGCCTCGGACGCGTTCTTCCCGTTCCGGGACAACATCGATGTGGCCGCCGAGGCGGGCGTTCGGACCATCGTCCAGCCGGGCGGGTCGATCCGCGACGAGGAGGTCATCGAAGCGGCCGACGAGCACGAGATCGCCATGGTCCTCACGGGCCGCAGGCTGTTCCGGCACTGAGGCCGCATCGGGTTCCACCGTGGCCGGCGTCGTGGGCCAGGCCGGCCCATGCATCGCCGGGGTGGCTCCACGTGTCTAGGTGGGGGTACGGGCGGCCGCCCACCGCGCGGCGGGCGACCCGAACACGAACCGTGGACGGAGGAGAGGGATGAGGAAGATCGCGAGGTCCGCGCTGACCCTGGCGGCGTATGCGACGCTGGGAGCGGCTGCGCTGTCGCCGGCCTCGGGCCAGGAGGTCCATACGTCAGCGCGTCGACAGGCGCTTCCCGATGCACTGGCGGACTCGGCGGCGGGCTACAAGGAGCCGCCCGCCTCCACGACGGAGCACACGATCACCGTCCATGGCCAGAGCCTGCGCTACAGGGCCACGGCGGGGACGATCACCCTTCGGGACGACGATGGGAAGCCGACCGCGAGCGTGTTCTACGTGGCGTACACGAAGACCGGCGTGCAGGACCTCTCGAAGCGCCCGGTCACCTTCGCCTACAACGGGGGTCCGGGATCCGCTTCCGTGTGGCTGCACATGGGCGCCCTCGGTCCCCGGCGCGTTGTGTTGGGCGACACGGCCCACGTCGCGCCGCCGCCCTACGGGCTGGAGGACAATCCGGACACGCCCCTGGATGAGACCGATCTCGTGTTCATCGATCCGGTGGGCACCGGCTACAGCCATCCGTTGGGGGACTCGAAGGGCAAGGACTTCTGGGGTGTGGACCAGGACGTCCGCTCGGTGGGTCAGTTCATCACCCGGTGGGTGCGGCAGAACGATCGCTGGAACTCGCCACGGTACCTGTTCGGTGAGAGCTACGGCACGACCCGCTCGGCGAATCTCGTGAACTACATGCAGAACCACTACGACATGGACTTCAACGGAGTGGTGCTCACCTCCGTGGTGCTCAACTTCCAGACCATCGGCTGGGCGGCCGGAAACGAGCTCCCGTACGTCATGTATCTACCGTCCTACGCCGCGGTGGCGTGGTTTCACCACGTCCTCCCGGATCGCCCCGACTCCCTCGCACCCCTCCTGGACCGCGCGCGGAGCTTCGCGCTCGGGGAGTACACGCACGCCCTGGAGGAGGGCTCGAACCTGGGCGCACAGGAGCGCGCCGCCGTCCTCGACTCCCTGCACGCGTTCACCGGCCTGAGCAAGGAGTACCTGGACCAGGCCGACTTGAGGGTGGACAACAGTGAGTTCGAGAAGGAGCTCATGCGCGAGCACGGGCTCGTGGTCGGCCGCCTGGACGCCCGGTTCACGGGTCCGACCGGCGACTTGTTGGGAGAGCGTGCGCCGTACGACCCGCAGTCGGCCGCGATCAGCTCGGCGTTCGCGAGCGCGTTCCGGACCTACGTCCGGGAGGAGCTGGGCTATCGCACCGACCGACCCTACCAGGTGAGCGGCAACGTGCGCCCCTGGGACTGGAAGCATGGCCGCAGCTTCGGCTGGCCCGGCTTCACGGACGTGGCTCCGGACCTGGCCGAGGCCATGCAGCGGAATCCGCATCTGCAGGTCCTCGTGAACAACGGCTACTATGACCTGGCGACGCCATTCTTCGCGACCGAGTACACGATGGACCACCTGCGGCTGCCGGCGGACCTGCGAGGCCACGTGCACATGGCCTACTACCGGGCCGGCCACATGATGTATGTGCGGACCGCGTCGCTCGAAAAGATGAAGGAGAACTTCACCCGGCTCATCGACGAAACGACCCACTGAGCGAGCGTCCGGGAGCGCCGGCGGTGCCCGCGCTCCCGGGGAGCGCCGGCCGGGCGGACCGGCCGGCGCTCTGTCCATCCGGTCCGCGGGTCGTCCGGCGGCCTGCTTGACTGCCCCCGTAGGTCCCTCTACTGTGGCGCGTGCTTGAATCTTCCCCCACGGGAGGATCCCTCACCGGACAGGATCGCGGCGGGGCGAATGCCATCGAAGAAGACGTGGTCGTGGAAAGCATCGGCGTGGATGCTCGGGCTGGTGCTCGTGCTGGGTCTTGCGGCGTGCACCGGCGCCCTGCCGCAGTCCACCCTCCATCCCATCTCCGACTTCGGTCACCGCATCGACGACCTCTTCCGACGAATCTTCTGGTTCGCCGTCGGGGTGTTCGTGGTGGTCGAAGGCCTGCTCGTGTACGCGGTGTTCCGCTTCCGGGATCGGGGGGAAGAGGGCCGTCCCGAGCCGGTGCACGGCAACACCAAGCTCGAGATCGCGTGGACGCTGGCTCCCGCCGTGATCCTGGTGCTCATCGCCGTGCCGACCATCCGGACGATCTTCGTGGTCGACGATCCACCGCCGGCGGCCGATGACGCCCTGCAGGTGAACGTGATCGGACACCAGTGGTGGTGGGAGTTCCGGTATCCGAGCCTCGGAGTCGTCACGGCCGACGAGCTCCACGTGCCGGTCGGTCGGACGGTGCAGCTTAACCTGACGTCGGCCGACGTCATCCACAGCTTCTGGGTGCCCAGGATCGGGGGGAAGAGGGATGTGGTCCCGGGACACCGGAACATGCTGTGGTTCACCGTGGACTCGGCCGGCGAGTATCCGGGGCAGTGCGCGGAGTTCTGCGGGGAGGAGCACGCGCTCATGCGGACCCTGGCCATCGCGCAGGATTCGGCGAGCTTCTATGCCTGGGCCGACTCGGAGAAGCAGGACGCCCGCGAGCCCACCGACTCCCTGGCGATCGCCGGAAAGCAGCTGTTCACCAACGGCATCTGCATCAGCTGCCACACGGTCCGGGGAACGCAGGCGCAGGGGGTGGTGGGACCCGATCTCACGCATATCGGCAGCCACAAGACCCTGGTGGCCACGGTGCTCCAGAACACTCCCGAGAACATGATGCACTGGATCGGCAATCCCGATTCGGTGAAGCCGGGCACGAAGATGAAGCTTCCGCGGCTGCCGGACGATCAGATCCGGAAGATCGTGGCCTATCTCCAGAGCCTGAAGTAGGGAAGACGGATGGCGACCAGCGAAGCGGCGCTCCATCCCGGCTTGGCCGGGGCCCACCCCCACGAGGGAACGTACGGCGGCGGGGTGTGGAGCTGGATCACGACCGTGGATCACAAGAGGATCGGCATCCTCTACGGTCTCACGGCCCTGGTGTTCTTCGTCATCGGGGGTATCGAGGCGCTCATCATTCGCCTGCAGTTGGGGGCGCCCAACGCCGGCGTGGTGAGCCCCGAGGTCTACAACCAGCTGTTCACCATGCACGGGACGACGATGATCTTCCTGGCGGTGATGCCGCTGGGGGCCGCTTTCTTCAACTTCGTCGTGCCGCTGCAGATCGGGGCGCGGGACGTCGCGTTCCCGAGGCTGAACGCGTTCAGCTACTGGATGTTCCTGTTCGGGGGCCTGTTTCTCTACTCGAGCTGGTTCTGGCAGGCGCCCGACGGCGGGTGGTTCGGCTACGCCAACCTGACCTCGCTGCAGTACTCGCCCGGTCTCGGGGTCGACTTCTGGTTCCTGGGGCTGCAGCTCCTCGGCCTCTCCTCGCTGGTCGCGTCGCTGAACTTCGCCATCACGATCCTGAACCTGCGCGCGCCCGGCATGAGGCTCATGCGGATGCCGCTGTTCAGCTGGATGACGCTGGTGACGTCGTTCCTGATGATGCTGGCCTTCCCGGCCATCACCGTCGGCCTCACTCTGCTCATGTTGGACCGCTTCTTCGGGGCGGACTTCTATCGCGTGGCGGCCGGCGGCGACGTGGTCCTGTGGCAGCACCTGTTCTGGATCTTCGGTCACCCCGAGGTCTACATCCTGATCCTGCCGGCCATGGGGATCGTCTCCGAGGTCGTTCCGACCTTCTCCCAGAAGCCCCTGTTCGGCTATCCGGTTGTGGTCTTCTCCGGTGTGCTCATCGCCTTCATCGGTTTCGGCGTGTGGGCCCACCACATGTTCGCGGTGGGGATGGGGCCGATCGTGAACTCGGTGTTCTCGGCCACGACCATGATCATCGCCGTACCGACCGGAGTGAAGATCTTCAACTGGATCGCGACGATGTGGGGCGGTCGGATCAAGTTCCGAACGCCCTTCCTGTTCGCCCTCGGCTTCATCGCCATGTTCATCATCGGGGGGCTGTCCGGGGTCATGCACGCTTCGCCGCCGGCCGACCTCCAGCAGACGGACAGTTACTTCGTGGTGGCGCACTTCCACTACGTGCTGTTCGGCGGCTCGGTGTTCGGGCTCACGGCGGGCCTGTACTACTGGTATCCGAAGGTCACCGGGCGGCTCATGTCGGAGACGATCGGGAAGTGGCAGTTCTGGCTCATGCTCATCGGGTTCAACCTCACCTTCTTCCCGATGCACTTCCTGGGTCTCCAGGGGATGCCGCGCCGGACGTATACGTACGAGAAGGGGCTCGGCTTCCACGACATGAACCTCACGGCCACGATCGGCTCCTTCATCCTGGCGCTGTCGATCGCCATCTTCCTGTGGAACCTGTTCCGCAGCCTGAAGACGGGCGAGGTGGCCGGAGACGATCCGTGGAATGCCAGCACCCTGGAGTGGTCGATCCCTTCGCCGCCGCCCCACTACAACTTCGATATGCTGCCGACCGTGCACAGCCGGGATCCGCTGTGGCACGAGCACGGTTACGACAAGCCGGCTTCTCAGGGAGAACCCGAGATGCCGCCCGGCTCGGGGTGGCCGATCCTGCTGGCGGCCGGTCTGCTACTGCTGGCCATCGCGGCGATCTCGGGGACCCTGTGGCTCGTGGCGGTGTCGGTGGGGATCTCGTTCGTGGCGGCGTACGGCTGGTCCTTCCAGCCGCTGTACCGGTGACCTGAAGCGCTGACGAGCCGAGAGAACGCGACCGGAAACGACGTCGAGGAGATCGTGAGTCAAGGGGAAGCGGCGGTACTGGACCACCACTACACGACGACCGGACAGCCGAGCCGGAAGATGCTCATGTGGGCCTTCATCGGCTCCGAGTGCATGTTCTTCGGCACGCTGATCACCACGTACCTGGTCTACCACGGACACAACGTCCAGGGGCCCTATCCCAGGCAGCTCCTGAGCGTGCCCTTCATCTCGGTGACCACGTTCGTGCTCCTCATGAGCAGCCTCATGATGGTGCTGGCGCTCTCGGCGGTGCAGCGCGGCCAGAAGAAGGGGACCCGGATCTTCCTGTTCCTGACGCCGTTCCTGGGGATGATCTTCCTCGGCGGCCAGGTGATCGAGTTCACCCACTTCGCGCACAGCGGCCTCAGCCTGAGTCGGAACCTGTTCGGGAGCACCTTCTTCGTTCTCACCGGCTTCCACGGGGCGCACGTAACGGTGGGGGTGATCTGGCTCATGACCCTGTGGGTGCAGTCCCTGCGGGGGAAGCTCGGACCCGACAAGTCCCTCACGGTCGAGATCGCCGGACTGTACTGGCACTTCGTGGACGTGGTATGGGTGGTGCTGTTCACGATCATCTACCTGATGCAGGGCGTCCATACCTGAGTCGGGCGCCCGGGCGGCTGGAGCGAGCGACACCACGGGAACAAGGGGCGAGAGAGGCATGGAAGCGAACGCTAGCGAGCACATGGCCCGGCACGACGAGCCGCATGCCAGCAATCGGACCTACATCGGCGTAGCCGCCATCCTGGCCGTGCTCACCGGGCTCGAGGTCATGGTGTTCTTCATGCCCTCGTTGCAGGCCGTCATGGTGCCGATCCTCCTCGTGCTGATGGCGTGCAAGTTCGCGCTCGTGGTGCTGTTCTTCATGCACCTCAAGTTCGACAGCCCTCTCTTCTCGGGGCTGTTCGGCGGGCCGCTCCTGATCGCGGCCCTGATCATCCTGTCGATGGTGATGCTCTACCTGCACTACGCGGCCGGGCAGGGTATCGGGCACGCCGTCGGTTAGGCACGCCGCGGCCAGGGACGGGGGACGGACGCCCCCTGGTCGGCCGCGCCCCACGCCGGAATAACGTGCGTCCCGGAGCCCGCGAGCGCGGGCCGCCTCCGGGAGCCGCGATCAGCCCTCTGGATCGGGCGAGTACTTCCCGCCCAGCATCCCCGGATTTCGAATCAGGAAGTAGGCGGTCATCACGACCGCCGCGAGGAAGTTGCCGACCAGGATGGCCCACTGCGCAAGCTGGCTCGCGAGCGGGTGCGCCCACACGAGCACGAACACGTAGAAGGCGTACTCGAAGAAGACGAACAGGAACACGGCCAGGAAGCCCAGCACGGGCGTGCGCTTGAACTGGTGAACCACCCAGGCCAGCGCCAGACCGAAGATGGCGAACAGCCCGAGGTGGATGCCGGAGTAGACGGCGACGAGCCTCGGCTCCACCTCGACCCCGTGGGTGGCCGATTGGACGCCGTGCAGGACGGCCTGACCGAGCAGCGACGGCGTGTACAGGGGCCGGCTCTTGGACAGGTCCAGGATCAAGAACCAGAGGGCGACCGTCACCGCCCCGAGCGCGCCGGCGATGAGCCCGTCCCAGACAACATCCCCGGGCTCCCGCACCTGAGTGTTCGTCGTCATCCTTCCGCCTCCTCACTCCTGCTCCGGACGGCTCCGGGGACCGTATGTCCCCGGGGCGAGTCTCCGCCTGCCAACCCCCCTGTCCCACCGGCCATCTCCCGACCGGGCACCGAAGATGCGAATCCGACGAGGGGAAGGAAACCCTGGACCTCGGTGGCTCGCGGGCCGCACGTGCCGCGCCCGCTCACGCGGGCCGGCTCGGCGTCGCAAGGATCGTGAGACGAGGGGTCGGTGGTGGCGCGGGCCCTGCGCAACGTGTTCCATTGGATGGATCCGGGGCCACTACCTTCGACACGGCCCGACCCGGGCGATCTTCGAGGGTCCGTGGCCGGATCCGTTCGCGGATCGGCCCGGAGCCGACGAAGGTGGGTCGTAGGCGGAGGGTATCGACCTCGGGCTCCGGCGGAGATGGAGCGGGCCGGTCCGCGGGACTCCGCGGCGGAGCTCACACGCAAGATCGGGGGATGACGATGGCGTTCGAATCGTTTCCGAGATGGCCGGTCCTCGCGCAGCTGCTCGGTCGAAGCGATGGACGTGACCGCGGAGCGATGACCTCCCGGACCCGGTCCCTGAGAGCGCGGACCGTCGAGGGCGAGGTGGCCCGATCCGTGTGTCCCTACTGCGGGGTGGGCTGCGGGCAGCTGGTCTACCACCGCGACGGGGAGCTGCTGGCCATCGAAGGTGATCCCGACAGCCCCGTGAGCGAGGGAACGCTGTGCCCCAAGGGCTCGGCCTCCTACCAGCTGATCACGAACCCGCACCGGCTCCGGCGCGTGTGCTACCGCGCGCCGGGGGCGACGTCCTGGACGGAGCTCGATCTCGGCACCGCGATGGACATGGTGGCCGACCGGGTATGGGAGTCGCGCCACCGGACCTTCGTCGAGACGACCGCGGACCTCCCGGCGCGGGACCCCCATCGCACGGAGCCGGGCGAGCCAGCGGAGCCGGTGCGCCACACCACGGGCATCTGTCACCTGGGCGGCGCCACGCTCGACAACGAAGAGAACTACCTGATGAAGAAGCTGTTCACGGCCGGCCTCGGAATGGTGGCCGTGTCGAACCAGGCCCGCATATGACACAGTAGCACGGTGCCCGGTCTGGGCACCTCCTTCGGTCGCGGCGGCGCCACCACGGCCCAGCAGGACCTGGTCAACGCGGACTGCATCCTCATCCAGGGCTCCTCGATGGCCGAAGCGCACCCGGTCGGCTTCCGCTGGGTGATGAAGGCCCGGGAGCGGGGCGCCACGGTCATCCACGTGGATCCGCGTTACTCTCGGACCAGCGCCATGGCGGACCTGTGGGTGCCGATTCGAGCCGGCGGCGACCTGGCCTTTCTGGGTGGTCTGGTCCGTCACGTTCTCGAGAATGGCCTCTACTTCGAGCCCTACGTGAAGCACTTCACCAACGCCTCGGTCATCCTCAAGGAGACCTTCCGGGACACCGAGGATCTGGACGGGCTGTTCTCCGGGTGGGATCCCGGGACGCGGAGCTACGACCCGTCGACCTGGATGTACGAGGGCGACGAGGCGGATCGGCCGCGACGTGACGCGACCCTTCAGCACCCGCGCTGCGTCTTCCAGGTCCTGAGGCGCCACTTCGCCCGTTACACGCCGGAGATGGTCGAGCGCGTGGCCGGCGTGCCCCCGGAGCTGTTCCGGCGCGTCGCCGACGAGGTCACCTCGGCCTCCGGACCCGACCGGACGACGGCCATCTGCTACGCCGTGGGCTGGACCCAGCACTCCAAGGGCGTACAGATCATCCGGACCGCGGCCATCCTGCAGCTCCTCCTGGGCAACATGGGCCGGCCGGGAGGTGGGATCCTGGCGCTGCGCGGCCACGCCTCGATCCAGGGTTCGACCGACATCCCCACGCTGTACGACATCCTGCCCGGCTACCTGAAGATGCCGAGGGCCGGGCAGGGCGAGGACACGCTGGAGGGCTACTACGCGAACCACCGGCGCCGCGGCGGACTGTGGCACGGTACTCCCGCCTACACTGTGAGTCTCCTCAAGGCCTACTACGGACGAAGCGCCACGCCGGAGAACCAGTGGGGCTGGCGATGGCTGCCGCGCGTGACCCGCAACCACTCGCACTTCTCGTACTGGCTCGAGATGGCCGACGGGGACGTGGAAGGCCTGTTCATCATGGGACAGAATCCCTCCGTGGGGGCACAGAACGCGCGCCTGGAGCGGCGGGCGCTGGCGAGGCTCAAGTGGCTGGTGGTACGGGACCTGGTCGAGATCGAACCGGCCACCTTCTGGCGAGAGGACTCGCCCGAAGTGCGGCGCGGGGAGCTCGACCCCGCGGAGATCCAGACCGAGGTCTTCCTGTTCCCGGCGGCGGGACACGTGGAGAAGGAGGGCGCGTTCACGCAGACGCAGCGCATGCTCCAGTGGAGGCAGAAGGCGATCGAGCCGCCGGGCGACGCGACCAGCGAGGCCTGGTTCACGCACCAGCTGGCCAAGCGGCTCATCGCGAGAGCGATGGAGTCGAACGACCCGCGGGACGAGCCGCTCCGGGCCCTGGACTGGTGGTATCCGGAGGACGGGCACGGCGAGCCGCTCATGGAGTCGGTTCTGGCGGAGATCAATGGCTGGTACACGGATCCGCGTCGCGCTTCCGACGCCGAGGGTGCCACACGGGGAGAAGGCGAGAGCCGCGTCCCCGAGGACGAGGCGGCACGTACCGGCGTGTCGGGTCTGGCTCGACGGAGCGGAGGACCGGCGGGAGCCGTCTTCCACGCCGACGACGCCGGGAGGCCGCATCACGGCGCCCAGCTCTCCGGGATCCCCTTCCTGGCCGGCGATGGCTCCACGGCCTGCGGGTGCTGGATCTACTCGGGCTGTTACGGTCCCGATGGGGTGAACCGGGCCCTGAAGCGCGATCCGCACGGACCGTATGGCCACGGATGGGGCTTCGCCTGGCCGGACGACCGGCGCATCCTCTACAATCGGGCCAGCGCAGACCCCGCGGGCCGTCCGTGGAGCGAGCGGAAGAAGCTCGTATGGTGGGACGAGGCCGAGGGTCGCTGGACCGGTCTCGATACGCCCGACTTCAGCAAGACGAGGAAGCCCTCGTACCGGCCTCCCGAGGGGGCCACCGGCGCCGACGCCCACCCGGGCGATGCGCCCTTCCTCCTGCACGATGATGGGCTCGGGTGGCTGTTCGTCCCCAAAGGGCTCGCCGACGGTCCGCTGCCCACCTACTACGAGTCGCTCGAGTCCCCGGTGCGGAACCCCCTGTACGGTCAGCAAAACAACCCGGCGGTCGACTGGCTGCGCCGGCCGAGCAACGAGTACGCGGAGCTGGCCGATCCGCGGTTCCCGTACATCCTGACCACGTATCGCCTCACCGAGCATCACACCGGCGGGGGCATGAGCCGGACGCTCTCGCACCTGAGCGAGCTCCAGCCCGAGCTGTTCGTGGAGCTCTCGCCGGAGCTGGCCGAACGGCTCGGCATTCGAAGGGGGGACTGGATCACTGTGGCCACGCTGCGTGGTGCCGTCGAGGCGAGGGCCTTGCCCACGCGTCGCATCCGCCCCATTCAGCTGGGCGACCAGACCGTCCACCAGGTGGCCA
Source organism: uncultured Gemmatimonadota bacterium (assembly GCA_964465015.1). Classification (GTDB taxonomy): domain Bacteria; phylum Gemmatimonadota; class Gemmatimonadetes; order Palauibacterales; family Palauibacteraceae; genus Humimonas. Next base: position 23,800 of record CAYXHP010000077.1, read on the forward strand.
TGCCGTTTCACTGGGGTCCCGTGGGTCCGATCAAGGGCGACGTCACGAACGACCTCATCCCCATCTCGGAGGAGCCCAACGTGTCCATCCACGAGGGGAAGGTGGCCCTGTGCACGGTCCTGCCCGGCCGGCGGCCTTCCGACCGGGACCTCGACGCGTGGATGGAAGAGCTCCGCCGTGGTGGAGGGAGGCCGTGAGCAGCGGCGGGACGACCCGGAGCGGCAACCAGGCCCGCCACGACTACGTGAGCGAGGGTCGCACGGTCGGCTTCTTCACCGACCCGACCGTGTGCATCGGCTGCAAGGCGTGTGAAGTGGCCTGCAAGGAGTGGAACGGGGTCCCCGACGATGGCTACACCTGGTCGGGGCATTCCTATGACAACACCGGCGCGCTGGGCGCTTCCACCTGGCGACACGTCAAGTTTCTCGAGCAGGACCTCCCGGGTGGTCCACAGGTGGCGGGTCCGATGACGCTCGATCCGGACGAGGAGGACCCGTTCCGGTGGGTGTTCGTGTCCGATGTCTGCAAGCACTGCGAGGAGGCGGGTTGCCTCGAGGCGTGTCCCACCGGCTCCATCGTACGCACCGAGACGGGCGGGGTCTACGTCCAGGACGACGTGTGCAACGGCTGCGGGATGTGCGTGGTGGGATGCCCGTTCGGAGTCATCGACCGGCGGCCCGAACCGCTGTCGGGCGCCGGTGGAGCCTTCAAGTGCACGTTCTGCTACGACCGGCAGGCCGTCGGCCTCACGCCGGCGTGCGCGAAGGCGTGTCCCACGGAGTCGATTCAGTTCGGGCCGCTCGACGAGCTCCGGGAGCGCGCCGCCCTTCGGGTGCACGAGCTCCAGGAGCGGGGCTACGAAGACGCGCGCCTCTACGATGCGCGGGACACGTCCGTGCGGGGGGCGCACGCCTTCTTCCTGCTGCTCGGCGACCCGGAGGCCTACGGCCTCCCGCCGAGACCGGAGGCGCCCACGATCCACCTGGGCTCGGCCTGGGCCTCCGCCCTGGCCACCTCGCTCGCGGCCGTGCTGATCTCGCTCGTAGCGTTCGGGATCTGGAGATGAACGGAACGCCCGGGGAACCCGGGATCGGCCCGGCGGGCGCCGAGCGGGAGGAGCGGCTGGCCCGACTGCAGGCGGAGGCGGAGCGGACCGGTCGTGTGTCCGGCCGAGGGGTCACCGTCCGCGGCGGTCCCATCCCGGGCCCACCGTCCTCCGGTGCGTCCTCGCGCGTCGGCGCGACGCCGGGCTATTACGGCCAGCCGGTCGTGAAGCCCCCGGTCTGGACCTGGGAAGTCCCCCTCTATTTCTTCGTCGGAGGCACGGCGGGCATGGCGGCCGTGATCGCGGCGGCTGCCTGGTTCCTACGGGGCGAGGCGAGGCTGGCCGTGGTGGGTCTGTGGATCGCCGCTCTCGGCGCCGGCGCCTCGGCGCTCCTCCTGGTCAGCGACCTCGGGCGTCCGGCCCGCTTCCTCCACATGCTTCGGGTTTTCAAGCGCCGCTCTCCGATGTCGGTGGGCGCCTGGACCCTGAGCGCGTTCGGGGGCTTCTCGACCGCGGCCCTGGTGCTGGCCTCGATCCAGCGGAGCGTCGTAGCCGGAGGCGGTGGCTCGCGTCCCCTCTCGGTGCTGGTCGCGGTCTCGCTCCTCGGCGCCGCCTTCACCGGCGCCGTCGTGGGCACGTATACGGGAGTCCTGATCGGCGCGACGGCGATCCCCGCCTGGTTCACCCACCGGGTGCTTCTGCCGATCCATTTCGGGGCCGCCGGGCTGGGCTCGGCGGCGGCTCTGCTGTGGATCCTCGGCTTCGAGCGGCCCGCTCTCCTGGCGATCGCGCTCGCCACGTCCGGGGCCGAGTGCCTGGTGGGCCTCGCGGTCGAGCTCGGGCGCCACGGGCCTGCCGATCGCTCGCTGCGTGAAGGCCTGTCCGGCGGGCTGCTCAGGGTGGGCGGTCTGCTGGCCGGGCCCGCCGCATTCGTGCTGTGGCTGCTCGGCGTACCGGTCGTCGCACCCTGCGTGTTCCTGACGGGGATTCTTCTCAGCCGCTTCGGCTGGGTCCACGCCGGGCGGGCCTCGGCACGGGACGCCGAGGCCACGTTCGCTGCGCAACGGTCCGCCCCGCACGGCTGACCGTCGCATGGTGCGAGACTTGCGGCCCCGGACCACCGTCGCGCGGCGCTTCCCGGTTGGCCTTCCGGCGGGGCTCCCCATGGCTTCATCTTCATCATCGCTCCAGCTCGGCCCGACCGACGACCGCCCGTCTCCCGGGGCGAGGCAGCGGAGCGACGGCGCCCCCGGCACACGAGCGCCGAGGCGACAGAGCCGCCGCTCCGGGTCGGGAGCGCGGTGGAACGAGCGTTCGCATGGCTGAAGCGACCCCAGCACCAGGAGACATCGAGATGGCGAACCGGGAATCGGCGACGATCGAGGCGCGACTCTCCGAGCAGGCATCCTTTCCGCCGCCGAGGAGTTTCGTTCAGCAGGCGAACGTGAAGGATCCCGCCATCTACGAACGCTTCGACGACTTCCCGGGCGGCTTCGTGGAGTACGCGGAGATGCTGGACTGGGATCGGCGGTGGGACCGAGTCCTGGACGCCTCCGATCCCCCGTTCTACCAGTGGTTCGTGGGCGGAAAGCTCAACGTGTGTCACAACTGCGTGGACCGCCATCTCGATTCCCGGGGGGACGCGGTGGCGCTCCTGTGGGAGGGCGAAGACGGACAGGTCGAGCGCATCACCTACCGTGACCTCCACAGGCGGGTGAACGAGTTCGCGGCCGGCTTGCGCGCCATCGGCGTGAGGGAAGGCGACATCGTGACGATGCACATGCCGATGGTGCCGGAGCTGCCCATCGCCATGCTGGCCTGCGCCCGCATCGGTGCGCCGCACAGTGTCGTGTTCGCCGGTTTCTCTTCCCGGGCGCTGGCCACCCGGCTCGACGACGCTTCGAGTCGCTTCCTGGTCACGATCGACGGCTACTACCGCAGGGGCGAGCTCCTCGACCACAAGGCCAAGGCGGACGAGGCCCTCGAGCTGGCCGACATCGAGGTCGACAAGGTCATCGTCTGCACGCGACACGAGGGGCTCCGGGAGGGAACCGAGCTGGTCGAGGGTCGCGACGTGCTGCTCTCGGACCTCCTCGCCGAGCACGAGGGCCAGACCGTCGAGCCCGTTTCACGCGACGCTGAGGACATCCTCTTCCTCATGTACACCTCCGGTACGACGGGCTCGCCCAAGGGCGTGCAGCACCGGACCGGCGGGTATCTGGCCTACGCCGCGGGTACGTCCAAGTACGTGCTCGACATCAAGCCCGGGGACACCTACTGGTGCGCGGCCGACATCGGCTGGATCACCGGGCACTCCTACATCGTGTATGGACCGCTCGCGCTCGGCACGACCTCGGTCATGTACGAGGGCGCCCCGGACTACCCGCACAAGGGCCGCATCTGGGAGATGGCCGAGAAGTACGGGGTCGACATCTTCCACACGTCGCCGACGGCCGTGCGCATGTTCATGAAGTGGGGCGAGCAGTACCCGAACAAGTACAATTTCCACTTCCGGCACATGACCACGGTGGGCGAGCCGATCCAGCCCAAGGCCTGGCTGTGGTACTACGAGGTCATCGGGAAGCGCGAGGCCGTCATCGTCGACACCTGGTGGCAGACGGAGACGGGCGGCCACCTCATCTCGAACCTGCCCGCCATTCAGGACATGCGGCCCGGTCACGCGGGGAAGCCGCTGCCCGGGATTCACGCCTCGCTCCTCGACGACAACGGCGACGAGGTCGGCGCCGGGGCCGACAAGGCCGGAAACCTCGTGATCACGCGGCCGTGGCCGGGGATGCTCCAGACGCTGTACAACAACGACGACCGCTTCATACAGGAGTACTGGTCCGCGTTCTCGGATACGAGCAGCGACGACTGGCACGATTGGGTCTACCGGACCGGCGACGGTGCCTTCGTCTCCAAGGACGGCTACTTCCGCATCCTCGGCCGCCTGGATGACGTGATGAACGTGGCCGGCCACCGGCTGGGCACGATGGAGCTCGAGAGTGCCGTGGCGCAGGTCGAGGAGGTGGCCGAGGCGGCCGTGGCCGGTCGCCGAGATACACAGAAGGGCACCGTTCCGGACGTCTACGTGATCCTGCGCGAGGGCGCAGATCCGAGCGACGCGATCCGGGGCAAGATCGTCCGGGCGGTCGAGGACGAGATCGGCAAGTTCGCCCGTCCGGCTAACGTCCTGTTCGTGGATGATCTTCCCAAGACGCGGTCCGGCAAGATCATGCGCCGGCTGCTGGAGAACATCTCGAACGAAGAGAAGCTGGGCGACACCACGACGCTGCGTGATCCGAGCGTGCCGGAGCGCATCCGCGAGCAGTTGGGCGACGGCTCCTGAGCCGACGACGGGGGCCGTGGGCGGGACGGACGGCCGCGGGGTGGGCCGCCGCGCCCCGCGGGTCGCGGTCCGAGGGGTCGGTCGGTCGGTTCATCTCGCCGGCGCCGAAGGCGAGGCCCTCCGCGTGGACGAGCCGCGCTCCGAAGAGCCAGGTCGCCTGCCGGAAGGAGGCGTGCCGGTCGAATTCGGTGAGGGCGCTCACCGCTTCCACCGGATGCACCACGTCGTAGTAGCGCAGGCCGGCGCTCGCGGCCGTGTAGTGGACGCAGATGTTGGCCACCGTCCCGGCGATCACCAGGCAGCTCCGGCCGTGCACCCTAAGGGCCTGGTCCAGGTCCGTCCCGTAGAACCCGTCGTAGCGGGTCTTCTCGAACACGCGGTCGCCCGGCTCCGGGGTCAGCTCGCGCACGATCTCCCAACCGGGGGTCCCTCGCTCGACGTGCCTGCCCCAGACCTCCCATTCCGGGTCCCCCGGATAGTGCGTGTCCTGAGTGTACCAGACCGGGACGCCGGCAGCGCGGGCGCGCCCGACCAGGCGCGCCAGGAGCGGAATGGTCCGCTCCGCGGCCGGGTTGTGGAGCGCGCCTCCCTCTCGGGCGAAGTCGTTCTGCATGTCGACCACGAGGAAGACGCAGCCCGCCGGGTCCAGGCGGAGGTGGTCCGCGACAGGGTACTCCGGAACCTCGATCTTCACGCTGCCTCCCGCTCGTTGGGAACCCCCGGCGACGGGTGCTGCCCCTTCTGGCACGCCCCCGGCCAGGCGCCGGGACCGACCGACGCCACCGAGGGGGCCGAGCCGGTCCCGGCTCTCAGGAGATCACGGCACGCAGGGCGGACTCGGTGCGGCTCGCCAGTTGCCGGCTCCTCTCGCGGAGGGCGCTCCGGTCCCGGCCGGCGGCGGCTACCAGCCGCCGGGCCAGGTCCGCGGACACGTCCCGCTCGACCACGGCCTGCACCGGCAGGACGTCGGTCTCGCCCAGCAGGTCGAACACACCGAAGAACTTCTGGTTGTATGCCAGGCCCACCACCGGCGTGCCCATTCCGGCCGCCAGGATGAGCGGGTGCATGCGGATGCCGAGCATGACGGCCAGTCGTCCCGCCACGGCTCGATACAGGCACGGGTCCTCGAGCACGAGCATGGAGCGGTCGGCGGCCTTCATGCGTGAGGCGACCGCCTCGCAGGCCGCATCGTCGGCCTCGTGCGGCACCGTGTAGGTGGGGAGGAAGAGCACGTGCGCCCCGAGCTCGCAAGCGGCCGCGTCGAGCGCCGCCGCCAGCCGGTCGTACAGGATCTCGCGGGCACCGGCGCCCGGCAGCCGGCGGCGCCCGAGGCGCCACGCCACCCGGTGCGGGACGAAGCCCGAGCGCACGTGGAACCACCGCCGCGCGGCCACCCCAAGGAGGGGGCGGCCGTCGCACGGGACGCCGGCGGAGGCCAGGACCTCCAGGGCGCGCGCCGGGTCGGTGGCTTCCAGCATGAAGGCCGGGTCGGGAACCAACTCCGGCGCCCGGGTCGAGAGCCCCGCCAGCGTCCGCCTCGCCTCCTCGTCCCGAACGGAGCACGACTCGAGACAGGCGAGGGCGAGCCGCGCGAACACGTGGCTCTCCGGGTGCTCGAGGGGACCGGCGCCGACGGAGAAGCCCACCAGCCGCGCGCCGGCGGCGCGCAGGGCGGCCACGCGCAGGCCCCAGTACGGCATCTTCAGCCGGCTGTCATCGTCCTGGAACAGGCCGCCTCCTCCCACCAGGGTGAGGTCCGCCCGGCGCGCCTCGCGCATGAGCTCCGCTACGGCGGTGGCGCCGGGCCGCACCGCCCGTGCGCCGTAGTACCGCCGCGCTCGCTCCGGGTCGGAGCTCACGACGACCAGCTCGACCCCCGGGATGAGGTGCTGGAGCCGGGAGCACAGCGCCGAGAGGATGGCGCGGTCGCCGAGGTTGGCATCCGCGTCGCCGCCGAGGAGCAGGATGCGGCGGGCCGGCCGCGCAAGAGCCGTCACCGGAGGGCCGCGCCGAGGGCGTCTCCCGCCCTCTCCATGTGACCCGCCGACAGGAACTGGTGCACGGGGAGCACGACGACGCGGCGCTTGAGCTCCGCCGCTCCGGGGTGCTCCTCCCACGGCACGACGGGATGCGGCTCCTCCCACCAGGGCGCGGCGGAGATGCCCGCGCCGCGCAGGCGGCGGACGATCTCCATGGGCTGGTCCACGAGGAGAGGGAAGAACAGCGGGCAGACGCCCGCGGGCAGCTCGGGGAACAGCGGCTCCGCACCCGGGATCTCCAGCACCCGGGTCAGCAGGGCCGCGTAGTTCGAGCGCCTCGACCGGACGATCCTCGCCGGGTCGGCGCGCCCGAGGGCCGCTGTCGCCGGCCGCGACATGCGCCAGGTCAGGACCTCCGACGGGTAGTCGAACTCCTCGTAGTCGGGATCGAACCACAGGGCCCTCCGGCCCGGGTGTCGCGCCTCGAGCGCGTCGCGCAGCCACAACGCCGGGGCGAGACCGGCCAGGCTCGCCCGGCTCAGAGCCCACCCGGATCGGCTGGACGCCTGGAGGAGGCTCTTCTTGACCAGCTCCAGGCGCTTGAGGAGGACCGGCAGCGCGGGTGGCTCGCGGAGCTCGGGCTCGGCGACCGCGGGGCGTCGCACGAGGAGGGCGCCGCCGTCGGGGAGGGGGAGTGTCTTGCGCAGGCTGAAGACGCACGCATCGCCCGTGGCACCCACGGGCAGGCCGTCCCGCGCGCTCAGGAGCGCGTGCGCGCAGTCCTCGATGAGGAGGACGCCCCGGCGGTCGCACACGCTTCGGAGCCGGGAGAGCTCCTGCGGGAAGCCGAAGTAGTGCGTGACGAGGACGGCCCGTACGCCCGGTCCGATGCGGCGCTCGACCTCGCCCGCGTCGACCGCCAGGTCCCGTCCGATGGGATAGAAGGTCGCCCACAGGCCGCGACGCAGGAAGGGCTCGATCTCGTGGCCGCAATTGTAGGCGGGGAACAGGACGCCCTCTCCGGGCTCGAGGCCGAGGGCGGCCACCGAGGCGTGCAGGGCCGCGCTGCCCGAGAACGTGAGCCAGCGGCGCTCGGCCGATGGGAGGAGACCGGAAGGGCCCCGGGGACCGGCGGCCCGCGTCCGACCGTTCCCGCCCCAGCGCTCGGCCGGCATGAGGAGCACCGGATCGCGCCGCAGCCACCACGCCAGGCCGCTCATGGCTCTTCCTCGCTCCCGGTCTCACCACGAAGCCGGTCCCGCAGGGCCAGGGCCCGGTCCAGCCACCCGTGGCGCCGCAGGATCGTCTTGACCCACGGGCGCAGGACGAAACGGTCCAGGTGGAACAGGCGCCAGCGCAGGGTCGGGGGGAAGGCAAACAGCTGCACCGTGGATCGGACCCGGTCGGTCCAGCGACTCTTGTTGGTGAGGAAGCCGCCCAGGAAGTCGTACTCGTCGATCGGCCCCTCGAAGCAGTCGCGGAGCTCGTGCGACTCGAGCAGCGTGCCGGGCGATGCCGGGGCGCACTCCGCGTCGTGCGCGATCTTGAGCGAGTAGAAGCGCCGATCGTGGACGATGCCGAACGTCCCGGCGGCCGGCCGACCATCCACCTCCAGGAAGCGGAACTGGAAGGCGCCCTCCGGCGCGAGGTGCTCGGCCAGCTCTCCGTAGAACGACCGGGCGATGGCGTCGCTGTGAAGCCCGATGGTCGTGTCGGCCTTCCAGCTGCGGGTCTCGACGTCGAGGTAGCGCCGAAACGCCTCGTCCATCTCGTCCGGCGAGGTCATGACGCGGTAGGCCAGCGCGCCATGCTCCTCCAGCTTCCGCCGGGCCCGGCGCAGGTTCTTCCGGAAGTTGCTCGAATGTCCGCCGAGGAACTCCGCCCAGTCTCCTCGCGTGTCGATGAACGGGCACACGCTGTCGGGTCCTCGACCGATCAGGTAGCCCTCCGACTCGAGGCCGGCGACCAGCCCGAGCAGGGCGGGGGAGTCCGGCGCCTGCTCGTACAGGTAGAGCACGTCCCACTCCTCGCGGAGCTCGACCAGCGCCGCCGCGAGAGCCTGGCCCGCGGCGAAAGGATCGTCGGCCACCAGGAGACGTGGTCGGTCGGCCTCCCAGCGACTCCCCATGAAGCCCAGCTCCCGGACCGTGCGTCCGCCGAACTCCTCGGGGTAGATCGCCAGGGGCGCGATCGCGGCCAGCACGCCCTCGCGACGCAGGGTCAGCACCTGTGGCCTGCTCGAGATCCCGTACTGGTCCCACCAAAGACGGAGGAAGTCGAAGGTCTCGAAGGCCGTGAGTTCGGGGACACGGGCCGCCAGTCCTCGCCACTCCTGCTCGAGGGCGCTCCACGCGCCGACCGTGCGGGCCACGGCGGCCTCGAACTCGATGCCACCCCGGGTGAAGGCTCCCACCGGCTCGGGGCCCACTCGTCGGGCGCCCCCGTCCGCCGCGGAGCCGCGCTCCATCCAGCGGGCGTCCGGCCGGGGCTCCCAGCGCACCCGGTACACCGGCTCGCCGTCCCCCGTCCGGTCCACGAGCTCGGGCTCGCTCAGCTCGGCACCCAGGTGCCGGAACAGGCGTCGATGTCGCTTCCACAGCGTCATCTCGGTCTCGAAGCCGTGCGCGATGATCGGGGCGCCCGCGTCCCTGAACCGCAGGTACTGTCGCACGAAGCCGTCGATGAGCCGCGCCAGGTGGCGGCGCGTCTCCGGCAGCAAGGCCAGGTCGTCGATGTGCACGAACGGACGGCCGTCGGCCTCGCACGAGCGCGCCAGCAGGTAACCGGTCAGGCGCTCGTTCTGGACGAGGCCGAGGCGAATGGGGCGCCGGCCCGGGACTCCTCGCCCGAGCGGCAGCGGCCACGTGTCCCACGCCGAGCCCAGCATCGTGTCGAACATCTCGCGTCCGTCCCGGATCTCCGGCGGGTGACTCGCGGCCTCGATGGCGACCAGCGAGTCGAGGTCCGTCCACTCCAGCTCGCGCACGTACACGTAGGCTCCCTCTCTCGAGCGGACCCACGGATCCGTCATGGCGCGGGTCACGCGAGCCTCCGGCGCGCTTCCCGCGCGATCACCGCTCGCTCCACGCGCGTGAGCCCGATGGCCAGCAGGGGGATGAGATAGGCCACGCCCACCACGGCGCACACCAGCACGAGCCCGGGCCAGGTCGTGGGAGGATGCGCCCCGGCCAGCCACCAGGCCACGGCGGCCGCCGGTGCCGCGGCCACGAGAGGCCGCAGAAGGCCCTCCCCCAGGAGGGTCGCGGGTGCCACGGCCAGCACCCGGCAGACGTACGGCGTGGCCGCGCCGAGCGTGATCACGGCGCTGGCCGCGGCGAAGGCGATCGCGATCCCCACCAGGCCGAGCGGTCCCACCAGGAGGAGGGCGAAGGCCACCGTCAGCACACCCTCGGCCAGGGACAGCACGAACAGCGGCTTGAGCTTCTCGAGCGCCACCAGAATGGTGGAGGCGGCCGAGAAGAAGACGGTCACGAACAGGCTCCCCGCCAGCACCGGCACGACCGCGTCCGGCAGGCGGGTGAAGGGTTCGCCCACCCACAGGTCCAGGATGCGATCGCCGAAGAAGGCCACCACGAGGGCCACCGGGAGCGCCGCCGACACGAAGCCCTTGGTTCCCCGGAGCAGCAGCGTGCGGAGCCCGCTCTCGTCCCCCCGGCCCCGGTAGCGGGCCGCGATGGGAAACAGCACCTCGCTGGCCGGAGCGATGATCCACAGGCTCGCGGCGGCCAGCGTCGCAGCGAGCGAGAAGGGCGTGACCACGGCCACCGACAGGAATCCGGCGACCAGGATCCGGTCCAGGTGCTCCCCCCCCGCCTGGAGCACCTCGTTGGCGGACAGCCACAGCGTGAAGTCCCGCATCTCGCTCCACGCCCCTCGACCGGCGTGAGCGAGGCCGACCCGCACGTCCGGGAGCACGACGCGGACCGCTCGCCAGTCGACCATGGCCCCGAGCAAGGCGCTGGCCACCTCCAGGACGGCCAGCGCCACGATGCCGTGCCCCAGCGCGAGGAGGACGACGGTCGCGGCGGCTCGCAGGAGCGTGAATGCCGCGGACACGGCGTTCATGACGTCGAAGCGCTCGCAGCCCTCCAGGAGCGCGTCGAACACCGACGCGGGGAAGCTGATCATGCAGTCGATGCCCAGGAGCAGGAGCACGATACGGAAGGTGCGCACGTCGACCGCCGAGACGTGGAACAGGTCCGGCGTGAGGTAGGCGAGCAGGAGCGTGAGGACCAGCGCGACCAGGCCGGCGACCGCGAAAGAGGCGAAGGTCGTGTCGATGACCGGCCGCAGGGATTCCGGCGCCCCGGGGTCCGAGCGCTCGGCGACCGTCTTGACCAGGGTCTGGTGCAGCCCGAGGTCGAGCAGGCCCAGGTAGTAGGTGACCGAGTGCCCGAGCACCCACAGCCCGTAGGCCGTCACCCCGAGGTGGTGGACGACGAACGGGGTGAGCAGGACGAGCACGACCGCGTCGAGGCCGGCTCCCCCGTAGGTGGCGAGCACGTTCCGGAGCCATCCGGCTCGCCGGGTCACGCGGCGCCTCCTCGGTCGGGCCGGATCTCGCGCAGCTCGCCGTCGCGGCGCTCGAGCAGTCGGGCGCGACGCAGGAAGGCGCCGGCCGCCGCGGACCCGGGGTCGTAGCCGAAGCGCAGGTCGGAGGTGGGCAGGTGGCCAGGATGTATCTCCGTGCCCCACTTGAGCTTGTACTGGAGGATGCCGTCCTCCAGACTGGGGCGGCTGGCCCCGAAGTGGAGTCGGGCGAAGCCGCCCCGCCGGGCCAGCCCAAGCGCGGCGTAGTCGAGGGCGTCGGCGAGGCCCCCGAAGCCGCGCTGCGCCGCATCGGGCCGGGCGCCGAACCACACGATCTGGAGCTCGTCGCCGGCGGGCCGGAGGAGCACCCCCGCCAGGACCTCGCCCTCCACGTGGAGACGGAGGATCGCCCCCGAAGCGGCTTCGCGGAGAAAGCGATCCTCGTCCACCAGGATCGCGGCCTCGCCGAAGCGGGCCACGAGGTAGGGTCGGTACAGCTCCCGGTAGAAGCGAAGGCGCGCTTCGTCCGTCGCCTCCAGCGCGATGCGGTAGCCGTGCCGGCGGATGACGCGGCGGGCCCACGCCCGGGCGCCGCTTCCGGCCTTCCCGGCCGCACCGGCCACCGGAAGGCTCTGCTTGACCCAGCGCGGGACGCGGTGGTACGCGCCCGGTACCAGCAGACGCTCGGCCGGGAAAAGGGTGTCCACGACCACGACATCGGCTCCCGTCGCGTGTCGGCGGAGATGGCGCCGGATGGAGAGCGGCGTGCTCCCGCGCCCGAGCACCCCGGTCTCCACGGACGAGGACCCGAACGCCAGGTCCCGCACGTAATCCAGGTCCCGGCCTCCGCCCACGTAGAGCACGGTCAGCGCACGGCCCGACTCCGGGTCGGCGCCGCGCAGCCGCGCGGCCGTGGTCTCGAGCTGCGACAGAGCGCCCGGGAGCGACCGCAGTCTCTCGCCGAGCACGCGACGGAGCTGCCCCAGCAGCCGACCGCCCCGGCGACCGGACGCGAGAGCCGACGGATCCGGATCGCGACCGGCGCCGAGACCCTCCACCGATCCCGGTCCAGCCGGTGCCGTCGCGGTCATCGGCGCGCGAGCACCTCGCCGAAGCAGGCTTCGTAGCGCGCGGCGATCCTGGGCCATGCGAACTCGCAAACCCGCTGCTGTGCGCGGTGGGAGAGCCGGCAGACCAGCTCCGGTGAGGCCAGGAGGCGGTCCAGGGCGGCCCGGATCGCGGGCGGATCGGCCGGCGTCGTGCGGAGCGCCGCGTCGCCGACGACCTCGACGCAGCCGTCCGCGGTGGTCGTGATGATCGCGCATCCCGCCCACATGGCCTCCAGCAGGACCATCGGGAAGTTCTCCTGCAGCGAGGGAAAGACGAAGATGCGCGAGGAGCGGTACAGGCTCAGCACCTCATCGTGTGGAAGCTGGCCCACGAAGTGAACGTCCGGTCGGATCTTGGCGGCGCGTCGCTCCAGGCTCTCGCGCTCGGGACCGTCGCCCGCGACCACGATCTCCCAGTCGGTGTCGAGGTCGCGAATCGCGTCGAGAAGGTGATGGACGCCCTTGCGCTCGAACAGGCGCGAGACGACGAGGATTCGGCTCTCCTTGTGGACCGGATCGTCGGCGAGCGGCCGGTCGAATCCGTTCGGGATGACCTCGACCGGCACGCGCGGGGCGTGCATGTGGAAGAGCCCGGCCAGGTAGTGGGTCGGGGAGACCACGGCCGCCGCCCCATCCACGATGCGCTTCCAGGCCGGTCGAATGAGACCGTGCACCCGGTCGAAACGGTCGGGATTGTAGCCCGGCACGTCCGACCCGTGCAGGGTGAGGACGTAGGGGACGCCGGTCCAGCGCCAGGCCGGATAGGCCACGGCGCCCGAGGGCACCGCGAAGTGGACGTGCATCAGGTCGTAGCTCTTGGCGTGCAGGAGCTGCCCGACCTTCCGGAGGGCCGGCGGAACGTAGGTGGCCAGCTCGAGCGCGCCCGCCTGGGAGCGCTGCCGCCGGTAGGAGCGGACCCGGTGGACCACGTGGCCGTTCACGCGCTCGAAGGCGGGCAGGTCCGACATGCGTGCGGTGACCACGTCGATCTCGTGGCCCCGGGCGGTGAGCGCCATGGCCAGGCCCTGGACCACGGGCGCGCCTCCGCCCCCGATCGGAGGGTACTCCATGGAGACGGTGAGGAGCCTCATGGCGTCCCTCCGCTCCCCGCGCCCACGCGGCACTCGACCACCCGCGCGCCGCGCGGATCCGCTGCGGAGCCGTTTGCCGCCGCCTGCACGCGCAGCTCGACATCGCGGCCCAGGACGGGGCGGAGCGCCCACTCCACGCCCGTGGCCAGGGCGGCCGCGCTCTCGGAGCCGGGCTCCGGGCTGGCCTCGACCCGGACGCGCTGCGGATCGGTCTGCACCACCCGGTACCGGCCCAGACCCGCCACCCCCTCCAGCGCGCGGGTGACGGCGTAGGGACTGAGACGGCGCCCGTCGGGCAGGCGGAGGCAGTCCACCTCGCGGCCCTCGACGTGGCGGATCCGGCCGGACTCGTCGATTCGGGCCAGATCGCCCGTGTCGTAGCGGAGGAAGGGCATCGCTCGCGCCTCGAGGTCGGTCACCACGATGCGGAACAGGTCGGGCGCGGCGTCCGCCGGGAGGAGCTCGACGACCATCGACTCCTCCGCGATGCGGTATCCCTGCTCCTGCGGAGTCTCGAATGCCACGAGCCCCACCTCGCTCAGCCCGTAGAAGTCGAAGACCGAGCAGCCGAGGCCGGCTCGCAGTCGCAGCCGCGTGCGCGGATCGAGGAGCTCGGCGGTGGTCACGACCGCCGCCAGCGGAGGGGGAGTCCAGCCGGCGGCTCGCATCCACTCGGAAAGGAGCCTCAGGGGCGTGACGCAGCCGTACACGAGGTGCGGCCTGGACTCGGCGATCGCCCGAGCCAGGCGCTCGGGGGGCTCTTCCAGGGGGAAGCGGGCCCACCCCAGGCGACGCTGCCACCCGCTGCCCTGACGCTCGGTCACCAGGAGCACACGCCGGCCGGGTCGGTATCCGACCCGCCGCAAGGCGCGCAGGAAGCGAAGGTCCCGCGCACGGCGGGTGCTCTGCTCGAAGCGCACGGTGAGGGGGCGTCCGGTCGAGCCGCTGCTCCGCTCGCTGCGCAGCTCGCCGGCGACCGCGCGCTCGCTGAGGCGCTCGGCCTCGGATGCGGCCGCGAGGTCGGCCCTCCGAAGGAGCGGAAGACGGGGGAGGTCGGCGACGGACCGGATGTCGTCCGGCCGCACACCGGCGGCCCGGAACGTCTCCCGGTAGAGGGGAACGTACAGTCCGGCCTCGCGCACGATGGCGCCCAGCTTCCGGCGCCGCAGGTCACGACGCTCCTCGGCCGACAGGGTCGCATAGCGCCAGTCCCTGACGTGGCTCTTCAGCTCCGAGAAGGGTGCGACGGTGGTCCGGCTCATCGACTGAGGTCCCGCTGCGAAAGGCCTGCCCTCATCCTGGGTGACGTCTCGAGACATATTCCAGAATCTCGCCACCGTCCCGCGCAAGCCCGATACCGGGCCCAGGATCGAGGTCGCGCCTGTGTAACCAGTTGTCGCAATGCATGTTGAGTGTCAGTAGCATGAACCGTCCGAAGCGCCGCTCCGGGCCGCGGTGTCGTCCCCGTGCGACATGTGGAATGCGAGAGGTTGCAGCAGGCTGCGCTACTCGTTCAGGACGGTCGCGAAGGGGGGGCCGCTCGTCGGTGGTCGGCGCCGACCCAGCGCATGAGGAGCGCCCCCCCCACCAGCACGGTCAGGTAGGTCAGGAAGACCCGCCACAGGGCCGTGTAGGCCACCAGCAGAGAAGCCGGGAGGAACGGCTTCATGAGAGCGGGGGCGAGGACCTCGCCCACGCCCGTTCCGCCGGGCGTAGGCATGAAGGTCAGCAGGAACTGCAACATGACGTGGATGGTGACGACCTGGATGAAGCCGGCGTGGATTCCGAAGCCCCGCAGGACCGCCCAGCCCAGGAGGAAGCGTCCCCCGAAGTGGAGCGTGCCCGAGAGGGTGGCCACCAGGAGGGCGAGCTTGCCCTTGCGCACGTAGATGAGCAGGCTGGCGTGGAGCTCGTGAATCCAGCGCAGGAAGATCCGCATCCTCCGGCCGGTCCCGAACATCCTCACCAGCCAGCCTCGGAGCGGGCGCGGATTGAAGGCGAACACGACGATCAGGGCCACGACGACGGCGAAGCCGCCGGCCGTCCACTCGAACATGCGCGCCGCCGAAATGTGGGCCACCGGGAGGCGCAGGTTCTCGATCGTCGAAGAGGCCCCGAAGAACCAGGCGCACAGGCCCGCGGTGGACAGAAAGGTGATGTTCACCAGGAAGCTGGCGAAGTTGCTGGCCGCGGCTCGCCCGACCGACACGCCCTCTCTCACGAGGCCGTAGAGGTGGGCCGGCCCGCCGCCCGCGCCCGACGGCGTCAGGTAGGCCAGCGCGGCGGTCGCGCCGGAGATCTCCACGCACTTCCAGTATGAGACTCGGATGTCGAGGGGCTTGAGGAGGACCCACACCCGGACCCCGCCGCCGAACCAGTCCATCGAGGCGAGCCCGAGGCACACCAGGCCCCATCTAGGGTCGAAGCGCTGGAAGGCGGAGAGGCTCGCCCCGAGGTCCTCGGAGAGGAAGAACAGCACGCCGAAGCCGAGCAGCGAGGCCACCACGAAGCCTGTGATGCCCCATCGGAGCGCCCCGCGGGGAAGGGTGAGACCCGTCTGGGGCTCGGCCCGCGCACTCGCCCGCCGCACACGCTCGCCTTCGCCCCGGGGCGCATCCCCGGGCGGAGGATGGGATGGCTCCTCCCCAGCAGGGAGAGTCTGCGCTTCCCGCATGCTGCTCTGGTCTCGCTCCTGGGGTCGTGGAGGCTGCCGGTCCTCTATGGCGCGGGACTCGACGGCCACGGCGGCCGGCGCTCCCCGTCTGGACCGCGACCGAGTGGCCCTGTAGGATAACAGGCCCGTCCCGGACCGCCAACGGAGCAGGGCGGGCCGGCGGCGCGCGGGCGTCGGCGGCCCGCGCGAGGAGAGCCAGCTTTGAAGCGTTACGCCGCCTTCGATCCACCCGAGTACGTCCAGTGGCAGCCCGACGAGGCTCTGCTCGAGGCCTATCGCGCGCGGATCCACCGGGACCCCGAGCGCGAGTCCGTCATCGAGAGCCTGGACCCGGCCGAGAGGCTGGACCTGTACCGGGGGCTCCTCCGTTTCCGTCTGCACGACATCATGCTCCAGCGGTGGGTCAAGCAGGGCGTGATCTCCAAGGCATGGCTCGGCACCGGCGAGGAGGCGGTCACGATCGGCGCCGTCCACGCCCTCAGGCGGCAGGGGCGGGAAGGCGACTTCGTCGGGCCGATGATCCGCAACAACGGCGCCTGTCACGAGATGGGCATGCCCGTCTCGGACATGCTCCGCGGTTACCTGGCGACCGCGGACTCTCCGACCCATGGCCGTGACCTCCACGTCGGCGACCTGCGACACGGCATCGTGACGCCGATCAGCATGGTGGGTGGCCTCGCCCCCGTGATGAACGGCTTCGCGCTCGCCTTCCGACGCCGGGGCGAGGACCGCGTGACCCTGACCTGGGTGGGCGACGGCGCCACGAAGAACGGCGAGGTGCACGAGGCCCTGAACTTCGCGGCGGTGATGAAGCTTCCGGCCATCATCGTGATCCAGAACAACCAGGTGGCGTTGGGGACACGGCTGGACCAGCACCAGCTCGCGCCGGACTTCTCGGACTGGGGACGGGCCTACGGCGCGACCCTCCTGCGGGCCGATGGCAATCACGTGCTCGACATGTACGCGGCCGTCCGCGTGGCCCGGGCCCGCTGCACGGCCGGCGACGGCCCGGTGCTCATCGAGGCGACCACGTTCCGGATGGGGGGCCACGCGACCCACGACGTCCGGGAAGCCCGAGCGACCTTCCCGGCGCGACTGTTCGAGGAGTGGGGCCGGCGGGATCCGATCGGGCTGTACGAGGAGTACCTGGCTCGCGACGGCCGCGACCTCGCGGTCGTCGTGTCCTCCGGGGCGGCCGGGTCCGCGGACGACGGCTCCAGCCCGGAGGTGGAGCCCGAGACGCCGGCAGCCCGCAACCGGCGGGTCCTCGCACGGGTCGAGGAGGAGGTCACGGAGGAGATCGAGTCGGCGGCCCGCGACGCGCTGGAGAGTCGCTCCGGTCGCATGCCCGAACCGGCCGACGCCGCGGTGGGAGTGTACGCCTGATGGTCGGGGACGGGGAGCCGCGCGTGGCGCGGGAGATTCGGACCGCACACGGGCGCTGGCGGGCCTCGGAGGCCTGGAGGGGCCGAAGCGGCTGGGGCGTGCTCTACCTCGTCGCGCTCGACTCCGCCGGGCCTGCCGCGGACGACCGGCGAGACCGACGCGTCCTGCTCGAGCCCGGCTCGGAGATCGATTCGCTGGCGGACGCCGAGCTCGTGTCCCGGTCGACCGACGGCGCCGGCCTCACATCCACCGAGCGTCGCATCACGGGTCCGGAGGGTCGCACGTGGCTGGTCCAGAGCCGGGGGCCCGTCTGGGCCGGCGAAGGCGTGGCGGCGGGGCTCACCGGCCTCCTGTTCACGGCCCTGGATGGCCCATCCGCCCGCGTCGAGGTCGAGGACGGACACGCCGGAGCCCTGGAGGATGAGGTGCTGTGCGCGCATCTCCGCGAGGCGCTGGCTCCTCACCCGGTCGGGGACGACAGCGCGGATGGCTGAGGACCCGTCGATCGCGGGTCCGCGCGGCCGCGGTCCGGGATCGGTCACCGTGTTCGTGTACGGCGACTACGTGTGTCCGTTCTCCTACATCGCGGCCGAGCGGCTTCGCCGCCTGCAGCGGGACGAGCCGCTGACGGTGCACTGGCGCCCCTTCGAGATCCACCCCGCGGTGCCGGCCGCCGGCCTCGCGGTCCGGGAGGCCGGGTATCCGCCGGACGAGTGGGCGGGCATGGCGTCGACGCTCGAGGGGATGGCGGCCGAACTGGATCTCCCGTTCCGGTTGCCTGACTTCGTGGCCAACTCCCATCAGGCGCTTCAGGCGGCGGAATTCGCGCGCGACCTGGGACCGGATGCCTTCCGGGGCGTGCAGGAAGCGCTCTTCCGGGCGTACTTCGTGGACGGCCGCAACGTGGGAGAGCGTGAGGTCCTTCTCGATGTGACGGCCGGACACCTGGACCGCGAGGCCCTGGAGGCGGCGCTCGAGGATGGACGCTACGAGGATGAGCTCCGACGAGCGTCCGCCGAGGCCGAGCGCTACGACGTGGCGGGCACGCCCACCTTCCTGTTCGGGCGCTTCAAGGTGGTGGGCGCCGCGCCGATCGAAGTGCTGCGCGAGGCCGCGGCGAAGGCGAGGTCGGAGTGGGGCGCCGGCTCCGGGGGATCCGACGCGGCCGCCGAGACCCGCGCGGGCGAAGCGGGCGAGCCGGAAGCCGGGTGACGAGCACGGGGCCCGTTCGGAAGGCCGGGGGGGCGGCCGCGGTGGACCAGGTGCGGGCCACGGGACAACGCCTCCGGCAGGCGCTGGTGGAGTACCGCTCGGCCTTCGGCGAGGCGGCCCGGCGGCTAGCCCGGGAGGCGCGCGCGGAAGGCCCGCCGGCCAACCGAGAAGAGGGACCGGTCGATGCCGGTGCACGGGGAGCGTCGAGCCCGGGCTTCGACGACCTCCGGGAGGACTGGGAGCGGACCGTGGCCGTCTTCCGCGACACGGTGGACCGCATCGGGACCGCGCAGAAGACCCGGGGCCGGGAGCGCTGAGGCGTGCTCCGTGTCACCTTCCTGGGCACCGCGTCGGCGCGGCCGACCGTTCGCCGCAACGTCTCCGCCCTGTACGTGGAGCGCGAGGGCCACGCGTTCCTCTTCGACTGTGGGGAGGGGACCCAGCGCCAGATGATGAGGTTCGGCGTCGGCTTCGGCTTCCGAGACATCTTCATCACGCACCTCCACGCCGATCACTGCCTGGGTATCACGGGTCTCCTGTGCACCATGAGCCTCCAGGGGCGGACCGAGGCGGTCGTGGTCTGGGGTCCGCCCGACAGCGGACCCCGGCTCCGCGAGCTGGTGGAGCTGGGCGGAGACCGGCTGTCCTTCCCGGTCGCCGTGCGGGAGCTTCCGCCCTCCGAGTCCGTGCGCTTCGACGGGTTTAAGATCGAGACGATCCCGACGCACCACACGCGGGACTCGATGGGGCTGGCGCTGGTGGAGGACGACCGCCTGGGCCGATTCGACCCCCGGAGGGCGAGGGAGCTGGGCGTGCCGGAAGGGCCGCTGTTCGGGAAGCTGCACCGCGGTGAGGCGGTGACCCTTCCGGATGGGAGCCGGGTGGAGCCCGCGGGCGTGGTCGGGCCCGCGCGACCGGGTCGACGGCTCGTGTACTCCGGGGACACGCGGCCCTCGGAGCGGGTCGTCGAGTCGGCCCGTGCCGCGGACCTGCTCGTGCACGAGGCGACGTTCGGGGAGGCCGAGCGCCAGCGGGCGCGAGACACGGGTCACTCGACGGCGCGGGAGGCGGCGGAGGTGGCGGTCCGTGCCGGGGCGCTCCGCCTCGCGCTCACGCACTTCAGCGCCCGGTACTCGGAGCAATCTCACCGGCTGCGGGCCGAGGCGGCCGAGCTGTTCCCGGAGGTGGTGGCCGCCGAGGACGGGAGCGTGATCGAGGTCGCGTTGCGCGATGGACCGGTCGGGGAGGATCCCACCTCCGGGGAGGCGACGACGCACCGCCGGGGCGCCACGCCGTGAGCCTCGTCCTCCGCGTGCCGGGGGACAAGTCCATATCCCACCGGGTGCTCGTGCTCGCCGGGCTGGCCCGGGTGGACTCCCGGGTCGAGGGCCTTCTCGATGCCGCCGACGTTCGCTCCACCGCCGCGGCCCTGCGCGAGCTCGGCGCGGAGATCCCGTCCGGGTGGGACGAGGAGGTACGGCTGGGAGGGAGCACCTCATGGCACGGTGTCGCAGGCTCCCTGGATTGTGGCAACAGCGGAACGACGGCTCGGCTCCTGGCCGGCCTCGTAGCCGGTCTCGGCCTCGAGACCGTGCTCGACGGAGACGCCTCCCTGCGACGGCGGCCGATGGACCGGGTGGTGTATCCCCTCCAGGCCATGGGAGCGCGGATCGCGTACCTCGGGGAGCGGGATCGGCTCCCGGTGGCGCTTCGGGCGCGAGCGAGCGGGAGCCTTCGCCCGTTGCGTCATCGCCCGCGCGTGGCGAGCGCTCAGGTGAAGTCCAGCCTCCTCCTCGCCGGCCTCACGTCCGGCACCCGGGTAGAGGTGATCGAGCCGGGCCGGTCGCGCGACCACACGGAGCGCCTGATGGCGGCGATGGGAGCGCCGATCGAGTTCGGTCCCTGCGGGGAGGAGGGGGCCCGGGCGCTCTTCGATCCGGGGGATGAGCCTCCGGCGCTTCGTTCCCTGCGCCTGCGGGTCCCGGGCGACGCGTCGTCGGCGGCCTTCCTGGTCGGGGCCGCCCTGCTGGCCGGGCGTCCCCTCCGGATCGAGGGCGTGGGCCTCAACCCCACCCGGACCGGCTATCTGGACGTGCTCCGCAGGATGGGCGCCGTGATCGACAGCCGGGCGACGGGAGAGGAGGCGGGCGAGCCGGTCGGCGACCTGTTCGTCGAGCCCGGCGAGCTCACCGGCACGGAGATCGAGCCCGTGGAGGTCCCGGGTCTCCTGGACGAGCTTCCGCTGCTCGCCGTGCTCGCCGCCCGGGCCCGGGGCACGACCTCCATTCGCGGGGCCGCGGAGCTGCGAGTGAAGGAGAGCGACCGCCTGGCCCTCCTGGCCACGAACCTGGAGGCCCTGGGCGTGGCTTGCCGGGAACGGGAGGACGGACTCGAGATCTCCGGAAGCGCCGGGACCCTGACTGGCGTGGCGGTGACGGGGGGCGATCACCGCATCTCCATGGCGTTCGGGGCCCTGTCGGCGCACCCGAACGCGCGAGTCCGCGTCGACGATCCCGCCTGCGTCGGGGTGTCCTATCCCGGATTCTGGGACGATCTGCGGCGCCTGACGGGGGAGGGAGGGTGAGCCCGAGCGTCATCGCCATCGACGGGCCGGCGGCCTCCGGCAAGAGTACCACGGCCCGCCGCATCGCGGACCGCCTGGGGTACGAGCACCTGAACTCCGGGCTCCTGTACCGGGCCGTCGCCTGGGGGGCGCGCGAGGCGGGTTGGGCGGCCGATCCCGACGCCGCCCGCCAGCTCACCGCCCCGGCCCTGGAGCGCCGGGTGGCCGACCTGGAGCTCGAGCTGGTTCCGGGACCGGAGGGCTACGACGCCCGCGTGGGAAGCGTCCGGCCCGGTGCGGCGCTCCGCGAACCGGAGGTCACGGCGCTCGCCTCCGCCCTCTCCTCTCGCGCGCCGGTGCGCGAGCGCGTCACGCAGATCGTGCGGCGCGAGGCGCTCCGCCGCGACGTCGTCTGCGATGGGCGCGACATCGGGACGGTGGTGTTCCCGCGGGCCGACCTCAAGGTCTTTCTGGTGGCCGCTCCCGAAGAGCGGGCCCGGCGACGGCTGCTCGAACGCGGCGAGGAACCCTCGGGGGAGGCGATCGGCCGCGAGGCGAGCCGACTGCGCGCGCGCGACCACGCGGACGCGTCCCGGGCGCTCTCGCCCCTGCGGGCGGCACCGGATGCCGTTCGACTGGATACCACGAGCCTGACTCCCGACCAGGTGGTGGATCGCATCCTGACCGAGGCCCGCCGCCGCGGAATTCGCCGCCACGAAGTTTGACCGGACTCCCGAGCGCGCCTACATTTCTGTGCTATCGTAGAAAGCGCGCGACCATGACCCCAACCCTGCCGGCTTCGAGCACCCCCACCGCACGCGACCGGGTGGCGTGGTGTGACCGCCGCGGGACAGACACCAGGACGGAACGACCTGATGACCGAGGACCAGACCCAGAACCAGACCGCCGAGAGCGCCGCTCCCGATTCGGAGGAGACCGGCACCGCCGTAGAGACCCCGACACCGGAGGACGGCACGACCGCGAGCCCCGTCCTCGACGCCGTCAGGGAGGATCCCACCGTACCCGTGGTGGACACCAGTGCCATGGCGCCCGGTGATCCGGCGCCGGGTGCCAGCGCGGTGGAGCTCACCGAGGCCGAGATCGAGGAGCGGGCCGCCGAGGTGGGCGTGCGAGCCGACCTCTTCGAGGAGAGCGACTACACGCTCGACGAGTACGAGGAAATGCTGGCCCTGTACGAGGATACGCTGGGCGACATCGCCGAGGGCGAGATCGTCAAGGCCACCGTGCTCCGCAAGACCGACAACGCGGTCATCCTCGACGTGGGCTTCAAGTCGGAAGGGTCCGTGGACCTCGACGAATTCCGGGAGCCCGAGTCGATCCAGCCGGGTGACGAGGTCGAAGTCTTCCTCGAGAAGCTCGAAGACGAGGAGGGCGTGGTCGTCCTCTCCAAGAAGAAGGCCGACTTCCTCCGGGTGTGGGAGAAGCTGAAGGAGGCGTACGAGACCGACACGCCGGTACCCGGGTCGATCAAGCACTCGATCAAGGGCGGGGCGATGGTCGACCTCATGGGGGTCGACGCGTTCCTGCCGGGGTCGCAGATCGCGCTCCGCCGCGTACACGACATCGACGCTCTGGCCGGTAACGAGTACGAGTTCAAGATCCTCAAGCTGAACAAGCGGCGACGGAACATCGTCGTCAGCCGGCGCGTGCTCCTCGAGGCCGAGCGCGAGAAGCAGAAGGAAGAGCTCAAGAAGGAGCTCGAGGTCGGTCAGATCCGCCGGGGCGTGGTGAAGAACATCACCGATTTCGGCGCCTTCATCGACCTCGGCGGCATGGACGGCCTCCTCCACATCACGGACATGTCGTGGGGCAGGGTCGGGCACCCGTCCGACGTGTGCTCGATCGGGGACGAGATCGAGGTCAAGGTCCTCGACATCGATTGGGACCGCGAGCGAATCTCGCTCGGCCTCAAGCAGCTCCAGCCGCATCCCTGGAAGAACGTGGCCGAGAAGTACCCGGTCGGGAGTCGCGTGAAGGGGAAGGTGGTCTCGATCACGAACTA
>CAYXHP010000078.1:0-42828 GCA_964465015.1 uncultured Gemmatimonadota bacterium
CGGTCCACGACACCTACGAGTGGTACCTGCGACTCGGGGCCCTCTCCCACGTGGATGAGCGGGTCCTGCACGGCCGGATCCCGACGTGGGAGGACTTCGTCCACCACCCCGACTACGACGCGTTCTGGCAAAGGAACGCCGTGGCACGCTACATGACCCGGGTCACCGTCCCGACCCTGAGCGTGGCGGGCTGGTGGGACCAGGAGGACTTCTACGGCCCGCTCACCATCTATAAGGCGCTTGAGATCCACGATAGTAAGTCACAAAACTATATAGCGATAGGTCCGTGGCGACACGGCGGATGGGCGGGGGAGGCCGGCGACAGCCTGGGCGCGATCCGGTTCGGCAGTCCCACGGGCGAGCACTTCCGGCGTGACATCGAGGCGCCGTGGTTCGCCTACTGGCTCAAGGACAGGGGCCGTCCCCCCGCGGCCGAGGCCACCACGTTCGAGACGGGCTCGAACCGGTGGCGGACCTGGGCCCACTGGCCGCCGCGCGAGGGCGTCACCGACCGGGACCTCTACCTTCGGTCGGGCGGCTCCGCCTCCTTCCAGGCGCCCGGTCCCGGCGGCACTCCCCCGGCCGCCGCGGCCGCCGGGGGACCGTCGGCCTCACCCGGCACCCTGGCCTACGACGAATACGTCTCGGACCCCACCCACCCCGTCCCCTACCGGCGGCGGCCTATCGAGCCCACCTACGACCCCGCCGGCTCGGGCTGGTACACATGGCTCGTCCAGGACCAGCGCTTCGTGGACGACCGCCCCGACGTCCTCTCCTGGGAGACCCCGCCGCTCGACCACGACGTCACGGTGGCGGGGAACGTGGTGGCCCACCTCTTCGCCTCGACCTCGGGAGGCGGCTGCGACTGGGTGGTCAAGCTCATCGATGTCTATCCGGGCAAGGTGCCCGACCGCCCCGCCATGGGAGGCTACGAGCTCATGGTGGCCAAGAACGTACTGCGTGCCCGGTTCCGGAACGGCTACGAGCACCCGGTGCCCGTCGAGCCCGGGAAGGTGACAGCTTACCGCGTCGATCTCCTGGACACCGACCACGCCTTCCTGAAGGGGCACCGGATCATGGTGCAGGTGCAGAGCACCTGGTTCCCCGTGATCGACCGTAACCCGCAGACCTGGGTGCCCAACATCTTCGAGGCCAGGGACTCGGACTTTCGGAAGGCGACGCAGCGGGTGTATCGCTCGGCCGAGCACCCGTCCCGGATCACCCTACCCGTGGTCGAGGCGGCGCCGGGCGGCTGAGGCCGCGACACCTCCCGGTTCCGGGTGAAAGGTGCTCACCCGCGGGGTGGAGCGCTACGAGGCCGCGGGGCCGGCTCCGACGCGGTCCGCGGCGCCCGGCCACGCTTCCCCCGCGCCCGCCCGCCGCCCCGGTCTCAATCGCCCGTCCCCCGAGCCTCCACGCCCGCAGCCGGAGCCCGCCGCCACACCATCCACACGTAGACGGGCAGACCCGCCATCAGGAGGAGGAAGCCCCAGAACACCACCTTCTGGCCGGTCCCGAAGATCGCCCACATCGCATACAGAAAGGCGAGGACGGCGATCGTGGAGGCCGCCCCCAGCCGGCGTCCCTCGTACCGCTCCCGATCCTGGACGAGGAGGAGGAGCTCTGCGATGGCGCACATGGCATAGGGAAACAGCGTGGTCATCGTGGAAAGAAGGACCACGAACGTGAACACCGCCACCAGCCCGCCGGCGTAGTTGGTGGACATGAGGATCGTGGCCAGCACGCTCGAGACCACCAGTCCGAAGACCGGGATGCCCCGCCCCGACAGGCGGCCGAAGCGCTCCGGGAACAGCCCGTCGCGAGCCGCCGCCCACGGCACGCGCGCCTGCAGGAGGATCCACCCGTTGAGGGCCCCGAACGCCGAAACGACGGCCCCCACCGCCACCGCCTTCCCGGCCCACCCGCCCCACATGACACGGGCCGCATCGGCGAAGGGCGCTGGAGAGGTGGCGAGCGTGGCCGGTGGCACCACTCCCATCACCCCGGCGGTCGCGAGAATGTAGACCAGGGCGGCCGCCCCGGTCCCGATGAGCGTGGCGCGGGGGATCGTCCGCTCCGGGTCCCGGACCTCTTCCGATGGGACGGTCGCCGACTCGAGACCCGAGAAGGCCCACAGCGTGAGCGCCCCGGTGGCCGACACGGCCCCGAAGAGGGAACCGCCGCTCGCGTTGAAGGGGTGGAAGTGGGACTCGTGGAAGAAGAACAGGCAACCCGCCAGGCCGACGGCCATCAGGGGCACCAGCTTGACGACGGTCGTCACGGCCTGGACCATGCCGGCCTCCCTCACGCCTCGCGCGTTGATCCAGGTCACGACCCAGATGGCCGCCACCGCGGTGGCACCGCCCACCAGCGGCGTGGCGGCCAGGGGCGCCACCAGGTAGCCCAGGTAGGTCGCGAACCCGACCGCGATGGCCGCGTTGCCCGCCCAGATGGAGATCCAGTAGCCCCAGGCCACGAGGAAGCCGGCGAAGTCTCCCAGTCCGGCGCGCGTGTACGCGTAGGGGCCACCCGCGCCCGTCACCAGGCGGGAGAGCCGCGCGAAGACCAGGCCCAGGAGCATGGCACCGGTCGCGGCGAACACCCACCCCAGGAGGCTCACGCCGCCGTAGCTCCCGAGCGAGGCCGGAAGCAGGAAGACGCCCGCCCCGATCATGTTGCCCACCACCAGGGCCCCGGCCGTCCACGGGCCCAGCCCGCGAACCGTGCCTTCCGGTGAGGAGCCGCTCATGGGCACGGCACCTGCGCCAGGCGCGCTTCGGCGCCGCGCCTCACTTCTCGACCAGCCGGCCGTACTTCTTCAGCACGGCGCGCAGCCGAGCGTGCGGGAGGCCGTACACGGTGTTGCCGTCCCGCCCGACCATCGTCTCGCCCGCCACCAGCGCGTTGATCACGGCTTCCTCCGTGGCGTCCACGACGCCGCCGAAGAGCGGTGTGATATCGGTCACCATCCCCAGCCGCTTGAGGTCCGGGCCCCAGTGCCGCACGTGGTTGGCGGTCGAGAAGGCGATGAAGATGTCCCCGGAGCCGTTCTCGGAGATGCTTCCGTTCCTGCCCAGTCCCAGTGTCACCCGCCGAGCCAACCTCTCACACTGCCTGGGGATGAGCGGCGCGTCGGTGGCCACCACGACGATGATGGAGTGGCCGCCCTGGTGGCGCTGTACCGCCTCCCCACCCCGCCTGGGCATGAGGTCGGTGATCTCCTGGCCCACCGGGACGCCCGCCACCCGAAGCTCGTAGCGGCTCCCGTAGTTGGCCTGCACCAGGATCCCGACCGTGAAGTCGCCCTGTTCCGTGTGGACGAGGCGCGAGGCCGTGCCGGTGCCACACTTGAAGTCGTAGCAGCTCATGCCCGTGCCACCGCCGACGTTTCCCTCGGCGACGGGCCCGCCGTGCGCGCCGTCCAGGGCCGCGAACACGTCGGCCTGCGTCACGTGCTGGCCGTAGATGTCGTTCAGGAAGCCGTCCCACGTCTCGGCCACCACCGGAAGCACGCGGGCGTACAGCGCCGGCTCGAGCTCGATGTGGCGCCGGTCCCACTCGATCGTGGCGGCCGACACGGTGCCGACGCTCACCGTATTGGTGATCAGGACCGGACCGTACAGCTCCCCGAACTCGTCCACGTAGTGCGAGCCGGTCATCTCCCCGTCACCGTTCTGCGTGAACATGCCTGCGGCCACGCCGTCGGCGGCCCGCTTGCCGAGCGGGAAGACGGCCGTCACCCCGGTCCGCGCCGGGCCCTCCCCCGCGACCAGCTTCCCACTGCCCCGGATGACGGTGCGCTCGCCGACCTCGACGCCGCGGACGTCCGTGATGGCGTCGTAGCGGCCCGGCGTGCCGTGGAACGGAATCCCCAGGTCGCGGGAGCGCCCGGCAGACTGTCCCGCGAGCGACCCCGTCGGCGCCACGAGCGCCGTGGCCGCGAGCGCCAGGAGGCCGGGACGGAAGCGAGCGAAACGGGCGTGGCGATGCAC
Organism: uncultured Gemmatimonadota bacterium; assembly: GCA_964465015.1. Taxonomy (GTDB): domain Bacteria; phylum Gemmatimonadota; class Gemmatimonadetes; order Palauibacterales; family Palauibacteraceae; genus Humimonas. Next base: position 3,993 of record CAYXHP010000078.1, read on the forward strand.
ACGGCCTCCTCGATCGAGGACTGGATGCGGCGCCGGGCGGCGCCAAGCTAGGGACCGGGCCCACGGGCGACCACCCGCGGCCGCGCGCCCGATCGGGACGACTCGCGCCGCGGGAGCGCCCGGACCTCGTGGCGTCAGAGCTCCCGGACCTCGTGGCGCCAATCGACTCCGCGCTCTCGGAGCTGACCGATGATGAACGCGAAGCAGCCCGGGGAGCGCCCCAGGTACTCGGGGGGGGCGATCCCGGGCTCGCCGTAATGCTGCCGAGCCAGCAGGCGGAGCCCGGCCGTGCACGTGTAACCGGTGGCCCTCGCCATCGACGAGACGCCCTTCTCCCGGTCGTAGTGGTCGACGAGACTCCAGGTGTGCCGGACGCGCCGTCCGTCCTGGACGCCCTCCACCTCGACCCGCATCACCGTGAGGTCCTCTTCCCCCTCGCGGAAGCGCCAGTCCTCGAACAGGACGGCGGCCGTGAGGTCCAGGGGCCGGACCCGCTGGCCGCCTGCCTCCACGGTCTCCTCCGAGAAGAAGCCCGCGTCGCGGAGGAGCCGCATCTTCGCGGCGTGCCCGGGGTAACGCAGGGTCTTGTCGACCATCTCGGCGGCGTCCACCGTGCGAAGCAGCGTGCGCAGCCCATCCGTGTTGAAAGCCTCGAGCGTGCCCACGCCCTCGAAGTCCACGAGCTCGGGCTCCGAGAGGGCCGGGAGGGTCACGTCGCGTCCGCCGCGTCGCAGGCGAGCCGGCCGCGTGTACTCGGCGATCACGTCGATGGGCGAGAAGGTGGCTCGATACTCCCACGGCCAGTAGCGAACCGTCGGCACGCCGCCGCACAGGCAGCGAACGCGGCGGAGCTCGTCCAGCTCGCGCTCGTAGTACCCGGCCAGGATGTTCGAGAAGCCGGGAACGACGCCGCAGTCGATCACGGCCCTCCGGCCCTGTTCCCGCGCCAGCTCATCCAGCGCGAACGGATCCTCCTCGAAGAAGGAGATGTCGACCACGTCCCGTCCAGCCTCGAGAATCGTCCTCAGTGTCCGGAAGCCCATCGGACCCGGCACCGCGCTCACCACCAGGTCGTGTGCGGAGACCAGGTCTCGAAGGGTGACCTCGTCCCCCAGGTCGGCAAGAGTGCGCTCGAGGCCCGCGGTCCCCTCGAGCCGGCCGAGAGCCGCTTCCGAGACGTCGGCCACGGTGGTCCGGAAGTCCGGGTCCTCGGCCAGGTCCATGGCCATGGCCGAGCCGACACGCCCGGCGCCCAGCACGACGACCTTCATCGCGTCCGCCTTCGCAGGAGTCACGGCTCGCTCCGCAGGAGCACGCGGGCATCGACGGCCCGCGCTCCCTCCGGATACGCGAACAACGGATTGACCTCCACCTCGGCCACCCCGGGGACCTCCAGAAGCACCCGGGCCACGGCGAGGACGGCGCGCTCCAGCGCCTCCAGGTCCGCCGCGGGCGCGCCGCGGTGTCCCAGGAGAAGCTCCGCGGTCCGGAGCTCGCGCGCCATCCGGACGACCTCGCCGGGGCCGACGGGGAGCACGCGGTGGACCACATCGCGGAGAACCTCGGCCGCCACACCGCCGGCGCCCAGCGTGAGCACCGGACCGAGACCCGGGTCGCGCCGGGCCCCGACCAGGAGCTCGGCCGCGGGCGTGGGCAGCATCGGCCCGACCAGCACTCCCTCCAGGGACGGGATGACCCCGGCCATCGCGCGGTAGGCCTCGCGAGCCGCCGCGGCTCCCACGACGTCCAGCCGGACCCCCCCGGCGTCCGTCTTGTGGAGCACGTCGCGAGCCACGCTCTTCACGGCCACGGGCCCGCCCACGCGTTCGGCCGCTGCCGCGGCCTCCTCGGCCGTGCGGCAGAGCTCCACCTCCGCCAGCGGCACGCCGAAGCTTTCCAGGAGCTCGCGCGCCTCGGGCTCGGTGAGCGCGCCGCCCGAAGAGGCGGCCCGAATCGCCGCCCCGCCGGCTCCCGCTGGCCTCGGGCTCTCCGTCGTCCCGCCCGTCCCGTGCCCGGTGCCGGGCTCCGGGGGCCAGGCCGGAAGGCTGCCGCGATCCCGGCGCCCCACCAGCGCCGTCACGGCGGCGCACGCGGCCTCGAGGGAGCCGATGACCGGCACGCCCTCGGCCTCCAGGGCCCGGAGGGGCGAGCTTCGCCGCAGCGCGTACATCGAGTGGAGGACGAGCGGCTTTCCCGACTCGCGCGCCGCGCCGGCCATCTCGGCGGCCGCGCGGCGCTCGACCTCCTCCAGCCCCGGCTCGAACCGGATGTGGTAGCCGCCGAACAGGCCGATGACGAGCAGGGCGCCCACGGCCGGGTCAGCCAGAAGGACCCGCGCCACCCGGCCGAACACGAGGGGATCCGAGTCGGCCGGACCGCCCACGTCCACGGGGTTCCCGACCGCGGCCCGGGGCCCGAGGATCTCCCGCAGGCGGTTCCGCGTGGCGGGAGCCAGGTCCGCCAGCTCCGTGCCCGACTCCAGAAGGGCGTCGGAGGCCAGGACGCCATGACCGCCTCCGTCCGAGAGGACCGCCACCCTCCCGGGGGCCGCGACCGGCTGGCCGGCCAGCGCCAGAGCGACGGGCAGGAGCTCGTCGCTGCGCCGCACCTCCGCCACCCCCGCCTGGGCGAGGCCGGCCGCCAGCACGTCGTGCGGACCGGAGAGGGCGCCCGTGTGCGAGCGGGCCGCCGTGCGGCCGGCGCGGGTCCGCCCGGCGCCGAGGAGGACCACGGGCTTGTCGAGCGTGACGCGCGCCGCCGTCTCCAGGACCTTCCTCGGCTCGCGGAAGGCGTCCGCGTAGATGAGGACGGCGCGGGTGGCCTCGTCCCGACCCAGCCATTCCAGCACCTCGTGGAAGCCCACGTCGGTTTCGTTCCCCACCCCCACGCACACCGAGATCCCGGCCGAGCTCCGCTCCGAGATCTCGGTCATCAGCTGGAGAGCGACGTTGCCGGACTGGAGGAGGAGGGCCAGCGAACCGGCGCGCACCCCACGCGCGCCGATCAGGTTCAGACCCCAGGTCATGTTCAGGATGCCGGACGTGTTGGGGCCGATGACCCGCACGCCGGTGCTCCGGGCGACTTCGGCCACCCGCCGCTCCAGGACCGCCCCTTCCTCCCCCGACTCCCGGAAGCCGGTGCCCAGAACAACCGCGCCGCGGATCCCCCGCGCGGCACACGCCTGCAGGAGGCTCGGCACGGTCGAGGCCGGAGTGCAGACCAGGGCGAGGTCCGCCGGCGCCTCGAGCTCCTGCACCGACCGAGCCACGGGCAATCCCAGGATCTCGCCCCCCCTGGGGTTCACGAGCGAGATGTCCCCGGTGAACCCGGCCTCCCGGAGCGCAGGGATCACCTGGTGGCCGCGCTTGGTGGGGTCGGAGGAAGCGCCCACCACGGCGACCGACCGGGGGCGAAGGAGCGCGTCCAGCCCGCTGGCGCCGCCGGGCCCGACCTCCGCGCTCCGCCGCTCCCGGCCCTCCTCACCGGACGTCGGCCCCGGGAGCGCGCGACTCCCGGACCCGGACGCCGGCTCACTCACCCGTGTAGTCCGGCTCGCGTCCCTCGTGGAAGGCGTCCAGTCCTTCCTGCCAGTCACGCGTTCCCATGATCGAGAGGAGCGCATCGGCCTCGAGCCGCAGCAGCTCCTCCAGCGCGAGTCCGGGTCCGAGGGCGAGGAGCCGCCGGGCGGCCGCAAGGGACCGGGGCGCCTGTCGGGCCAGGCGCCGCGCCAGCTCGCGCGCTTCGTCCAGGACGCGGCCGGCAGGCACCGCGCGGTCGGCCACGCCGAGCTCGGCGGCCCGGGCTCCGGTGAAGAACTCCCCCAGGTAGAGGAGCTCCCGCGCCCGGGCCATGCCGACGCGCGCGGGGAGCGTGCGGGTCACTCCGCCGCCCAGGAAGGTGCCCAGCGACACTTCGGGAAACCGGAGCCTGGCCTCCTCGGCCACCACGATGAAGTCCGAGGAGAGGGCCATCTCGAGTCCGCCGCCGATCGCGTGACCGTTGACCGCGGCCACCACCGGCCGGGGAAGAGTCTGCAGGAGCCGGTTGGCCTCCTGGGCCAGCCGCACGTACGCCCGGCGCTGCTCCTGCGTGAGCGGGTCCGACGCGTGGGCCTTGAGGTCGGCGCCGACCGAGAAGGCCCGGCCCCGACCGGTGAGAACGACGGCGCGCACGTCGCTCCGCTCGTCCACCCCTTGCAGGGCCTCCACCAGGGTCTCGTACAGGGGGGGACTCACCGCATTGAGGCGCTTCGGCCGGTTGAGGGTGAGGACGAGGAGCTCGTCCTCCCGCTCGATCCGCAGCGGCGCCTCCTCCGGCGTCGTGGCTGGTGGCGCTTCGTCGGGCGTCATCGCTCGCGGCCCTCCCACGGCGGGTTCCCGGTCCCGGCTCCGGCCGGGCAGTCCCCGCGGCTCCAAGGAAACGGCTCGCGGGGATGCTCCCTTGTCCGGCCGGACCGCGGGACGCGACCGCCCGGAGCGGCCACACTAAGGGGGCGTGGCCGCGCGCGGGAGGGCGCGGAAGGTCGCATCGGGGAAACTCCGCAGCCTGGCCGTCCGGTCCCCGGACGCCTCTCCGTAGCCGCTGGCCGCGGCGATCGGCCGCTCGCTATACTCCGCCCCTCCGGCCCGCGCCCGCCCCAGGGGCCGGCGCGGCGCAGGGACGAACCCAGGCGAAGGAGGACGGCCGATGGCCCCGGACGTCACCCGCGGCGGTAGCCAGAAGATTACGTACACGACCGCGAACGTGGACATGGAGGCGTTCCACGCGCGCTTCGACGAGGCGCTGGCGGAGGTGCGTTCCGCGGCGGGCGCCGACCACCCCCTGTACATCGGGGGACGGGAGGTCGAGGGCTCGCACGAGCCGCTCGTGGATGTGACCCCGATCGACACCTCGTTCGTGCTCGGACGCTTCGCCGCCGCGGGAGCCGAACAGGTGGGCGAGGCGGTGGCCGCCGCGCGGCGCGGTCGGGCCGAATGGACCCACCGGTCCTGGCGCGAGCGGATCGAAGTCCTCCGCAGGGCCTCCGCTCTCGTGCGGGAGCGGAAATACCGCCTGGCGGCCACCATGAGCCTCGAGGTCGGCAAGAGCCGGCTCGAGTCCATGGGGGACGCCGAGGAGTCCGCCGACCTCATCGACTACTACTGCTCGCAGATGGAGGAGACGAACGGCTTCACCCGCGAGATGCCGCCGCTCACGGCCCACGAGCACAACACCGACATCCTGCGGCCCTACGGGGTGTTCGCCTGCATCTCCCCGTTCAACTTCCCACTCGCTCTGTCGGCCGGAATGTCCTCCGCCGCGCTCGCGGCCGGGAACACGGTGGTCTACAAGCCCGCCGAGCAGGCGCCGTGGACGGGCCTTCTCCTGTACGAGATCTACATGGAGGCGGGGCTTCCCGCCGATGCTTTCGCCTACCTGACCGGACGCGGCGAGGAGGCCGGCGAGCCCCTGTGGCGACACCCCGGCGTGGACGGGGTCGTGTTCACGGGCTCGCGCGAGGTGGGGATGCGGATCCACCACGGCCTGAGCGCGGAGTGGATCAAGCCGTGCCTCATGGAGCTCGGGGGCAAGAATGCCGCGATCGTCATGGAGACGGCCGACCTCGACGCGGCCGCCGAGGGCGTCGCCCGTGGGGCCTGGGGCCTGCAGAACCAGAAGTGCAGCGCCACCTCGCGGGCGTACGTGCATCGCGACGTGGTCGAGGAGTTCACGCGCCTCCTGCTGGAGCGCACGCGGTCGGTCCAGGCCGGCGATCCCACGGAGCGCGACGTGAGCTTCGGGCCGCTCATCGAGCCCTCCTCGGTCGAGCGCTTCGAGCGCTCCGTCGCTCGGGCCCGGGAGGAGGGCGAGATCCTCACGGGCGGCCGGCGCCTCACCGAGGGCGCGCTGGCGAAGGGACTCTACGTGGAACCCACCGTGGCGAGGCTCCCCCTCTCGAGCGATCTGTTCATGGAGGAGCTGTTCGTCCCCTTCCTCGCCGTGGGCCAGGTCTCGGGACTGGACGAGGCGATCCGGGAGACCAACCGCGCTCCGTACGGCCTTACGAGCGGGATCTTCACGGGCCGGGACGAGGAGATCGAGCGCTTCTTCGACCAGGTGGAGGCGGGGGTCTGCTACGCCAACAAGCGCACCGGCGCCACGACGGGCGCCTGGCCGGGCTCGCAGCCCTTCTGCGGCTGGAAGGGGTCCGGCTCGACCGGCAAGGGGGGCTGCGGCCCTTACTACGTCGCCCAGTTCATGCGCGAGCAGAGTCGCACCGTGATCGGAGGCGAGTCGTGAGCGAGCGGGACTACCCCCGGATCGTCGTCCCGCCTCCCGGCCCGCGTGCCCGGGAGGTGGTCGAGCGCGATGCCCGCTTCGCCTCCTCCTGCTACATCAAGGAGTACCCCCTCGTCGTGGCCCGGGGACGGGGCGCCATGATCGAGGACGTGGACGGCAACCGGTTCCTGGACTTCATGGCCGGGATCGCGGTGGCGGCCACCGGCCACTCGCATCCCCGGGTCGTGAAGGCGATCCAGGACGCGGCGGCCGATTTCCTCCACATCTGCGGCAGCGACTTCCACTATCCGGGCCTCGCGGACCTGTGCGAGCGGCTGGCGCGCCTGGCTCCCGGCCCGAGCCCCAAACGGGTGTTCGTCACGAACTCGGGGACCGAGGCGGTGGAGGGTGCCATCAAGCTGGCCCGCCGGGCCACGGGGCGCACCGACCTCATCGCCTTCAAGGGCGCCTTCCACGGCCGCACGTACGGGGCCATGAGCCTCACCTCGAGCAAGGTGAAGCAGCGGGCAGGCTTCGGCCCCTTCCTCCCCGGCGTGCACCACGTCCCGTACGGGTACTGCTACCGCTGCGACTACGGGAAAGCCTACCCGGAGTGCGCGCTCCACTGCGTACGCACCCTGGAGGAGGACCTCTTTCGCCGGGAGCTGTCACCGGCGGACGTGGCGGCGATCTTCGTCGAGCCACTCCAGGGCGAGGGTGGATACGTCCTGCCGCCGCCGGACTGGCTCCCGGCGCTGCGCGAGCTGTGCGACCGGCACGGCATCCTGCTCGTGCTGGACGAGATCCAGTCGGGGATCGGGCGGACGGGGAAAATGTTCGCGGCCGAGCACACGGGCGTGGAACCGGACATCCTCCTGGCCGCCAAGGGCCTGGCGTCCGGGATGCCGATCGGGGCCATCATCGCCACCGAGGAGGTCACGCGCTGGGACTCGGGATCGCACGGGTCGACGTTCGGCGGAAACCCGGTATGCTGTGCCGCGGCGCTCGCCACCCTGGACCTGGTCGAGGAGGGGCTGGCGGACCGGGCCGCCGCCATGGGCGAGCGCCTGATGGAGGGCGTCCGGGCGCTGCAGGCGGATTTCCCCGTGATCGGCGACGTACGGGGCCTCGGGCTGATGATCGGCGTCGAGTTCGTGCGCGACCGGGCCACCCGCGAGCCGGCGCCGGAGATCGTCCCCGCGCTCGAGAGAGCCGCCTTCGCCCGGGGCCTCCTCGTGCTCGGCTGTGGAAAGAGCACCCTGAGGCTGGCACCTCCGCTGGTCGTCGACGAGCGGGACATCGACGCGGGCCTCGGCCTCCTTCGCGAGTGCCTGGCGGACGTGACCTGACCCTGCTCCGGCCGCAGGTGTAGGACGCAGACATGCCCAACGAGCCACGCAGGACCGGGGAGGGACGGAGGTTCGAGCTCGTCCTCATGCGGCTCAATCCGCCCACGCCCCGCACGGTCGCGCTCATCGCGAAGCACGCCACGCCGGAGAGCTACCACTGGCTCCTGATGGCCGGCCGGGAGCATGGCGGCCTCGATCCGCTCGCCCGCCTCCTGGCGGTGGCCTACCTGGACGAGGCCTCGGGTCTGCTGGGCCGCGGCGACCCTCGCTGGGCCGTTCCCCGCGCCTATCTTCGGCCCGATGGGAAGCTCCATACCCGCGACCGTCCGCGGCCGGACGACCCCGGGCTCCCCGAGGTGGTCGAGCGGGAGCTGGTCCGGATCGCGGCGTGGCTGCGCGCCCGCCACGAGCCCTATCTGTCCGACCTCAGCGGGGCGCTCCGCGGCGACCTCCGCGATGAGCGCTTCGTGCCGCTCTCGGCCGAAGAGGCGCGGCGGCGCGGCTTCGCGGACCCGACCGGCCGCAGCCTCCTGGCGCCCCGCCCACCCCCGATCGTGGTCCGCACCGCGGCGCCGGAGTGCGAGGAGGAGGGTGCGGATCGGGAGTGGGCACGGGATCCGGCGTGGCGGCTGCCATGGCGGAGGTTCGCCAGCGGGCACAGGTAGCACGGGGGACGATGCCCCGCCCGGGGCGCCCGCGCGCCGAGCCGCTCCCGGAAGGGGGCGCCGGGCGATCGGGAGCGTGTGACACCGGGCCGGCCGGCTTTCAGCCCCCCGGGCGCTCCCGGTAGAAGCGGATGAGGTCCGTGGAGGGCGGCGTCGCACCCAGCTGACGGAGCATCGTCACCACCTGTCCCCGGTGGTAGGTGGCGTGGTTGACGACGTGCCGGAGCATCTGGGCCATGGTGCTCGTCCACGGACGGCCGCTCGTGTCCCGGTAGTCCACGCGGCGCTGCAGGTCTTGGTCGGTGAGCTCCTCCAGGAATCCCGCCCGTTCAGCCCGGACCTCGAGCCAGCGCGCACGGACCCCATCCAGGGTCCCCAGGTCCCAGTCGGCCGGCGTACCCGTGGGAGACCGGCCGAGCCAGCGCTCCAACCAGACCCAGTCCGCCGAGAGGATGTGAGCGAGGGTGTCCAGGACGGAGGGGAAGCTGCTGCCCAGGTCCCGGGTGAGATCGTCGCGACCCAGACGGGCCGCGGCTGTAAGAATTCGGTTTGTCGCCCATGCGTCGTAGGCCTGCAGCTCGCGGACCTCTTCGATCACGGCGGCACCTAGGATGGGGACCGCCGCGGGCCGGCCGGCGGCCGGCCCGCGGTCCGTCCCGTCACGGCGTCAGATACCGACGCCGAGCCCGAAGGTGAAGACGGGGTTCGCCCCGCTGAGCGTGACGATCGAGACGTCCCCGCTCGCGAACACGTGGGCGTTCCCGACGGCCAGACCGCCATCGAGGTTGAAGAAGGTCGTCGTGTGCGACGAAGACGTGCTCGCCGTCACGTCGAACGTGTTCCGGTCCAGCATGCCAAGGACCGACCCGAACGGGGCCACGGTCACGGCCGAGCTGGTGGGCAGCGGAATGCCCGCCGCCAGTCCGGCGCCGGCGATGAGGTCGTGCTCGCCCAGCGTGCTACCCGCCTTGTTGGACAGCCACTCATACCCGAGGGTCCCGACGGGGCACACCGACGCCTTGGATGACTGCATGGGGACCTTCACGGCCACCGTACCGCCGAAGCCCGTGAAGGCCAAATCGCTCTGGTTGACGAACGTGTGGTCCACGTAGCCCTGGACGGCCACGGGGTTGTCGAGGTTGCCGCCCACGACGCCCGTGGCGACCCACGAGCCGCTCGTGAACCCGGCGCTGCCGGCCACGTAACCGTGCCCGGCGGCCGCGGTGTTGCCCAGGCAGGCCTGGGCGCGGAGCCCGAGCGGCGCCGCCGCGAGGCCCACGATCGCCACGAAGATCGTCGCACGAAGCTTGTTCATGATCGCCTCCCACTGGAATGAAATCCGGCCGGCGCGGATGGCCGCGATGAACTCACCCCGGGTAGCCACGGCTCGGGGGGCCGTACGGAGCGTCCTCTGCCTTCTGCGTGAAATCGGTCAGGGACATTGACCGGAAGTGCGAAGCCGCCCTACCCGGGGCGGGTACGTGCTCTGCGCTTCGCGTGCTCGGCCGCCGTCCGGCGACCGAACGTTCAAAATATCGCGGTTCCGCGTGCCCCTGTAAAGCCCTGCCGAACCCGGATCTAGGACTGAAGAGTCCTAGCCGGGTTCGGCTGGCTGGCGTGCCGCTACTCCCAGGGATCCTCCGGGCGATCCCATGTCTCGCCCCAGAACCGTTCCTCCTCCCGGCGCGCCGCCTCCTCGTCCAGGCGACCCGGGTCGTCGGAGGGCACGAACCCCTCCTCCTCGATGCGCCGCACGATGTCGTCGGTCACCTCGGGCGGCCCGCGGCGAAGCGCCCTGCGAATGCGCCACCGCAACACGATCCCGGCTCCGAGGAGAAGAAGCGCCCCGGCCCCGAAGAGGAGTCCAACCATCAGCGGCACCCGCCCCGCGGGTGCGACGATGGACCGGGGTGGGTGCCGACGATGCCGCCTATCGCGGCCACAGCCAGCCGAAGGTGCCCGCCGTCAGCAACCCGTAGATGAGGCCGTCGACCGTGGCCTTCACGGTGAGGCTCCAGGCCCGGCGGTACCAGATCGACATCTGCCACAGCGCGAGCGAGTAGCCGATGAAGGTCGTCGCCCCGACGAAGCGGAACACGGCCAGGTAGTCGCTTCCGGGCGGGAGCGCCCGGCCCGCGATGTAGGCGCCGAACAGGCTCACCACCGCCGAGTAGACGAACCACATCGACAGGCTCCGCGCCATGTTCATGACGCCGGGGGGCATGACGGTCATGACGAGCACGGGGCCGCGGCTCAGCTTCTCCCGGAACTCGGGCGCACCCAGCTCCCCGCGCGTGCCGGGCCGAGGAATCATGTAGTCCCCCGGCGCGAGCCCGAACGGACGCAGGGCGTCCTGGATCCGGTCCTGCTCGGGCAAGGTCGGATAGTCGTTCTTGTGCCAGGGGAGCACCATGTGGATGACGCTGCTCACCACGAAGACGATGACGGCCGACAGCAGGATCGCGAGCCACAGCGCGGACAGGGGCGTCATGGGAGCCTCCGGGGCGGGGGAAACGATGCCGGGAGCGTGGCTGCAGCATAGACCCGGGCGGACGGCGGCGGTAGGGTGCGCCACCCAGCAGCTGCGGCCCGTCGCCGGCCGGGGCGCCGTGTCGGCCGCCCGCGGATCCCGGACGACCTCCTAAAGTCCACCGGGCGGCGGAGGCCCATCATCGGGTAGCTCGGTCTCGTGGATGCGACGCACGTCGATCCCGACCACGCCCTGCGCAGTTCGTTCGTAGATGTCGGTGAAGCGCACGTCCGGCTCGACCTCGTCGGCCCGATAGGACGTGCGTACCAGCACGGGCGCCGCGTGAGCCTCGTCGATGGCGCGCACCTGGACCAGGAACTCGGCCGCCTCGCCAACCAGCTGCCGATGGTCCTTGCCGTACAGCGGACTCGCCTCGTCGATCGGATGAACGACCGTCCAGTGGAGCGGAAAGAAGGCGATCTGATCCCGCTCGAGCCGCAGGCGACGAAATCGGCGGGCCACCCGGTCCCCGCGGCGCTCCAGGTAGGTGTAGGCGGCCTCGACCTCCACCTCGAACAGCTCGTCGCGCGAGGCGTTGACCAGCCGGAACTCGAAGGCTTTTCCGCTGCCGTACGGAGCGATGACGGCGTGCTCGCTGAAGCGGACACGGGCCTGCGGTCGGGCGAGGCGGGCGAAGAAGAGCGCGGCCACGACCGCGAATCCGCCCAGGCCCAGCAGCGCCTCCGCACTGGCCAGCACGTTGGCGGCGACGCCGGAAGGCGCCAGCGTCCCGTAGCCCACCGTGGTCAGCGTCTGGACGCTGAAGAAGAAGCTATCCAGGAAGCGGCCGCCGACGTCGGTGGCACGCGAGCCGGCCAGGGCCCCGGCCCCACACAGCAGATAGGCGCCGGCGAACAGGAGGTTCACCCCCAGGTAGGCGGCGGCGACCAGCAGGTAGAACTGCCACCAGTCGATCCGGTGGAGGAGGCCGTACAGGCTCACCGAGCCGAGGCGCGACTGCCCCTTCCGAACCAGATTGTACGACCCGTCGCGCTCGAGGAGTCGAACCCACGGCTCGTTCGCCACGCGCGCGCCGAAGCCCAGGTCGCGCAGGGCTTCCAGGCGAGGGTTCGAAGGGGCGGACGAGTCGGCGGGCGGACGAGCAGCCATGGTGTCTCCGCGTGATGGATCGAGGACGATGCGGCCGAAGCGGCCGGACTCCATCATACGTGGAACGCACTCCGCTCGCGCCCTCGCGGACCCGTCCAGGCCCGCCGAGGTTACGGCGTGGTGAAAAGCCGGCGTCGAGGTCGTTCCGGGGCCTCCCGGGGGACCACGAGCGACGGCGACGACCTCCCGGCGAAGGAGCCACGGTGGGCCATCGGGTGTTCACGGTGCAGGAAGCCAACGACCTGCTTCCCCACATGCGGCGGGCCCTGCGCACCATCCGGGAGACCCAGGATGCGGCCGAGGGCACCTTCGAGCGGCTCCAGATCCTGGACGCCCTGTGGGGCGAGGAGGCCCTCCGGCCGGAGAATCCCGACCACGAAGAGTTCGCGGAGCTCCGGGCTCGCCTCGCCGAGGCCGCTCGCTCAGTGCAGGCCACGGTCGAGTCGGAGATCCGGGCGCTGGGCGTCCGGTTTCCGGTCGGCGGCCTCGAACACGGGCTCCTCGATTTCCCCACCACCTGGGAGGGTCGCTGGGTTTACCTGTGCTGGCACTCGGGCGAGGACCGGGTGCGCCACTGGCACGAGGTGGACGCCGGCTATCGCGGGCGCCACCGTATCACCGGGGAGCAGGCCCGGCGCATGGGACGCGAGGACGACCCTGGCGCGCTGGACGACTCGAGCCTGGACTTCTAGGCCGGGCCCCTCCTTCCGCAGCCCGGCGGCGAGTGCGGACCGCCGCTTTACTCTCGCTTGATGCACCGGAGGCACCCTGGACGCGGAGGCCGGCGTCCCACCGACGCCGCGGCCGTTTCACCCCGTCGCGAGGAGCTTCCCATGCGATCCACGACACGTACATCCCGACCTCGGAGCCTGGGGCGGCCGCTGGTGGCCGTCCTCCTGGCGGGCATGGCGCTCGCTGGCTGCAAGAACGGCGGCGAGCCCCTGGCCCCCGACCTGTCCGCCCACCGGGGCGCCGCGCTCCAGGGAGCCACGCCCCGCGAGCTTACGGTGCTCACCTGGAACATGTTCGTCGGCACGGACCTCGATGCCGCCCTCGCCGCGTTGGGCGACGGCAACCCGGCCAACGACCTCGCGGCCATCGAGGCCGCCCTGCAGACCCTTCACGAGACCGACGTGTCCGCCCGCGCCGACGCGTTCGCCGACGAGGTAGCGCGCTTCCGGCCCGCCGTCCTCGGCTTCAACGAGGTGTCCCGCATCTACGTCGACGGGGCGTTGACCGGCGGCACGCCGATCGACCTCGACTTCCTGGCCATCCTGCGACAGGCGCTGGCGGCCCGCGGCCTGAAGTACGACCTCGCCGCGACCGGTCCGGGCGTGCAGGTCTCCCTGGCCGGCGGCGCGGTCCGGCTGTCCGACCACGACGTCCTGCTCACCCGCCACGGTACGGTGCGGGTCCTGTCCGGGGCCGGCCACGCCTTCTCCGCCAACCTCGGGGAGGTGGTGCCCGGGGTGCAGCTGATCCGGGGCTGGGCCCAGGCCCGCCTTCGCGTGCACGGCGACAGCTACACGGTCGTGTCCACCCATCCGGAGTCGGACCAGGGGACCACGTCCCTGGATGGCCTGAGACAGCTCCAGATGGGCGAGCTGGTCTCGGTGCTCCCGGTCGACGAGCCCGTGCTCCTCACGGGCGACCTGAACGGGACGCCCGACACGGACATGTACTCGGTGCTGACCGGCGCCGGCTACACCGACGTGTGGCACGCCCTGCGCCCCCGGGCCAGCGGGTTCACGTGCTGCAACAGCCCGGACCTGTCGAACCCCGTGGCCTCCTACGACCACCGCATCGACTACATCTTCGAGAAGGGCTTCGCGCCCCTGCGTGGCCTCATCCTGCGGATCGGGGACCGACCGGACGAGCGAGTCGCCGGCCCCGATCATCCGATCTGGCCTTCCGATCATGCCGGTCTCGTGTCCACGCTGGGGACACGGACCGGACCGCCGCGGTGAGCCGGCGGCGGGAGCGACCGGCGGGTTGCCGCCGGTCGCTCCGCGTGGCGCCCGGGCAAGGGTCCCCCGGGCTCAAGGCCCGGACGCGATGGCCGGCAGGGCTCGTCGCACCAGGAGACCGAGAATTCGCTCGGCCGACGCATCGCCCGCGGGGAACGACATGTCGTGCCATTCCGTCGTGGTGACCAGGACCACGTCCAGCGAGGGGGCGACGAACACGAACTGTCCCCCGAATCCCCACCCGAAGAACGCTCGCACCGGACCGTCCGCCGTCCACCACAGGTAGCCGTAGCTGAGCCCCTGCAGTCCGTCGTAGTCCGACATCGATACGATCCGCCGGGTGGTCGCCGCGCGGACCCAGGAGGCCGGCACCACGCTCCGGCTCCCGGACCATCCCTCCTGCAGCAGGAGCTGGCCCAGCTTGAGGAGCTCGCGACTCGTCACCGACAGTCCGGCCGCGCCGTTGACGCGGCCGTCGGCCAGTCTCAGCCAGTCGCTGCGAGAAGCGCCGATCGGATGCAGCAGTCGGTCCACCGCGTAGCCCCGGAGCTCCGCACCGGTCGCTCGCGCCAGCGCCACGGAGAGCACGTGGACCGCCGCACCATCGTAGTTGAAGCGCTGGCCCGGCGGATCCGAGTGCGCGCGGTCCAGCAGGTCCTGGACGGGGTCGGCGACCTGCAGCCACGGCAGCCAGTCCCGCTCCTCCTCCCACCGGAAGCCCGAGGTCATGGTGAGAAGATCCCGGATCGTGACAGCGCTGTCGGAGCGATCCAGCTCGTAGCGCGGCGCGAGCTCGCCGGCGATAGAGATGTCGACGCCCGGCAGCCGGCCCTCGTCGATGGCGATGCCGACGAGGAGTGCCGTGACGCTCTTGGTGACGGACCGAACATCGAACAGAGTGGCGGCGCCGGCCCCTCCGTAGTAGCCCTCGAACACCAGGCGGCCGTGCCTGCAGACAAGGAAGCTGCGAAATCGGTCGTCGAGCGCGAGGGAATCCGCCGCCGCGGCGAGGGCGAACGCGTCGATGCCCACGCTCGCGGGCGCCGCGGTGATCCACGGCCGGGAGAGATCGAGCCGCTCGCCCGGCGCCGGAACCGGCGCCGTCGCGGGCTCGCCGCACGAGCCCCCCAGGCTCGCGGCGGTCAGACACGCCACTACCTGCCAGCGTGTCCCAAACGAGCGGACCCTCATCCGGCAGAGACTCCCCTCGAATTCGAGGATCGGTACGCCTCGCACGTCGCCACGACCCAGCGGGGCGCCGCGGGCGGACATCGCTCTCGAAACGCTCTCCGGGCTTCGCGCGTTCCCGCCGTTCGACGCCGAATTCGGCGTTCGCTGCGGGGCGATCGATGGCGACCCCGCCGGCCGTCGCCACGGATCAAGCGTCGAGCAATATTCGGCGATCTTCGGTTCACCCGGACGCGCGACACCCTGCGCCAGAGTCATGTCCTCGGCCCCCGTGCAGGCACGAGAAGGCCCACCGTCCTGGCACTCACCGCCTTCGTGCTCACCGGGTGCGCCCACGCGGCGGCCCATCCCCCGGCCTCCGGACCCCAGCGCAAGGCTCGAGCGAACGGCGCTGCCGCAGCGGCCAGTCGTCGGCCCGACGGGGCTTCGGCTCCTACGGTGGGGACGAGTTCGGGGCGGCCACGCTGCGGGCGGAGATCCGGCACGCGCTCCCGAAGGCATCCGACACCGCCACCCGCCTTCACCTGATGGGCGCGGATCACCGGATCCGCCAGATCCTCGACCCGAGGATCTAGCGCTCGACCAGCGCCAGCACCCGGCACGGGCTCCCCGATCCATCCTGTATGGGGAGGGGAGCCACGATCACCACGCTTCCGGTGGGGGGCAGGCGGTCCAGGTTCTGTAGCTGGGTGAGCCCGTACTTGTTCGCGCCGAGCAGGTAGGCGTGCGCCGGGAACGGCGGATCGAACCCCGCCGCTCCGCCCGCATCGGTCCCCACGGTCTCCACGCCGAAGCCCACGATGGGCGTCTCCTCGGCCAGCCAGCGCGCACACTCGGCCGAGGGCCCCGGAGTATGCGGCCCCGCCTCGTCGGCGTTCAGGAAGGTCTCCTGATCACCGGACCGGGCGTCCCATCCGGTACGGAACAGCAGCCAGCCACCCTCGGGCAGCGGGCCGTGCTCGCCGGTCCACGCCTCGACGTGCTCGCGCTCGAGCAGGAAGTCGGGGTCGGCGGCCGCCTCCGCGCTCCTGTCGATCACGACCGCCGGTCCCACCAGGTGGGCCGGCGGCACCGCCGCCACGTCGCGTCCGTCCCGCCCCGTGACCCAGTGCACCGGCGCGTCGAAGTGGGTTCCCACGTGCTCGCCCAGGTGGAGCGCGTTCCAGTACCAGGCCGGCCCCGCCTCGTCGTAGCGACTGAGGACCTCCATCGAGAAGCCCGGGGTGCTGGCGAACGGCTCCGGGAGCTGGATCACCGGCGTCCGATCGGAGAGCACGGCGGTGAGGTCGACGACCTCCACCGCGCCGCTCGCCAGTCCGGAGACCAGGTCGGTCAGGGACGACATGCTGTATCTCCTCGTTCAGTGTGCACGGAAGGCGTCCTCCAGCCACTCGGCCACCACCGTGGGCGTCACCTTCGCGTCGACGATCATCGGACCGCCCGGCTCCACCAGCCACCGCTCCACGGCACCCAGGTCCGCGGGACGCCGCACCGTCACGCCCTCGCCTCCCGCGGCGCGACCGTAGGCCGCCAGGTCGGCGTCGGCGAAGCGCACGATGTCGGGCGGGAAGCCTTTCGGGACGAAGTGGTGCACTTCGGCCCCGTACGCCGCGTCGTCGTAGATCACGACCAGGATCGGCAGGCCCAGGCGCACGGCGGTGTCCAGCTCGCCCAGGGCCATGAACGCCCCGCCATCCCCGAGGGCGGCCACGGTGAGCCGGTCCGGCCGCGCCACCGCCGCCCCGATGGCCGCCCCCAGCCCGAGGCCGATGGACTGGTAGGCCTGGTTGAACACGAAGCCGGCCGGGTCCGGGACCGGGAGGTACATGGCGGGCCAGCCCATGAAGTGACCCGAATCGATGGCCAGCGTGCGCTCGGGCGGGAGGATCCGCTCCAGGGCGATCGTGAGCGTCCGCGGATCGATCGTGTCCTCGTCGGTAGCGTCGTCGTACGGGACATCACGCCACCGGCCGCCGGCGATCCGCGCCGCGGTCTCCTCGGTGCGGCGCCCGCCGGCCCGGTAGCCCCGGCGCTCGAGCTCGGCCGTCAGGGCCCGCGCGGCCTCGGTGGCGTCCCCGACCAGGCCCAGCTCCACGGGCCGCCGCGCGCCGATCGCGTCCGGCTCGACGTCCACCTGGACCACTCTCGTCTGCGTACCGACGAGCGTGCCGTGTCGGGTGGTCCACATGTTGAGGGACGCCCCGAACGCCAGAACGAGGTCGGACTCGGCGAGGAGGCGTGCGGCCGTGGGCGAGGCGAACCCGCCCGAGATGCCGAGGCTCCAACGGCTGTCCGCGAACAGGCCGTTGCCGTTGGCCGACGTGGCGAGCAAGGCGCCGATCCGGTCGCCGAGCTCCTCGAGCGCCGGCCGGGCGCCCGCCAGCACCGCGCCGCGTCCCCCGAGGATGGCCGGACGCCGGGCCGACTCCACGAGGTCGGCGGCCCGCTCCACGGCGGCCGGTGAGGGAGCGGGCGGCGCCGGCGTGACCTCGCGCCTCAGCGTGGAGCCTTCCGGGACCTCCGCCCGCTGGACGTCGAGCGGGAGCATGAGGGCCACCGTACGCCGACCCGCCACGGCCCGCCGGTGCGCCCGCGCCAGGTCGTCCAGCGCGCTTCCGGCCGTGTGGACCCGCTCCGGGACGGCCTCCACCGATGTGGCCAGCGCCGCCTGGTCGACGCGGAAATTCGATCGGACCGCCGGGGAGGAGGTGTCGGCGGCCAGGAGGAGGAGCGGAGTGCGTGCTTTGGCCGCCTCCGCGAGGCCCGTGGCCGCGTTGGTGAGGCCCGGGCCCTGATGTACCGTGGCCACGCCGAGCTTGCCCGACACGCGAGCATAGCCGTCCGCCATGCACACCGCCGCGCACTCGTGGCGAGCGGCCACGAAGGTGGCGCCGGCCTCGCGGAGCGCCTCGGTGACCTCGAAATTGCCGCTCCCGACGACCCCGAACACGTGCTCGACGCCAAGCTCGACCAGCGCCCTGCCGACCGCTTCGGCCACCCGCACGTCGCGCTCCTCAGCTCCGGGAGAAGGGAAGCGCCATCGTGCGGCCGCTCGGCGCGGCCGGGCAAGGGCGCCGGGCACTCGGGCGACGGGAGGAGCGCTTCCGACCCTCCCTCGTGGCCGCGGCACGGGTCCGGCGGCCACCATGGCCTGGACCCCGCCCGGCTCCGCGCGCTACCCTGTCTCGCTCGCAGGGCCGCCCCCGCGTCGCGTCCGCCCCCACCCGCGAGGAAGCCGATGACCGATCGTCCGAGTAGCGCCGAGAGGGCCGGAGCGGCCGGGACCGGCCCGCGGAGAGCCCACCCATTCCACATGCACGACGCCATGCACGCGCAGCCGTCGGCGTTCGCCCGCGTGGCGGCGCGATCAGGAGCTCCAGCGCGCCTGTTCGCGGACCGGCTCCAGGCCTGCCGCCGCCTGTGGCTGGTCGGCACCGGGACCTCCTACCACGCCGCCGAGATCGGGGAAGGCCTCGTGCGCGCCGCGTCGAGCGGTCGGGCGGGTGCGGCCCTGGAGGCGGCATCGGCCGGCGCCCCAGGCCGGGGCGCACACCCGGAGCCCCGGGCGATGCGCTCCTTCGATTTCGCCCTCTACGGACCGGACCTCTCCGCGGAGGACGCGGTCGTGGTGGTGAGTCACCGGGGCACCAAGCGCTTCTCCCGCGACTCCATGGCGCGGGCTCGGGAGGCTGGATCCCCCACGGCGCTGATCACCGGCGAGGAGGCACCGAATGGTCCGCCCGGCGAGACCGGGGTGGTCGGGGACCGGGCCGACGTGGTCTTCCGGACCGTGGCTCAGGAGCGATCCTCGGCCCATACGGTCAGCTTCACGGGCTCCGTCGCGGCGCTCGCCGCGCTCGCCGCCGCGCTCGGAGAGCCCGCCAGCTCGCTCGGCTCGAGAGGGGAGCCGTCCCGGGAGACCGAGCCCGCCGGAGTCCCGGGGGCCGGCTCCTCCGGTCCCGCCGGGGGCGGACCGGGTCTTCTGGTGGAGAAGGTCCCGGCCGCCCTCCAAGGCGCTCTCGAGCTCGAGGCGCGGGTCCGCGAGCTCGCCGCGGCCCACGCCGCTCACCGCCGCATCTGGCTGGCGGGCGCGGGACCGGCCGCCGTGATCGCCCGCGAGATCGCCCTCAAGATCAAGGAGACGTCCTATCTCCAGGCCGAGGGCATGGCCACCGAGACGATGCTCCACGGCCCCTTCCAGTGCGCCGAGTCCGGGGACCTGTTCATCCTCATCGCGCCGTCCGGTCCCGGGCGGGAGCGGACCGCCGAGCTCTCGCGCGCCGTCCGGGCCATCGGCGCGCCCTACCTCGTCGTTACGGAGGCCGCCGAGGAAAGAGTCGGAAGGCCGATTCCGCCGGACGCCCGGCCGGCCGAGACCGACCGGGGCGCGGAGCGCCCGGGACCGGAGGCGCTGGAGGCCGGGGCCGATGCCGTGCTCGGCGTCCCGGACCTGCCGGGACCTCTCGCGGCGCTCGCGTGCGCCCTTCCCCTCCAGCTCCTCGCCTACCACCTGGCGCTCGTGCGCGGGACGGACCCCGACGGCTTCCGGCTGGAGGACCCGCGGTTCGCGAGGGCGAGCCGGGAGGTGCCGCTCTAGGCGGCCGGCCGGCGCCGGCGTCGCCCGAGTCGCGGGCCGCCGGCCCGACGTTTCCCCGGCCCGGCCTGCCCCGAACGTGGGGGACGGGACCGGCGTCGTCAGGCGTCCATATCGACCGCCCGCCGGGGCTGCAGGGAGCGCACGATGCGCCGAACCATCAGTCCCTGGACCAGGATCGAGAACACGACGACCACGTAGGTGAGCAGGAGCAGCAGCCTGCGCTCCTCCCCGGTGGGCAGGGACAGCGCCAGGGCGATGGCGATACCTCCCCGGAGCCCGCCCCAGGTCAGCATGCGGACGGTCGAGGGCCCGAACTGACGGCGGATCGCCAGGAGGCGGACCGGAATCCACACGGTCACGAAGCGGATCACCAGGATGAGCGGCACCATCGCTAGCGCGACCGCCAACCACGAGGGGCGGACCGGCAGGAGCAGCACCTCGAGCCCGATCAGCACGAACAGGAGGGCGTTGAGGATCTCGTCGACCACGGTCCAGAAGTTGTCGAGACGCATGCGGGTGGCCTCGGACATCGCGAACGCCCGCCCGCGGCTTCCGACCAGCAGACCGGCCAGGACCATGGCCAGGGGGCCCGAGACGCCGATCCGGTTGGCGAGAGAGTAGCCCGCCGTCGTCACGGCCACGGTGATCAGGATCTCCGTCGTGGGCTCGTCGACGCGCCGCAGGAAGTAGTAGGCCACCCAACCGATGGCCAGGCCGTACAGCGACCCCCCCACCGCCTCGCGAAGGAACAGGCGCCCCGCCTCGAGCGCGGAGGCGTCCTGGCCCCCGGTCACGAGCCCGAGCAGGATGGCGAACAGCACCACCGCCACGCCATCGTTGAACAGGGACTCCCCGGAGATCAGGGTCGAGAGCTCGCGCGAGGCGCCCGTGCTTCGCAGGAGCCCCATCACCGCCACGGGGTCGGTGGGCGAAATGAGCGCCCCGAACAGGAGGGCCCACAGGTACGGGATCCCAAGTCCCGCGACGCGGAGCACGCACCACGCCGCGGTGCCCACCAGCAGCGTGGAGAGGAGCGTCCCCGCCACCGACAGGACGAGGACGGGACCGCGGAGCCGGATGAGCTCGTCGAGGTCCACTCCCAGGGATCCCGCGAACAGGAGAATGCCCAGCAGCCCCTCGAGCAGCACCTGCTCGAAGTTCACGTGGGCCAGGATGCCGGTCAGCCACCGACGCTCCGGCCCCAGGGCGCCGATGAGGAGGAGGGCGAGGGATGTGACCAGCCCGCCCAGCGTCACCCCGATGGGCGCCGGCAGGTGCAGGTGGCGCTCGTTCACGTAGGCGAGCCCGGCGGTGAGCGCCAGGAGCGCGCCGACGATCTCGAACAGGCTCATGCGCGAGCGGTGAGCCCGCCGCGTGGTCCCTCGGGCGACATGCCCACACGGTAGGTCGCGCCGGCTCGGCGGTCCACCGCCGGCTCCGCCGACCGGTCACCGTAGGCCCGCGGCATGTCGGCCGCTCGCTCGTCGGGCTTCCGGAGGTCCGGGTTCCCGGACGGGAGCTCGGGCCCATTGTGAGCACCGGCCTCGTGCTGTACCTGGCGTTCACCGGAGGCGAGGTTGCCAGGGGCGGCGATCCGCACCGATCGCCGGGAGCGCGGCTCGCACCCCCCCCGCCGGCCATCGGCCGGACGAGCCGGACCCGGAGCAAATCCAGAGGAGGCGGCATGACCCGAGACATTCGTCGTTGCAGCGAAGCCTCCGTCGTCCGGTGGCCGCGACCGTTCTCGCGTAGGTCGTGGCGTGCGTCGCTCGTCGCGGCCGCGGCCTGCAGCGCCCTGCTCTGGCCCGGGCCGCTCCCGGCACCGGCCTCCGTGCCGCCGGGGCTCTCGCCGGCCGGCGCGACGCCCGCCGGTGTCCGCGCCGGGCGTTCGCGGCCGGCCACCGACTCGGCACGTATCGTGTGGGACGAGTGGGGCGTCCCCCACATCTACGCGCCTTCCGACCAGGCCATGGGCTTCGCCTTCGGGTGGGCCCAGGCCCGGGAGCACGGAGACGCCCTGCTCCGCCTCTACGGACTGGCCCGGGGACGGGCGGCCGAGTACTGGGGCGAGCGCTACCTCGCCTCCGACCGCCTCGTGCGCGCCCTGGACCTGCCGGGGCTGGGCGCGCGCCAGGTCGAGGCGCTCCCCGATCCGCTGCGGCGCTACGTGCGGGCCTTCGCCCGGGGCATCGACGCCTATGCCCGTGCCCATCCCGAGGCGGTCGCCGACTCGCTCGAGCCCGTCCTCCCGGTGACGGCCGGGGACGTCCTCGCCCACCAGGACCGGGCCCTGTTCACCTTCGTGGCCGTCACGGGCACGGAGCCTCCCCCCGTGGGAATCGACGGCCTCCCGGCCGCGGCCCGTGGGGGCGGGAGCGCCGGATCCAACACCTGGGCCATCGGTGCCACCCGGTCGGCGAGTGGCCACGCCATGCTGCTCCAGAACCCCCACCTTCCCTGGGACCCCGACCTCATGCACTTCACCGAGGCACAGCTCGCCTCGCCGGGGGGCGAGGTCTACGGCGTCACCCTGATCGGTCTGCCGGAGATCGCGATCGGCTTCAACCGCTACCTGGGGTGGTCGCACACGGTGAACACGGTCGACGCCCTCGACACCTATCGCCTGAGCCTGGCGCGAGGCGGATACCGGTGGATGGGGGGCATCCGGGCCTTCACCACGCGCGCCGACACGCTGCGCGTGAAGGAGCCGGACGGCCATCTGAGACTCGTGCCGATCACGCTCCGGCGCTCCGTCCAGGGGCCCGTCATCGGCGGCGACGACACGACCGCGATCGCCGTTCGGACCACCGGCCTCGTGGCGGGCCGTACGCTCCGGGAGTGGTGGGACATGGGACGCGCCCACGATCTCTCCTCCTTCGAGGACGCGTTGCGGGAGATGGGGCTCCCGATGTTCAACGTCTCGTACGCGGACCGGGACGGCCACATCCTCTACTTCTTCGCCGGCCGGGTGCCACGCCGCTCCCACGGCGACTTCGCCTACTGGACGCACACCCTTCCCGGCGACTCCGCCGCCGATGTGTGGCACGATGTGCTGTCCTTTGACTCTCTTCCGATACTTGTAGATCCGCCTTCCGACTTCATCCAAAACTCGAATTCGCCGCCGTGGTTCGCCACGCTGCCGCGGCGACTGGATCCGGCCGACTTCCCAGCCTACCTGGCGCCCGTGTGGCTGGACATGCGGGAGGAGCGCGGCCTGACGATGCTCACGGCCGACAGCAGCATCACCTACGACGAGCTGGTCACCATGCGCTACTCGAACCGCATGGGCCTGGCCGACCGGGTGCTCCCCGATCTCCTGGCGGCGGCGCGAAGCTCGGACGACACGCTCGCGGTCCGGGCGGCCGGCGTGCTGGCCAGGTGGGACCGCTCGGCGGATGCGGACAGCCGCGGCGCCGTGCTGTTCGACGCGTGGGTGCGACGCGCGCTCCCACGCCACGGCCGGTTCTACGCCCGGTCCTGGCGGCCGGACGCCCCGCTGGCCACACCCTCCGGTGTCGCCGACCCGGCCGCGGCGGTGAGGGCGCTCTCGGCCGCCGCGAAGGAGGTCCAGGGACGGTGGGGCTCGCTGGACGTGCCGTGGGGGCGCGTGCACCGGCTGGAAGAGGATCTCCCGGGCAGCGGCGCGTCCGGGGATCCGTTCGGCATCTTCCATGTCATCGACTGGGCGCCGGGGCCCGACGGCAAGACAGAGCGCCCGGTGGCCGGGGACACGTGGGTGGCGGCGATCGAATTCACGCCCGACGGTCCCCGGGCCACGGCGATCCTCACCTACGGCAACACGACGCGGCCCGGCTCGCCCCATTTCCGGGACCAGCTCCGCCTCGAGTCCGAGAAGCGCATGCGGCCGGTGTGGACGACGCCCGCCGGGGTTCGGGCACACTCCGAGGAGACCCAGACGGTGGGCGAGGCCCACCACGAGGAGACCGGTGCTTCGGAGGGAGGCGGGCACTGACGGCCACGCGGTGCGCTCCCGGAGTCCACCGCGCGGTTCAGCCCCCGATGCTCACCGCGATCTCACGCCACTTCCCCTGCTGGAAGCGCCCCACGCTGAGGAGGCAGCGCGTGACGTGCCCGGCCAGGATGGCGAGCCAGATCTCCATCGCGTGCAGCGTCCCCATCTCCCGGATCACGATGCAGATGCCCAGCGGCACGACCAGCTGGGAGACGAGGGAGATATAGAG
Organism: uncultured Gemmatimonadota bacterium; assembly: GCA_964465015.1. Taxonomy (GTDB): domain Bacteria; phylum Gemmatimonadota; class Gemmatimonadetes; order Palauibacterales; family Palauibacteraceae; genus Humimonas. The sequence goes on from CAYXHP010000078.1 coordinate 27,859, forward strand.
CGGGCTCTTCGTATCGCCGGTTCCCTGGAGCCCGCCGGTGTAGGTGAGCGCCACCGCGATGAACAGGCCGGAGATGCTGAGCACGTGCAGGAGCTGGGCGCCCAGCCGCACCACGTCGGGCTGGTCGAGGCCGAAGAGTCCCAGGAGCTCGCGCGGGATGAAGAGGAACAGCGCCCCCACCGCGAGCGCTCCCCCGATGCCGATTCGCGCCGCCACGTGCACGGCGGCCGCCGAGCGGTCCGGCTGTGCCGCCCCCAGGTTCTGCCCCGCGATCGCCGCGGCGGCTCCGCGCAGACCCATGGAGGTCCAGGTGATGAAGGAGAAGAGCTGCGTGTAGCACACGGCGTATGCCGCCTGGGCCGCCGCGCTGTCCGGAAGCGAGCCGATGAAGGCGAGCAGGATGAGCCCGCCGATGTTCATCGCGATCCCCTGGATCCCGGCCGGCAATCCGAACCGGAACAACTCGCGGATGATCTCCCGGTCGGGTCCCTTCCAGCCGCCGGCCGGGAATCCCACCACCCAGTCCCGGTGCGCCAGGCGCCATAGCGCGAACGCCCCGACGGCCCCCGCGGAGATCACGGTCCCCATGGCCGCTCCGGCGGTTCCGAACGCGGGGATCGGCCCGAGGCCGGCGATCAGGATGACGTTGAGCACGATGTTGAGGGCGGTCACGACCACGCCCAGCCGGAGCGGCGTGCGCGCGTCCCCGGCCGAGCGGAGAGCGCCCCCCAGCATGAAGAAGAGCATGTTCCCGAGGCTGAACACGAACATGATGCGCAGATAGGGCAGCGCCTGGAGCCGTACTTCGGGCGCGGCGTTCACGAGGACCAGGAGCCTGGGCGCCAGCAAATAGCCCACGGGCGCCAGGATCCCGATGCAGAGTCCCGTCGCCATGAGGAAGGCCTGGTAGACCGTCCGGTCCACCTTGTCGTGCTCCCCCGCCCCGGCGAAGCGCGCCACCAGCACGCTCATGCCCATGAACAGGGAGGACATGAACACGACCACGACCAGGTAGATCTGCCAGCTCACGCCGATGGCGGCGTTGCCCGTGAAGCCCACGTAGTGGCCGACCATGACGTGGTCGACGATGCCCTGCATGCCCCCGATCATGTTCTGGAGCATGGTGGGCCAGGCCAGCCTCCAGACCGCCGGGAGCAGCGGTCCCTCGACGAGGGAGCGGTCGTATCGAGAGCGCGCGGCCGGCGCGGGCGCCGTGAGCGCCTCGGCTGTACCCGGTGGGATGAACGAGTCGGCGCCCCCGGAGGGCGCTTGTCCCTCGGACCCGCGAGGGCTGGATTCGGTCACGTCGTCCGGCTCACGGGTGAGAGTGCGAATGCCGCCGCGGCAGTGGGCGAAGATGGGCCGCGGGGAGCGCACCGGCAACGTCGGACGATGAACCGACGTGCCCGGCCGACGGAGGAGGGTCAGGCCACGACGATCAGTGCCCGGCGCTCCATTGCACGTCGAAGTGGTAGGTCGTGTCCTGGTCCACGAACGAGCACGTCCCCGTGCCCTTCAGGCTGTCGGGCTTCGAGCCACTGCTCATCGTGCCCGTGTAGTCACAGGCATCAGCCGAGAACAGGAGCTGGTTGCTCAGGATGTGGCCATTCACCACCAGGCCCGAGGCCGCGTCGTTGGCCGTCGTGTCGGGCGCCACGCATTGTCCGTCTTGCTGATACGTGCCGCCGAAGGTCGAGTCGCTCTGCACGATGTTGATCGTGCCCGAATCGGTGCACACGATGCTGTGCGCCGTGTCCGTCTGGATCTTGTGGTAATTCCAAGTTCCCGAGACGTTCGGATAGCTGGAAGGAGCCGTGGAGCTTCCGCTCCCACCGCAGGCCGTCAGGACCGAGCCCGCGACAGCGACGGTCGCGAGCAACGACAGACGTTGCATGGAGGTCTCCCTTCTGAATGAGCGTGCCGCCGGAAGCCTCGAGCAAGACACGGGCCCATGCACGGAGGTCCACCCAGAATGGCCTGTATCAACCGGATAGGACGCCTCGGTGGAAGGCGGCCCGGGAGCCGTCCAGGATCGGGATACCGCATTCTGCGTCGCCCCGGCAAGCTGCGAGACGCGTGCGGCGTCTCGGCGCGGCACGCCGTGGCCCCCGGTTCAACCGCCGCTCACTTCAGGCGCACGACCCACACCTGCATGTAGGACGGGAGCTCCTGGTCCGCGGCGTTCCGGATGCGTACCGCGGTGGCCGGCCGGCCGGTCCCGTCCAGGGTGAAGTAGGCGGCCGAGCTGGCCTTGACCTGCGGCGTGGCCGTCCAGTCCGCGAAGGTCTCGGACGTGGGGACGAGATGGGCGGTGGCTACCGTGTGCTGCTCGAAGTCGAACAGGTTCCAGCTCGAGAAGGTGAGGGCCGGATCCGGTGACGCGATCCGGTCGTCCACGTACAGGGCGGCGGCCCAGCCCGCCATCAGGCTGTCGACCGGGGTTCCCACCACGTCGGACGTGAGCTCCAGGCCCGTGCCCGGATCCCCGATGATGGCTCGCTGGAGCCCCTTCTCTCCGCCCGGATATCCCGGTCCGTACCGGTCCGCCAGCCAGCGCAGGTAGCTCCACCCCACCCCGTACCACAGCGGCCGGTCGACGCAGGGCGAGGGGTCCTGCTGCCACCAGCCGCACTGCTCGGGCGCCCCGCCGACGCGCTGCGTCGGGCTCTCGAACCCGAAGTAGGCGAACAGGTCGAACACCTGGCTGGAGAACCAGTCCACGGCGTCGACGTTCCCCGTGTTGTAGGCGACGTCGAAGCCGTAGTTCTGGTACGGCTGGCGACCGGTGACGTCGTAGCCCACCACCTCCTCGCCGAACACGGCCTGCGCCTCCGCCATGATAGGGCCCATGTCCGGGTACATCTTGGGGAACCGCCGCCCGTCCTGGATGAGGTGGACCAGCTCGTGGGCCATCACGTCCGGCGCCCGGGCGAGCTCGTCGGACCGCGTGCTCTTGGCCCCGTAGGCGCCGGTCGAGTCGGGCACCCGGCCGTAGTAGATCTCTCCCTCGTCGCTCGAGGGACAGCTGCTGCGAGACACCAGGTCTCCGCCGAACACGAAGCCCAGCACGACGCCGCCCGCGCTCCCCGCATCGATCTCGTTCACGGCCTTGGTGAAAAGGATCACGATGTGGCCGTTCGCGTCGATGTCGCCGGGGCTCCCGAAGTAGGCGGTATCGGTGGCGAAGATCTGAGAGTCGAGCTGATCGGCGAGGTCCTGGTAGTCGGCCGACGTGAAGCCGCCGGAGGGGTTGAGCGTGTCGGCGACCACGATGGCCTGGGTGCCGACCGCCTGCACCCGGGCGGTCACGCGTGTGAACGTGGCGCAGGGATCGCTGAAGTTCGGGACCCGGAGCGACACCGTGTCGCCGACCTTGACGCTCCCGCTCACCGAGAGCCGGATCGCGGGAACGATGCGGCCCCCGCGCAGCGCCGCGATGGAGCGGCGCGGATCCAGGTGACTTCGCTCCCAGGCTCGCAGGCGCGCGTCCGCGCGGCGCTGGCCCTCCTGCCACGCCGGTGGCCGGGGCACGTAGCCGCCCCCTCGGAAGACCCGCGAGCGCATGGCCGGGCGGGCCACGCTGGCCGCTCCCGTGGCGTTCGCCGCCTCGGCGGTCACGGAGACGGGCGTGACCGCCCCCACCGAGCTCGAGATCGACTGGACGCCCACGAGGTACTGCTCCGAGGAGGCGCTCTCGGAGAACTGGAGACAGAAGCTCGACGGGTCCGTGACGAGCTCCCGCTGGCCGACGCCCAGGGACACCGGCGACTCGTCCGGCTCGAGGCTGGCCCCCGCGACGGAGGCGCCGCCCGCAGTCGCCACCCGGACCGCCACGTCTCGCGCCGGGAGACAGTCGTACTGCGGCACCGTCACGTGCAGCAGGGTCGTCGAGGCGGAGGTCACCACGGCCGCCACGCCATCCACGCTCACCGAGTCGCCCGAGGCGACGCCGTCGAAGCCCTGTCCCGAGAGGGTGGCCGTGCCTCCCTCCACGAGGGGCGTAGGACTCACGGCGGTCACCTGCGGCGCGGGAAGGGAGCCTACCCGGAGCACGGCGCTCCCCTCGACCCCGGAGGCCGTGGCCACGACCTGGATCCTTCCATCCGTCTTCGCCGTCACCAGCCCGGCGCTGTCGACGCCCGCGACCGAGGAGTCCGAGATGCCCCAGGTCACGGCCAGCCCGCCGACCGGATGCGCGTTGGCGTCCTGCGGCGCGGCCGAGAAGCGCACCGTGTCGCCGGCCACCGAGAGCTTGGCGCTGTCCGGGCTCACCACCACGGAGGCCGTCTTCTGCCGTACGACCAGGACGGCCGTGTCGGCCTTGCCGCCGGTGGCGGCGATGATGTGCGTCGTGCCGTTCGCCTTCGCGGTCGCCTGGCCGGTGGACGTGACGGCCGCCACCCCCTGGGACGTGGACTTCCAGGAGAAGGTCGCGCTGGACAGCACGTTGCCCTTGGAGTCCTTCGCGACGGCCGAGAAGCGGGCCGTCTCCCCGATCGAGACGGCCGTATCGAGGGCCGGCGTAACGGTCACGGACGCGACCTGGATCTCCGGGGTCGGAGTCGGCGACGTGTCCGGCTTGGTCGGCGAGCTGCCGCCGCAGCCCGCGGCGAGAGAGGCGAGGAGGAAGAGGCCCGGGGTGGCGAGGGGCGCGGACGTCCACCGCATGGGAGGAGCTCCAGGTTCGGGAATCGGCGGCGCGGCGACCTGTGGAGGAACCCGGCGCGCGACCCGGTGCCTCCCGAAGAGGGGGGCGAGGCCGGCGCCCCTGCAGTGGATGAATCTAAGACTCCGCCTTTGCCGCGACAGCCGGCGCCCGCCCCGGCCGCGCGTATGCGGGTGGAGCTGCGGCCGTCACCCCGGGAAGGCCTATCCCTTCCGCGAGCTCCCGAGGATACCGCCGAGCACGCCGCGCAGGATCTGCCGCCCGACCTGGCTGCCGACCGTACGCGCCGCCTGCTTGGCCATCGTCTCGACCATTCCCTGGCGGCGGCTCGTGCCCCACAGCATCTCGGCCAGGGCACTTCGCTCGGCGGCCGGAGCGGACTTCACCGACGTGGCCGCCCGGGCCGCCCCGGGCGACGCCTCCTCCGGGGCGGCGGCCGCCTTCTCCTGCGCGCGCCGCGCCAGGATCTCGCACGCCGACTCGCGGTTCACCGGCGTGTCGTACTTGGCTCCGACCGGGCTGCGGGAGCGGACCGCCTCGCGCTCCTGGTCGGTGAGCGCGCCCATGCGGCAGCGGGGCGGACACACCAGGGTGCGCTGCACGGGTATCGGCACACCTTTCTCCTGCAGGGTCGAGACCAGGGCCTCCCCGACTCCCAGCTTCGCGATCGTCTCCGCCACGTCGAGCTTCGGATTGGCCACGAACGTCTCGGCCGCGGTCTTCACCGCCTTCTGATCGCGCGGCGTGTAGGCCCGGAGCGCGTGCTGGATCCGGTTGCCCAGCTGGCCCAGGATCGCGTCGGGCACATCGTCGGGGAACTGCGAGCAGAAGTAGACACCTACCCCCTTGGAGCGGATGATCCGCACCACCTGCTCCACCCGCTGGCGCAGAGCCGGAGGGGCATCGTCGAACAGGACGTGGGCCTCGTCGAACACGAACACCAGTCTCGGCTTGTCGGGATCCCCCACCTCCGGGAGTTGCTCGAACAGCTCGGAGAGAAGCCAGAGCAAGAAGCTCGAGTAGAGCCGGGGCTTGAGGATGAGCTGACGGGCATCGAGGACGCTCACCACGCCCCGGCCCGACAGGTCCGTGCGCATGAGGTCGCCCAGCTCCAGCGCCGGCTCACCGAAGAAGGCGGTCCCACCCTCCCGCTCCAGCCCGAGAAGAGAGCGCTGGATGGCGGCCACTGACTGCGAGGCCACGAGGCCGTACTTCTCGGACACGTCCTTGAGGTGCTCGGAGACCAGGCCCAGCAGGGCTCGCAGGTCATCCAGGTCCAGGAGCAGCAGCCCCTCGTCGTCCGCCATCCGGAAGACGACCTCCAGCACCCCCTCCTGGGTGTCGTTGAGGTCCAGCATCCGGGCCAGGAGCGTCGGACCCACCTCGCTGATGGTGGTACGGACCGGGTGTCCCGCCCGGGCGTACAGGTCCCAGAGCAGGACCGGACTCCCCTCGGCCGCCCAGCCATCGATGCCGATCTCGGCGACGCGCTGCTGGATCTTCTCGCCCGGCGTGCCGGGCATGGCCAGCCCCGCCACGTCGCCCTTGACGTCCGCCATCACCACCGGCACCCCGAGTCGGGAGAAGCCCTCGGCGAGCACCAGGAGAGAGACGGTCTTCCCGGTGCCCGTGGCGCCGGCCACGAGCCCGTGCCGGTTGGCGTAGCGAGCGAGCAGGAAGACCTGCTCCTCCCCCTTCCCGATCAGGATGCGGTCCACGTGTCCTCTCCCGTGGAGGTTCTCGGGTCGGCGGCCGGGAGATCGGCCACCCCGTCCTCCGATCTCCTCATCCTCCGCCGCCGATCCTGGCCAGGTCCCGGAGGAGCGCGTCCGGTCCGGGTTCCCGGCCCAGGAAATCCCGGGTGACCTGCGCCGCCGGGCGCGAGTGGCCGAAGCGGTAGAGCCCTTCCCGCATCCGGCCGTACCACGCCGTGTCGCCGCGGGCGAAGCCCCCGTACCGGCGCTGAATCGTGGTCCGGAGGTCGGCGACCAGGAAGGCCCCGAGCCCGTAGGTCAGCATGTAGCCCGGCGAGTCGACCAGCTGTCCGCGCATGGCCCACCAGGACAGCTTCGGGTGCGGACGGATGCCCAGGTAGTCCCGGGTGATCTCGCTCCAAACCTCGTTCGGCGGCGGCGCCCCCGACCGGTGGACGCGGATCTCGAACAGGGACCACGCCATGTCCAGCATGATGGCGCCGTACTTCGAGCGCAGCGAGGCCGCCAGCGGCACCGAGTCCCCCAGCCACCTCGCCTGCCACTCCGGCTCGTAGGCCTCGAGCGCCGCCAGGTCCGCGATCGCCTCGGTGAACAGGTCGCTGTCCGGCCACCCGTCGAAGGCCGGCCGCGTGCGAATGGCGGCGATCGCGATCGCGTGCCCGGTCTCGTGCAGGAGCTCCTCCAGGTTCGCGAAGCCGCCCAACCGATACGAGGCGAACACCCATGGCTCGGCCCTCGTCCACCGGCCATCCCGAGAGATCGGCCGCGCTCCGAAGGTGGTGTAGGCCACCGGGTACTTCCCGGGCCGGGGGAGGACGTCATAGTGAACGCCCAGGGCATCGGGATCCGCGCCGAGCGCCCGGTAATAGCGCTTCACGAGGACGAGGAGGGAGTCGCGAGGGATGCGCGCCCCGAGGACCCGACCCGCCGCGCCGGTCTCGAAGTAGTAGTCCCACGGCTCGACCAGCGTGTCGGGGAGCGCCCGGCGCCACGCCTCCAGCGCACGGACCAGCCACGCCTCCGCTGCCCGCTCGTCGATCCCGAAGGAGGAGGCGATCGCCTGCATGGGCGTCGGCCTGTCGCCCCACCGGGCCCTCCGGAGCGCGAGCATCCGCCGGTAGGGGCTGCCGGGTCCGCCGTCGCCGTCCACCGACCGCCACACCGGTCCGAGCGCCCGGAAGAGCCCTTTCCGCCGCGCCCGGTCGGGCGTCGAGCCGAGGAGGGAGAAGATGGAGAGACGGTCCAGCGTGTCGCCGTCGACGAGGATCCGCCCGGCCGCCGCGCCGTAGCAGGCCATGACGCGGGCGGTGAGCGAGTCGAGGCCGTCCGGACCGGAGGCGACCACGGCCGGGTCGTACGAGCAGTCGGGCGCCGCGGGGGTCGGTCCCACGCCGCTCGCCGCCGCCCCGCCCTCGTCGAGGAGGAGCGACTCGCGCGTCACGGTGTCCATGCGGGCCAGCGCCGTCCGGTCCTCCTCGCCGAGCCCCACCGTGTCGACGCCGGCCAGCGCCGCCACGAGCAGCGGCCGCACGCGCGCGTAGGCTGCCACCAGGGAGTCGAGCGGGACCCCGTGGATGCTGCGCCGGGCCACCCGGGCGCGGGTCACGTCGATCTGGTCGGACAGGTAGCGAGCCGAGTCGAACAACGCCTCGACGGACTCCACCGTCGGGCGGGCGGCCCGGGCGGCGGCGCCCGGACCGGCGCAGGCCGGGATCGCGACGGCGGCCGCGACGAGGACGCCCGCACCCATCACCGACGGGATGCGCGTCAGGAGAGTCGGCGCGCCCGCGAGCGCCCTGGGCCGTGAACCACCGGGCACCGAGTTAGCGGCCACCCCCCGCGCCGGCCGCCCCGGAGGGCCCATCGGCACCGGCCGCTCCGCCGCCGACCGCCGGTCGACCCGCCGACCGCAGCCGGTCGTTGAGCGCCGGGATCACTGTGCCCACCAGAGACCGCAGACTGTCCTGCGCGGCCGACAGCCCCGTCTTCAGCACCTGGTGGACCTCCTCGTCGGGCGCCGTCGGCGGGAAGTCGGAGCTGACGTCGAGCTCGGTCATGAGGTGGATGTATCGGCCATAGAGCTTCATGGGCGTCTGGAACTCCTCCACCCCGCCGGGACGGTGGACGTCCATGAACATCTCCTCGACGTCCGTCGCCTTCGCGAGCACCCGGGCCACGCTGTCTGCGAGCGCCCCTCCCGAATCCTCGTCCACCAGCGAGCGTCGCAAGTCGTCCAGCTGCCGGCGGATCCACTCCAGCCGGTTCACGGCATCCACGACCTGGTTCGTCTCCGCCAGGAGCTGCCGGCTGAGCGCCACCTGGGCCTGGATGTCCGCCAGGCTCCCCCTGGAGTGCGGGTCCTTGAGGACGGTGAGCGGGCGGGTCACCTGCTTGCCGGCGGCGGTGATGCGGACCGTATAGGTCCCGGGCACGACCTCGGGGCCGCGCTGGAACTCTCCACCCCACTGCTGCGACGGGAGGCCCTCGTTGGGCACCTGGCGCCACGGCGCGTTGGGCGGCGGCATCCACAGGCGGACGGTCTTCCGGTTCGGGTAACGGAGGTCCCACCAGACGCGGTTGAGCCCCGGGGTGCCGGTGCCCTCCAGGCGCCGCACCGTGTTCCCGCTCGAGTCCAGGATCTCGATGGACACGGGGCTCCCCGCCGCCGCGCCCAGCCAGTAGTCGATCGGCACGCCCGCCTTCGGGTTCTCGGCGTGCATGTGCGTCTGGAGCTCGCCCGACAGCCGCCCCTGGACGGCCTTGAACCGATAGGTGTCCCGCGGCCGGAACAGGTGCAGACCCGAGGCGAGGGCGCTGTCGGCCATTCGCTCCAGCGGGCTGATGTCGTCCAGGATCCAGATCCCGCGGCCGTACGTCGCCAGCACGAGGTCGTGGAACTCGGGCTGGATGGCCAGCCAGTAGGCCGGGGCGTGCGGCAGGTCGGCCTGCAGGCTCCGCCAGTGGATCCCATCGTCGAGCGAGAAGTACACGCCATTCTCGGTGCCGGCGAACAACAGACCCTTCCGCACCGGGTCCTCGGCCACCATGTGGACGTTCCCCACCGGCCCGTGCGGGAGGCTCCCGGAGATCGACTTCCAGCTCTTGCCGTAGTCGGTCGTCTCGTAGATGTACGGGGCGAAGTCGCCCTGCATGTGGTCATCCACCGACACGTAGGCCGTGCCGGCGTCGAAGTGCGAAGGCTCGATGTTCGAGATCCACGCCCACTGCGGGATCCCCTTGATGTTGCCCGTGACGTCGGTCCAGCTCTCCCCGCCGTCGCGGCTCACGTGCACGAGCCCGTCGTTGGAGCCCGCCCACAGGACGCCCTGTTTCACCGGAGACTCGGCCAGGGCGAACAGGCTCGCCCCCGAGAACGTCATGATGTCATCGGTGGTGAGCCCGGTGGAGTTCGATTCGTGGCTCTTCACGTCGCGGGTGAGGTCGGGGCTGATCACCTTCCAGCTCTGACCGCCGTCCGTGGTGACGTGGACCCGCTGGCTCCCGACGTAGACCTTGCCGTGCTGGAAGGGGGAGAGCGCGATCGGGAAGACCCAGTAGTAGCGTTCCTTCACGTTCTTGGGCTCCCACCCAATGGCCGACATGGGCCACGGGTCCACCTGGCGGATCTGCCGGTTGTCGAGGTCGACGAACTGCAGCTGGCCGTTGTAGCACCCGCCCCAGACGCGGTCCTCGGCCGTGTCGGGGACCGAGAAGCCCGACTCGCATCCCGGACCGATGATCCAGTCTCCCTCGTTGGGCCCCGGCTCTCCGGTCCGGGTTCGACTCGGACCCATGTAAGCCGGCGCATCCTGCCGGTTTCCGTAGACCCAGTACGGCCGCCGGTCGTCCACCGCCACGTGGTACATCTGGGCCAGCGGCAGCTTGGGTCGGCTCCAGCTCTTGCCGCCATCCGGCGAGATCAGCACGCCGTGGTCGTAGGCCACCAGGATGCGGTCGGCGTTCGTCGGGTCGATCCACATGTCGTGGTTGTCGTCGGAGGCGGTCGGGCGGTTCACCTGCACCGTCTTCCCGCCGTCCTCCGACATCGCGAAGTTGGTCGAGAGGAAGTAGAGGCGGTCCGGATCATCGGGTGCGACTCGGAACCGCGTGTAGTAGGGAGCGCGCTGTACGGTCCCGTGGCTGTGGGTCACCAGGGACCAGGTCGCCCCGCCGTCGTCGGAGCGGTACAGGCCGGGGTCGCCCGCACCCTCCATGAGCGTGTACACGCGCTCCGGGTCGCTGCGGGCGATGTCGACCGAGGTCTTGCCCACCGAGTCCGTGGGGAGGCCTCCCCCGACCCGGCTCCAGTGGGCGCCGCCGTCGTGGGTGACGTACAGTCCGCTCCCCGGGCCCCCGCTGTGCAGGTCCCAGTTGGTGATCATGACGTGCCACATCCCGGCGAACACGGTTTCGGGGTCGGCCGGGTCCATGGCCAGGTCGGAGCAGCCGGTCTCTTCGTTCACGAACAGGGAGCGGGTCCACGTCTTCCCGCCGTCGGCGGTCGTGTAGACGCCGCGCTCCTGTTGGTGGTTGTGGGCGTCCCCCAGCGCGCACACCCACACCACGTCCGGGTCGTTCGGATCGACCACGATGCGCGCGATGCGACCGGTCTTCTCGAGTCCCACGTGGGTCCAGCTGTCCCCCCGGTCGGTCGACTTCCACACCCCGTCGCCCATCGAGGTGTAGCCGCGGATGTACCAGGTCTCTCCCGTACCGGCCCACACCTCGTTGGGCGCCGAGGGCGCCACTGCCAGAGCGCCGATGGAGGACACCGGTTCGCGGTCGAACACCGGCTTCCAGGTGATGCCCCCGTTCAGGGTCCGCCACACCCCACCGCTCGCCGCCCCCGCGTAGATGACCATCGGATCGCCGGCGACCCCGGTGATCGCGGTGGTCCGTCCGCCCGTTGGTCCGATGAAGCGCCAGTGGAGCGCCCGCGTGAAGGCGGAGTCCGAAGGACCGGCCTGCGCGGGCAGCGCGGCGGGAGCCGCCAGCCCGAGGAGAGCCAGCCCCGCGAGCGCGGAGAGCCCGGCGCGCGCGAGGGTGCGGTGCATTCCAGTTCGGGAGCCGCCGGATCGAATGCGCATCTCGAGTAGCCTCCTGGTCGAACGGCGCGGTTCACGGGTGTGCGACCCCCGTGAGATGCGGCCCCAAGGACCCCTCCGCAATCGGGCGCGGGCGGCGTCTCGCCTGCCGGCGTGCCTGAGCCGCCCGGGCCGTCGGGGTTCCGCCGGCCCACCAGTGGACCGGCCGGCCTCCACCCCCTAGCCTTCTGCCATGCGCATCCTGCTCGTCGAGGACGACCGGCAGCTCCGCACTTCGGTGGCGCGGGGGCTCCGCGAGGCCGGCCACGAGGTGGCCGAGGCCGCCGATGGCGACCGGGCACTGGAGATGGCGCGCGCGACCGTCTGGGACTGCATCGTCCTCGACCTCCTCCTGCCCGGTCGTGACGGACGCGACGTGTGCCGCGCCCTGCGCTCGGAGGGGAATTGGGTGCCGATCCTCGTCCTCACGGCGCTCGACTCGGTCGAGGACCGCATCGAGGGGCTCGACGCCGGGGCGGACGATTACCTGCCCAAGCCGTTCGACTTCGGCGAGCTCCTGGCCAGGCTGCGTGCCCTCACGCGCCGCCGCGGAGAGGAGACGGAGCCGGGATCCGCGCTTCGGGTCAGTGACCTGGTCATCGATCGGGAGCGCCGGAGCGTGCGCCGCGGCGAGCGGGACATCGATCTCACCGCCCGCGAGTTCGACTTCCTGGTCCACCTGGCGCGCGACCCCGGCCGCGTCGTCACCCGGGACGAGCTCATGGCGAACGTGTGGGGAGACAGCCGGGCCCACTCCAACGTGATCGATGTGTACGCCAGCCGGGTCCGGCACAAGATCGACGGCGAGGGCGAGGCGCCGCTCCTGGTCACTCACCACGGCATCGGCTACGCGCTGCAGGCCGGATCGCCGAGCCCTCCCGCTGCCGACGATTCCCGCTGATCTCGTGCGTCTCCTTCCCGGCTCGGTCCGCACCCGGCTCACGCTGTGGTACACGGCGGCTCTCGCTCTGCCGCTAGCCGCGTTCGCGGTCGCCTCCTACCTGATCTTCGCTCACGAGGTTCGGGCCCGGACCGACGCCTTCGTCGGGGATGCGCTCACCGTGTTCGCGCGCGAGCTGGGCGCGGAGCGACGCGCTGGACCGGCGCTCGACGTCGTCGTGCGACGCACGCTGGACGAGGTGCGGTTCCGGGAGGTCGACATCGCCGTCGCGGATGCGGCGGGTACCGAGATCGGTCGCAGCCCGCGGGCGGGGAGCGCCGCCCCGACCTCCGATACGGTCGCGGCCCCCGACCCGGCCCGGCTCGCCGCCCGCCTGGGTCCGGTCCCGACCGTCGGGGAGCGACTCGGGACGGTGCGCGAGGGCGGCCGGTCCTACCGGGTGCTGGTCCGGACCTCGTCCGAGGCCGGTCGGACGCTCCTGCTGGTCGGCGTCCATCCCCTGGCCGATGTGGAGTCGATGCTGCGCCGCATCAGGCGGCTCTTCCTCGTGGCCATCCCGCTCATCATCGCCTGCGCGGCGGCGGGCGGCTTCTTCCTGGCTCGCCGGAGCTTCCGGCCCGTCTCCGCCATGGCCGCGCGCGCCGCCGAGCTCGGGGCGAGCACCCTGCACGGCCGCCTGCCGATCGTGGCCGACGACGAGCTGGGCGAGCTGGCCCGGGTGCTGAACGACCTCCTGGACCGGCTGGAGCTGTCCTTCGAGCAGCAGCGGCGCTTCATGACCGACGCCTCCCACGAGCTCCGCACCCCGACCGCCATCGTGCGCACCGAGGCCGACGTCACGCTCTCCCGGGAGAATCGGTCCGAGGAGGACTACCGGTCCTCCATGCACATCGTGCAGGGCGCCTCGCGTCGGCTCACGCGCATCGTCGAGGACATCTTCCTCCTGGCCCGCGCGGATGCCGGTCACCTGGTCATGAACGCCCGGCCGGTGGACCTGCGAGCGCTGGTCCGCGAGACCGTGAGGAGCGTGAAGCCGATCGCCGACGATCGCGGCGTGCGCGTGGAGCTCCGGGCCGCGGCGGACGCACCCATGCAGGGTGACGCCGACCTCCTGGACCGACTCATCCTCAACTTGCTCGACAACGCCATCAGGCACTCTCCCGCCGGTTCGGCCGTGGAGGTGTCGCTGGCCACTCGACCGGAAGAAGCCGAGCTCTCCGTCGTGGACCACGGGCCCGGGATCCCGGACGAGGCCCGCGAGCACGTGTTCGAGCGCTTCTTCCGGCTGGACGCCTCCCGGGCCCGCGACGAGAGCACGCTCACGAGCGGAGCCGGGCTCGGCCTGTCGATTTGCCGCCGCATCGCCGAGCTGCACGGGGGGCGGGTGGTGCTGGCGGAGTCGAGCCCTGGGCGTACGGAGTTCCGGGTGACGCTGCCTCTCCGTGCGGGAGCGGCGACCACCCACCCGGAAGCGGATCGAGCCGGATGAGGGAACGGGAGGCAGAGGAGGCGGGACGCCGGCTCCGGGTGGTCATCGTCGGCGCCGGGTTCGGAGGCCTGGCGTGCGCGCGGGCGCTGGACGGGAAGCCGATCGACGTCCTCCTCGTCGACCGCGAGAACTTCCACCTGTTCACCCCACTCCTCTACCAGGTGGCCACCGCGCTCCTCAATCCCTCCGACATCGCCTTCCCCCTCCGGCGCGTCTTTCGGCGCTCCCGGAACGTGCGGGTGCGCCAGGGCGATGTCGTGGGGATCGAGTTCGAGTCGAAGATCGTGCACCTGGGCGATGGGGCGGCCCTCCCCTACGACCGCCTGGTGCTCGCCACGGGCAGCGCCAACGCCTACTTCGGCAACCCCGGCTTCGCGGGCCACACCATCGGCATGAAGCGGCTCGGGGACGCTATGCGCCTCCGGAACCACGTCCTCTCCTGCCTGGAGATGGCGACGCGGAGCCCCGAGCCCGAACAGCGGCGGAGCTGGCTCACCTTCGTGATCGCCGGAGGCGGACCCACGGGCGTCGAGTACGCCGGCGCCCTGGGCGAGCTCCTCCGCCTCGTGATCGGCCGCGATTTCCCCGAGCTCACGCTCGACGCGACGCGCATCGTCCTCGTGGAGGGGAGGGACCGCCTCCTGGGCCAGTTCGACGCCCGGCTGGGCGCGTACGCGAGAAGGGTCCTCGAGCGCCGCGGCGTGGAGGTGCGCGTGTCGACGCTGGTGGTGTCGGCCGACGAGCGCTCGGTTCAACTCTCCGACGGGGAGCTGATCGCGTGCCGGACGGTGGTGTGGTCGGCCGGCGTCCGCTCCTCCGACCCGCTGAGCGAGGACGCGGCCGACCGGGCCCCCGGCGGACGGCTGGTCGTGGATGCCCGGCTCCGGGTGCCGGGCGCGGACGGGGTGTTCGCCATCGGCGACGCCGCGGCGGCCCCCGAGCGCCTGGGCGGCGAGGTCCTCCCCATGCTGTCGCCTCCCGCCATGCAGGAGGGCCGCTACGTGGCCCGGCTCATCGCCCGGGAGGCCCGGGGCCACCAGCGTCCCGGTGAGTCACCGCCGTTCCGCTACGTCGACAAGGGCATCATGGCCACCATCGGCCGGAGCTCGGCCGTG
>CAYXHP010000079.1:0-26165 GCA_964465015.1 uncultured Gemmatimonadota bacterium
GAGGAGAGCACGCAGAAGATGATCGACGCTCTCCACGAGCGCGACACGAGCCGGGCCCGCACAGCGGGCTGACCGCAGGTCGAAGGTCCGGGTGGCGCCCGCCGCCCGGCCCCTTCTTTCGAACGGCGGTGGCGAGGGCCCGGGAGCGCATCCCGGGCCCTTCGTGCGTTCCGGGGATCGTCACGGCGTGAGGTCGGGGTGTGAGGGACGCGGAGGCCGACACGATGCCCAACCATCGGCGCCGACAGGCTCCAGGGCTCCGTGCATCCCTGGCCGGCGTGGCGGCGGGCATGGCGCTCCTGGTGGCGTCGCCCCTGCAGGCCCGCCAGGAGGCCGCGGGCCATCCAGGGTCCGACCCTCCGGCATCGCCCGTCGTGGTGTCGCCCGCCGCCGACTCGGCGGCGCGGACGCTCGACGCCTCGATCGGTGACGGTCAGGCACCTTCCGACCACCTCTCCGCCGATTCACTTCGCAGCCTCACCGAGCGCGCCACGCGACTCGCCGATCGGGGAGAGCACGCGGCGGCCGGCGGCCTGCTCGAGGCCGCGGCCCGCGGTCGCCCCGAGATCGCCTCGTGGCTTCGGCTCTCGGCGCTGCAGCAGGCGGCGCGCGCCGGACTCCCCGCCTGGGCGCGTGTCCTGGCGGCCTCGCTGCGGGTCGACCCGGTCGTGCCGTCCGACTCGGTGAGCCTCGAGCTCGCCCGAGCCGTGTTCGAGGCGGCCGCCCCCGCCGACTCGACCACGTCGGCCGACCTGGTGGCGGTGGCGGCCGCGTTCGACGCGCAATGGGATCCAGCACTGTGGACCGAGCAGGCGGGTCCGATCCTGCTCCAGGTCGGAGACACGGCGGCGGCGATCGCCGGCTACCGGCGCGCCCTGCAGGCTCCCGGCTTCCCGAGCGAGGCGGGAGACGCGCTGCTCGCCCTGGACGATGGCTGGCGCACGCGGCGCCAGGTGGGCCTCGCCGAGCGCAGGGAAGGACGGTTCGACCACGCGGCGGCCCTGCTCGCCGATGCGGAGGCACGCGCCCCCGCGCCGGAGAGGCCCCGGCTGGCCCTGGAGCTGGCCCGGACGCGCCTGGACGGGGGCCTCTCCGGGGTGAGCCGGGCGGCGGCACCCTGGGCGGGCCGGAAGGGCACCGAGGACTCCGTGCGAGCGGCCCTGGAGCTGGCCATCGGCACCGACGACCTGCGCCGCGGACGCCGAACGGGCGCCGAGGCCGCTTTCCGGCGGGCGGCCGCCGGCAGCGGCGCGGCGGCGGCGCGGGCCTCCTATCTCATGGCCGACCTGGCGCACGATCGGCGGCATCTCTCCTCGATGCACAGGTGGCTCGAGCGCACGGCCCGGCGCTTCCCCCGCTCCGAATACGGCGGCCTGGCCATCATGCGCCTCGGCTTCGCCTCCTTCCTGGCCGGGGACTATCGGACCGCGGCCTCGCGCTTCCGAGCGTACAGGGCTCGGCACGCTCGGGGATCGTGGAGCTCGGCCTCGATCTACTGGGAGGCGCGGGCTCGGCTCGCCTCCGGGGACAGCTCGGCCGCCGACGCGCTCTTCGGCCGCGTGGCCGCCACCGATCCCGCCGGCTACTACGGCCTCAGGGCGGCGGACAGGCTCGGAAACGGTAGCCTGTACGGTGTCGAGCCCGATACCCTGCCGCCGCCGCCGGACGACTGGACGAGCCGGGCCGATCTCCTCGTGGCCCGCATGGGTCTCCTTCGCGAGCTGGGCTGGCGCACACGGGCCGAAGTCGAGCTGGACGCCCGACGGGAAACGCTCGTGACCGATGACGTCGATCGCCTGGCGCTGGCCCACCGGCTGGAGCGGTCCGGATGGGCCGGACCGGCGATCGGCATGGCGTGGAGCGCCTTCGCGGCTCGCGGCGGGAAGTGGGACGAGTCGCTCCTCAAAGCCATCTTCCCGCTTCCGTACCGCGATACGATCGTGGCTGCCGCCCGCCAGGTGCAGGTGGATCCGGCCCTCCTGGCCGCCGTCGTTCGACAGGAGTCCGCCTTCGACCCCGAGGTGGTCTCCAGCGCCGGCGCGATCGGGCTCACCCAGCTCATGCCCGCCACCGCCCGCCGCGTGGCGCGGCGCTCGGGGCTGCCGGTGCCCGACTCCGCCGACCTGTACGACCCCGGCGTGAACATCGAGATCGGGGCGCGCTACCTCTCGGAGCTACTGCAGCGCTACGAGGGCTCCCGCCTGGCGGCGCTGGTGGCCTACAACGCGGGACCGACGCGCTGGAGCCGCTGGAGGAGGCTGCCCGAGCACGCCTCGGACGCGGAGCTGTTCGTCGAGGCGATCCCGTTCGCCGAGACGCGCCGCTACGTGAAGGCCGTGCTCAGGAACGAGCTCCTGTACCGCAAGCTCCACGACCTCGAGGCTGCCGGTCATGCCGCGCGGGCCGGAGCCTCGGCGGACACCGCGCGGGGCGCGGGATAGGCGGAAGCCCCGCGCCGACGGGCGCACGAAACCCCCGCTGTTGACGGCACCTGTGGGCCGGAATACGATGGAAGGTGTCCCCCACCCGTTTCATCCGCGCAGGAGGAGTTCCATGGCCAGAGGTACCGTGAAGTGGTTCAACGACGCCAAGGGCTACGGCTTCATTGAGCCACCGGACGGCAGCGAGGACATCTTCGTTCACTACAGCGCCATCGAGATGGACGGTTTCAAGACGCTCGCAGAAGGCCAGGAGGTCGAGTTCGAGCTCGCCAAGGGGGAGAAGGGGCTTCACGCCACGCGGGTGGTCCGGGTCTGAGGGCGGTAGCTCGACACACTTCACGCGTCCGCGGGTAGAGGCGGACGCGCCGGCGCCCCGCGCTCCAGGTGCGGGGCGCCTTCGTTTGTATGCCCGACCCACGGCGCTCATCGTGCTCGTGGCGGGCGATCCTAGTCAGAGGTCTGCCGAATCGTGATCGACCCTTCCGTCCGTGCGCCCGATCGACCGAGGCTCTACCTGATCGACGGCTACGCCCTCATCTATCGGGCGTTCTACGCCATGATCAGCCGTCCGCTCGTGACCTCTCGCGGAGAGAACACCTCCGCGCCCTACGGGCTGGCGCGCTTCCTCATCGGCGTGCTCGACGAGCACCGTCCCGACTACGTCGCCGTGGTGTTCGATGCGGGCGACAGCTTCCGGACCGAGGTGCACCCCGAGTACAAGGCGACGAGGGAGAAGATGCCCGACGAGCTCGAAGCGTCGATCCCCCGGTGCCGCGAGCTGGTCGAGGCCTTCCGCGTGCCGGTGGTCGAGGCGGAGGGTTGGGAGGCGGACGACGTGATCGGGACGCTCGCCGCACAGGCCGAGGACGCGGGCCTCCAGACGGTGATCATCTCCGGCGACAAGGACTTCTACCAGCTCATCGACGAGCGCACCTGGCTACTCAACCCCGGCCGTGGCGGACCGGCGGGCGTCGACGAGGAATGGGTCACGTCCGAGAACGCCGACGAACGCCTGGGCGTGCCGCCGCGGCTCGTCCCCGACTATCTGGCTCTCATCGGGGACAGCTCGGACAACGTGCCCGGAGTGCGGGGCATCGGGAAGAAGACGGCGCCCCGGCTGCTGGAGCGGTTCGGCGACCTCGAGGGCGTGCTGGCGCACGTGGACGAGGTGAAGAGCACGCGCGCACGCAACGCGCTCGAGGGTGCGGGAGCGCAGGCGCGCATGTCCAGGGAGCTCGTGACGATCCGGCGCGACGCGCCGGTCGAGCTCGACCTGGAGCGCTTCCGCCGCGAGCCCCCCGACCGTCGGCGGCTCCGGGACCTGTTCCTGTCCCTCGAGTTCCACACCCTGCTCCGGGAATACGCCCCGGAGGGCGGCGGGGAGACGGTCGAGGAGGAGTACGAACTGGTGACATCGCCCGAGCGCGCGGCGGAGCTGGTCGGCCAGCTGCGGAAGGAGCTACGGGCGTCCCAGGCCCATGAGACCGCCGGCGGGCGGCGAGCGGAGCGGGGTCCGGGCGGCGAGGACGGCGGCGCGGGTCGCCCCGGCCCGCTCCTCTCCGTGGACACCGAGACGACCTCGCTGGACCCGATGCGGGCCGAGCTGGTCGGCATCTCGCTCGCCGCCGAGCCGGGCCGCGCCTTCTACCTCCCGTTCGGTCACCGGCGGCCCACGACCGCCATCGGGTCGGATGGGGAGCCGGCGCTGGCCCTGGACGCACGGGAGCCAGACAACCTCCCCTCGCTCGAATCCGAGACCATGGAGCCGCTGCGTGCCCTGCTGGCCGACGTCGCGGTGGAAAAGGTCGGACAGAACATCAAGTACGACCTCGTCGTCCTGCGCCGTGCCGGGGCGGAGATCGGCGGGATCCGCTTCGACACGTCGCTCGCCTCCTACTGCCTCGATCCGGGCAAGCGCGAGCACGCCCTCGACCTTCTGGTCATGGACCGGCTGGGCCGCAAGCTCACCTCGTACGAGGACGTGTGCGGAAGCGGCGCATCGCAGATCTCCTTCGCGGAGGTGCCGCTCGAGAGGGCGCTGCAATACGCCGGCGAGGACGCCGACTACACGCTTCGTCTGGCCGACGTCCTCGAACGCGAGCTCGAGGAGCACGCCATGCTGGATCTCCTCGAACGGATCGAGATCCCGCTCGTGCCCGTCCTCGCCGACATGGAGATGGCGGGAATCCGCCTGGACCTGGAGTTCTTCGCCGCTTTCCAGGAGCGCATCGAGCGCGAGCTCCGGCTGGTGGAGGAGGAGATCCAGAAGATCGCGGGCGAGGACGTGAACCTGAGGTCGGTCCCGCAGCTCCGCGAGCTCCTCTTCGACCGGCTCGACCTCCCGGTCATCAAGCGAACCAAGACGGGGCCCTCCACCGATGAGAGCGTGCTCACCGAGCTGGCCGCGCGCGGGCACGAGGTGCCGCGCCTCATCCTGGAGTACCGTGAGCTGGACAAGCTGAACTCCACGTACGTGAGCGTGCTGCCCGGGCTGGTGAACCCCGAGACGGGCCGCATCCACACCAGCTTCAACCAGACCATCGCCGCCACGGGCCGGCTGTCGTCCTCCGAGCCCAACCTGCAGAACATTCCGATCCGCTCGGTGCTGGGGCGGGAGATCCGCAAGGGCTTCGTGGCCCAGAAGGGATGGACCTTCCTGGCGGCGGACTACTCGCAGGTCGAGCTTCGCATCCTGGCCCATCTGTCGGGCGATCCGGCTTTCGTGCGGGCCTTCCGGGAAGGACGCGACATCCACCGTGAGACGGCGGCCCGCATCTTCGGGGTCGAGCCGGACCGGGTGGATGGCGGAATGCGGGACCGGGCCAAGACGATCAACTTCGCCACCATCTACGGCCAGGGTCCGATGGCGCTGGCCGCGCAGCTCGGGATCTCGCGGACCGACGCCTCCCGTTTCATCGAGGGCTACTTCGAGCGTTTCGCGGGCGTGAAGGCGTACCTGGAGCGCATGAAGGACGAGGCGCGCGAGAAGGGCTACGTAGAGACCCTGAGCGGCCGCCGCCGCTACATTCCCGAGATCCGCTCCCGGAACCCCGGCGTGCGCGGCTTCGGGGAGCGCACGGCCACCAACTCGCCCATCCAGGGCACGGCAGCCGACCTCATCAAGCTGGCCATGATCCGTCTGCACGGGGAGCTGGACCCGGACCGGGCACGGATGCTCGTGCAGGTGCACGACGAGCTGCTGTTCGAGGTCCGGGAGGGTGCGGTCGAGGAGGTGCGCCAGACCGTGCGGGCCGCCATGGAGGGGGCGATGGAGCTCGACGTCCCTCTCCGGGTGGAGATCGGCACGGGCCGGAGCTGGTTCGACTGCAAGCCGTAGGGCTCAGATCGTCACCCTCTGGCCCACGCCCCGCTCCACGGCGCGGTCGTAGACCAGCCGGGCCGCGGCCACGTCCTCGACGGCGTGCCCGGTCGACTTGTACACCGTGATCTCGTCCGGGAAGGTGCGCCCCTTCCTGCCGCCCAGGAGGATCTCGCCGATCTCCACCACCCCCTGCGGATCGAGCCCCTGAAGCTCGCCCGCACCCGCCGGGGGCTCGGTGGTGACCGCGCCCCGCCACTCGACGAACACTTGTCCCTGGTCGATGGTCGCCGCGTCCAGCTCGCGGCCGAAGCTCCCCCCGACCGAGCTCACGTGCGCTCCGGGAGCGATCCACTCCAGGTCCAGCACCGGGTCGTGGGCATCCGTGCAGCAGCACACGATGTCGGCGCCGCGGACCGCCTGCTCGAACGAGTCGGCGACCCGGACCTCGGGGCCTCCGGCGGTGGTGGATGCCAGCAGGTCCGGAGCACGAGTTGCCAGGGCGCGCGCGTGGCCTTCGTTGCGTGAGGCGATCCGGATCTCCCGGAGCTGACGCACCCGGGGCACGGTCTCCAGGTGGGCGTGGCCCTGGACCCCGGCGCCGACGATGGCCAGTACGGAAGCCTCCTCGCGCGCCAGCAGCCGGGCCGCCACCGCGGCCGCGGCGGCCGTCCGCAGCGCCGTGATCCGGATCCCGTCCATGACGGCCAGCGGCCTGCCGCTGTCCTCGTCGAACAGCACGATGACGCCCTGGTGGGACGGCAGGTCTCCGGCTTCGTTCCCGGGGAAGACGCTCACCAGCTTGGAGGCGAGGCCCATGCCCTCCACGTAGCCCGGCATGGCGCCGAGCAGTCCGTGTGGCGTGCGCGCGCCCACGCGGGGCGGCACCGAGCTCCGGCCGGAGCTCAGGGCGCGGAAGGCGGACTCGAGAGCCCCGAGCAGGGGCTCGACCTCGAGCAGCTCCTCGACCTGGCTACGGTCGAGTACGAGCAGGTCGGCCATGGATGTCTCCACGATGCGGGGTGAGAGAGGATCCTGCCTCACAATATGCTGCCGACCCGTGGATCGACGCTCACCATCCACTCCCAGCGTCCGTGGTCCAGACCGTGGGCCGCCTGCACCCGCAGGATCCCGTCCAGCAAGTCCACGCCGCCGCCCGCCGACGGGCGCACGCCGTGGCTGGAGCGGATGCCGATCGGCTCGTAGGCGGCATCCCACTCGGAGGCGGCGCGCCGCGCCGAGGGTCCCGCGTCCACCCAGCCGGCCGCGAGGATGGCCCGCAGGCGGACCAGGGAGCCGATGATGTCGCGGGTCGCCGCCACCTGGGCGAACACGGCCCGGTCCCCGCCCCACTGACGGAGTGGGTACCCGGGGACCGTTCCCCGTCCGCCGGCCAGCAGCAGCGCCTGCGGAGGAGGAGATCCGGCCACCAGTGCCGCACCCACCCGCGCCTCCCAGCCCCACGGGGAGGGGCCGGCGGCGGAGCGGCCGTCCAGTGTGGCGACCAGGCGGGTGTAGCCGAAGTCGCCGATCGAGGATGTCGAGCCCAGGAGATCGATGTCCGAGCGCCAGCTTCCCGACAGCGGGCCCGGGAACGGGGTCTCCCAGTCCACCTCCAGGGCGGCCAGATCCCCGGGCCACGCCGGGCGGACGGGCCGCGTGAGCTCGTCGCGGGGCGGAAAGGCCACGAGATGGGCCGAGCGCTGGCGCTCGACCCGGATTCCGGCCGAGAGAGTGCCGCCCGCCAGCGGGTATCCGATCGCCACACGACCGCCCGAGCGGAAGAACGGGTCCGTGAAGTCCTCCCCGTTCACCAGGAATCCTCCCGTGGAGATCGCGCCCGCGGCGGCGGCGAACGGTCCGATGTCGGTGAACCGGTTGCCGTATCCCTCCAGCGTGAGCCGCCCGCCGACGGCGTCGGTCCGGTAGCCCACCCGCCACTCCGGACGCTCGAGCTCCATGGGCCAGCCCACCCACACGTCGGCCGCATCCGCATCGCCCACCCGGTAGCGGGCGCCGAATCCGAGGAGCACGCCCTCCGCACGCCGCACGCGGAACGCGGACGAGGCGTCGGGGAGGGCGGGCGAGAGATGCACGCCGGCGCCCAGGAAGCGGCCGCGGACCAGCCTGCGCGCTTCGGCCCGCACGTCCTCGGGACCGGCCGTGCCGCGGAATCCGGAGGAGGCCGGATCGTCGTACAGGCCGTCGCTCCAATCGTCGTAGGCGTGGAGCTTCCGCTCGTCCAGCGTCATGACCCGGTTTCCGGCGGGGAGGGTGGGCATGTCCGGGACGTTGATCTCCAGGTCACGCACCTCGAGATGGGTTCGGATGACGCCGGTGAGCGGGAAGGTGAGCCACCGAGAGTGCCGGCGGATCTCCACCGACTGCTCGGAGGGTAGCCACCACCGTCCCTCGTGCAGGGCCGATTCCAGGTCGACCGTGATGCCCGACAGGCTCGCGTCGCGGTAGGCCGTGGGGGTGAAGGTGAAGCGCATGCGCGCCACCGCAGACGTGGCGCTGTCCAGGTACACCGTGCCGATGACGCCGGGCTGGTAGGGGTTCTGGGGACGGACCTCGATCCGGTAGAGAGTGGTCGTCCCTCCGGCGCCGCGGATGCTCATGGAGCCGGCGAGACGGTACCGATAGAAGCCGGGCGCCGCGGGCGCGATCGGGTGGAGCACCCCGCGCACCTCGGTGCCCTCCCCGATCTGGATCCGGTCGCCGTAGTTGGCCAGGACCAGGCTGAGGTGATCCAGGTGGTAGCGGATCGGCGTGGGGAGCCGCTGGCGCGAGCGTCGGCCGATGATGGTCTGCACGCTGGCCTCGGGCGCCTGCCAGCGCACCCGAAGCGCCAACTGGTCGGCCCGGATCACCCGCTGCTGTGAGGACTCGGCCAGGTCCCCGTTCTCCTCGCCACCGACTCCGGCCAGGAAGTAGATGTGTGCATCGACGCGGGCTCGAAAGTCGTGGAGGCTCGAGTCGGACCAGGCGTGACGTCTCGCCCGGATGGCCCGGCGGACCAGCGCCTCCACTTCCGGGTCATCCCATCCTCCCGTGTCGGGAGCGGCCGCGGGAGACGTGTCGGGCATGGTCGATGGCCCGGGCGCGGCCGAGGGTCCGGCCACCGTGGCGGCCCGGGCCGGCCGCGCCGACGGGGCGGCTAGAGCGGTCGCCGCGGCGACGAGGGCCGCGAAAGCGGCCATGACGACTCTGGACTCTGGCTCGAACACGGCATGAGGGTACGCCCGCGGAGGGGCGCGCGTTCCGGCGAACGGCGCGCCCGGTCGGGGGCCCGACCGGGATGTGCCTCCTGGAGCCCGGACCGAGCAGGAGTCACGATGTGGGTGGGTCGATGCTGGAGGCTGGGACGCTCAACCGGCGGGGAAGAGCTCCTCCTGTCCGTCGTCGGATGGCTCCGCCGACTCGAGCGTCCCCAGGCGCTGAAGCCAGGCCTGGACGTCGAAGTCCCCCTCGCTGCGGAGCATGCGGCGCAGGACGGGATTGAGGTGCTCGAGCGAGAGCCGCAGATCTCCCACGGCCGAGCGGAGCGCGGCCTCGCCGGCGGCGGGGCCGGGTCCCTCCTCCATGTCTCCGAGGATCGTGTCCTCGGCCCGCGAGGCGATGACAGGCTCCTCGCGGCCCGTGACGTAGACCTCGGTCCTGTTCCCTGGGCCGCGCCCCTCCTCGATGGGGAGGAGGCCGACGATGTGGTCCGCGCGCCAGTACTTTCCGTATCCGAGGTGGACCATGCGGTGCGACCGGATCTCCACGGGACCTCCCTCGACGAGTTCGGGGTCGTGGCGTCAACTTTCCCCGGCGGGTCGGAAGGTGTCAAGCGGCCCGGCCGGCCCGCCGCTGGCAACGGGGAGGCCCGTCCGGTTACGATGGCGGACGGCCGCGTGAGCGCGGCGCATGGGAGACACGACCCTCGCGCGTCCGCCGGCGGGCGGGAGCGGGACAGGGAAGGCACGGGAAGGAGAGACGGTGCGCAAGATCCGGACGGGCGAGGCTCTGAGCTATCACGCTGAAGGGAGGCCGGGGAAGATCCAGGTCGTACCCACCAAATCCACCCGCACGCAGCGCGATCTTTCGCTCGCTTACACGCCGGGGGTGGCCGAGGCGTGCCGCGCCGTCGTGGACCAGCCGGACGACGTGTTCAAGTACACGGCCCGCGGCAACCTGGTGGCGGTGGTCACGAACGGCAGCGCGGTGCTCGGACTGGGGAACATCGGCCCCCTGGCCGGAAAGCCGGTCATGGAGGGCAAGGCCGTCTTGTTCAAGGCCTTCGCGGATATCGATGTCTTCGATCTCGAGCTGGATGCGCCCGATCCGGGGGACGTCATCCGCTTCTGCGAGATGCTCGAGCCGACCGTGGGCGGGATCAACCTCGAGGACATCGCCGCCCCCGGCTGCTTCGAGATCGAGGACCGACTACGCGAGAGCCTCGACATCCCGGTCTTCCACGACGACCAGCACGGCACGGCGATCATCTCGGGGGCAGCGCTTCTCAACGCGCTCGAGCTGGCGGGCAAGGACATCGGAGAGGTCAGGGTCGTGTTCTCCGGCGCGGGAGCCGCCTCGATCGCCACCGC
Source organism: uncultured Gemmatimonadota bacterium (assembly GCA_964465015.1). Classification (GTDB taxonomy): domain Bacteria; phylum Gemmatimonadota; class Gemmatimonadetes; order Palauibacterales; family Palauibacteraceae; genus Humimonas. The sequence goes on from CAYXHP010000079.1 coordinate 10,353, forward strand.
CGACCACTACGTGCGGCTCGGCGTCGATCCGGCGAACATTCTCATGACGGATCGGCACGGCGTCATCCGGAAGGGGGAGCGGAAGCTAGAGTCGCACAAGGCGTCCTACGCCCGGGAGACGGATCGGCACACCCTGGCCGACGCGCTGCGGGGCGCCGACGTGTTCGTGGGTCTGTCGGCCGGTGGGATCGTGAGCTCGGAGATGGTGGCGGCGATGGCCGACGATCCGATCATCTTCGCCATGGCGAACCCTGATCCGGAGATCTCCCCGGAGGACGTCCATGCCGTGCGTGACGACGCCATCGTGGCCACCGGTCGCTCCGATTATCCGAACCAGGTGAACAACGTCCTGGGCTTTCCGTTCATCTTTCGCGGGGCGCTGGACGTACGGGCTCGGGCCATCAACGCCGAGATGAAGCTGGCCGCCACCTATGCCCTCGCCGAGCTGGCCCGGCAGGACGTTCCCGAGGCGGTGAGCGCCGCCTACGAGGAGGGTCGTCTTCGATTCGGGAAGGACTACCTGATCCCGAAGCCGTTCGACGCTCGCATCCTCCTGTGGGTGGCGCCGGCCGTGGCCCAGGCGGCCATGGACACCGGAGTCGCCCGCGTCGAGCTGGACATTGACGAGTACCGGACGGCGCTCGAAGCGCGGCTCGGCCCCGCTCGTGAGCTCATGCGCGCCATCATCGACAAGGCACGCCGCTCGCCCAGGAGGATCGTCTTCCCCGAGGGCGAGGACCCGCGCGTGGTTCGCGCCACCAGCATCATCCGCGAGGAGGGCTTCGGGACGCCGATCCTGCTCGGAAACCCGGAGCGCATCCGCTCGGTGGCCCGGGACGAGGACGTGGACCTCGAGGGCGTCGAGATCGTGGATCCCGGCGCGGCCGACCGCCGCGCCTCCTATGCCGAGACGTTCTGGCAGGAACGTCAGCGCCGCGGCGTCACGCGCTCGGACGCCGAGTGGCTCATGGGCCGACCCATCTACTTCGGCAGCATGATGGTCCACTCCGGCGACGCCGACACCCTCATCGCGGGCGTCAACATGTACTATCCCGACGCCTTGCGGCCGGCCCTGCAGGCCATCGGCACCGCTCCGGGCAAGGAGCGGGTGGCGGGTCTGTACCTCATGGTCTTCCAGGACCGGCTGTACTTCTTCGCCGACACCACGGTCAACATCGACCCCTCGGCGGAGGACCTGGCCGAGATCGCCATCGAGACGGCCGACTTCGCCGGCAGGCTCGGAGCGACGCCGCGGGTGGCGATGCTGTCGTTCTCGAACTTCGGCTCGGTGCATCATCCCGAGGCCGAGCGGGCACGCCGCGCGGTGGAGCTCGTCCGCGACGCGCGTCCCGACATCGTCATCGACGGGGAGATGCAGGCGGACACGGCGGTGGTGGCCGAGATCCTCCGGGAGACGTATCCCTTCTCTCGCCTGCAGGAACCGGCCAACGTGCTGGTGTTTCCGAACCTGGCTGCCGCCAACGTCTGCTACAAGCTGCTGCACCGCCTGGGCGGCGCCGAGGCCATCGGACCGGTGCTCCTGGGCATGGATCGTCCGGTGCACATATTGCAGCGCGGCTCCTCCGTCGTCGATATTGCCAACCTGGCGGCGATCTCCGTCGTCGACGCGCAAGCCCGTGATACGACTGAGGATTGAAAGAGAGTCATGGCTGACCGACCCGTAGATACCGAGTTAGGAGGAAGCTTGAGCATAGCCACGGAGGCACCGCCCAAATGTCGCGGTATCCTCGGCAACCCCGATCGCGCCACGCTGCGCGAGATGGCGAGGGCGGACGAGACGACCACCGAGTACGGGAGTCCATCCTACATCACGCAGCACCGCTCGCGCAGCGCCGACAAGACGCGCAACAGCGTGGACGGCGAGCTCACCGACGCGGACCGGGCCACGATCCAACAGGCGAAGGAGTTCCTCGAGGAGCGTGAGCTGATTCGGATCGACCGATGCATGGGTGAGCCGAGCGGGTTCGGCTGTCTCCACTGCCGGCTGTACGTGACGAAGCCGTTCGCCAGGCTGGCCCTGATGTTCGAAGCCAGCCTGACCGAGGCGGGGAACCCGGAGGCCCGGCCCGACTTCATGACCATCGACATTCCGGAGTGGCCGCACGAGAAGGCCATTCTCGTGGACGCGGACGAGGGCGTGACCTGGATCCTGGGCTCCGACTACTACGGTGAGATCAAGAAGTCCTTCCTGCGCCAGACCATGTACCTGGCCAAGGCGCAGGGGAAGGGCCTGGGCCTGCACGCCGGGAGCAAGCTGGTTCGCACGCACGGCGCCAGGACCGGCGAGCTGGTCGAGAAGGGGTTCCTGTTCTTCGGCCTCTCCGGCACCGGCAAGACGAGCCTCACCTGCCACGACTTCGACCTCGATGAGAACGAGGGCGAGTACGTCCGCGTACGGCAGGACGACGTGGTGGTCCTGACCCCGGATGGTTTCTGCAAGGGTACCGAGGGAGGCGGATTCTACATCAAGACCGATGGTCTCAATCCGCGCGACCAGGAAGCGCTGTATGACGCCGCGACCTGCGAGCGCGCGATCTTCGAGAACGTGTGGGTCGAGGGCGACGGTACGGTGGACTTCTACAACGAGGAGCTCACCTCCAACGGTCGCGCCGTGGTGCCGATCGGGGAGGTCCGGAACACGGACGGCACGATCGACGTCGACAAGATCACGGACATCTTCTTCATCACGCGGAACCCGCTCGTTCCCGCGATCGGACGGTTGACGGCCGACCAGGCGTCGGTGGCGTTCATGCTCGGCGAGTCGATCAAGACGTCGGCGGCGGACCCGAACGCGAAGGGAGAACCGGTTCGGGTGGTGGGCACCAATCCCTTCATCATGGGTCCGAAGGGACGGGAGGGGGAGATCTTCCGCGACATCCTCGAGGACAATCCCGACCTGCACTGCTACATCCTGAACACCGGGAAGATCGGCGAGGGCGACCGGGCCGAGAAGATCGGTCTCCTCGACACCGTGGCCATGCTCCGCGCCGTGGCTCGCGACGAGATCGACTGGGAGACCGACGAAACGTCCCGGCTCGAAATCCCGCGATCGGTGCCCGGGGTCGACGCGGCCAAGCTCCACCTCGCCGAGCACTTCGCCGAGGGCGAGCTCGGGGAGAAGCTGGCCGAGCTGCGCGAGGCCCGGCGGACCTGGCTCGACCGGTTCCCGAAGTTCCCGGACGAGCTCAAGGAAGCCGTCTACTGAGGCGGGCACCCAGGGGTCTCCGGGCGGGTCGCCACCGGAGACCGCCGGCCGGCTGACCATGCGGATGGGCTCGCTCCAGCCCCCGCGGGCCCGGACGGTCCGCGATCCGCTGTGGGGCAACATCCACCTGGATGCGCGTGCGGCGGCGGTGGTGGACACCCCGCAGTTCCAGCGCCTGCGCCGGGTGAAGCAGCTCGGATTCGCCCACCTGGTCTACCCCGGCGCCGTCCACACGCGCTTTCTCCACGCCCTGGGGGTCTATCACCTGACCGGCCGCGCCCTGGAGAGGCTGGAGGGCAGCGGCGCGCTGGCCGGCCTCTCCCCGGCCGAGCGTGAGCTCCTGCCGCTCGTCCCGCTCGCCGCGCTCCTCCACGACGTGGGGCACTACGCTTTCTCGCACGCGATGGAGGAGATCGAGCCCGATTCCCTGCCCGGCTACCACGAAGAGCTGGCTGCCCGCTTCCTGGGCGCCGACCCGATCCGCCGCTCGCTCGAGGAGGTCCGTCCCGACGCTCCCGAGCGGGTGGCCGAGTTCATCCGGGGGCGGTCGGGACATCCGCTGCAGGGTCTCATCGCCGGGTCGCTGGACCTGGACAAGATCGACTACCTGGGGCGCGACAGCCTCTTCTGCGGCGTTCCGTACGGGGCCGTAGACGTCGATCGTCTCCTCGACTCCCTCACTCTGGCCCGGGAGGCGTCGGAGGCTCCCCTCGAGCTCGCCGTGACGGAGAAGGGTATCACGGCGCTCGAGTCCCTGCTGTTCTCGAAGTACCAGATGTTCCGGAACGTGTACTGGCACCATACCGTTCGCGCCGCATCGGGCCTGTTCCGACGCCTGGTAGAGTCGGCGCTCGAGTCGGGCGTACTCGGCCCCGAGGAGCTCCCGGGCCGCACCGACGAGGAGCTGCTCGGTCTGCTGCGTCACCGCGTGGATGGGGAGGAGAGGGGGCGAGGGACCGGGGCCGACGTGCGTGGTCTGGTGGCGGCCCTCGTGGACCGGGACCTCCCCAAGCGCTGCGTGGAGCTGTTCGGTGATGAGCTCCCCGCCGACACGCCGACCTGGGTGCAGGAGCGGCCCGACCTGACGCGCCGGCTCGAGGAGCGGTTGGCGCGGGAGTGGGGGCTCGAGCCGGGGGTGGTGCTGCTGGACTATCCCTCCTACCCGGCCATGCTGGATCTTCGGCTTCTCCTCGTTCGGGGTCGGGGGGAGGTGAGGAGGCTCACCTCGGCGGGTGCGGAGGGGATCCTGGACCTGCCGCGGCTGAGCCGCGCCCTCCACCACTCGGCGCGGGTCCTCCGGGTCTTCACCCTTCCGGCCACGCAGCCGCGTCGGGCGGGACCGCTCCTGGAGATCCTCGAGGCGCCTCCCCTCGAGGCGGAGGCCCGGCTCGAGGAGGAGCGGCCGATCTACGCCTGAGCGGCTGGACGCACCACGACGGCGGTCACGTTGTCCGGACCGCCCCGCCGCAGCGCCAGGTCGACCAGTGCGCGAGCCTCCTCGCCGGGATTCGATCCGGCCGCCAGGACCGCCTCGATCTCCGGTTCGCTCACCGGTCCGGTGAGGCCGTCCGAGCACAGGAGGAAGACATCGCCGGGTCGCCAGTGGCAATCGACGATGTCCGCACGGACGGTCTCCTCGGTGCCCACGGCGCGGGTGAGCATGCTCGCGGCGGGATGGATGCGCGCCCCCTCCTCGGTGAGCTGCCCGCGCTCGACCTGCTCCTGCACCCACGTGTGGTCGCGGGTGAGCCTCCGCAGGGTCCCGGCGCGGAAGAGGTAGGCGCGGCTGTCCCCGACGTGCGCCAGCACCGCGTCGCCGCCGGCCAGGAGCTGGAGCGCCGTCACGGTCGTGCCCATCCCTGCCCGGTTCGGGTCGCGCGTCGCCTCCTCTCGAATGCGCCGTCCCGCGGCGACCACCGCCTCTCTCAGCGCATCGGCCACGGTCTCCCGGTCGGCGGGCGGGCCGCCCGACAGCCGCTCGGAGAGTGTCTCGAGGGCCAGGCGGCTCGCGACCTCACCGGCCGCGTGCCCCCCCATCCCGTCGGCGACGGCGAACAGACCGACCCCGGGAATGGCGATCCACCCGTCCTCGTTCCGGTCCCTGATCCGGCCGACATCCGTCGCGGCGCCCTGCTCGATCGACAGCTCCATGCCCCATTGTGTCGCCCCGACCGGCGTTCGGGAAAGCGGCGGCAGGTGGAGTCCCGGGCCGAGGCACCCGGCAGAGGGAACCACGTGCGAGTGATTCTCGTTGCGTTGACTGGCCGGTTGGGGGGACCTAACTTCTGTCGCCGGTGACCACCCGGCCCGCCCGTCGGCACGGCCCGCGCCCGCCGGCAACACCTCACGGAACGTAATCGACCGGATCGCCATGAGCCGCAACGGTCGCTTTTCCACGTCTCGACTCGCCAGCGCCGAGTTCGGGAGCCCCTCCGCGATCGATCTCTACCTGGACGAGCTGGGGCGTTATCCCTTGCTCGACTCGGTGGAGGAGGACCGCGTCGCGCGCCTGTCCAGGGCGGGGGACGCCTCCGCGTTCGAGACCCTGATCCGGTCCAACCTCCGCTTCGTGGTGTCGGTCGCCAAGCGCTACCAGAACCGCGGACTCTCCTTCTCGGACCTCGTCCAGGAGGGCAACGTCGGGCTGGTGACGGCCGCCAACAAGTTCGATCCGGATCAGGGCGTGAAGTTCATCAGCTACGCCGTGTGGTGGATCCGGCAGGCGATCCTGGCGGCCCTGGCCCGTCACAGCCGCTCGGTCCGGCTCCCCCTCAATCGGGCCACCGAGCTCGGCCGGGTGCTGCGCACGCGCGAGGAGCTCCGCCAGAGCCTCCGCCGCGAGCCCACCATTCGGGAGATCGGCGAGGCGGCCGGACTCGACGAAGCCACGGTGGAGCTCCTGCAGGCGCTCAACGTCGGCGAGGTGAGGCTGGACGCGCCGGTGGGAGACTCCGAGGACAACCAGCTCCAGGACCGCTTCCTGCTCGACGACACGGACCTCGAGGAGGAGCTCGAGGAGATCATGCTGAGCGAGCACCTGGACCGCGCCCTGCGCCTCCTGCGGCCACGCGATGCGCGGGTGGTCCGGCTCTACTACGGGCTCCAGGGGGAGCAGGAGCACACACTGGAGGAGATCGGAAAGGTCCTCGGGATCACCCGCGAACGCGTGCGCCAGCTACGCGACCGGGCGCTGCGCGAGATGCGACAGGGAGAGCTCGGAAAGGTCCTGGCGACCTACGCGGCCTGAGATCCGCCCCACAGGCTCGACGGCTCAGCCTCGCGAGGCTCCGCTGTCGGGCGCCGCGGCTCCGCTCTCGGCGCGCGGTGCTTGCCGGAGGCTCCGGAGAGCGGGGCAGCCGTCCGCCTCCGTCCACGCGAGGGCCTTCCCCGCTCCGGCCCGATGGGCCGCCACCTTCTCGCTCGACCCGTCCACCGCTTCCAGCATGTCGTAGCGCGCCCCGCCGAGTCTCAGCCCCCCCAGCCACGCGAAGGCCTTCTTGGAGGACGCCGAGCCGTACTTCTGGACCGTGCTCCACAGTGGCACGTATCCGCGAGCCGGGTCGAACGTCGCCATGAAGAACAGCGACGCGGCGGACTCCGAGCCGGGCGGGACGCCGGCCAGCGTGTCGCCGATGAGATAGGTGGCGGCCATGCCGTGGCCCACCGGTGCGCCCGCGCTGTCCGGCGCGAGCGGAATCGCCTGCAGGTCGGCCCGCTGCGCCAGGAAGGCATGCTCGACGCCCGCGTCCTTGAGGAGGTTCTCGGCCAGAATCGGCCCGAACGTCCGCATGCGATCGTCCAGACCCGGCAGGTCGACCCGGTCCGGTACGCTGTCGGGGAGGCCGGGTCCCACGGCGAACGCCCATCGCGGTAGCGACTGGCCGGGAGCCACGAGCGCGCGGCCGTCTGCCACCGATGGGCAAGCCGCGTTGACCGCCACGCGCGTACCGGTCAGTATGAGCGTGCCGATGCGGCGCTCGGAGAGCTGGAGCGCCAGCGTGGTGCCGGGCGTGGCGAAGGTGGAGTCGAAGCGAGCCCTGTACTCCGTGCCGGCGCTGGACCAGTCGAGCGACTCGAGTCCGGTCGCTCCCGCGCGCGCGAACGGCACGGCCGAAGCTCCCCCGTCGGTCTCGAACCGGACCAGGTAGACGAACGGCGGCTGCGGCAGTGGAACGGGCGGTTGAGCGGCCGCGGCGGAGTCCTCGGCGTCCCGCTGCGAACGGGGATGCTCGAGCGCGACGTGGCTCCCGCCCCATTTCACGTCGCAGGCCGCCGCGCTGGCGGCGAGGAGCAGGACCGTCAGTGCGGCTCGGGCGCGTCGCGTCGTCGATGCCATGGATCGCCGGGTGTCCGGGTGGAGGGCCGCCCACGCGGCGGCCCGTGCGTGGAGGCCGGAAAGCTACGGGGCGGCGCCGGGGGCATCAACGTCCGCTCCCCGGGCTCGGAGCCCGGAGCGTCTCTTGGAGGAGGTGGTGGTTGGCCGGACGGGGATCCGTGGCCGTGTTCATGCACGAGGACTGCTCCCGGCACGACACGGGTTGGGGGCACCCCGAGCACCAGGGCCGGCTCCGGGCGCTGAGCGCCGGCCTGGAGAAGGCGCTCCCCGACCTGCTCCCCGAGGTGGTGAGCGTGGCGGGCCGCCCCCTCGACCCATCCCTCCTGGAGCTGGCGCACGCGCCGGCGCTGATCGAGCGGGTCCGGGAGGGCGTGGCGGAGTCGGCCCGACGGGGCGAGCCGATCCACCTCGAGGCCGACACCGTGGTCTCACCCGCCTCCTGGGACGCCGGGCTCGCCGCGGCCGGTACCGCGGTGACCGCCACCCACGCCGTTCTCGAGGGGACGTGCGCGCGCGCCTTCTGCGCCATCCGCCCGCCAGGCCACCACGCCACGCCCACCGAGCCGATGGGCTTCTGCCTGTTCAACTCCGTGGCCATCGCGGCTCGCGAGGCGATCGAGGCCGGACTGGCGCGCCGCGCGCTCATCGTGGACTGGGACGTGCACCACGGGAACGGGACGCAGGACATCTTCTACCGGGACCCCGCCGTGTTCTACCTGTCCATGCACCAGCATCCGTTGTACCCGGGGACCGGAGCCGCCGAGGAGCACGGAGAGGGCGAAGGAGTCGGGACGACTCTGAATCGCCCGATGCCGCCCGGCCTCGCGCGCGAGCGCTACATCGAGTCCCTGTATGGGGCGCTGGACGAGGCACTCTCCGACTTCGAGCCGGATCTGGTCCTGGTGTCATGCGGCTTCGACTCGGCCCGCGCCGACCCGCTCGGTAGCTTCACGCTCGAGGCGGAGGACTTCCGGACCCTCACCGTGGAGCTGGTACGCCGGACGCGGGCCACGGCCGGGGGCCGGGTGGTGTCGCTCCTGGAGGGCGGATACAACGTGGACACGCTGGGAGAGCTGGCGGCCGCGCACATCGCGGGACTCGTCGACACGGTTCGAGAGGAGGGGGCATGAGCGCCACGTTGTCCGAGAAGCTCCTGGCGAGGGCACGCCGGGCCATGGAGGAAGAGGGGATCGACGGGTGGCTCCTGTACGATCTGGAGGGCCGGAACCGCGTGGCGGCCGAGATCCTGGGCCTGCAGGAGGGCACCTCCCGACGGCACTTCGTCCTCCTCCCCCGCGAAGGGGAGCCGGTGGCTCTGATGCACCCGGTCGAGGGGCAGAACTGGGAGGAGTGGCCGCACCGGAAGATCGAGTACGTGGGCTGGGAGGAGATGGAGAAGCACCTGGCCGACATGCTGTCCGACCTCGACTGGGTGGCCATGGAGATCTCGGAACGGGATGCCGTGCCGTTCGTGGACTACGTGCCGGCCGGCGTCGTCGGCCTGGTCGAGGGCTCCGACGTCCGGGTGGTGAGCTCGGCCGACCTCATCTCACGCGCCTACGCGAGCTGGGGCGAGAAGGGGCTCGCCCTCCACAGGCGAGCCGCGGCCGAGCTGACGCGGATCGCGCGGGAAGGCTACGAGCGGGCGGCCGAGGGCGTGCGCTCCGGCTCCCCGATCGACGAGCGCGCGGTGGCCGACTTCATCGAGTCGGCCCAGGCGGAGGCCAGCCTGGGCGGCGGCGGGGCGGTCGTGGCGGCCGGTCCCGGGAGCGCCATTCCCCACTATCATCCCCGGGCCGAGGGATCCCGCTCCCTGACCCGGGGCGAGGTGCTGCTCATCGACCTGTGGGCGAAGGTGCTCGGGGAGCCCGAAGCCGTGTACGCCGACCAGACCTGGATGGGAGTGCTCGCCGATGAGCCCGACGACGACTTCCGGGCCGGCTGGGATGCGGTAGTTGCGGCCCGGGACGAGGCGGTGGAGCTCCTGGCGCGCCGCATGGGAGAGGATCCGCCCCCCACCGGCGCCGAAGTGGACCGGTGCGCCCGGCAGGTCCTCATCGACCGGGGCTACGGGGACGTACTCCTGCACCGGACGGGACACGCCATGGACCGGGTGAACCACGGATTCGGTCCCAACCTGGACTCGATCGAGACCCGAGACGAGCGCCCGCTCGTACCCGATATCGGCTTCTCGGTCGAGCCGGGGATCTACTTCCGTGGGAAGTGGGGGATCCGCTCGGAGATCAACGTGCACCTGACCGCCGACCGGCCGGAGGTGTCGCCCGACCGGCGGCAGACGGAGCCCTGGACGTTGAATGGATGAGAGCGGGGGCCCGGTCGCGCCCGAGCGGGGCCTGGCCATCCACGCGGTCGTGCGGAACACGCGCACCGACCGCGCGCTGGACGCGCTCCATCTGGGAGGGTCGGACCTGGAGTACGAGCTGGTGGCCGCAGGCGGGCTCGCGGCCGCGGTCACCCCGGCGCCCTTCATCGACGCGGGCGACCCGGATCCGGAGGCGCTGCGCCGCCACGAGCGCGTGGTGGAGGCGCTCCTCCAGCGCTCCACTCTCGTGCCGGCTCCCCTGGGTTTCCTCGCCCGCGACGAGGCCGCCGTGCGCGAGCTCCTGCGCGATCACCGCGGCGAGCTCGAGAAGGCCCTGGACTACCTGGAGAACTGCTACGAGGTGCGCGTGCACGTGGCGCTCCGCCATCGGGCGAGCGAGGAGGACCTGGCGGGCTTCGTGACCCGGCTGCACGGCGCGCTCCGGGGCCAGGCGCGGGCGGCGCGCCGACTCCCCGGCCGGGACGATAGCGAGCTCGTCGCGGCGTTCCTGGTCGCGCGCCAGGAGTGGATGCGCCTGGTCGAGAAGGCCACCCGCTGGGAAGGCCATCACCCCGAGGTCGCGCTTCGCGTCACGGGTCCGTGGCCGCCCTACGACTTCGTGAGCGTGACCGCGGGGAAGGACGGCCGCGAGGACGAACACGGCTCTTCAGGTGAGGATGCCCCATGAGGATCGAGTGGGAAGGGGTCACTGTCCAGGCGGGGCGTCCCTTCCGCATCAGCCGCTCGCTGCAGACGGAGATCCGGCGCGTGTGGGTGAGGCTGGAGCAGGACGGCGTCGAAGGCTGGGGGGAGGCCGAGCCGTCGGACTACTACGGCGAGACGCCGGCCACCGTCCAGGCCGCGCTCGAGCGGCTCACGCCGTTCCTGGCAGAGGCGGGAGATCCCGAGCGCCTGGAGACGCTGGAGCGCGAATTGGCGCTCCGGGCCCCGGAGGCGGGGTCCGCGCGGGCCGCGCTCTCCTCGGCTCTCCACGATCTGGTCGGGAAGATGCGCGGCGCGCCGCTGTGGCGCCTGTGGGGCCTCGACCCCGCCGAAGCCCCGCCGAGCTCCTTCACGATCGGGATCGACGAGCCGGACGTGATGGAGGCGAAGGCCCGGGAGGCGGCGGACTGGCCGATCCTGAAGATCAAGGTGGGCACCGACCGCGACCGGGAGATCCTGGAGGCCGTGCGCTCGGGCGCGCCCTCGGCCCGGCTGCGCGCCGACGCCAACGCCGCGTGGACAGTGGAGGAGGCTGTGGCCATGCTGCCCGTCCTGGCGGAGTACGGCGTCGAGTTCATCGAGCAGCCCCTGGCGCCCGAGAATTTCGCGGGCCTGGCCGAGCTCCACACCGGCGCGCCGCTTCCGATCGTCGTGGACGAGTCGTGCCTCGTGGCCACGGACATTCCGCGCCTGGCGGACCGCGTGGACGGGATCTCGATCAAGCTCTGCAAGTGCGGCGGACTGCGGGAGGCGATCGCGATGGTGCACACCGCCCGCGCCTGCGGCCTGCGGGTCATGATGGGCTGCATGCTGGGGACCACGCTCGGCATGGCGCCCGCCATGCACATGGCGTCGCTGCTGGACTTCGCCGACCTGGATGGTGCCGCGCTCCTGGCCGAGGACCCGTTCTCGGGACCGCGCCTGCAGCGGGGCCGGATCGAGGTGGGCGAGGAGCCGGGCCTCGGGGTGAGCCGCGCCTGACGGGTCCCCCGCCTAGAGCAGCGATTCCGGGTCCCGGTCGATCTCGAGGCGCAGACTCCCGGAAGGCTGTCCCCGGCGCTCCGACAGGTAGCGAAGCACGGCCCCGAGCGGCCCGGCGCTGTCACTCTTCAGGAGGAAGTGCCAGCGCCACCGCCCCCGGACCCGGTCGATCGGGCACGGTGCCGGGCCCAGCAGGTCGATCCCATCCAGCCCCTCCTCCGCCACCAGTCCGCGCATCCAGTCGGCCAGCTCCTCGACGTGGTCGACGACCGCCCGCTCGCGCGTCCCGCTCACCACCAGGTTGGCCAGGCGGCGGTGTGGGGGGTAGCCGGGCCCGGCTCGGTCCTCCAGCTCCCGCTCCGCGAACGCGAGGTAGTCGTGACGGAGCGCCGCCTGGAGGGCGAAGTGGCCGGGCCGCGACGTCTGCACCAGCACGAGGCCCGGGCGCTCGCCCCGCCCCGCTCGCCCCGCCACCTGGGCCAGGAGCTGAAAGGTGCGCTCGGAGGCGCGAAAGTCGGGGAGGTTGAGGCCCACGTCGGCGTTGATCACGCCGACCAGCGTGACGTCGGGGAAGTCGAGTCCCTTGGCGATCATCTGCGTGCCCAGCAGGATGTCGACCTCGTGGCGGCGCACCCGCTCCAGGATGCGGTGGTGGGCCCAGCGCGTCCCCGTGGTGTCCACGTCCATGCGCGCCAGGCGGGCGGCCGGGAACAGCTCCCCCACCCGGCGCTCCACCTGCTCCGTGCCCAGCCCGGCGAAGGTGAGCCCCTCGGCCCCGCACTCGTCACAGGCCTCCGGCACGCGGTCCTCCCAACCGCAGTGATGGCAGACCATCCGCTCCCGGTCGCGATGATAGGTCAGCGACACGTTGCAGCGCGGACAGCTCCACACCTTCCCGCACTCCATGCACTGCACGAAGGTCGAATAGCCGCGCCGGTTGAGGAGGAGGATGGCCTGCTCGCCGCGGTCCAGGCAGCGAGCGAGCTCGTCGGAGAGCCGCCGGGAGAGGACGAGCGGCCCGGCGACCTCGCCCACCCCCGCCCCATCGCCTTCCGCCCACGGGTCCGTCCGGTCGATCGAGCGCTCGCGCCGCGCCTCTCTTTCCTCCCGCAGGTCCACGAGCCGAACCTCCGGCAGGCGCTGGGCCGTTACCCGGTGGGGCAGCTCCTGGAGGGCGAACAGGCCGCGGCGGGCGTTGTGCCAGCTCTCCAGCGACGGCGTGGCCGAGCCGAGGACGCACAGCGCCCCCTCGAGCCGGGCGCGGTACACCGCCACCGCGCGGGCGTGGTAACGGGGCACGTCGCTCTGCTTGTAGCTCCCCTCGTGCTCCTCGTCGACCACGATGACGCCCACCTCCGGGATCGGGGCGAACACGGCCGACCGCGCCCCGATCGCGATCCGCTTCCGACCCTCGCGCAGAGCGCGCCATTCATCCCCCCGCTCTCCGGCCGAGAGGCCCGAGTGGAGCACCGCGATGTCGTCGCCGAACGCGGCCCGGAATCGCTGCACGGTTTGCGGCGTGAGCGAGATCTCCGGGACGAGCACGATGGCACCCCGCCCCTCCCGCTCGAGGGCGCGGGCGAGTAGTCGCATGTAAACCAGGGTCTTGCCGGACCCGGTGACGCCACGCAGGAGCACCGTGCCGGGCTCGGGGATGCCGAGCCGCGGTCCCAGGGCGTCCAGGACCCGGCGCTGGTCCTCCGTGGGCTCCAGGTGGGGCTGCCGGGGCGGGGGACCGAGCTCCGCGAAGGGATCCCGCGCCTCGACCTCGTCGGTGATCTCGGCCAGCCGCTTCTCTTCCAGCCCCCGGAGCACGCTCCGGCTGAAGCCCAGGCGCTCGGACATGTGGACCACCGGGGCGCTCCCGTCCATCCCCTCGAGCGCCTCGTAGGCTTCGCGCTGGCGCCGGGCTCGCCCGAACACCTCCTCGCGCTCGAGGAGCGTCGGCAGCCGGCGCCGGAGCGTGATGACCTGCCGCGTCTTCTCGGCCGAGAGGGAGGCTGGCGGCTCCTCGCGGATGCGCGCCAGGCCGCGGCGAGCCAGGGAGCGCAGGGCCGGCCACACCGACCGGACCTTCGTGTCCCGCCGCAGCGTGCCGGCCTGGAGCCCGTCGACCGCCCGCTCGAGGCGGTCGAGGAGGGCACGCTCCTCGGGAGAGAGGGGCGGGTCGCCGGTCCCGGCGCGCCCCGTGTCGGCGCCCTCGCCGTCCGGCACCCGCTCGACCCGGAAGGAGGACTCGGCCAGCGCCCCGGGCGGCAGCGCGGCCCGGAGCACGAGGCCGAGCGGGGCCACGTAGTACTCGGCCACCCAGCGACACAGCTCGAGGAGCCTACCGGACAGGAGCGGGGTATCATCCACGAGATCGAGGACCGGCCGCACCCGCTCCAGCTCGGTCTCGGAGCGAAGCCGGTCGATGCAACCGATGACCCTCTTGCGGCGAAACGGCACCAGGACCCGCATGCCCGGACGGGCCGCCACCGCGAGCGCGGCGGGAAGGCGGTAGACGAACGTGCTCCGCACCGGGCGCGGCAACGCAACATCGCAGTAACGGTCCGTGCGGTCGGCCACTGTCGTCCTTGACCCTCTCCGGTGGCTCGTCTAGACTCCGCGGAACGAAGGAGGAAGATCGATCCTCATGGGTTGTCTGGCTCTCAACGCGTCCTACGAGCCCCTCACGATCCTGCCGGTCCGGCGGGCCCTGAGGCTCGTCATCGACCGGAAGGCCGAGGCGCTCGAGGTCGACGAGGACCGCCCCTTCCGGTCCGAGGCCCTCGAGATCCCCGCGCCGGTCGTAATCCGGCTCGTGCGTTACGTCCACGTGCCGCGCCGGTTCCGGCGGCAGGTGACCAACACCTTCCTGTTCGCCCGCGACGGGTACCGCTGCCAGTACTGCGGCCGCCACCGCGCCGAGCTGGGCTACAGGGAGTCCCTCACCCGCGACCACGTGATCCCCGTGTCGCGCGGCGGCGGAAACGGCTGGACGAACGTCGTGACCGCCTGCAGCAAGTGCAATCTACGCAAGGGCGACGCGCTCCCGGAGGAGGCGGGGCTTCACCTCCTCTCCCGGCCCGGGGTGCCCGACCAGGTCCAGCTCATCTGGGCCGTCCGCAGGGTGACGCCGATCCAGGCTAAGTACATCCGCATGTTCTACGGCGAAGAGGTCCTCCGGGCCGTCAGCGGCTGAACGGCGGGCGCTCGCCGCGGACCTCACTTCTGCGCCACGGGGTACGACCGCGGGCCATGGGTATCGGCAACTTCGGATTCAGCGAGATCCTACTCATCGTCGTCATGGTGCTGGTGTTCTTCGGGCCCCAGCGCATGCCGGAGATCGCCCGCGGCCTGGGCAAGGCCATGCGGGAGTTCCGGAAGGGCATGAACGAGGTCAAGCGCGAGTTGGAGCAGGCCGGCCTCGCCGACGAGACGTCCGTCTGGCGACCCGATACCACCGCCGACCGGCCCACCGGCACCGTCGAGCCGCTCCACACCGTGGCGGGCGCCGGACCCACCGGGGGACCGCCGCCATCCGCCGCGGAGCCGGAAGCCGGCCCGGAGAGGGGTTCGGCCGCGGGCGCGGCGGAGCCGGAAACCGGCCCGGGCGGCGCCGCCGCTCCCCGGAGATCCGGGCACGTGGAGGACCTCCTGGCCGTGGCGCGGGGCGAGAAGAGCTCCAGCTCGACGGGGCGCGAGGCGGCGCCAGCGGACCCCGGGAGCCCGGCCCCGTCGTCGGATGGCCCACCCGCGATGCCCGATTCCCCGGCTTGATTCGACGGCCGCCGCCCGCCTAGACTGCGGCATGAAGGACATCCTCACCCTCCACGTGAACGGCGACGAGGTCGAGGTCGGGGTCCCGACGCACTGGACCCTGCTCGAGACGCTCCGCTACGGGCTCGGGCTCACCGGCTCCAAGCAGGGGTGCGACAAGGGTGACTGCGGGGCCTGCACCGTGCTCCTGGACGGCGAGGCGCATCTCTCCTGCATCATGCCCGTGTACGAGGCCGTGGGGCACCGGATCATCACGGTCGAGGGAATCGCGGACGGCCCCCGGCCGCACCCGCTGCAGGACGCCTTCGACCTGTGCGGGGCCGCCCAGTGCGGGTTCTGCACGCCCGGCATCCTGGCCAGCGCCTACGGCCTCCTGTATCTCAACCTTGATACATCGCTAGAGGAGATGCATGATGAGCTCTCAGGATATATCTTCAGCTTCACCGTCTACTCCTTGATACT
>CAYXHP010000080.1:0-66171 GCA_964465015.1 uncultured Gemmatimonadota bacterium
GGGTGGGCCGTGGACACCGGCGACCCCGGGCGCCGCATGCCGATCGCCGAGGCGTTCCAGGCCGCCGAGGCCGAGCACGGCACGCTGGGCTCCGTGGGCCACTACAACACCCCAAAGGACACGCACGGCGACTACCGGGGCGGCACGATCGGCGCCTCTCCCGCCTACAGCTCCACCGCGCACGTGGCCGAGGTCGAGGTCGACCCCGACACCGGCTTCGTGGCCGTGAAGACCATCTGGGTGGCCCACGACTGCGGCCACGCCCTCAATCCCACCCTGGTCGAGGGCCAGATGGAGGGCTCGGCGTACATGGGCTTCGCCGAGGCCATCCTGGAGCACCAGCTGTTCAAGGACGGCGGGCACGGGAAGGCCGGGCTGCACGACGGCCCGTCGCTCCTGGACTACCGGATCCCCACGTCGATGGACTGCCCCGACTTCCTGGCGCTCATCGTCGAGGAGAACGACCCCGAGGGCCCCTACGGCGCCAAGGAGGCCGGCGAGGGCCCGCTCCACCCCTCCCTGCCCGCCATCGCCAACGCCATCTACGACGCGGTGGGCGTCCGCATGGACCGGCTCCCGTTCACGCCCGCGCGCGTGTGGCGCGCGATCCGGGAGAAGCGGGCCGCGGAGATGGGCGAGGCGGAGGTGGCGTAGGCTTTCGGGGAGGAAAGGGACTCCGTGTCCCGGTCGGCCCACTCAGGCCAGCCCTTTTTTAACGTCCCCACCCCGCGTTAAAATTTCTGGCCGATTCTTTTAACGCCCACCGTCGGCGTTAAAATCTTGTTCAGCGTGGTTGCGTTGCCGGAGCCTAACGCATTGTGAAACCGGACGATCTGGGCAGCAACGCCCCCGGCCGCATCGTGCCCGTCACCGGCATGCTCGGCGTCGAGTGCGCTTTCGTACCGGCACCGCTGCCGCCGTCCTGGACGTGGCCGGACAGGCTCTGGCCTCTCCTGACCACGGCCCGAGAGGACCTGGCTCGGCTGGATGGGACCGGCAAGAACGTCGTCAACCCGGACCTGGTGCTTCGGCCACTCCAGAATCGCGAGGCGCAGAAATCTTCGAGCCTCGAGGGGACGTACACGGACCCCGAGCAGCAGATGCTCTTCGCGCTCGAGCCGACGGAGCCATCCTCCTCCACCGATCCGGCCAACGCTCAACGAGAGGTGTTCAACTACGCCCAGGCGCTCCAGCTTCGACGCAGCCGGGATGAGCTTCCTCTGTCACTTCGTCTCATTCGGGAGCTGCATAGGGTCCTCATGAGCGGAGTGCGCGGCTCGGATCGCCAGCCAGGCGAGTTTCGTCGCTTGCAGAACCAGATCGGACGGCCTCCCCGGTACGTTCCGCCACCGGCCAACCTGCTCCCGGAGCTCCTCGACAACTTCGAGAAGTACCTGCACGTTCGAAACGGGCTCGATCCACTCGTCCGGGCCTTCGTGGCGCACTACCAGTTCGAGGCGATTCATCCGTTCATGGACGGGAACGGTCGCGTCGGTCGCCTTCTCCTGGCCCTCTGCATCGCCGACTGGTGCGGCTTATCGAACCAGTGGCTGTACATGAGCGCCTACTTCGACCGCAACAAGGACGAATACATCGACCGGCTGTTCGAGGTCAGCACCTCCGGAGCCTGGGACGCGTGGATCGAGTTCTGCCTCAGGGGCGTCGCGGAGCAGGCCCGAGACACCACTCGTCGATACGAGCAGCTCATCGAGCTGCATCGGCAGTTCCACTCACGAGTGAACGAATCGGGTGGAAGCGTTCGGTTATCGCACCTGGTGGACCAACTGTTCCTCTCGCCGGTCCTTCAGGTGACCACCACCCGGGACCTCCTGGACGTGACGTATCCGACAGCACGTTCGGATCTTAGGAAGCTCGCCGACTTGCAGATCATCCATGAACTGACGGGAGCCCGGCAGATCGCCTATTGGTGCCGGCCGATCTTCGACGTGATCTATCAGGACTAGAGGAGGCCCTGATGGCTCTCCGATTCAGGCGTTCGCTCAAATTGGCGCCCGGGGTGCGTCTCAACCTGAGCAAGAGCGGCCTGAGCGTGTCGGCGGGGGTCCGCGGCGCGAGGATCACCACAGGCAAGCGCGGCACCTACGCCAACGTCGGAATTCCGGGAACCGGCATCTACGCCCGGGAGAGGATCGGGGGGAGGAAGCCCGGCGTAGGAGCCGCGAAGTCAGGGCAGGCCGGAGGCCCAGGGGTCACCGTCAAGTTCTCCTTGAACGACGACGGATCCGTCGACCTGACGGACGCATCCGGTCGTCCGCTTCCGGCCTCGTTGCAGCGACGAGCAAGAAAGGAGGCCCGTGGAGCCATCGAGGTATGGCTCGAGAAGCAGTGCGAACACTGGAATCAGGGCATCCGCGACATCCTGGAGTTGCATCTGCAGACGCCGCCTCCCAGGCCCCCAGCCGCCTTCGAGACGCGGCCGTTCAACGTCGCGGAGCCGAGTCCCCCGAAGCCCCTGAAGCCCGCCATTCTCGACCGAATCGTTCGCAGCCGGAAGGAGCGTCTCGCGGAAAAGAACCACTCGCGGCGCCGCAAGTACGAGCTAGAGCACGAAACGTGGGAAGGCGCCCGGAAGGAGCACGAGCGTGCTCAGGAGGATCGGGCCGAACGGTTCGCCCGGGCTCAGAGTGGCCACGTCGATGCGATGGCGGCCGTTCTCCACGACGATCTGGCTACCCTGGCGTGGCCTCGCCAAACAGAGGTCTCCTTCGAGGTCGATCCGGAAGGTCGAGTCTGGCTCGACGTCGACCTGCCTGAGATCGAGGATCTACCGGCCGACAAAGCTTCCGTCTCGAAGCGGGGTCTCAGGATCCTCGTCAAGTCGAAGAGCGACACGCAGCGACGCCGGGAGTACATGCAGCACGTGCATGCGATCGGATTTCGTCTCGCGGGAGAGGTGTTTCATCTCCTGCCGACCGTGCCCGAGGTCGTGATCTCCGGGTATTCGCAACGGTCGGATCCAGCGACCGGCAACGTACGCGACGAGTACCTGTACAGTGTCAAGATTCCGGTGGCGGGTTGGAGTAACATCAACTTTGACAACCTCGCGGCTCTCGACCTCCCGGATTGCTTCGCTCGCTTCGAGTTGCGCCGGAAGATGACCAAGACGGGGATCTTCAAGCCCATTAACCCATTTGAGCCGGATTCGAACGGATCTGTCATTGAGCGAACTTGACGCGGCCGACTCGGAATTCGCCCCCTACGACCGGATCGCCGACCTCTGGCGGCGCGACCGACTGGCCACCTCCTTTCGCGAGCGGCGGTTCCTCGAGCGGCTGATCGACGGTCTCCCGGAGGGCGCCCGCGTCCTGGACCTGGGGTGCGGCTTCGGGGAGCCGATCGGTCGCTTCCTGGTCGACGCGGGGCTGGAGGTGACCGGCGTGGACGCCTCCGGGCGCCTGCTGGAGCACGCCCGGCGCGCCCTGCCCGGGGCCACCTTCATCCCGGGCGACATGCGCACCGTGGAGGTCGCCGGTCCCTTCGACGCCATCGTCGCCTGGGACTCGGTCTTCCACCTTCCCCGGGACGACCACGCCGCCCTCTACCGGCGCATGGCGGGGTGGCTGCGGCCGGGCGGCCGGCTCCTCCTGTCCCTCGGCGGCTCGGGGGCCCCGGACTTCAGCTCGGAGATGCACGGCGTGCCCTTCTTCTACAGCGGGCACGAGCCGGACGAGGCGGTGGCGCTCCTGGAGTTGGCCGGCTTCCGGGTCGAGCACCGGGAGATCGACGACCCGACCTCGCGGGGGCACCTGGCGATCCTGGCGGTGCGGGAGGATCGAAGATCAGCTGAGGCGCCCGCCTAGCCTCCCCCGCCCATCCGGATGAACTGCGTCATGTCCAGGCAGAAGTGGAGGCACCAGAACCACACGATGTCGCGGGACCGCTGCAGGACGAGGATGACTCCCACGGCGAGCGCGGCGTCCAGGACCAGGTGCAGCAGCTCGGCCACGGAAGCGCCGCCGGAGACCAGGACCGGCACGTGTCCCGCCGCGAACAGGACGGCCACGACGATGGCGCTCCAGCGCGTTCCGAGATTCCGGAAGGAATCTGAAGGGAATCCCAGAGGAAGATCAAAGGCTGGTGTCGGGGCCATCGACATCGCCCGGGCACAGGCGGCAGCGGCTGGACCCCCCGACTCACGGGCCTCACGGGCGCGCCAGGGAGAGGCCGTAACTCAGCTGCCCTCCCGCCGCGGCCAGGGCCACGGCCGGGCGAGCCTGCAGGCCTCGATCCCCAGGCCGCTCATGGCCATCCGGAAGCGGGCGTCGCTCCACAGCGGGTCGAACCTCGGGTTGCAACCGACGAACCCCCCGTGCTCGAAGAAGCGGTGCTGGCCGCCTCTGGACGTCAGGATCCGGACGAGCGGCTCCCGGTCCCCGAACACCAGGTCCGCGAACGCAGCGTCCACCTCGAAGGACGGGTCGGTTCCCGGCCGCCGGAGGTCCGCCCGCAGGCGCTCGGCCTCGTTCCACCGGTCCGCCGCGGCATAGGCCAGGACGAGGAGCGAGCCCAGCCGGGAGTCCTCGGGGTGGAGCCGTCTCCCGCGCTCCAGCGTACGCACCGCCTCCGCCGGCTTCCCGCCGAAGGCCTCGGCCAGGCCCACGACCTGCAAGGCGAGCTGGGACGTGGAGTCGATCTCCAGGGCTCTTTGGCCCACGGCCTCCGCCCCGGCGAAGTCGCGCTGGCCGAGGAGCCCCTCGCCGAGAAGGGTCGTGGCGGTCAGGGCGAAGGGATCGAGGTCGACGGCCCGCCGCAGCTCGGCCACGCCCTCGTCGGTCTTGCCGACGTTCAGGAGGTCGAAGCCCAGCCAGTGGCGCGCGGTGGCCGATGAAGGATCCAGGGCGGCGGCCGTCCGGTCGAGCTGGATCGCCTCGCGGAAGCGCATCCGCATCCCGAGGGACATCGCGAGCCCCAGGCGCGCCTCGGGGAGCGTCGAATCGAGCGCCACGGCCCGCGCGGCGGCGGCC
Organism: uncultured Gemmatimonadota bacterium; assembly: GCA_964465015.1. Taxonomy (GTDB): domain Bacteria; phylum Gemmatimonadota; class Gemmatimonadetes; order Palauibacterales; family Palauibacteraceae; genus Humimonas. The sequence goes on from CAYXHP010000080.1 coordinate 4,986, forward strand.
GCGGTCGCGGCGGCGGCCGAATCCGACGGACCGGCCTCGAATACGGGGAGGACGCCGTAGGACAGGGCCAGCCCGGCCCAGGCCCGCGCGTACGTCGTGTCGCGCTCGACGGCCCGCCGGAAATCGTCGATCGCCATCCGGACGTCGGTGGCACCGCGCTTGTGGAAGTGGTAGAGGCCCTGCAGATAGAGGTCGTGCGCCTCGGGATCCGAGGTCTCCTGCCGGGCGAGCCCGCCCTGGACGCGTCCCTCGGTGAGCCGGACCTGCAGCACCTCCACGATCGCACGGCTGATCTCGTCCTGCACGGCGAAGACGTGGCTCAGCCGGCGGTCGTACGTCTCGCTCCACCGGGTGTATCCGGTCCGCGCCTCCACGAGCTGGGCGGAGATGCGGACGCGCTCGCCCTCCCGCCGAACGCTACCCTCCAGGAGGTTCTCCACGTGGAGGGCCCGCCCGATGGAGTCCGCCGGCACCGCACGGTCCCGGAAGCTGAAGGAGGAGGTGCGGCCCGCCACGTGGAGCCCGGGGAGACGCGCGAGCACGTCCAGGAGCTCCTCCGCGAGCCCGTCCGAGAAGTACGCCTGGTCGTGGGCGGGGCTGAGGTCCAGGAAGGGGAGCACGGCGATGGACCCCTGCTCGGCCGGTACCGACGGTGCGGCCGTCGCCGTCGTCGTCGACCCGGTGGAGGCTTTCCAGTCCACCCTGGCCACGACCACGCCCGCCACGAGCAGGAGGCCTCCCAGGAGCACGATCTCGGCGGACCCGGCCCGCTGCTGGCCCTTCTCCCCGTGGAACCAGGCGAGGACGAGCGCCGCCGGGAAGCCGAGGCCCAGGAGGATCGCCAGGACGCGGACCGTCCCGGGGGGCCAGTCGAAGGCGCCCGCCAGCAGGCTGACCACCTGCAAGCAGAGCCAGCCGGCGGCCAGGTACGCCAGCGCCCACTGAACGATCTTGCGCTCGCGAACGTGCAGGAACCGAGGAGGCATAGCGCGGCCGATGCCCGGCGATCGCCGGGCCGAGGGAGACAGCGTGCCGCGGAGAAATCTACGCGAGCGGCCCGCGTCTCACCATGCTGTCGTCAGGGTGACGACCCCACGTACGGCGCGCCCGCCTCGCGAAGCAGCGCGTCGAGCCCGGCCACCGGGCCCTGCTCCACCGCCCGCAGCCGCTCCAGCTGGGCGTCGAGCCGGTCCGAGAGCCACTGGAACGACTTCGCGTCGGCCTCCGTCGGCCCCGCATGCGCGCCCTGCACCATGTAGTTCATGGTGAGCAGCAGGTTGTAGAGCTGGATCGGGTAGTTCAGGGTCGACTCGCCGGCGTGGCAGTGGATGCAGATGAGCGAGGCGCGCACGGCCTCGAGCGAGTCGTGCGCGACGGCGGCGGCAGAGTCCACCCGGTCCGCGTAGGACTCGTGCGCGGCCGCGCTCTTCCAGCCCTGGATCCGGCTCTCGAGCGCGTCGATGCGCGCCACGCTCGCCGCGATGGTGTCGGCGGCCTGCCGCACGCGCGTGGCGAGCTCGAACTGGGCCCGCAGCTCGGCGGGCGTGACGCGCACCCGCGGGTCCTCCTTCACGGTGAACGGCTCCGAGTAACTCTTGCCGTCCACCGTGAGGCGCACGGTGTACGTGCCGGGCAGCGCCAGGGGCCCGTCGTACGTGCCCTCGTCGTTGACGATGCCGTGGATCCGGCGCACGTCGGGATAACGCAGGTTCCACACGAAGCGGTTGAGTCCGGCCCGGTCGGGCACGATCGAGTCGGAGGGCGTGAAGGAGGCGCTGTCGGCGAGGCCCTCGATGCGGGCGCGCTCGCGCCGGGCGAGCACGGAGTCGCGCGCGGCGGTGGCGGCGGCGCTGCGGAACTCGGGCCGCTGTGGAGGCTCCTGCTCGCTGGTGAAGCTGCGGATCACCGTGCCGGCCGAGTCCAGGAACGCCAGCTCGACCTTCCCTTTCGGCCGTGAGGCCAGCGCGTAATCGACGATCACGCCGTCCGGCGGGTTCTGGCCCGCGTCGCGCGGCCGGAAGAAGCCGCCTCCGTAGCCGGCGAAGCGGACGGACGTGTCGGGCGGAAACAGCGTGACCGCCGCGCCCTGCGTCGACGCCCACCGGCGCAGCGGCCGGATGTCGTCCAGCACCCAGAAGGCACGGCCGTGCGTCGCGGCGACCAGGTCGCCGTCGCGGATGGCCAGGTCCCGCACGGAGACCGTCGGCAGGTCGAGCTGCAGGGAGCGCCAGTGCGCGCCATCGTCCAGGGACACGTAAACGCCCGTCTCCGTGCCGGCGAACAGCAGGCCCCTTGTCACCGGGTCCTGGCGGATGGTGCGCGTGTAGGCGCCCACCGGGATCCCCGCGTCGATGCGGGTCCAGCTCCGGCCGTAGTCCGTCGTGCGGTACAGGTACGGGTGGAAGTCGTCCTGCTGGTAATGGTTGGCCGCCAGGTAGGCCGTCCCGGCGTCGAAGTGGGAGGGCTCGATGATGCTGATCCGGGCGAACTCCGGCAGCCCCCTGGGCGTGACGTCCGTCCACGTGGCCCCGTCGTCGGTCGAGACGTGGACCAGGCCGTCGTCCGATCCGGCCCACAGCACGCCGGCCTTCACGGGCGACTCGGCGAACGCGAAGATGGTGGCGTACCACTCCGTGCCGGTCATGTCGCGGGTGATCTCGCCGCCCACCGGGCCCATGGTCGCAGGGTCGTGGCGCGTCAGGTCGGGGCTGATCTTCCGCCAGCTCTGCCCCTCGTCGGTGCTCTTGAAGACGTACTGCGCCGTCGTGTACAGCGTGCTGGGATCGTTCGGCGAGAACAGGATCGGGAAGGTCCACTGGAAGCGGTAGGGCACGTCCGCGGCGGCGTACCCGTCCCAGTTGTTGAGCCACACCGAGACGTCGCGGCTCTGCCCGGTCTCCTTCACCCACCGGGTCATGGTGCCCATGTAGTCGCCGGCGAACACCGTGTCGGGCGAGCCCGGCTTGGGCGCGATGTAGCCCGCCTCGCCACCGCCCACGGGATGCCAGTCCTCGGTCGTGATGGCGCCGTGGTCGCTGCGGCTCACGATCGAGACGGTCGAATTGTCCTGCTGGGCGCCGTAGATGCGGTACGGGAACCGGTCGTCCGTGATGACGTGATAGAACTGCGAGGTGGGCTGGTTGGCCTGCGTGCTCCACGTGCGGCCGCCGTCCATGCTGATCGTGGCGCCGCCGTCGTTCCCCTCGATCATGCGGTCCGGGTTCGCCGGGTCGATCCACAGGAGGTGGTCGTCGCCGTGCGGCGCGCGCACGCGCGAGAAGTCGTGGCCGCCGTCGATGGAGTGATACGTGCCCAGGTTCAGCACCCAGACGCCATCCGAGTCCGTGGGATCAGCGCTCACGCCCGAGAAGTACCACGGCCGCACCATGAACTGCGGGTCCGCGTTCACCCGGTCCCAGCTTCGCCCTCCGTCGTCGGAGCGGAAGATGCCGCCCGTCGAGTCCGGAGCCTCGATGCTGGCGTACACGCGCTGCGGATCCGCGCCCGAGACGGAGACGCCGATGCGGCCGATCGGGCCGGGCGGGAAGCCTTCCGTGTCGTTCAGGTCCGTCCAGTGGTCGCCGCCGTCGGTCGTCTTCCACAGCCCGCTGCGGCCGCCGCCGGCGCTGAAGCCCCAGGGAGTGCGCTCGAACTTCCACATGGCGGCGTAGATCACGCGCGGGTTGGTCGGGTCCATGGCCAGATCGATGGCGCCCGTGCTGTCGTTGAGGAACAGCACCTTCTTCCAGGTCGCGCCGCCATCGGTCGAGCGGAACACGCCGCGCTCGGCATTGGGGCCGAAGGCGTGACCGAGCGCCGCCACGTACACGCGGTTCGCGTCGTCGGGGTCCACGACGATGTCGGCGATGTGACGACTGTCCTCGAGACCGACGCGCGTCCACGTCCGGCCGGCGTCCGTCGAGCGGAACATGCCCTGGCCGTACGTCATGTCCTCCCGAGGGTCGGACTCGCCGCCGCCCACGTACACGACGTCGGGATCCGACGGAGCGACCGCGATCGCGCCCACGCCGCCGATGCCGGCCTCGTCGCTGACGTTCTTCCAGCTCTGGCCCCCATCGGTGGTCTTCCACACGCCGCCGTCCACGGCGCCGAAGTAGAACGTGTTCGGGTGCACCGGGTCCCCGGTCACCGCGTCCGCGCGTCCACCCCGGAAGGGGCCGACCAGCCGCCACCGGAGTCCGCGAAACGGCGAGGGCGGCGACGTGTCGGGGGCCGTGCCGTCCACGGACGTGGCCCGGGCCGGCGGCGCCACGTGGGACGCCGGCGCGACTCCCGCCGCGTACCGAGCGGCGGAGCCGGATCCGGTGTGGAGGCCGTGGGCCGCGGTCCGCGGGATCGGAGCCGCGAGCAGGAGGGCGGTCAGCAGTAGGGTCGCTTCCATGTCGGTTTCCGTGACGGCGCGGTGGTCGTGTTTCGCGACATCCGCCGGGCGCGCGGCCCGGCGGTGCCGGGAATGTCCCGGCGCCGACGGTCGGGGGCAAGGGAGGGAGAGAGGAGCTGCGCGGCGTGCCGCCGCAGGAAGGGCACGAGAGAGATGACGCGTCCGCGATCCGGGCCGGGTGGTACGCGTGCGCCGCGTCGAAGGCCGGACCCGCTCGCTGTCCCAGTTCGGCCCCGGCGCGGAGGAACGGGAGGATGGCGGACTCCGGCGGACACTCGAGTGACTTGAAACCATCGGGCGACCGCTACCATAGGAGAGGGAGCGGGGACGCCGCCGAGGCGCTCCCCGCGTCGGGACTCGACGATTCCTTCACATGGCGCCAACCGGGGAGACCGGGCGGCGCCCGGCCCAGAAAGGACGGTTCCATGGCCTGTCTGCTGGCCCTGATCGCGCTGGCCGCGCCCCGCATCGTGGTCGCGGTGCTCTGGTTCTTCACGAGCTGGTTCAGTGGGGTGTTCGGCTCGATCCTGTGGCCGATCCTCGGCTTCATCTTCCTGCCGACGACGCTCCTCTGGTACGTGGCCGTCCAGCACTGGTTCGGGGGCGTGTGGTCCGTGGGACCCATCGTCGGGCTCGTGGTGGCGCTGGCGATCGACGTGTCGCCGGCGGGAGGGAGGCGGCGGTGATCGGAGCGACTGTTCCGGGGTGGGTGGAGCCGGGCCCGGGTCGGAGCGAGCGTTGCCCATCCTGACCCACGCGCAGGCACGTGCCTGCTACGATCGCATCGGGGCGTGGCAGGACACGCAGCGCTTCTACGAGGGGCCACCGGTTCGCGACATGGTCCTGCAGGGCGGCTTCGAGGATGCCGGATCCGTGCTGGAGTTCGGATGCGGCACGGGTCGCCTGGCGGAGAGCCTGCTGAAGGGCCGCCTGGGGGAAAACGCACGGTACATAGGTCTCGACGTGAGCCCGACCATGGTCGGGCTGGCCCGCGCGCGGGTAGCACGATTTGGCGACCGGGCGCGGGTCCTCCTCACCGACGGCGCGCCCGAGCTGCCCTTCGAGGCGGGGAGCTTCGACCGCTTCCTGTCCGCCTACGTCCTCGATCTCCTGTCGCCTTCCGACATCCGCGCCGTGCTGGCCGAGACACACCGGGTCCTGACCGAGGGGGGACGCATGGCGGTCGTGAGCTTCACCCACGGCGCCACCCGGACGGCCCGCCTCGTGGAGGGCGTCTGGACCCGGGTCCACGCGTGGCGACCCGCCCTCGTCGGCGGCTGCCGGCCCCTGGAGCTCCGCCCGCTGCTCGGTGACGAACGCTGGAGGGTCGTGCACAACGTGGTCCTCACCTCGTTCGGGATCTCCTCGGAAGTGTTGGTCGCCGACAGGTTCGGTCCGGGGACGTGAAGGCCCCGCTCACACCCCGCGCCACCCCCTCAGTGCACCGGCGGCGGCATGAGGCTGTCCGGGATCCAGCCACGGCGCCGATAGGCGCTGTCCTCCCACACGAACACGGGGAACCGGAATCCGGGCCCTCCGATGGCCAGGTCCTTCACGTTGTGGTGCACGGTCGAGAGCACGGCCAGGAGGCCGTAGTCCGCGAGGATCACGTGGAAGTCCTCGCCTCTCTTCCGCAGTAGCCAGAAGGCCACGCCCGCGTTGCCGTAGCAGGTGAGCATCCTGGGACCGCCGCCGACCTCCACGAGCCAGGCGCGACCCACCGAGCCGCCCAGGTCGACCGGATGCGACTCCGGCCTGACCGCCTCGTCGCAGTCGTTCACGACCCGGCCGCCGGGCGCCGGCCGCAGCCGCATGGCCCGGAGGGCGGCGGCGAGTTGGGCGTGGCTCAGCGTGTCGGGGAGATGCGTGCCGGTGGGGGCCGTCGAGTGGGCCCGGACCTCCGTCGCCCCGGCCCGCACCCGCATGTCCCGGGCGCCCGGGGTGCCCCGAAAGCAGCCGAGTGGGACCAGGAGCAGGAGCGCCGCGAGCGGCCCCGCCGCCGCTCTCACGGCGGCGGGGCCCCGACCGGGCGGGCGTGGCGCACCCCTCCGCTCCTCGGGCCCGTCAGCCGCCCGCCGGCAGGCCCGCCAGCGTGAGGAGCTTGCCGCTCGCCTTGAGCTGGTTTCGGCCCCTGATGCCCAGGTAGATCCACGCCGCGAGCCCGATCGGGACCAGCCACCAGGCGAAGCCCATGTGCAGCTCGAGGAACACGAACGGGAGGACGAGGCTCAGCGGGACGAGCCACCAGGTGCGGTGGAGCTTGGCCAGCGTCTTGTCGTCGTAGTTCGTCTCCTTCAGCGTGGCATTGTGCATGGCCACGTAGTCGCCGCTCGACTTCCCCTTCTTGATGAGCCATACGGCGGTGAGCTCGTGCCCCTCGCGAACCGACAGGTCCCAGTCCTGGAGCCGGAGCGCGTGCTCCTGCCCGCTCCCGTCGACCAGGTAGATCGCGTCGTGGGTGGTCGTCGTGGAGCTGACGGTGACGGGAGCGGTGTATCCGGTGCCCCTGTACGACCCTCCGCCGCCCCCGCCGCCCGACACCTTCGTCTCCAGCTGCTTTTCCGCGCTGGCCACCTTGCCGGTCACGAAGTGGTGCTCGTACGTCTTGCGTCCGATCGTGCGGTCGATCTCGAGATCCTGTGACATGCGCTCCTCCGCTCAGGGGTTCCTGACTACTTCCGCGTAGCCGGCCTCGACGGCGGCCACGTTCCGCGCCCCGCGCCGCCACAGCCACCAGCCGGCCAGGGCGATCGCCAGGCCGGCCGCCGGTCCCGCCCTGGTAAGGCAGGTGAGCACCGCGAGCGTGGCGAGCGCCACGCCGGCCGCCTTCGGCCAGCGTACGGTCCGCACCAGCTGGTCCCTGCGGGCCCGAAGCACGTCCGGGTCCTGGGAGCCGGCCGCGCGCAGGAAGGCCACGGCGCTCTCTCTGTCGAGCGGGGCCAACGGATGACCCGTGCCGCTCACGACTCGACTCCCATCACCTCTCCCGCCGGTCGCGTCCGCACACGCCCTCCGTTGTCGGCCCCGATCGCCGGCGCTAACGTTCGAATCCGATCCGGCCACGTTCGAGCGCGTCCGATGCGGCCGCGGCGCTCGTTCGCATTACGCGATGAGTGCCCCGGAGCTGTCATCGGACCTCCGGCCGGGTGCTCTCGGGGGGGGATGTCCTCTCCCGGCGGACGGCGGAGGTCGCATGCCGGACGACGTTCGCGAGCTGGAGGAGTGGTTCAGCCTGGCCTACGAGGAGCTGCGGCGCCTCGCGGCCATCGTCCGTCCGGACGGGGCGGGCACCACGCTGGGCCCCACGGCGCTGGTCCACGAGGCGTGGATCAAGCTCTCTGCCTCTCCCGACCTGGCCCCCGAGTCGCGCCTCCACTTCAAGCGCATCGCCGCCCGGGCCATGCGTCAGGTGCTGGTGGATGCCGCGCGCCGCCGCGCGGCCGACAAGCGGGGAGGGGACGCTCTCCTGGTCACGTTCGAGGAGGGCCTCGACGGGGCGAGTGCGTCGGCGGACGAGCTCCTGGCCCTGGATGACGCCCTCGCGGCGCTGGCCCGCATGGATCCCCGGCAGGCCGCCATGGTCGAGTACCGGTTCTTCGGGGGTTTCAGCGTGGCGGAGACCGCGGAGCTGCTCGGGGTCTCAGAGGCCACGGTGATGCGCGACTGGCGGGCCGCCCGGGCGTGGCTGGCGGGGCGGCTCCGAGCGGACCCGATACCGCCGGGCGACGCCGTGGCCCCGACGAGTGAGCCGGCGTGATCGGGAGCCGCGGGGGTGATGAGGGGAGCGAGGCGATGGATGGCGAGCGCTGGAGGCGGGCCCAGGCGCTCTTCCACGCCGCGCGGGAGCTCGGCCCCGAGGAGCGCGACCGCTTCCTGCAGGCCGAGTGCGGGGCCGACCTGGCGCTGAGGTCTGAGGTCGAGGCGATGCTGGCCGAGGACGCGTGGGAGGGCTCCCTCCTCGACCGCGGCGTCGGGGCGGCCGCCGGCGAGCTGTTCGGGGCCGGGCTGGCGGGCGGCGCCACTTCCGGGTTGGGCGGCGCCGCTTCCGGTGCGGAAGGCGTCGCTCCGGGGTCGGGCGGCGCGGCGTCCGAAGGGGGGGGCTCCGGCCCGGCCGACGGGGGAGCGGAGGCCGCCCGGGGGCGGCGCTTCGGACCCTATCGGGTCACGGGCGTGGTGGGCCAGGGGGGCATGGGCGTCGTCTACCTGGCCGAGCGAGATGACCTGGGGAGCCGCGTGGCGATCAAGGTGCTGCGCGATGCGGCCCTGTCGCCCGCCCGGCGGGCGCGTTTCACCGGTGAGCAGCGCACCCTGGCGCGCCTGGACCATCCCTCCATCGCCAGGCTGTACGACGCGGACGTCCTCCCGGACGGCACGCCCTGGTTCGCGATGGAGTACGTGGAGGGCGTGCCGCTCACCGAGTACTGCCGGCGCCGCGGCTCCTCGCTGGAGGCGCGGCTCCTCCTGTTCCGGGCCGTGTGCGAGGCCGTGCAGCACGCCCACCGGCACCTGGTCGTCCACCGGGACCTCAAGCCCTCGAACATCCTGGTGCGCGCCGACGGAGCGGTGAAGCTCCTGGACTTCGGAATCGCCAAGCAGCTCGAGAGCCCGGACAGCCCCGCCCGACAGACGCGCACCGGTCTCCGGCTCATGACGCCCGCGTACGCGGCCCCCGAGCAGCTCACCGGGGAGCCGGTGGGCATCCACACGGACGTGTACGCGCTGGGGGTCATCCTGTACGCGCTGCTGGCGGGACGTCTCCCCTTCGACCTCTCGGGGCTGAGCCCCGCGCAGGCCGAGCGGGTGGTGACCGGCACGGAGCCGCGGCGGCCCTCGGACGCCGCGCGGGAAGCGGGCCCGGAGGGCACGGGGGGACCGCCCCCGGGCCGCACGGCGTGGGCCGACCTGGACGTGATGTGCCTGACCGCCATGCACAAGGACCCGCGCAGACGCTACAGCACCGTCGACGCGCTGGTCCGGGACATCGATCACTTCCTGGCCGCGGAGCCGCTCGAGGCCCGTCCCGACTCGCTAGCCTACCGCACCGGCAAGTTCATCCGCCGGAACCGCCGCTCGCTCGCCCTGGCGGCGGCGGTCGGCGTGCTGGTGGTGGGGCTGGTCGCCTTCTACACGGCCCGTCTCGCCCGGACCCGTGACACCGCCCTCGCCGAGGCCGACCGGGCCCGCCGCATCCAGCGCTTCACCCTCGATCTGTTCCGCGGAGGGGACGCGGAGGCGGGACCGGCCGACAGCCTGCGGGTGGTGAGCCTGCTGGACCGCGGGGTCCGCGAAGCGGGCGCGCTGGACGACGAGCCCGAGTCCCAGGCCGACCTGTACGCCACCCTGGGAGGGATCTACGAGCAGCTCGGAAAGCTCGACCGGGCGGACTCGCTCCTGCAGAAGGCCCTGGCCGAGCGCCGGAAGCTGTACGGGCCCGACCATCCACGGGTGGGTGAGAGCGAGGTGGCCCTGGGCAGGCTCCGGCTGGACCAGGCGCGCTACGACGAGGCCGAGCGGTGGGTCCGGGCCGGAATGGCCAGAATCCGGAAGGAGCGCCCTCTCCGCCCCGCGGCCCTCGCCGACGCCATGGTCGCGCTGGGCACGGTGCTCGAGGACCGCGGAGACTACGCTGGCGCCATCGACCGCCTGGCACAGGCGGTCGGAACCCTGGAGGCGAGCGGCGACTCGGCGGCTCCCGAGCTGGTCGCCGCGCTCACGGAGCTGGGCAACACCCACTTCTACGCGGGCCACCTGGCCACGGCCGACTCCATCTTCCGCCGGGTGCTGGTCCTGGACCAGCGCCTGCACGGACCGCGGCACCCGGCCATCGCCGACGACCTCATCAACCTGGGCGCGATGCAGCACGAGCGAGGCCACTACGCCGAGGCCGAGGCGTACTACCGGCGGGCGCTGGAGATCACGGAGGCCTTCTACGGGCCCGATCATCCCGAGACAGCGTCGAACCTCACGATGCTGGGCAGGACCCTGGTGTTCGAGAAGAAGCTCCCCGAGGCTCGCTCGATGCTCGAGCGGGCGGAGCGCATCCAGGAGAGCGTGTACGGTCCCGACCACCCGACCCTGGCCTCCACCCTGAACACGCTGGGCAGCATCGCCATCCTCGAGGACAGCCTGGCGGCCGCCGAGAAGATCTATCGGCGGGTCCTGCGCATCGATCGGGCCGCGTATCCGGGCGGCAACTACGTGATCGGCGTGGCGGTCGCGAACCTGGCCAGCGTGTACCTTTCCGGGAAGCAGTACGGTCGGGCCGAGCGGCTCTTTCGGCAGGCGATCGACATCTACTCCCGCACCCAGTCGCCGAGGCACCTGAACACCGGCATCGCCCGCCTCAAGCTGGGGAGGACGCTCCTGAGGGAAGGACGCTTCGCCGAGGCGGACGCCGAGACCCGGGCAGGCTACGACATCGTCAAAGCCCAGGCCGACTCGGGATCCGTGTGGCTCGAGGCCGCCCGACACGACCTGGCAGAGGAAGCCGACTCGCTGGGCCGGAAGAGCGTCGCGGCGGAGACCGCGGGCGAAGGCTCCTGAGGCTCCGCGGGCTCCGCACCCGCGCCACGGCTGGCGGACGTCCGCCGCCCCGTGCTACTCCGACCGCAGGGTCAGAGCCGGATCCAGCCGCAGGGCGCGGCCCGCCGGGAGCAGGCAGGCCAGGACGGCCTCGAGAGCGACGATCACACCCACGGCCAGGTCCACGCTGGGGTCCGACAGGGAGAGGCCGCCGAGCCATCCCTGGTGCTCGACGACGCGCGCCGCCACCAGACCGGCGGGGAGCCCGATCGCCAGCCCCCAGCCGGCCAGCCACATCCCCTGGACGAGGACGAGCCTCGCCACGCTGGCGGGGGATGCGCCCAGGGCCACCCGAACGGCGATCTCCCTCGAGCGCTGCCGGACGAAGTAGGCCATCACGCCGTACAGGCCGATGGCCGAGAGGAGGAGGGACGCGAGGGCGAACGCCGAGACGAGGGTGGAGCGGAACCTGGGCTCGAACATCGTGCTCGACAGCCGCGAGGCCATGGTGCGAAGCGGCTCCACGGGAATGTCTCCACTCACGGCCCGCAGCACCCCCGGCCAGGCCGCGGCCAGCCCGCTCGATGCGGTCCGCGTCCGAATGAGGACGTTCATGTCGACACTGGGGTTCATCCACGCGGGGAGATAGAACATGCGCGGCGCCTCCTCGCCCGGACCCGCCTCCGTCACATCGCCCACCACCCCGAGGATGGTGAGGTTCGTGGGCTGGCCCATGTCGAGCTGGAGGATCTGCCCGACGGGGTTCTCGCCCGGGAAGAACTCGCGCGCCGCCGCGCGGTTGATGACGGTCACGAGAGCCCCGGCTCGCTCGTCGGAGGGCTGGAAAGTCCGGCCGCGGAGGATGGTGATCCCCGCGGCGGAGAAGTAGCCATCGGAGACGAAGCGGCGGGTGGCGCCCTTCTTGTCGGCGGCACTCGCGGGCGGTCGCCGGGCGGCCCACACTTCGTTGTACGGGCCCCTGCCGCTGAACGGTGGTCGGTCGACCTCTCCGACCGCGACCACTCCGGGCAGGGCTCCCACGCGCCGGTTGAGGTCGTCCCAGGCCAGTCCGACCTCCTTCGGGCTCGGGAGCTTGAACTGCGGCAGCCGCACCTGGGAGTAGACCACCCCGGAGGTCGCCATGCCCGGGTCCTGGTTCTGAAGCCGGAGAAAGCTGCGGAGCAGGAGCCCCGAGGTCAGCATGAGCACGGTCGACAGGGCCACCTGGGCGACCACCAGCGCGCGCCTCGCCCGCGGGCGTCCCTCGCCGCGGCCACCCGCTCCCCCGCTCCTCAGCGCCTGCGCGAGGTTCAGGTCCGTGCTGCCCAGGGACGGCGCCACGCCGATGAGGGGGACCATGAGGAGAGCCGCGCCCAGCGTGAAGGCGAGGACGTGTCCGTCGAGGCCGATCTGGTCCAGTCGGGGGAGCGCCGCCGGCGCCAGCTGCCGGAGCAACTGCCCTCCCCAGTAGGCGGCGGCGAGCCCCACCGCGGCTCCGGCCAGCGCGATCACCACGCTCTCGGTGAGGTGCTGCCGCATGAGCCGCCCCCTCGAGGCCCCGAGGCTCAGACGGCACGCGATCTCGGTCCGGCGGGTGAGGAAGTTGGCAAGGAAGAGCGACGCGACGTTGATGCAGGCGACGAGCGGCAGGAGGGCGACGATTCCGAGCAGAACGAGGAGGGACGCTCGGGCACGGCCGAAGAAGTGGTCGTGAAGGGTCTCCGCACGGGCGCTCCATCCCTCCTTGGTGTCCGGGAAGTTCCGGGCGATGCCCGCGGCCACCGCGACGAGCTGGTCCCCCGCCTGCTGGAGGGTGCGTCCCTCGCGGAGCCGCCCCACGGCGTTGAAATTGTTGTTTCCGCGTCCCGAGGCGTACCCGGCCGATCGCTGCAGGGGAAGCCACATGTCGCTGCCGGCCGGAAAGGAGAACCCGGCGGGCATGATGCCGACCACCTGCACCGGGCGCCCGTCCACGGTGATCGTCCGGCCGACCAGCGATGGATCGCCGCCGTACGCGGTGTTCCAGAGCCGGTAACCGAGGAGCGCCACGTCCTGATCGCCCCGGCTCTCATCGCCATCGGCGAAGGCGCGCCCCAGCACCGGGGCCACGCCCAGCGTGGGGAAGAGGCTCGCGGACACCGTGTAGCCGGTCACCTGCCGCGGGCTTCCGCTCCCGGTGAGCAGCAGGTGGTCGCCGAACACGTCCGCGACGCCGAGCGACTGGAACGCGTCGCACCCGGCTCGATAGTCGCGGTAGTCGTCGTACGAGAGGCTGTTCGAGCCGCCGGTGGGCGTCGTGGCCGAGATCCAGACCAGCCGGTCGGGCCGCGGGTAGGGAAGCGGCCGCAGGACGGCCGTCACGTACGTCGAGAACACGAGGCTGATGGCGCCGATGCCCAGGCCCAGCACCAGGATGGCGGCGACCGCGAAACCAGGATGGCGCCGCAAGCTCCGGAGCGTGAAGCGGACATCCTGCACGAAGCCCTGCATGGCACCCCCCGGCATGAATCGAAACGGTCGAACCTCTCTCATCGTGGCGTCATACGGTGGGCCAGCCATCCTCGGCTCGCGGAAAGCCTACTCTTGGACACCACGTCCGGGCCCCCGGTTGCGACGTGCACGCGGTCGAACTCGGAGCCCCGTCCGATGAGCTCGCACCGCCACACGGGGCTCTGAGCCGTGCCCGAGCTCCCCGAGATCACCGCCTACCTGGAGGGCTTCGAGCGCACGATCCTCGGCGACACGCTCGAGCGGGCCCGCGTGCGCTCACCCTCGCTGATGCGCACGTACTATCCACCGCTGTCGACCGCCGAGGGGATGCGCGTCACGGGCCTGCGCCGCCTCGGGAAGCGCGTCGTGTGGGCCATGGAGGACGACCTGTTTCTCGTCTTCCACCTCATGCTCACCGGCCGCTTCCACTGGAAGAAGAAGGGCGCGAGAGTCCCCAGGAAAGGGGCCCACGCGGCTTTCGACTTTCCCGGCGGCACCCTCCTCCTCACGGAGGCGGGCACGAAGAAGCGCGCCTCGCTGTGGGTGGTCCGGGGCGAGGAAGCCCTGGGCGCGCTCGATCCGGGCGGCCTGGAGCCGCTGGAGGCATCGCTGGAGGCTTTCCGCGCCGCGCTCCTCCGCGAGAGCCACACCCTGAAGCGGGCCCTCACCGATCCACGAATCTTCTCGGGGATCGGGAACGCGCACTCGGACGAGATCCTGCTCTCGGCCCGCCTCTCGCCCCTGCAGCTCACCGGGAACCTGTCGGTGGAGGAGATCCGGCGCCTGTACGAGACGACGCGCCGGTCGCTGGCCGAGTGGACGGAGCGTCTCCGGAAGGAATTCGGCCAGGCGTTTCCGGAGAAGATCACCGCCTTCCACCCGGCGATGGCGGCGCACGGGAAGTTCGGGGAGCCGTGCCCGGTGTGCGGCGACCCGATCCAGCGCATCCGCTACGCCGACCGGGAGACGAACTACTGCGTCACCTGTCAGACGGGCGGAAAAGTCCTGGCGGACCGGGGGCTCAGCCGGCTCCTGGGGGAGGACTGGCCGCGCACGCTCGAGGAGCTGGAGGAGCTCGGAGGGGGGTGACGGGCCCGACCAGCTCCTGCTTCGTGCGGATCGTGATCGGGAGGGCGGACGCGGATCTCACGGTAGGAGAAGGCGCGGCGGGCCGTCGCGGCTCCAGGCCGACGACTTTCGGACCACCGGCGCTCGCTCCCGGAGCTGCCGGAGCCCATCTTGAGCTTCCGGCCCGCCGCGCCATCCTGCGGGTGGAGCCGTGGCGGCCGGAGCGAACGTCGCTCCGCCGTCGGCCGCGCTCGCGGCGACCCCAACCCGAGGAGCCCCCGATGATCCGAGTCAGGGATGTCTTCCAGATCGAGCCCGAGCACATGCAGGAAGCCAAGGCGCTCGCGAGCCAGATGTTCGGCGCGCTGGGCGAGGACGGTCCACGGTTCACCATCATGACCGACCTGATCGCCGACTTCTTCACGCTCGTGTTCGAGTCCGAGCACGAGAGCCTGGCCGCCTTCGAGTCGGCCTTCGGGACCACCATGTCGAATCCGGATGCGAGGAAGGTCTACACCAGGTTCCGAGAGACGATCATTAGCGGCCGGCGAGAGATCTTCACGATCGTGGAGTGACCGAGGCGGCCACCCCGGCCCCGGGAGACAGCCATGGGAAAGCGAGACCCTCGCGTCGACGCGTACATCGACGACGCTGCCGATTTCGCCCGGCCCATTCTCCGTCACCTGCGCGAGCTGGTCCACGCGGCCTCGCCCGACATCGATGAGACGATCAAGTGGAGCTTCCCCCACTTCACGCACCAGGGGATCGTGTGCAGCATGGCCGCCTTCAAGGAGCACTGCACCTTCGGCTTCTGGAAGGCGAGCCTGATCCTCCCGGACGAGACGAAGCGGGAGGAGGCGATGGGTCAGTTCGGGCGCATCAGGTCGCTGGAGGATCTGCCGTCACGCGGGACTCTGACCGAGTGGGTACGGGAGGCCGTGCGATTGAACCGGGAGGGCGTGAAAGTGCCGAACGCCGCGGGGCGAAAACGGGCCCGTGAGCTCGAGGTCCCGGACGACTTCCGCGCGGCACTCGACCGGAGCCCGGCGGCGGCGGTCACCTTCGAGGGCTTCAGCCCCAGCCACCGGAACGAGTACGTGGAGTGGATCACCGAGGCCAGGCGGGAGGCCACCCGCGAGCGCCGGATCCGCACCTCGATCGAGTGGCTGGAAGAGGGCAAGCCGCACAACTGGAGATACATGAAGGGCCGGTGAGGCAGGCCGTGCGAGCGCCTGGCTACTCGTCCACGCGCTGGCGGCTCGTCCGCCCCGGCCTGCGGAGAGGTCAGTCCCTGGCCCTCCCGATGGCGCGAGCCTCCTCGTCGTCGAACACGAACGCCATCTCGACGTCGAGGGCCGAGTTCCAGTTGAGGGCCCAGCTAGCGACAGCCGCCGGGTCGTCCGACTCGCAGATGGCCACGCCCGTGAATCGGCTCTACTCCTCTCTGAGCGCCACCATCGGATCAACCGTGGCCGCACGCCACGCGGGGACCAGGGCCGCCGCGAGGGCCACGGCCGACAGGGCGATGGCCGACAGGGTGAGCGTGACGGGATCGGTGGCCGTGATGCCGTACAGGAAGGAGGCCACGAGCCGCGTCGCGCCCAGCGAGAGTACGAGGCCGGCCGCGATGCCTGTGGCCACCACCAGGGCGGCCTCTCGCGCCACCATGGCGAGGATGCGTGCGCGGGGCGCTCCGAGGGCGATCCGGACCCCGATCTCGTTCCGACGACGGGCCACGCCGTAGGACATCGTGCCGTACAGGCCGATCACGGCCAGGACGAGCGCGAGGAGGCCGAAGAAGCCCGATAGCGTGGCGAGAAGGCGGGGTCGCGCCAGCGAGCTGGAGACCTGGCGGCTCAGTGTCGTGAACTCGAGCGTGATGGAGGCGTCGAGCGCTCGCACGACCCGCGTCACCTCCGGCACCAGCGCCTCGGGCGCGCCCCCGGTGCGGAGCGACAACTGCACGGTCGGCTCCCACAGCTCGGTCTGGGCCAGCGGCACGTAGGCGGTGGCGAGCTCCGTCTCATCCAGCTTCCGGTACTTGGCGTCCTCCACGACGCCCACGACCTCCATCGGGTCCGCCAGGCTGTCGTGCTCGCTGATTCGCACGGTCTTGCCCAGCGGATCGGCGTCGCCGAAGAAGCGGTGGGCCATCGCCCGGTTCACCAGCACCACCTTCGCGCTGCCGGCGTCGTCCCGCGGCGTGAAGTCACGGCCGGCGAGGAGACGCGTGCCGAGCGCGCGCAAGTAGCCATCCGTGATTCCGTTGAACCACACCAGGGCATCGCGCTCGGACTTCGGGGTGAAGCCATCCACGGCCACGTCCTCGTTCCAGGCGACACCGCTGATCGGCGTGAGCAGCGAGGCGCCGGCGCTCCGCACGCCCGGAAGGGAGCGGACCCGGTCGAGGAGCGTGCGCGGGACGGCGGCCCGCTCCGCTGCGGAGAGATGCAGGTGGGACCAGTCAGCCCGGACCACCAGCACGCCGTCGCGCCGGAATCCCGGGTCCACCGAGTCGAGGTGCTGGAAGCTAGCGACCAGGAGTCCGGCGCCCGCGACGAGGACGAAGGACAGGGCGACCTGGGCCGCCACGAGCCCGCGCGCGAGCCCGGGCCTGGCGTCGCCGACCAGGCCTCGGCCCGAGGCCCGGATGGCCGAGAGGGGGGGCGTGGCGCCGGAGCGGAGCGCGGGCACGAGTCCGAACAGGATGCCCGTCAGCACGGCCACTCCGACGGTGAAGCCCAGCACGCGCGGGTCGAGCGACAGGTCCAGGACCACCGGTCCCCGGCCCCGGGAGAGGAAGCCGACCACCAGGCCGGCGGACCAGCGCGCGAACACGAGGCCCACGCCGGCGCCCAGCAGCGACACGATCAGGCTCTCGACCAGCGTCTGGCGCGCGAGGCGTGCGCGTCCGGCACCGAGCGCGCGGCGCACCGCGAGCTCGTGGCCGCGTGCCGTGGTGCGAGCCAGGAGCAGCTGGGCCACGTTGGCGCACGCGATGAGCAGGACCACGGCGACGACCAGGAGGAGAACGAAGAGGGCGTGGTCGTACTGGTCCCGGAGCCGGGACACACCGTTGCCGGCGCGGTCGGCGGTCAGGGTGGTCCGGCGGTAGGAGCTCTGCTCTTTGGCGGTCCAGTGCCCCGGGACCGTGGACGCGAACGTGCCGCGCGAGATCGCGGCGAGGCCCGCCCGGGCCGTTCGCAGCGACTCGCTGGGGCCCAGACGCCCGAACACGCTCAGGAACCACGTGCTGCGGCCGTCCAGGATGTCGCGTCCGGGACGCACGATCGCGATCGCGCACAGTGGCACGAACACCTGGGCGGCGTGACCCACGTCGATGCCGCTGAATCCGGCCCGGGTCACGCCCACGATCCGAAACCTGTGGCCGTCGAGCGAGAGGGTCCGGCCGATGGCGTCCATGGCGCCGCCGTACTCGCGCTCCCAGAAGCCGTGGCTCAGCACCGCGGTCCCCGGACAGCCCCGCACGTCGTCCGCGCGGCCCAGGAGACGACCCGCGGCCGCCTGGACGCCCAGGACCCGGAAGTAGTCCCCGCTCACCAGCGCCCCGGGCGCGTGCCGCACCACGCCGCCACGTGACAGGTCAAAGGCCTCCTGGTCGGCGAACGCGAAGGTCCCCTCCAGGGCGCCCTGCCGGTCACGGATCTGCTCCCAGAGGGGGTTGGTGAAGATCGAGTTCCCATCGCTCATCGACAGGCGCACCAGCTGTTCGGGCCGCCGCACCGGGACCGAGCGCAGGAGCACCGCATCGATGAGGCTGAAGATGGCCGTGTTGGCGCCGATGCCAAGGCCGAGAGACAGGACCGCGACGAGGGTGAAGCCGCGGTGGGTGTTCAGCGCCCGGAGCGCGTAGCGGACGTCGAACAGGAGAGACTCGAGCCAGCCGACCACGTCCACGTCCCGAATGCGCCGGCGGATGATCTCGACCCGCCCGAATTGCCGGCGGGCCGTGCGCCTGGCCTCGGCGGGGCTCATGCCGCCGGCCACGAGCTCGTCGACGCGCTCCTCGAGGTGGAAGGCCATCTCCCGGTCGATGTCACGCCACACGCTGCCGGGCCGCAGGAGATTGACCAGGCGCCGGTGCCAGCTCATGGGTCCTCCGGGGGTCGGTCCGTGCCGCGAGTCATCGTCGGAGGTCGGTGTCCGTCAGGCGTACTCGAGCACGCGCCGCACGCCCTCGGTGAGCCGCTCCCAGCTCGCGCGCTCCTCGCCCAGCTGCCGACGGCCCGCCGCCGTGACGGAGTAGAAGCGGGCTTCGCGGTTCTTGTCGGTGACTCCCCATTCCGCTTGGAGCCAGCCCGCCTGCTCCATGCGGTGCAGGGCGGGATACAGGGAGCCTTCCTCGACCCGCAGGAGGTCCGACGAGAGCCGGTGGATGGCCGCGGTGACGGCGTACCCGTGCAGCGGGCCCTGCGCCGCGAGTGTCTGGAGCACGAGGAGATCGAGGGTCCCCTGGAGGACGTTGTTCCGGTAGGAGGTCACGGCGTCTCCCGCGCTGAAGCGAGGTGGGCTTCTGCGCGGACCGGCGCGGAGACCCTCCGGGCTTTCCATAGATGGCTATACCTATAGAGCTAGGTATATCTCCCCGGCGCTCGGAGGTCAAGCGCGCCGCCGAGGCACGGGCCCGCAGCCCACCGGCCGAGCGCGTCGCCGACGGCCAAGCCCGTGGCCCGCCGGCCGAGCGCACCGACCGACCATCCCTTCGGTTCGCCGCAGCTTGACCTCGACTTGATCGGCTCTCCCCAGCCTCCGCCTCGGATACGCGACGAGTCCGAGCCAGCGGAGGTCCGACATGAGTCCGATGCTACGACCGTCTCGAGAGCGCCGCCGCGCGGGCCTCTTCCTCGCGGCCATCCTCCTGTCCGGCCTGGCCGGGCAGGGGTGCGCGGAGTACGTCCGCCGACCGCTGCCGGCCCCGTTTCCGGCCACCCGCGGAGGCACGCCGGTGCCCGGAAAGGGCGCCGGGCTCGGGCTCGAGCTGGGCGATGCGCTCCAGGGCCAGGAGCTGCAGCGCAAGCAGATCGTGGCGGGCCGGCTGCTGATCGGCATCGCCGACCGGGTGTCTCTCAGCGCGGCCAGCTACGGGGGCCACGAGGACCGGGACCCATCGGGCTCGTTGCTCTCGGGCAAGGTCCGGCTCGGCTCCCTCCTGGGCCGCCGAACGAGCACGGCGCTCCACCTGGGCCTGGCCAGCATGTCGCGCTCCGACGGGCCGGCCCAGGATGAGTCGCTCACGGCCGAGGACTTCGCCCTCCCCACCGAGCTCCTGCTGGGCCCGCTCGTGGGCTCCAGCCACTTCAGCCTCTACGCCGGGCCCCGTCTCATGCACGAGAGCTACCACGACCGCCTGCACCCGGGGACGAGCGTCGACACGTGGATGCCCGGGGTCCTCGGCGGCGCTCACCTGCAGCTCGGAGGCGTCGTGCACCTGTTCGCCGAGAGCACGGTGGCCTGGCGGCCCGCGACGCGGTACAACGACTTCCGGTACCCGGGAGGGGCCATCTTCCTCCCCTCAGGAAGCATCGTGGCTTTTCTGGGCTCGCCGTTCCCCTGGGAGCACTGACGGCGTTTCCGCGATTTCAAGGGAGCGGCAGCCCGTCACGATCGGCCCGGGGGCTTCGACCGGCATCGGTCGAGGTGCCCGTGATCATCGGGCATCTTGCCCTTCCTCGGGCGGCCGGACCATGATGCGGCGCGGTGATCGCGGGTCGACGTAACTCTCGGGAGCTACGACCCGACGGCCAGCCCTGACGTGGAGGAGGTTCGCGTGGCAGTCCCGGTCGGCGGTGAGGGGGGGCGGAAGAGGAAGGCTCGGCTCGCGGGAGTCGTCCGCGACGCCCCGGTGGCGGCGCTGGGCGCCGCGGCGCTCCTGGCGGCCGCTTCCGTCGGGCTCGCCGCGCCGGGACCCCGGGCCCGGCCCGCCCGCCCCCCCGCTCCACGCACGGCCGGCCGGACCGGGCCCCACATCGTGGCGCCTCCCGCGAGGGGAGCGACCGCGCCCGACCCGGTCCTCCGCACCACCCTCGACAACGGCATGCGGGTGGTGATCGTCCCCAACCACCTGGCCCCCGTGGTCACCACGATGCTGAACTACCAGGTGGGCTCGAACGAGGTACCGAAGGGCTTTCCGGGTCTGGCGCACGCCGAGGAGCACATGATGTTCCGGGGCAGCCCCGGGCTCTCCGCGGACCAGCTCTCGGAGATCTCGGCCGCCATCGGCGGGACCTTCGACGCCGAGACGCGAAACACGGTCACGCAGTACTTCTTCTCCACGCCCGCCGAGGACCTGGCCCTGGCCCTCCACATCGAGTCGGTCCGCATGCGCGGGGTCGACGACGACTCGGCCGATTGGGCCAAGGAGCGTGGGGCGATCGAGCAGGAGGTGGCCCAGGACAATTCCAACCCCTTCTACAAGTTCTACGAGAAGATGCTGGGGGCTCTCTACGAGGGGACGCCGCTCGCCAACCCGGGGCTGGGGACGCGACCCTCCTTCGACAGCACCACGGCGGGCATGCTGAAGAAGTTCTACGACGACTGGTACGCCCCCAACGACGCGGTGCTCGTGATCGTCGGAGACGTGGACCCCGACAGCGCGCTCGGAACGGTGAAGGACCTGTTCGGCGACATTCCCTCCAAGAAGCTCCCGGCGCGTCCGGAGGTCCACCTCCGCCCGGTGCGACCGGACACGATGACGATCCCATCCGACTTTCCGTTCGGCCTCGCGGCCATCGCCGTCCGACTGCCCGGGACCAGTGATCCGGATTACGCGGCCGTGCAGGTGCTCTCGGACGTGCTCAGCAGCCAGCGGGGCACGCTGTACGCGCTGGTGCCGAGCGGGAAGGCGCTCTTCGCCGAGTTCGCGGTGCAGGCGCAGCCGCAGGCCGGGGTGGGCATGGCGCTGGTGGGCTTCCCGAAAGGCGCCGATGCGCACGACCTGGTCGGACAGGTCCGCGAGATCCTGAAGAATGACCTGGCCAACGGCTTCCCGCCGGATCTGGTGGCGGCGGCCAAGCGCCGCGAGCTGTCGCAGGCCGAGCTGCAGAAGAACTCGGTCTCCGGGCTCGCCTCCGCCTGGTCGGACGCCGTCGCGGTCGAGGGACGCGGCTCGCCGGACGAGGACATCCAGGCGATGCAGGCGGTCACGCCGGCCGACGTGCAGCGCGTGGCCAGGAAGTACCTGGACCTGGACCACGCGATCACCGCCATCCTGCCTCCGCAGCCGTCCGGGAAGCCCACCTCGCGCAGCACTTTCGGCGGCACCGAGTCCTTCGGCTCCAAGAACGTGGAGGCCGTACCGCTCCCCGGCTGGGCTTCCCGGTCGCTCTCGCACCTCTCCGTGCCGAAGTCGACCACCAGCCCCGTCATCGACACGCTGGCCAACGGGATCGAGCTCATCGTGCAGCCCGAGTCCGTGAGCCATACGGTCGGCGTCTACGGCCACATCCGGAGTGAGCCGGACCTGGAGGAGCCAGCCGGGCAGGAGGGCGTCTCGGGCGTGCTGGACCAGCTCTTCTCCTTCGGGACCGACAGCCTGGACCGGCTCGCCTTCCAGAAGGCACTGGACGAGATCGGGGCGGACGAGTCGGCGGGCACGGACTTCTCGCTCCAGGTCCTGACCGACCACTTCGACCGCGGGGTCCAGCTCCTGGCCGAGAACGAGCTCCATCCGGCGCTGCCGCGGCAGGCGTTCATGACCATGCAGAGGCAGCAGGCCGCCTACGTCGGCGGCGAGCTCCAGAGCCCGGACTACCTGGCCGGCCGCGCCGAGGACGAGGCCCTGTATCCGAAGGGGGACCCGGAGCTGCGGCAGGCCACGCCCGCCACGATCTCGGGGCTCACCCTCGACCAGGTGAAGAGCTACTATCGGCGCGTCTTCCGCCCCGACATGACCACCATCGTGGTGATCGGCGAGATCGCGCCCGGGAGGGCGAGGAGCGTCATCTCGAAGTACTTCGGGGGCTGGAAGGCATCGGGCACCCCGCCGGACACGAAGCTTCCGGCCGTCCCGGCCAACGCCGCCAGGACCGTGCACGTGCCCGACCGCAGCCGGGTGCAGGACCAGGTCAGCCTGGCCGAGACGCTGGCGATGGACCGGTTCGACCCGGACTACTACGCCCTCGAGCTGGGGAACGAGGTCCTGGGCGGCGGCTTCTACGCCAGCAAGCTGGGGCAGGACCTGCGCGAGCAGAACGGGCTGGTCTACTTCGTGAGCTCCTCGCTGGACGCGGGGAGGACGCGGACGGTCTACTCGGTGGACTACGGCTGTGACCCGGACAACGTCTCCAGAGCCCGCACCCTGATCGTGAAGGACCTGAAGGAGATGCAGACCGCGCCGGTCGACTCGGCCCGGCTGGAGCGCGCCAAGGCGATCCTCCTGCGGCGGATTCCCCTCTCCGAGTCGAGTGTCGGCAGCATCGCCCGCGGCTGGATCTATCGCGTGGACGCCGGACTCCCGCTCGAAGAGCCCACGATCGCGGCGCGGCACTACCTCTCTCTCACGGGGAAGGACGTCGAGGCCGCCTTCGCTGCGCACGTGCGGCCGGCGGACCTCGTGCAGGTGGTCCAGGGGCCGCCGCCGCAGTAAGGGGGCGCCCGCTCCGTCCGGCGCGGGTCGGCGGCTCTTCCGTTGTCGCCGTAGCTGGCCCGCACTAGTCTGCTGGCGTCCCCGCGGACCGAGCCCACATGCGCGGCCGCGCCTGGCGCCCCCCTCGCCCCGGAGCGTCTCCCGCCATGAACACACGCCGCCAGTTCCTGCTCCGCGCTCCCGTCGGCCTGGCGGGCTTGCTGGCCGCCTGCCGCGGTGCCGACCGCCTGCGCCGCAAGGTGGCGGCGGCGATGGACCGGCTCATGTCGACGGTCGACCTCCTGCTGGTCCCGTCGCTGCGCGACGAGATGCTCGTGATCTCCAACACGACGGGCCATCCGTCGCTCACGCTGAGGACGGGGTTCGTCCAGGTCTCCAGGGCGAGGAGCGACTGGGCGCCCGATCCGGTGCATCCGCCTCCCACCTTCTCGCCGCCGCGACGGGCGCCGTACGGCGTGACGCTGATCGGCAGGCTGTTCGAGGAGGGCACGATCGCCCGCGTCGGGCTCGCCATGGAGCAGGCGGCCGGCGTGGCGGACGAGCGACCCGAGGGATTCTGAGGAGCCTCGCGTGAGCCTCTTCTACCGTCTCGCCTACGCACTGGGCTTCACGCCCTGGGAGAAGGCCACGGATACGCATGGCCATCTCATCGGTCCCCTGCTGCACAGGGAGGAGGCCGGACGGGACCCTCCTTACGGCCCCGCGCTGGACCTGGGGTGCGGAGCGGGGTACTGGGCGGTGGAGCTAGCGCGGAGGGGCTGGAACGTGACCGGGATCGACGCCGTCCCGAAGGCCCTTGGCAGGGCGCGCGCGCGGGCCCGGTCGGCCGGCGTCGACGTCGACTTCGTCCGCGGGGATGTCACCAGGCTGGAGGACGCCGGAGTCGGCTCGGGCTTCCGGTTCCTGTACGATCTCGGGTGCTTCCACGGCCTCGGCGACGACGAGCGGGCCGCCATGGGCCGGGGGGTGAGTGCGGTGGCCGCCCCGGACGCCACCCTGCTGGAGCTGGTCTGGACACCGGCCCGGAGGGGTCCGCTTCCTCGCGGGGCGAGCCCGGAGGACCTCGAGACAGCATTTGCCGGCTGGAAAGTGGTGGACGAAGACCCGCTCGACGCGGCGGCGCTGCCGGGACCTCTGCGCGGCGCCGATCCGCGATGCTACCGGCTCCGCCGGGTGGAGTGAGCGGATCGCGCGACCGACTCGACAGGGAGTGACATCATGGCCGAAGCGAAGACCATCGCCGTCGTGGGCGCGACGGGCGCGCAGGGGGGAGGCCTCGCGCGGGCGATCCTCGACGATCCGGAGGGCGGGTTCCGCGTACGCGCGCTGACCCGGAAGCCCGACTCGGACAAGGCCAGGGAGCTGGCCCGCCTGGGGGCGGAAGTCGTCCAGGCGGACCTCGACGACGTCGAGAGCCTGAAGCGCGCCTTCCGGGGCGCGTACGGCGCCTATTGCGTCACCAACTACTGGGAGTACTTCTCGCCGGAGAAGGAGCTCGCGCAGGCAGCCAACATGGCCGAAGCCGCGAAAGCCGAAGGGCTGGAGCACGTGATCTGGTCCACCCTCGAGGACACGCGGAACTGGGTGCCGCTCGACGACGACCGCATGCCCACCCTCATGGGGAAATACAAGGTTCCCCACTACGATGCGAAGGGAGAGGCGGACCACTTCTTCACGGACGCCGGCGTGCCGACGACCTTCCTCCTGACGTCCTTCTACTGGGACAACTTCATCTACTTCGGCTCGGGCCCACAGCGCGGCCCGGACGGCAAGCTGGCCATCACCATGTGCCTGGGCGACGGCAAGCTCCCCTCCATCGCGGTCGAGGACATCGGCAAGTGCGCCTACGGCATCTTCAAGCGGGGCGACGAGTACATCGGAAAGACGGTGGGGATCGCCGGCGGACACATCACCGGCGAGGAGTTCGCGGCCGCCCTGACGGGCGCGGTCGGCGAGGAGGTCGTCTACAACTCCGTGAGCCCGGAGGTCTACCGCGGCCTCGGCTTCCCGGGAGCCGAGGACCTGGGCAACATGTTCCAGTTCAAGCGCGACTTCAACGACTACTACTGCGGCTGCCGGAGCCTGGAGGAGAGCCGGAAGCTGAACCCGGAGCTGCTGTCCTTCGACGCGTGGCTCGACAAGTTCGGCGACCGGATACCGATCGAGTAGCCGGCGCCACGTCACGCCGGCAGGAGGCACCCCGATGTCCGACCATCCGGCCCCGCGACGCGGAGGAGTGAGCGAGTCCCTCCGCCACGGCCTCGGCGAGCTCCTCATCGTCGTGGCGGGGGTCCTGATCGCGCTGTGGGCCAACGCCGCGTGGCAGAACCACACCGACCGGCAGACCGAGCGTGAGCACCTGGTGGCGCTGAGGGGAGACTTCGAGGCGTCGCTCCGGCTCCTCGATTCGACCGCCGTCCTGAAGGACCGGCAGGCGGCCGATCTCCGGCGTCTGCTCGAGGGAGGAGCTCGGAGCGGTGGAGTCGACTCCGCCGAGGCCTGGGCGCACCTCGGCCTGTGGAACATCGTCGACTTCCCGCCGCAGCTGAGCGCGCTCCGGGACCTCGAGACGTCCGGGGACATCCGACTCATTCAGGGCATCGAGCTGCGCCGCGTGCTCGCCGACATCGATCATCTGTCCAACCAGTGGCAGGTCGAGCAGAACGACTTCTCGGCCACCCAGCAGAGGCTGATCGATCCGCACCTGGTGGAGGACCTGGACCTGGCCCACGTGCTGTCATCGGACAAGGGCGTCCCGCGCCCGATCGGACCCGACCGCACCGACTGGCGGGTGCTGGAGACCCGGGCCTGGAAGAGCCGCATCGCGTTCAAGCTTGCGCTGATCCCCTACAGCGAGGCGCCGCTCGTGACCTTCCGCGATCGGCTCACCCGGGCCATCGAGCTCATCGACCGGCGGCTCACGGAGTTGGGCCGGCCGGTGGACTCGGCCGCGCCGGGTACGGCCGCCGCGGCGGGCCCCTGACGCGGCCGAGGCCGTCCGCGAGGCGCGCCGGAGTGGTCGCAGCCGTCGAGATCGAACCCACGCAGGAGATTCCATGCCCGATGAATTGCGCCCGAGGCCCGGCACCCTGTCCGTGTGGGCCGGCGAGCCCGGACACCTGGACACCAACGCCACGCAGCCTCCCGTGGTCCACAGCGTGTCCTTCGGCTACCACGACCTGGACGAGTGGCTCCGCGTCGCGCGCGGCGAGGCGCCCGGTCACAACTACGGGCGGAACTCCAACCCGACCGTGGCGGCCTTCGAGGAGAAGGTCCGCGAGCTGGAGGGGGCCGAGGCGGCCACCAGCGCGAGCACGGGCATGGGGATCATCTCCAGCGCCCTGTACGCGCTGCTCTCGCCCGGCGACCGGGTCGTGTCGATCAAGGACAGCTACGGGGGCACGAACCGGCTGTTCACCGAGTTCCTGCCGCGGTTCGGGATCGAGGTGGTCCTGTGCGACACCACGGACCACGAGGCGATCGAGCGAGAAGTGGTGGCCGGATGCGAGGTGCTCTACCTGGAGAGCCCCACCAACCCGACGCTGAAGGTGGTGGACGTGGCGCGGCTGGCTGAAGCGGGGCATGCCGCCGGGGCCCTGGTCATGGTCGACAACACCTTCGCGACGCCGATCAACCAGGCGCCGCTGGCCCTGGGAGCCGACCTGGTGCTCCACAGCGCCACCAAGTTCCTGGGCGGGCACGCCGATGCGCTCGGGGGCGTGGCCTGCGGGTCCGCGGAGCTCGTGGGACGGGTCTTCCACTACCGGGAGATCCACGGGGCGTCGCTCCACCCCATGGCCGCCTACCTTCTCCTCCGCGGCATGAAGACGCTCCACCTCAGGATCGCGCGGCAGAACCAGAGCGCCCTTCGGATCGCGAGCTACCTCGAGTCCCATCCCGGGGTGGCGCGCGTCCACTACCCGGGCCTGGAATCCTCCGAGGGCCACGATATCGCGAGACGGCAGATGCGGGGCTTCGGCGGCGTCCTCGCCTTCGAATTGAAGGAGAACACGCTCGAAGCCGCGGGACGCGTGCTGGAGCGGCTCCGCTACGCTCGGCTGGCCGCCAACCTCGGATCGGTGGAAACCGTGGCCGGCCCGCCGGCCACCACCAGCCACTGCGAGTGCACGGCGGAGGAGCGGGCCGCGATGGGCATCCCGGAGGGCCTCATCCGCTACTCGGTGGGGATCGAGGATGCCGAAGACCTCGTGGAGGACCTGTCGCGAGCCCTCGAGTACCTTGCCTGAAGACCCGGACCTCGCGACGATCACCTTCGACGGAGAGAGTCCGCATGAACGAGGAGGTGAGGACGGACCTGGCGGGCTTCGCCGCCAGCCTCGTGCTGGGTGCGGCGATCTGGCTGGCCTCGCCGGTCCTCACCGGCCCGGAGGAGGCATTCGACGCCTTCGGCTACTACCTGCTGAGCCTCCTCGTGTCCGGTCTTCTGCTCGGCCTCGCGGGTCGACGCGCGCCCGGGGCCCTGTACGCGGGTCTGGTGCTGGGCCAGGGCCTCTACATTCTCTACAGGGCTATCTCCCGCCCGGCCGGGCCCCTGTGGCTGGTGGGCCTGATGAGCATCGTCTTCCTGTCGCCGGTCGCCCTCCCGGGAGTCCTGCTCGGCAAGAAGCCCGGAGGCGCGCTGCGGCGGGCGAAAGACACCCCGTGAGGCCCAGCATCTTCCACCTCGCCATCCCCTGCCGGGACCTCGACGAGGCCCGGGCGTTCTACGTGGACAAGCTGGGCTGTGGGCTCGCCCGCCGTTACGCGGACCGGATCACCCTGGACTTCTTCGGCGACCAGCTGGTCTGTCACCTGGCCCCGGAGGCGATCGATCCCGAGCCCCGCATGTATCCCCGGCACTTCGGCGTGACGTTCCTCGATGAAGCGCGCTTCATCGAAGTCGTGGCCCGGGCGCGCGCGGCCGGGGTGCCCTTCTTCGAGGAGCCGTTCGTGCGCTTCGAAGGGGAGAGGGCCGAGCACCGGACCTGCTTCCTGAGGGACCCGTCCAACAACCTGATCGAGTTCAAGCACTATGCGGACCCCGCCATGATGTACTGAGCCGATCCCGTATCCATGAGAGCCATGGTCGTGGCCGAGGGGAGCGCCGACCACCGCAAGACCCTTGCGGCGATTCGGAGCCTGGGGCGCGCGGGGATCGACGTGACGTTCGGGAGCGACAGGCCCCGGTGCCCACCGGGCCGGTCGCGCTACTGCCGGCGGAGGGTCGAGCTGCCGAGCGCGGTCGACGACCCCGCCTCCTTCGCGGAACGGCTGCTCGGGGTGCTGGCCGAGGCCCCCTACGACGTGCTCCTTCCCCTGTCCGATCACGCGACGCTCGCCGTGGCGGCGCGAATGGACGCCCTGGAGCGGGTGGTCCGACTCCCGATCGCGCCCCGGGTGGCGCTCGGTGTCGCCTACGACAAGCTCGCGACGCTGGCCGCCGCCGTCCGCACCGGAGTGGACGTGCCGCGGAGCTGGTCTCCGGCCGACCCGGACGCCCTGACCGACCTGGCGGCGGAGCTGGAGTATCCCTGCGTCTTCAAGCTGAGCCGCGGGACCGGTGCCGTCGGCCTTCGGATCGCCCGCGACCGGAGGGAGCTCCTGGACGCCGCCCGAGCCTGGACGCCGCGGAGCGATTCGCTGTTCGCCGGCGCGCGCCCGGTCGTCCAGGAGTACGTGCCCGGCTCGGTTCACGACGCCTGCCTCCTCTTCCGCCGGGGACGGGTGCGGGCGGCCATGACGCAGCGCCGGCTCGTGATGCACCCGCCCAAGGCCGGCGTCGGGATCCGGGTGCGGACCACCGACGAACCGGAGCTGCGCGAGCGCGCCATTGCGCTGTTGGAGTCGCTCGAGTGGCACGGTCCGGCCATGGTCGAGTTCAAGCGAGACGACCGGGACGGCCGCTACCGGCTCATGGAGATCAACGGGCGGTTCTGGGGCACGCTGGACCTGGCCATCCAGGCCGGAGTCGATTTCCCGGCCCTGGCCTGCCGCATGGCGGTCGAAGGCGACGTGGAGCCCGTGGTCGACTACGAGGTGGGCATGGAGTACCGGTGGATCCTGCCGCACGCTGTCCTGCACGCGGCCGAGTCGGAGCGCCCGTGGCGCTCCCTGTGGGCCTGGGTTCGACCGCGTCGCGGCCTGCGGAGCGAGATTCGCTGGACGGACCCGGCTCCGCACCTGGGAGAGCTGAGCCGCCTGGTTTCGGACCGCCAGGAGTGGCTCACGAGCCCGGCTGCGGCCGAAGGGCGCGGCTAGACCTTCAGCTCCCGGCCGTCTTCGCGGCGGGCGTGGCCTTTCCGGACGCCGCCCGGCGCGCTGCCGCCAGCTGCTTCCGGAGCGCCGGCACCGCGGCCGCCGTGGCCGGGTTCTTCTCCATCGTCCCGAGCGCACGGTCGATCGCGTCGAGTCCGAGGGAGAGGCCGGTGCGCGCGGTCACCTGACGCAGCGCGCCCTGGAAGCCGGGGTCCGACTGCAGCTCCGTCTCGCCGAGCGCCTGTGCCTTCCCGATGAGATCCGTCATCACGGCTACGGTGCGTGCCGCGTTGGCCGGGGAGCCGAGGTCTTTCGCTCCCGTGATCTGCTCGACTTCGGGGAGACTCGTGGCGAAGCGTCGCAGCGCCGCGGCCTGGGCGGCGTTCCGTGGGTGGTCCTGGTGCATCAGCGCCTGCGCCGCGGCCATGATCGCGAAGGGCGCCCGGGCCGCTCGCGGTAGCACGGAGCTTCCCGAGGCCACGCCGCTCGCTCCCAGCCCGACCAGGCCGAGGCCGACCAGGCCGTGGGCCAGGTGGACGACCTTGCGCTCGACGGTGAAGAGGGCGTGGACGATGGGCCGGAGCGGCATGAGGCCGAAGCCGGCCGCCGCCACCAGGCTGGCCAGCGAAGCGGTCGAGGAGCCCGCGACCCGGAAGTGCACGTGGGCCACGTACGCCGCCGCGCCCACGGCCAGAAAGCCCAGGTTCAGGAGAACGCGACCGGCGATTCCGCCGATGCGTCTGTGGAGACCGGACACCGGCGGAGCCGGGGTCGGTGGAGCCTGAGGAGTGTCCATGGGCGTGTCACCGTCGCTCGCCCGGGGGTGCCGGGCCGCTGATTCGCGGGGAGCCCCCGCCTCGCCTGACCCCGATTCACGACTAGCTGGGCGGATGCGGCGGGGCAAGAGTCGGCACCCGTCGAGCCCGGCTCGGCTCCGACCGAGCGGTGGTCCCGGGGCCGCTAGATCGCGCCGCTCGCGGCGGCCCGGCGCGCCTCCTCCAGTCGCTCGGGGGTCCCGATCTCGAACCAGGCGGCGCCGGTCACGTCGTGTCCCATGATGGGCTCGCCTCTGGCGGCGAGCGCCAGGTAGGCGTCCATGATCGAGAAGGCCGGAGCGTTCGGCTCCCCTTCCGGAGCCCCGCCCGGACGCGCGCCGGTCTCCAGGTCGGCTCGTCCGCGGGTGGCCGGCGCCCCGGAGAGCCCGGGAGCCAGCGCGTGCAGCCGGGCCAGGAGGCCCGGAGACACCACCTGCACGCCCGAGAAAGCCAGCGTCCGGAGCGCGCCGGACACCTCGCGCAGGGGCTCGTCCTCCCGCCCGAGCAGACCCCGCTCGTCGAACAGGAGCCGGCGGGTGGAAGCGCGCTCGTGCACGGCCAGCGTCGCCAGCGCGCCCGAGCGAACGTGCGCCTCGAGGAGCTCGCCGAGGTCGAGGTCGGTGAGCACGTCCACGTTGTGCAGCAGGATGGGGCGGTCCGCCTGGAAGAGCGGAGCGGCCCGCAGGAGTCCCCCGCCCGTCTCGAGCGGCCGCTCCGGCTCGCGCGACAGCAGGAGGAGCGGACCCGGTCCCCTGGAGCCGCCGCGCAGGGAGGGCGACACCTCCCGGAGGTAGGCCTCGATCCGGTCGGCGAAGGGGTGGGCGTTGACCACGATCCGGCCGGCCCCGGCGGCCGCCAGTCGGCGCAGCACCCGTCCGAGGGCGGGCTCCCCGCCCACCTCCACCAGCGCCTTGGGAAGTCGATCGGTCAGCGGCCGGAGGCGACTTCCGAGCCCGGCCGCGAACACCATGCCGTCGGGCCGCTCCTCCGGCCTCACGCGTCAGCCGGCTTCACGGGCGAGCGCATCCGGCTCGCGCTCGGGCCAGAACGGCGCCTCCCGGTGCGTCACCTCGACCCGGAGATCCACGAAGCGCTCGGACAGGCGTTCGCGCAGCCGCTCGACCAGGAAGACCGACCGGTGCTGGCCGCCCGTGCATCCGAAGGCCACGGCCAGGTCGGTGAAGCCACGCGCCCGATAGGCCGCGACCTGTTCCTCGACCAGCGCGGCGGCGTGCTCGAGAAAGACGTGGACGTCCGCCTCCGCAGCGAGGAAGGCCCGCACCGGCTCGTCCAGGCCCGTGAGGTTCGCGAACGCCTCCTCGCGCCCCGGGTTGGGCAGAGCCCGGCAGTCGAACACGAACCCCCCGCCGTGTCCGCCGGGGTCGGACGGGTAGCCCCTCCGGTAGCTGAAGCTGCTCAGGTGGAGGACGAGGCCCGGCGGCCGCCCGCCGCGCCTTCCCTCGTCGCTCCAGCGATCCGCGATCCGGCCCAGCGCCGCCTCGAGCTCCGGCGCGTCCACCGGGAGTCCCCGCCCCAGGAGGTTCCGTACGTTGCGCGCCGCGTAGGGCACGCTCTCCAGGAAGCGAGTCTTTCCCTCGTAGAAGCCCCGGTACCCGTAGGCTCCCATTGCCTGCATGAGCCGGACGAGCACGAATCCCGGGAAGACCGCCATGAAGGCGTCCCGGTCCACCGTCTCCAGCTGCTCCCGGGTCGCGAGGTACCGCTCGAGCAGCTCTTGCCGGAAGTCGGGCGGAAGGTCGGCCTTGGCGTCGTAGAGGAGCGAGGCCACGTCGTACTGGGGTGCGCCCCGCCGTCCGCCCTGGTAGTCGATGAACCAGGGTCGGCCTTCGCGCAGCATGACGTTCCTGGACTGGAAGTCCCGGTACAGGAAGTGGTCGGCGGGCGCGCGCGCCAGGAGCGCGGCGAGCCTCCGGAAGTCCTTCTCCAGGCGGGCTTCGTGAAACGGGATGCGCGCGAGCTTCAGGAAGTGGTACTTGAAGTAGTTGAGGTCCCAGAGGATCGACTGGCGGTCGAAGGCCTGGCGCGGATAGGCCAACCGGTAGTCCACCACCCTGTGACCTTCCACCTGGAAGCGCGGCAGCCAGTCCACCACCCGGCGGTAGGCCTGCCGGACCTCCTCCGGAAGGGAGTCGGAAGGGCCGGCGTCACGTTCCGCGTCCCCCGGGCCCTCGCCGGAGGCCAGGCCCCGGGCGCGCTCGGCCCTCTCTCGCGCTCCTCGGAGCGCGTCGAACAGCGTCAGGTCCCCGAGGTCTTCCTCCAGCCATACGCCCGCTTCCGCGTCGGCCGCGTAGATCTCGGGGACCGGAAGTCCCGCCTCCCGGAAAGCGTGGGAGAAGGAGAGAAAGGCGCGGTTCTCCTCCCCGTCCGGTCCGAAGCCTCCCACGGCCACGCGCCCGTCCGCCGCGCGCAGCCGCACGTACGTACGGGCCGAGCCGTCCCCCGTGAGGGCCTGGACGGCGACCGGCCGGGCGCCGAATCGGGACCGAAACAGCTCGACGATGCGCTCGCGCATGACCTGGCCCACAGGATACCCCACGGCGGCGGTGGCGGACAGGCGCGGGTCGGCCCGGAAGCCGGCCTCCGGAGGGGGGATATCGCAATTAGGTCACTCTAATTATCTTACGCCACCCTCACCACCACAGGAGGCCCCATGTCCCGCCTTCGCTTACGGCGCCAGCGTGCGCCGCTCTGGAATGTTGGTCCGCGCGCGGTGCTGTCGGCCGCGCTGCTCCTCGTCCTCGGCACCGTCCTCGCGCCCCCGGTGCGCGCGCAGGACCAGGCCTCCGGCCAGGAGCTCGCCATCACCTCCGCCTCGCCCGAGGCCGCCCATCACCTGATGATGGCCTGGGACGAGCTCGACAACGTCAATCCACCCAGCGCCGTCGCTCATGTCCAGGAAGCCCTGTCGGTCGACGCCGACTTCGGCCTGGCCCACGTCCTCAACGGCTTCATCGGACAGGGCATGACGACCCAGCAGGCCACGGCCGAGGTGGACCGCGGCATGGGAATGCTGAAGGACGCTTCGGCGGCGGAGATCCTGGTCGCCCTGGCCTGGCGGGAATGGAACGCGGGCCGGACGGCCAGCGCGCTCGCCGCGACGAAGGCCGCCCAGGAGCTGGCTCCGGGCGATGCGCACCTGGCTTTCCAGGTCGTGCAGCTCTCGGCCCCGGGAGCGCCGGCGGCCACGCAGGTCCCGCTCCTGAAGGATCTCGTGGCCGCGCACCCGGATTTCGCGCCGGCCTACAACAACCTGGCGTA
Organism: uncultured Gemmatimonadota bacterium; assembly: GCA_964465015.1. Taxonomy (GTDB): domain Bacteria; phylum Gemmatimonadota; class Gemmatimonadetes; order Palauibacterales; family Palauibacteraceae; genus Humimonas. Next base: position 38,422 of record CAYXHP010000080.1, read on the forward strand.
CGGCTCGTGGAACGCGGGCGACCACGAGGCCGCCCTAGAGGCGGTGAAGAAGTACGCCGAGCTCCGTCCCGGCCACCCCAACCCGCACGACTCGTATGCGGAGATGCTCCAGTGGAGCGGGAAGTACGACGAGGCGGCCGCGGAGTACCGGAAGGCCATCGAGGCCGACGGGAAGTTCTCCGAGGCCTACATGGGCCTGGCCGAGCTGAGCTGGCTGGCGGGCAAGCACGACGAGGCGCGCGCCCACATGCAGGAGGCGCTCGGAGCCGCGGCCGACGGGTTCCCCAAGCTCCAGGCGCGCCGCGGCATCGCCCACAGCTGGCTGATGGACGGGAAGACGAAGGACGGCATGGCCGCCCTGGCGCAGGTCGCGAGTGACGCGGAGACGGCGGGTCTCAAGGGCTACGCGGCGAACATCCACCGCGAGCTGGCCACGTTCGACGGCCTGCTGAACAAGGGTGAGGTCACGGACGCGAACCTCACGTCGGCCGGTAGCCTGGGCGGCGCCGACACGCCGGCGCAGGCCGCCTGGACGGCTCTCGCCTATGTCAGCGCCCGCCGGTCCGGCGCCGGCGCGGCGGTCGACCACCTGGACGCCATGGCGGCGGACAACCCGGGTCTGGCCCCGGTGGTGCGCGTGGGCCGCGCGATGATGATGTGTGACTCCGGGAGTTACGACGAGGCGCTCACGACGCTGGGGGACGACTCCGGTGACATGGCGAAGGCCGTCAGCGCCGAGTGCATGAAGGGGCTCAAGCGCGGCGCCGACGCGAAGAAGATGAAGGACGAGGTCATGGGCGACGCCAGCTTCAGCTTCTACGATCCGATCCACACCATGGCGGTGATCCGGGTTTCGAAGCTCTGAGCGGTTCGTGAGAGGGGCGGGAGGTCCCCCTCCCGCACCACCACGGAGTGACGGCGACCCCCGGCGGCTTTCGGCCGCCGGGGGTTCGTCGTGTGGGAGCTTCCGCGACAGGCCGGTGTCGGCCGCGCCTACTTCTCGTCAGCGTAGATCTTCACCACCAGCTTCCCGCCCGCGTCGATGTAGCCGCGGTACATGCCCGGCGTGTTGAAGGGCATGGCGATGTTGCCGTCCCGGTCCAGGGCGATGAGACCGCCGGTGTTCTTCCCGTAGAGCCGTACCAGCTCGTGGTTGACCTCGTAGTCGGCGGCCCTCTGCACGGACCAGCCCCTGAAGGCGATGAGGTCGGAGACCTCCTTGGTGAGGTCCATCCGCATGTAGTCCTCCCCGATCCCGGTGCCGGACTCGGCCACGGTCGAGTCGTTGGCGTAGGTGCCGGCGCCGATGATGGGCGAGTCCCCGATGCGGCCGTAACGCTTGGCCGTAAGCCCGCCGGTCGAGGTCCCGGCCGCCAGGTGACCGTACCGGTCCAGCGCCGCACAGCCCACCGTGCCGAAGTGATCGGGGGGCGAGTCGGGCGCGGCGGTGCCGTCCGGGTGGCCGTCCCGGACCCCGTCCTGGGGCGCGTCGGGCGCGTGGCCGCGGTCCACGCGCGGCCCGCCGCCCGATCCCCGCGTCCCCGCGGTGTCTCCCAACGCCCCTTTCTCGTGCTCGCCCCGGAGCGCCTTCTGGAGCTGGTCCCAGCGCTCCCGCGTGTAGAAGTAAGTGTGCGGGACGAGGCTCATCCCCTGCTCGAGTGCGAACTCCTCGGCCCCCGAGCCCATGAGGAGCACGTGCTTGGAGCTGTCCATCACGAGCCGGGCCAGCCGGATCGGGTGGGCGATGTGCTCGACCCCGGCCACCGCTCCAGCGTTCAGGGTCGAGCCATCCATGATCGCCGCGTCGAGCTCGTTGTGCCCGTCGGCCGTGAACACGGCCCCCTTGCCCGCGTTGAACAGAGGGGAGTCCTCGAGGACGGAGATGGCCGCCTCTACGGCGTCCGGGGCGTGACCGCCGCGCTGGAGCACGGCGTACCCGGCCTGGAGCGCCTCTTTCATCTTGGCCCGGTAGCGGGCCTCCATCTGCGGGGTCATGTTCCGACGAAGGATCGTTCCGGCGCCACCGTGCATCACGATCGCGATCGGGTGGTCCTGGGCCCGGAGAGATCGCGGGGCAGACCACGCTGTCAGAGCGAGGAGGAGAGACACGAGGATGGAGCGGCGGCGGCACGGCATGGAGGACCTCCTTGCGGGTCACGAAGCTCGGAGCCGGCCATCGTGCGCCCCGGGTGAACCGGCGGCGCTCGCGGCCCGTGGGATCCTAGGACGATCCCGCCGCCCTGACGAGAGCGGCCGACCGGGCGCCGCCGGTCCGGCGCCGTCACGCGCGACGCGCCCCGCCCCCACCCTCGCCTGCCTGAGGCTCGCATGTCCGCCGATTCCGTGATCGTGATCGGAGCGGGCGTGGCGGGTCTCGCCGCCGCGGCGGATCTGGCCCGCGCGGGCCGCGACGTCGTGGTCCTCGAGGCCAGGGAGCGGATCGGCGGGCGGGTGTTCACGCTGCGCCCGGACGGGACCCCGGACGGAGCCTCGCGGCCCGTCGAGCTCGGCGCGGAGTTCATCCACGGGGAGCCGCCATCGCTGCTGTCGCTCGTCCGGGATGCGGGCCTTCCGGTCGAGTCATCGGAAGGAGAGATGCGGGTCCTCGAGGCCGGCCGCCTGCACGCGCCGGGAGGGGAGCCCGCCGGCATGGAGGAGCTGTTCGAGCGCCTGGAGGAGGCCGGGGACGACGACTCGGTCGCGGCGTTCGCGGGGCGAGTCCTCGTGGGTCCGGGCTCGGAGACGGCCCGCCGGCGGGCGCTGGGCTTCGTGGAGGGATTCCACGCCGCCGATGCGCACTGGGTCGCGGCCCGCTCCCTGATCGGCGCCGGGCCGGACCAGGCCGAGGGCAGCTTCCGCCTCCAGGGAGGCTACGATGCCGTGCCCGCCCGGCTGTGGGAGGAGGCCGGGCACGCCGGCGCCGAAGTGGTGCTCGGGGCCCCGGTCACCCGGGTGGAATGGGAGCCCGGGTCGGTGATCGTGCGCGCCGGTGACCGGCCCTACCGGGGAGCCGCCGTCCTCGTCACGCTTCCCCTCGGCGTGCTGCACGCTCCCTCCGGCGAGCCGGGCGCCGTGCGCTTCGAGCCCGAGCCAGCCAGCGCTCGCCGCGCCATCGAGCGCCTGGCCATGGGCGCCGCGTGCCGCGTGGTGCTGCGCCTGAGCCGGCCGGTGCCCGTCCGGCTCACGGGATTCCTCATGGGACTGGAGGGAGACTTCCCCGTGTGGTGGAGCGCGCCCGCGGCGGGACACGCCGGCGGCGAGACCGGAGACACCGCCGGAGGGAGCCGCGGCCGGGACGGCGGTCTCGACGTGGCGGGCGGATCCATCCAGATGACCGGCTGGACCGGCGGTCCCTCGGCCCGGCGGGTCTCGGGCCGACGCGCCGAGTACGTCATCGAGCGCGCCCTCGACTCCCTGGCTACGCTGCCCGGCCTCGACCGATCGGAGCTGGAGTCCCACCTCGCCGGAGCGTGGACGCACGACTGGCAGTCCGATCCTTACGCCCGCGGTGCCTACAGCTACGTGCCCGTCGGTGGCCTCGGTGCCTCCGAGGCGCTCGCCGAGCCGGTGCGAGACACGCTCTACTTCGCTGGAGAGGCGCTGGCCGACGGTCCGGCGCGCGGCACCGTGCACGGGGCACTCGACAGCGGCCGGCGGGCGGCCCGCAGGATCCTGGACGGCGGAGGGCGGTGACGGCGACCATGGCCCGGGCGCGGGAGACGGCCGCCGCCGGATCCGGCGTCGCCGGCCCCGGGAGGCCTACCGCGGAGCGGGCCCCGGAAAGGCCCTACCGCGGAGCCGGGTGCCGGTAGGGCGGCGGGCCCAACCTTCCCACCACCCCCGCCAGGAGCGCCTGCGGGTCGTAGATCTTCCCGGCCTTCATCACCAGCCGCAGCTTCCGCGTGACCCGGATGTCCTCCAGGGGGTTCCCCTCCACCACCACCAGGTCCGCGTACTTGCCGACCTCGATCGAGCCCAGCTTGTCGGCCACGTCCAGCCCCCGGGCGCCACCGATCGTGGCGGCGCGAAGCGTCGCGGCCGGAGGTACGCCGCAGCGAACGTAGGCCTCCAGCTCCCGGTGATATCCGAAGCCGGGCAGGAACTCGCCCCAGCTCGGGTGGTCGGTGCCCACCCCCAGACGCCCGCCACCGTGGTAGTAGGCGGACAGCAGCGCGCACTTGGCCCGGTAGATGCTGTCGAAGGAGGGGTAGCTGGGCCGGTCGTGGGTCCGCAGCCACGCCTCCACCTCCGGCGTGAACAACTTCCGCTCGTCGACCCAGTAGTCGAAGAGTGAATCCCGGTGCGGGGCGAAGTAGCCGTAGGCCGTGATCGTGGCGTCGAAGGTGACGTGGTGGCGGCGGAAGAGCGCGACCTCCTCCCTGTAGCCGGGCGTGGAGGGTGTCATGCGCGCGAGGGACGCGTAGGCGCTCCGGCCGGCCGGGAAGGCATCGCCGCCGATGAAGTGCTCCACCCGGTCGATCCCCATGAGCACCGCGTCCCTGGGGTTGACGACGTCGCGGTACCCCGAGCCCAGGTGGCCGGTCACGGTGAGTCCGTGCAGGTGGGCCCGCTCGATGAGCCACCTCAGGTGCTCCGGGTCGATGACCTTGGCCTTGAATCCTCGCGCCCCGTGCTCGGCCCAGTAGTCGACCTCCGCGAACAGCGAGTCCCGGTCGATGGCGGCGGAGTCCCAGCCGGGACGGGCCTGGCCGAAATAGGGGCCCGAATCGTACATGCGCGGGCCCGCCTGCTCGCCCCGGTCGATCCGCTCCCGGAGGCGCATCATCCCCACCGGGTCGTACTCCCCGGCCGGGAAGGTCGATGTCACGCCGTTGGCCAGGTAGACCGTGGGCTGGACCACGAACTCCTCGGTCCGGGGCCGGCCCATGAGCTGGACGTTGTAGTGGGCGTGGAGGTCGAAGAAGCCCGGGAGGATGGTCTCGTCGTCCGCCAGCGTCACGACCCGGGCCCCCGAGAGATCCAGGTCGGGGGCGCTGTCGTCCACCGCCATGAACGTTCCGTCCAGGACCACGATGCCGTGGTTCCGCACGCGCGCCTCCGCGGTGCCATCGAACAGCCAGCCGCCACGGATCACCACCGCCGTGTCCTGCGCCCGGAGCGCGGCCCGAACGGGGAGCAGCGCCCCGAGGGCCAGGAGAGCCAGCAGGACCGCGAGCGGCGCCGGCGCGGACACGGACGGGGGAAGGGGGAGCGAGAGTGGGCGGGGCTGGCGCGCCTGGCGCATGGCTGCGGCTCCGGTCGGGGTTGGGCTCGGATCGGGCCCTCCACCGTACGGACGGCGCCCGCGCTCGACCAGCCCGGCCCGTCCCTCGTCGGCCCCCGGTCACCGCCATGGCGGACCGGGCGCCCGGCCCCCGGCCGGGGAGGGAGTCTCGGGCGCGTTGCCGCGGCCCGATCCCGCCGCGCATCTTGCGGGCGCGTCGGCCGGCGCCCGCCCGCTTCGGGGGACGCGGGTCGGGTTCCCACGTCCGGAGGGAGATCGATGCACCTGAACCCGTTCGAGATGGAGCGCTGGCAGTCGCTCCACGAGCACCAGGTCGAGCTCAACCTGTCGGAGAGCGGGGTCCACCCGCTCACCCTCGACGAGCTGTCGGAGATCACCGGCGTGCGGCCGGGCTCGGTGCGGCTGGGCTACACGCAGACGAACGGCACCGGTCTCCTACGCGAGAGGATCGCCGCCCTGTATCCGGGAGCCGGTCCGGAGAACGTGCTCGTCACGACCGGAGGCGCCGAAGCGAACTTCCTGGCCACCTGGAGCCGCGTCCAGGCGGAGAGCCGGGTCGCCATCGTCGTGCCCACCTACGGGCAGACCACGGGACTGGCGCCGGCTTTCGGAGCCGACGTGCGGACCATCCCGCTCGAGGAGGACCGCGGATGGCAGCCAGCGCCCGGTGCGGCCCGCGACGCCATCGGAGAGCGGGCCGCCCTCGTGGTCGTCACCAACCCGAACAACCCGACCGGCGCCGTCCTGGGGGAGGAGGCCACGCGCGAGATCGTCGAGGCGTCGGCCGCGGCGGGGGCGTGGATCCTCTCCGACGAGGTCTACGCCGGCGCGGAGGTGGAGGGACCGAGAACCGCCACGATGTGGGGCCGCCACGAGCGCGTCCTCGTCACCGGCTCCCTCTCCAAGGCCTACGGGCTCCCGGGTCTCCGCCTGGGCTGGCTCGTGGGACCGGCGCAGGAGATCGAGGAGTTGTGGGGCTACAAGGACTACACGACCATAGGGCCCTCGGCGCTCTCCGACCACCTGGCCGCCGCGGCGCTCGAGCCCTCGGCGCTGGAGACCATCCTCGCGCGGACACGGCGCATCGTGTGCGCCAACCGTGAGCTGGTGCGCGAGTGGGTGGAGGGGAGCCACGACGCGCTCTCGTGGCGGCCGCCCGATGCCGGCGCGATAGGGTTCCTGCGCTACCGTGCCGACGTCGGATCGGGGACGCTCGCGGAGCGCTTGCGCGTGGAGGACGACCTCCTGGTCGTCCCCGGGGACCAGTTCGGGCTCGACGGATACCTCAGGATCGGGTTCGGGATCGAGCGGTCGCCGCTCGAGGCGGCCTTGGCCCGGGTGGCCCGGCGCATCGAGGAAGTGGAAGCCTCCGGCACTCCGGCTTAGATTCGGCGCGACATGTTGCGACTCCATCCGTACGCGTATCACCGGCCGTCCACGGTCGACGAGGCCCTGGCGCTCCTGGCGGAGCACGAGGGCGACGTGATGCCCATCGCCGGGGGCACCGACTTGGTCCCCAACATGAAGCACGGGCTCTTCACCCCGTCGCACCTGGTGGCGCTGCGCGGGATCGGAGAGCTACGCGGGATCGAGTCGACCGACGAGGGAGGCGTTCGGATCGGGGCGTGCGAGTCGCTCGACGCCCTGTCCTCGCACCCGGACGTGGCGCGGAGGTATCCGTCGCTTGCCCGGGCGTGCTCGGAGATCTCCGGGCCGCAGCTCCGGCGCATGGGCACGATCGGCGGCAACCTTTGCCTGGACACTCGCTGCACCTACTACAACCAGACGTTCTTCTGGCGTAAGGCGCTCGGCTTCTGCCTCAAGAAGGACGGCGACACCTGTCACGTCGTCCCGGGAGGTACTCGGTGCGTGGCGGCCCACTCGGCCGACACGCCGCCCGTCCTCATGACGCTGGATGCATCGGCCGAGATCGCCGGGACCGATGGCCGCCGGACGGTCCCGGTGTCGGACTTCTTCACGTCCGACGGCGTGTGGAACCGCCGCATGGAGGCGGGAGAGCTGGTGACGGCGCTCCTCCTTCCGCCGCCCGCGCCCGGGACGCGGACCTCGTTCCAGAAGCTACGCCAGCGGCAGGCCATCGATTTTCCGGTGCTGAACCTGGCCGTCGTGGTCACGCTGGATGAGGGGGGCGTGATCCGGGAGCTCCGGATGGTCGCCTCGGCCATGAACTCGTATCCAAGGACGATCGGCCGCGTCGAGGACGCCGCGATCGGGAACCGGCTCACCCCGTCCGTCATCGACGCGGTGGCCGAGCAGGCCTACCGGCAGTGTCATCCGCTGGAGAACATCGTGATCGATGCCGAGTGGCGCCGGGCCATGGTCCCGGTTCTCGTGCGGCAGGCCCTCAGGGAGATCGCCGCGTGACCTCGTGAGCCGGGTCCGTAGCCCGGCGGGACCCGCGTCGTCCCGGGGGCGCGTCGCCGCGGTCCTGGCGCTCGCATGGTTGGGGGTGGCTCCGACGCCCCCCCTGCTCGCCGAGACGGCGTCGATCGGTTCCCCGGCGGCTCCGCTCCCCGCCACTCCGGCGCGAGGCTCGACGTCCGGCGACACCGTCACGATCGCCCCCTCGCCTTCCGGCTCCCTGTTCCGGGAATCCGACGTGGCCTACGGGGTCGTGGTGTTCGGGAGCGCCCTCCTCATCGAGCCGCTCGAGGGCTTCGAGCGCAGCGTCCGCTCGCACACGCCGGGCACGCCCACCGGCTTCGACAAGGCGTTCGTGGACGCGGGGACGGTGGCCGGACACCCGTTCGTGAACCTCGGAATGGCGCTCGCGGCCTGGGGGGGCGGGAAGCTCATCGGGAGTCGACCCGTCGAGCGTGCGGGTCTGGACGGGCTGGAGACCTTGATCGCCGCGGACGCCGTGCTGGAGGGGGGCAAGGTGCTGCTCGGGCGGCAGCGCCCGTACGTGTCCTCGGACCCGGACCGATTCGAGCCCCTCAACTTCCACGAGGCGAACCAGTCCTTTCCTTCGGGTCACGCCGCCCGCGCCTTCGCGCTCGCCGCCGTGGCCGTGGGCGACTTCCCCGACCAGAAATGGATGCCGTGGGTGGCGTATCCGGCGGCCACGGCCGTGGCGGTGAGCCGGGTCGTGGGCCGTGATCACTGGGTCACCGACGTCGTGTCGGGCGCCGCGCTCGGGCTCCTCAGCACGCGGGTGATCCTGCGGCTGAACGGGCGCGTGGCGGAGCACCGTCGCGAGGCCGCGGACGGGGATGGCGGCTCCGTCGGGCGGGAGGACTCGAGCCGGGACGCGAGCTTCCCGGGGCGTCGGACGCCGGTCCTGGCGGTGTGGCCGATCGCCGGCGGGGCCATCGCGACGATCGACTTTCCCCTTCCCTAGTCCGCGCCGCGCGGCCGCACCCGGCCGTTCGGCGGCCGGGACGGCCGCGAGCCTGCCCTCTCCTACGCTCCCTGGCCGAACACGCCGAGGATCGTCTGCGCGAAGTCGCTCACCGCCTGAATGGCGTCCACCAGGCTCTTTGAGCGACTGCTTCTCCTGATCCGACAGGGCCGAGCCGTCGGGCCGGGTGAAGGTCGGCTGCGCGGTGGTGACGTCGATGAAGATCTCGTTGGTGGAGGCTACGTCGGAGCGTGGTCCGAATGCTGCAGGCTCTGGAATCACACGTCTTCATGCACGAAGTTGAACCGCGGTAGCCGCATCGACGGCCGCGGACCATCGGTCATCGGCCGACGTGCACCACCCCCCAAGGAGGAGGCGAGACATGGCAGGCTTCACCCTTCCCGACCTTCCGTACGACTACGACGCCCTGGAGCCGTACATCGACGCCCGGACCATGGAGATCCACCACGACAAGCATCACGCGGGCTACACCAACAAGCTGAACGCGGCGCTCGAGGGACACGAAGACCTCCAGTCCATGTCCATCGAGGAGATCCTGCGCGGCATCGACTCGGTGCCGGAGAAGATCCGTACGGCGGTGCGCAACAACGGCGGTGGCTACGCCAACCACTCGATGTTCTGGCGCATCATGTCCCCCGACGGGGGCGGAGAGCCGGAGGGCGACCTGGCGGACGCCATCTCCGGGGCGTTCGGCTCCTTCGGCGAGTTCAAGGAGACCTTCTCGAATACGGCTTCGGGCCGGTTCGGAAGCGGCTGGGGCTGGCTGGCCCTGGACGGGTCCGGGACGCTGCACGTCTACTCCACGGCCAACCAGGACAGTCCCTACATGCAGGGCCACACGCCGATCATGGGGCTCGATGTGTGGGAGCACGCCTACTACCTGCACTACCAGAACCGGCGCGGCGATTACATCGGCGCGTGGTGGAACCTGGTCGACTGGGGGCAGGTGGCGGAGAACTTCCGGGAAGCGCGCTGAGGCGGATCCGGCGTTCCGGAAGGGGCACGGCCGCGGCCGGACGCGCCGCCCGTGCCCCCGCTCCGGGGCGGGCGGGCCGGGGGGAGGTCAGTCCCCGAAGCTGATTCCCAGCTCGCGGGCGGTGGCCACCAGCTCGCCCTCCGGGTCGACGAACTTCCTCTCGCGCAGGGCCTCGTCCAGGGTACGGGGCTCCACGTGGTCGCGTACCAGGCCCACCGCGCACCCGAAGCGTCCCTCGGCGGCGCACTGCACGGCGGCCGTCCCGAACCGCAGGGCCAGCAGCCGGTCGTAGGCGTTCGGTGAGCCGCCGCGCTGCAGGTGTCCGAGGGCCAGTGATCGCGTCTCCTTGCCCGTCGCATCGGCCAGCTCGATGGCCACCCGCTCCCCGATCCCGCCGAGCCGGACCTGCTCCTCCCGTCCGGCGCGAACGGTCTTGGTCACCATCGGCCCGCCCTCGGGATGGGCTCCCTCGGCGACGCACACGATGCTGAAGTGGCGGCCTCGCTCTTCCCGCTCGCGGATCTTCTCGCACACCTTCGGGATGCTGTAGGGAATCTCGGGAATGAGGATGACGTCGGCGGTGCCGGCCAGCCCGCTGTACATGGCGATCCAGCCCGAATGTCGTCCCATGACCTCCACCACCATGATCCGGTGGTGGCTCTGCGCGGTGGAGTGCAGTCGGTCGATGGCCTCGGTCGCCGTGTCGACCGCGGTCAGGAAGCCGAAGCTGAGGTCCGTGTAGGCCAGGTCGTTGTCGATCGTCTTGGGGACGCCGATGACCGGCAAGCCGCACCGGGACAGGTCCCGGGCGATGGCCAGGCTCCCATCGCCGCCGATGGCGATCAGCGCGTCCAGCCCGTGGCCCCGGAACGCCTCGAGGAACTCCTCCGAGCGATCCGTCGTCCGGGAGGATCCATCCTCGAAATCGTCCGGCCACTCGAAGGGGTTGCCCCGGTTCGTCGTCCCGAGGATGGTGCCTCCCTGGTGGGTGATCCCTCGCACCCGCTCCCGATCCAGGCGCACCAGTCCGGTCTCGTCGTTTTCCAGGAAGCCCGCGTAGCCGTTCACGATTCCGTATACTTCCCAGCCCCGGCGCAGGGAAGCGACGACGGCGGCCCGGATGACGGCGTTCAGGCCCGGCGCGTCGCCACCCCCCGTGTTGATGGCGATCCTCCGGACGGGCGCTGCAGCTGCGACCATGGGCGTGCTCCTTTTCTCGTCGCGCATGATGCAGGGTCGTGAGTGGACATGGAAGTCCGCCTCGCGGCGTGGTAGCGTTCCTGCACGATTCGCTCCGGCTCGATTCCGCGAACAGGACGTGCCGCGATGAGTCCTTTGAAGAGCGTATGGTTCTGCGATTCGCAGGCCGCCGGATCCGACGAGCCCGGCGCCGAGGACTCCGTGGAGCTCGTCCGGCAGCTCCGACGGGGGAGCGAGGCGGCCGCCGCATGGATCCCCGAGGAGCGCCGGGACGTCGTCCCGGGTCCGATCGAACGCGCCATCCGCCACCTCGAGTCCGGAGACAGGGGCACCCCCTCGTGACCACGGCCTTCCTGCGCACGGTACTGTTCGACCTCGACGGTACGTTGATCGACTCCGCCGAGCTCATCCTCGATTCGTACCGTCACACCATGCGCGTCCACCTGGGCCGCGTGCTCCCCGACTCCGAGTGGCTGCGCACGATGGGTCAGCCGCTCGAGGCGCAGTTCCTGGACTTCGCCCGGGACGCCGACGAGGCTCGCGACATGCTGGCCACCTACGTGCAGCACAACGCGGCGATGCACGATCGACTCCTGAGGCCCTTCCCGGGGATCCGGGAGTACGTCGAGGGGTTGCGGGTGCGCGGCTTCAGGCTCGGCATCGTGACCAGCAAGCGGCGGCGGAGCGCCCTGCGCGGCCTGGCGACGTGCGGCTTCGACATCGCGTGGTTCGACGCCGTCGTGACCGCCTCGGACGTCCGGCGCTTCAAGCCTGATCCCGAGCCGGTCCGTCGGGCGCTGGAGGGGCTGGACGAGGAGGAGCCGGGCCGGAGCCTGTTCGTCGGGGACAGCGTACACGACCTGCGCGCCGGCCGCGCGGCCGGAACTCGGACGGCCGCCGCGCTGTGGGGCCCCTACACGCGCGATGAACTGTCGCCGGCGGCGCCCGATCACTGGCTCGAGGTGGTCGAGGCCCTCGACGCCGTGCTGACCGGGCACGGAACGCCCCCCTCCGGGGCACCCCGGGCGCCGCGCCCCGACGAGGGCGAGACGGGGTCATCATCATAAAGCGCTAAGGTAAAGCGCCAATCAGGCGTGCTCCACTGGCTCGGGCTTCGGCTCGGGCTTCCTCTTCCCGCGCGCCCTGGCCGACTTGCTCTTCCCATCCCGGAACACCAGGTGATCGCCCTCCCGGCGCGCCCCGCGGAACACCTCGGGCATCACCTCGTCCAGGGAGTGCACCAGGCTGAACGTCACCTGGTCGCGCACCTGCTCGGGTAGCTCTTCGAGGTCGCCCTCGTTGGCCGACGGCAGGATGATGTGCCGGATCCCGGCCCGGAAGGCGCCGAGGACCTTCTCCTTCAGCCCACCGATCGGGAGGATGCGGCCCGTGAGCGTCACCTCCCCGGTCATCGCGGTGTCGTTCCGCACCGGGTGCCCGCCCAGCGCGCTGATGAGGGACACCGCCATCGCGATCCCGGCCGAGGGGCCCTCCTTCTGCACGGCCCCGGCGGGTACGTGCACGTGCACCTCGTGGTTGCGGAGGCGCTCCTCGGGGATGCGGAGCTCTTCGGCGTGGCTCCGGGCCCAGGTGAGCGCCGCCCGGGCGCTCTCCTTCATGACGTCGCCCAGCTGCCCGGTGAGCACCAGGTCCTCCTTGCCGGGGGTCACGCTGGTCTCCACGAGCATGATGTCCCCGCCGGCCGGCGTGTAGTACATGCCCGTCGCCACGCCGACGGTGTCCTCCTCGAGCTTCTCCTCGGGGTGGACCTTGGGTTGTCCCAGGTACTCGCGCAGCTCGTCCCGGGTTACGTGCACGTGCTCGGCCTCCTCGGCGGCGATCCGGCGCGCCGCCTTGCGGGCCAGCGTCCCCAGCTCGCGCTCCAGGTTCCGGACGCCGGCTTCGCGCGTGTAGCTGGCGATGGTCTCCCGGACCGCATCGTCGTCGACCTCGAGCTGGTCCGCCACGAGGCCCGACTGCGTGATCTGGCGCGGAAGCAGGTACCGCCGCGCGATCTGCAGCTTCTCGGCTTCCGTGTAGCCCCGGAACTCGATCGCCTCCATTCGGTCCTGCAGCGGGCCCGGGATCTGGCCCAGCACGTTGGCCGTGGCCACGAACAGGACCTCGGAGAGGTCGAACGGCACGCCCAGGTAGTGGTCCACGAACGCGTCGTTCTGGGCCGGGTCCAGCACCTCCATCAGGGCCGCGGACGGGTCCCCCTGGAAGGAGACCCCCAGCTTGTCCACCTCGTCGAGGAGGAAGACCGGGTTCTTGGTGCCGGCCCGCTTCATCCCCTCGATGATGCGGCCGGGCATGGCGCCGACGTACGTGCGCCGGTGGCCGCGGATGTCGGCTTCGTCGCGCGCTCCGCCCAGCGACACGCGCACGTATTCACGCCCCATCGCCTCCGCGATGGACTTGGCGATCGAGGTCTTGGCGACGCCGGGCGGTCCGACGAACAGCAGGATCGAGCCGGTGCGGTCGTCGTCCTGGCCCTCGGTCCCGGCACGGGGCGCCGGGACGTCGTGGCCGGCACGGGCGGACGCATCGCCCACGTCCTCCGCCGGGGCCTCGGACGTCGCCTCATCCGGGGGCTCCTCCTCCCCATCGCCCACCTCGCGGCCGGCCGCCTCCTCAAGTCGCTGCTGCTGGAGCTTGCGGACGGCCAGGAAGTCGAGCACGCGCTCCTTGACGTCGTCCAGGCCGTAGTGGTCGCGGTCCAGGATCTCACGGGCGCGCTTGAGGTCCAGCCGATCGGGCGTCCGCTCGGACCACGGCAGGTCGGCCACCGTCTCGAGGTACGTCCGGATGACCTGGGCCTCGGCCGACTCCCGGTTCACGCGCTCCAGGCGCCGAAGCTCGCGCTCGACCTCGCGGCGCGCCTCCTCCGGCAGGTCCAGCTTCTCCAGCCGCTCCCGAAGGTCGGCGATCTCCTGAGCCTCGGTATCCTCGCCCAGCTCCTGCTGGATCGCCTTCATCTGCTCGCGGAGGAAGACCTCGCGCTGGCGCTCGCCGAGCTCCTCCTGGACCTTGCTTCGGATCTGCTCCTGTGCCTCCATGACGCCGATCTGGCGCTGCAGGTGGACCAGGAGCTTCCGGAGCCGGTCCTCGACCGACAGGGTCTCGAGGAGCTCCTGCTTCTCCGTCACGTCCAGCTCGGTGTAGAAAGAAACCAGGTCGGCGAGCTCGCCCGGCGTGGAGACTCCGCCCAACAGGTGGTTCACGATCTCGGACGGGACCCCGCGCAGCCGGCTCAGCTCGGAGGCGCGCTCGCGGACCTCGCGGTACAGGGCCATGAACGCCGACTCCTCGGGGTCGAGGGGCGGCATGTCCAGGAGACGCCGGCACACGACCTCGATGCGCCCGTCGTGCTCGTCGTACTGGAGGGCAGCGGCTCGGGCCTCGCCCTGGATGACCATCTGGATGCCGCCCGGCACGCGCTGCATCTGGGCGATACGGCAGATCGTGCCCACCCGGTGGAGGATCGTGGGGACCGGCTCCTCCACCTCGGAGTCCTTCTGGGCCACGGCGAACACGAGCTTGTTCCCTGCGATGGCAGCCTCGACGCCGCTGAGCGTCTTGTCGCGACCGGCCGCGATCGGCGCCGCCACGCTCGGGAAGACCACCGTCCCGCGCAGGGGCAGGACGGGAAGACGGAGGCGCGCGTCGGACGGGAGATCGAGCTCATCCTGCCCCGGCTCGCCCACCGGCGTGGCCTCGCCGCCCGGTCCCTCGTCCGCCTGGTCGGCCGGGACGAACACGATGTGCTGGCTGTCGTCGGAAGTATGATCCATGGTGCTCCGGCCTCGCGGCCCGTTGCAGAGATCTTCGTTCTCCGTGGTCCGGCGCCGAGAGCGCGGTCGCGCCGGACGGCCATCCAGGTGCACGTTCCGCGCCGTGTCCTTCCTCCCCCCGGGCCCCGGATGTGCGCCTTTCTGGCACATCACGTGCGCCGCGAGCCCGCCGCACCGCCATCTCGGCACCCGCGCCGGGGCAGACGTGCGAACCTCGACCGAATCGGGCGGTATCCTTAGGTTGTGGGCTCCGGCGCCGCGGGACCACCGATCGCCTCTATTGCCGTCGGCCTCGAGGCAGGGACGAAGATGAGCACCGAAGAGACGTACTTTCGCCGTGGACTGGGGCTGAGGGACCAGGTGCAGCCTCTCCTGCGCTCCGAGTACGGGAGCGCCCTGGTGAGTCTCATCCAGGCCCGCGGCCACCGGCTCGACGTCGGCCGCCTGCACTTCCGGCTCGCCGAGAGCTTCGGCTTCTGCTACGGGGTCGACCGGGCGGTCGAATACGCGTACGAGACCCGACGAAAGTTCCCCGACCGACGCATCTTCCTCGTGGGCGAGATCATCCACAACCCGCACGTGAACCAGCAACTCCGGGAGATGGGGATCGAGTTCCTGTACCCGGACGAAGACGGCCGCTTCGACTTCGGGCGGGTGGGCCCCGAAGACGTGGTCATCCTGCCAGCCTTCGGGGTCGGGATCGAGGACTTCGAGCGCCTGCGCGGCATGGATTGCGTGGTCGTGGACACGACGTGCGGCTCGGTGCTGCTGGTCTGGAAGCGGGTCGAGATCTACGCCCGGGATGGCTACACGGCCATCATCCACGGAAAGCACTACCACGAGGAGACCCGGGCCACCAGCTCGCAGGTGCGGAAGCATCCCGGCGGCAAGTACCTGGTGGTGCGGGACATGGACGAGGCGGATCTGGTGTGCGCCTACATCCGCGGCGAGGGTGAGCGGGAGCCGTTCCTGGAGCGCTTCGACGGCAAGCACTCCAGCGCTTTCGACCCCGACCGGGACCTGGAGCGTATCGGCGTGGCCAACCAGACGACCATGGTGGCCTCCGAATCGCTCGCCATCGCGGAACGTCTCCGCGAGGCCGTGAGGGAGCGCTGGGGGGAGGAGGGGGCCGCCGAGCGCTTTCGGAGCTTCGACACCATTTGCTCGGCCACCCAGGACCGCCAGGACGCCGTCCAGAAGATGATGGTCGACCCGCCCCACCTGATGGTCGTGATCGGCGGCTACAATTCGAGCAACACCAACCACCTCGCGCACCTGTGCTCCAAGAGTACCCGCACGTACCACATCGAGGATGCCGCCTGCATCGAGCCCGATACGGCGATCATCCGGCACAAGCAGATCATGGGCCCGGAGCTCCTGTCCACGCCGGACTGGCTGCCGGAAGGGGAGGTGGAGATCGGGCTCACCGCCGGAGCCTCGACCCCGAACAGCAAGATCGGGGAGACCGTGGAGAGGATCCTGCGCCAGGCCGGCTACGACCCGGTGGAGGTACTGGGGGAGACGGGCGCCGCGGCCTCCTGATCCGGTCGCCACACGACCCTGGCCGGACGCGCCCGCCTCATCAGGGCCGCGAGCTCCCGGCTCCCCATTCGGCCCCGTCGCCAGCGCCGGCCGGCAAGCCGCCCGCCACCCGGCCGCCGGCGTGTGCTACTCGACCTCGGTCGCCTGAGGCTCCAGGGCCCGTTCCTCCGCGGGCTCCAGCGGCCGCTCCTCGAGCTCCAGGGTGGGCGCGCTTTTCGGCTCCGCCTCCGTCGCGGACCCCGTCTCGCCGCTCCCCGCCGCGTGGCCACCGCCGCCCGTGGCGTGACCGTTGCCGCCCGCCTCGTGACCGTTGCCGGCGATGGCGTGGCCGTTGCCCGCCGCCACGTGGCCCTTGCCGGGCGCGTCCGCCTCGTCCAGGTCCCGGGTCTCCTCGGCCGTGACCGCCGGTGTCCGCTCCACTCGCGGAGGTCCGGCGCCCCAGTCCTTCACTCGCAGATCCACCTCGACACCGCCCATGATCGCCGCGATCGCGTTGTAGAAGATCGCGGCCACCGCTCCGAAGAAGCCCCCCAGGAAGCCGTAGGCGGCCGGGAACAGGACGAGGATCCACGCCCCGATCTGGTCCAGCCACGTGCGCTCGGCGACCGGCACCAGCCGGAGCACGTCGTTGAGGACGTAGAGGGTGCCGCCGATCAGGAGCCCGACCAGGGCGTAGAGGATCATCGCCATCAGGAAGACCGTGCGCGCTCGAATGCGGCGCACCCGGGCCCGCATCAGGAGGTCTCCCGTACTTGGGCCAGTCGCTCGACCGCCAGCATGTTGTCCTCGATCGTGTTGTAGAAGTGTGGAGAGAAGCGTACCAGCCCGGGCCGGTGGTCCACAATGACCCCGTTGCGGGCCAGTTGATCCACCGCGGCCTCCGGGCGGGAGTGATGGACCGGCACGATGGCCGAGCGTCGCTCCGGGTCGGCGACCACGCGTGGATGGAAGCCGGCGCGGCGCAGGCGGCTGATCAGGTCCTCGGTGAGGAGCGCGTTGCGCGCGCGGATGGCCGGGATCCCGATCTCCTCGATCACCTCGAGCCCGCCCAGCGCGGTGAACGCCGCCCCGGCCGCGGGCGTGCCGAGCTCGAACCGCCGGGCATCGGATCGGGGCGTGGCGTCCCGCGGGTCGAACGCGAAGGGCTCGGGCACTCCGAACCAGCTCAGCGGCCCGCCGGCCAGCCGCTCGGAGAGGCCGGGCCGGGCGTAGAGGTAGGCGATGCCCGGTCCGCCCAGCAGCCACTTGAGGCCCCCCGAGAGCAGGAAGTCCACTCCCATCGCCCGCGCGTCGATCGGGACCTGCCCGTTGGACTGGTAGGCATCCACCAGGAGGAGGGCTCCACGGTCGTGGGCCAGTCGGGCCAGGGCGGCGACGTCCTGGATGGCGCCGGTGGTGAAGAAGACGTGTGAGGTGGCCACCAGCGCCGTCCGGTCGTCGACGACCTCCTCCCAGGCCTCGAGCGGGATCTCGAGTCCGTCCGGACTCGGAAGGACGACCGTCTCCACGCCGCGGTCGCGCCGGCCCAGGAACTGGTAGGCCACGGTGGGAAAGTCGAGCTCGCCCACGACCACCCGCGGGCGCTCCCCGAAGTCCAGCGCATCGGCCACCATGGTGAGACCGGCCGAAATGCTGGGCACGAGGGCGATGGACCCCCGTGGGGCCCCGATCGTCCGGCCGAAGGCAGCGCGCACCTCGTCCAGGCGGTCGAGCCACAGGTCGTACCAGGCCGACGCCCCCCTCTCGATCCACTCGCGCTCGAATCGCCGGCGGGCCTCCAGCGAACGGCGGCCCAGCGCACCCAGGGAGTTCGAGTTGAGGTAGATCCTGTTCTCGAAGATGGGGAACTCGGCCCGGTAACGGGCGGCCAGGTCCACCGAGGTGGCGGTCGCTTCCGGGGCCGACTTATCCTTTCCTTCCATGAGCGATGAAGACAATCTCGGTCCGCTCCTCGACGTCGAGCAAGCCGCGTCGCTCGAGGAGCGCGACCGCGCGCGGCCGATCCCGGGCGGCGAGCCCGAGTGCCCGGCCTGCGGCGCCCCGATGGTCCGGCGCGTGGAGCGCCATCCGGCGCCGCGCGGCGGCACATCGCCCTTTCGGGTGCGGCTGGTGTGCACGGGGGAAGACTGCCGGCGGTGGACCGTCTACGATTGGTGAGCGATCCGGCCGGCTCGGGCGGCCGGCCGCTGGAGTCGGGCCGTGGAGGTCAGCGCCGGGCCACCTCGAACTCCTGGGCGCGGAACCGCTCTCCGGTGACGTGCCGGCTCCGCTCGGAGGCCAGGTAGACGAACACGTCGGTCACCCCGTAGGGCGTGGGCAGCGTGTCGGGGTCCTCGTCGGGATAGGCCGCGGCCCGCATCTCCGTCCGCATCTTTCCCGGATCCACCGTGTTGGCGCGCACGCCACTCCCCTCCAGCTCGCCGGCCAGAATCTCCGTGAGGGCCTCCAGGCCGTTCTTGGCCGCGCAGTAGGCGCCCCAGCCGGGGCGTCCGTGGTCTCCCACGCCCGAGGAGACGTTGATGATCGATCCATCGCCCGAGCGACGCAGTGCCGGGAGAGCCGCCCGCGCGCACAGGAAGGGACCCGTGAGGTTCACTTCGACCACCCGGCGCCACACCTCGGGGTCGTAGGACTCGATGGGCGTCCGCTGCCCCAGGATCGAGGCGTTGTTCACCAGCGCGTGGACGGCGCCGAAGGCGTCCACGGTCTCCCGGACCCAGCGCTCGACCGCGTCCTCGTCGGTGACGTCGGCCTCGACGGACAGGCACTCGATCCCCCGCTCACGAAGACCGGCCTCGACCTCGCGCAGCGTCTCCTCGCCCCGGGCGCACAGGGAGACGGCGGCGCCCTCCTCGCCGTAGCGACGCGCGAGGGCGGCTCCGAGGCCCTTCGAGCCCCCCGAGATCATGACGACGCGGCCTTCGAGCTCCATCGATGACTCCTCCTGGTGACGGGACGATGCGGGGGTCGGACGGCGACTCCGGCGAACGAGTTCCGGGCCAGCCCACGCGGGGCCCGCGCTCCGACGATCTGGCCCGGCGCCTGGCCCGGGTCGAATCCCGGAACGTGACCTGGCTCGGCGAGCGCTTCCCCGTGTTCTGGGAGCGGGCCTCCGGCTCCACGGTGGTGGACGTGGACGGCCGCGAGTACCTGGACCTGACGGCGGGCTTCGCCGTGGCCGGCTGTGGCCACGCCCATCCCCGCGTGGTGGAGGCGGTCCGCACGCAAGCTGTTCGCCTGCTTCACGGCATGGGGGATGTCCATCCCCCGGCCGTCAAGGTCGAGCTCCTGGAGCGGCTGGCCGACCTTCTTCCGTACGATGAGCCGCGAATCCTGCTCGGAGTGAGCGGCTCGGACGCGGTCGAGGCGGCACTCAAGACGGCGACCCTCGCCACCGGCAGGCCGGGGGCCGTGGCCTTCACGGGGGCCTATCATGGGCTCGGCTACGGTGCGCTGTCGGTCACCGATGGGCGCCTGTTCCGGGGGCCCTTCGAGTCGCAGCTGAACCCGGCCGTCCTGCGCGCGCCCTTTCCCCATCCCTACAGGCCGCCGCCGGGGCTCCCCCGTGGCCCCGACGTCGGCCCGGCGGCGCTCGAGGCGCTGGAGCGGCTCCTCGATGGTCCGGGCGGCGAGGAGGTGGGCGCAGTGATCCTCGAGCCCCTCCAGGGGCGAGGGGGAGAGGTGCTGCCTCCGCCCGGCTTCCTCGTGGACGTGCGGGACCTGTGCCGTCGCCGGGGACTCCTTCTCATCGCCGATGAGATCTACACGGGCTTCGGCCGCACGGGGGATCGCTTCGCTTCCGTGGCGGAGGGCGTCGTACCCGACCTCCTGTGCGTGGGGAAGGCGCTGTCGAGCGGGCTTCCGGTCTCGGCCTGCGCCGGACCGGCCGACGTGATGGATGCCTGGCCCGCCTCCGGCGGCGAGGCGATCCACACCTCGACGTTCCTGGGCCATCCGCTGGCCTGCGCCGCCGCGATCGCCAGCCTCCGGGTCCTGGAGGAGGAAGGGTTGGCCTCCCGAGCACGCGAGCTCGGCGCCCGCTGGATACGGGCGTTGCGCGAGATGGCCGCGGCTCATCCGGCCGTCGGCGATGTGCGCGGGAAGGGACTCGCGATCGGGCTCGACCTGGTCCGGGATCCCGATTCACGGACTCCGGCGCCGGAGCTGGCCCGACGCCTGGTGGTGGAGGCGCTGGATGAGGGCTGGCTCCTCCTGGCCGGCGGACCCGACGGGAACGTCCTCTCGCTCACGCCCCCCCTGGTCATCGAGGAAGGTGCCCTGGAGCGTGCCACCGAGATGCTGGACCGCCTGCTCACGCGCGGCGGTTTCTGATCGACGCGATCCGCGGCTACATTGGGGAGCCGGCCCGCGCCCGTCGGCGGCCGCCACCCGGCCGCCCGGGCCCCCGGGGATGCGGTCTCCTCGCGGATGGGAAGGCGAGGCCAAGAAAGGAGCCACGGTCCATGGCGGAGCTGACGGTCACGGTCCAGGGGACCCCCAACCCCAATGCGGCCAAGTTCACGCTGAACCGTCCGCTCCCGAGCGAGGAGAGTCGATCCTACTTCGACGCCGGCGACGCCGAGGGGGACGCGCTGGCCGTTCGGTTGTTCGACGTGGAGGGGGTCCGGGCGCTGTTCATGGTCGACAACTTCATCACCGTGACCAAGCTGGACGAGGCAAGCTGGGACGACCTCGTCCCGCCCATCCGGAGCGCCATCCAGGAGATCCTCTCGGGCGACGAGGTCTGAGCGCCGCGGGCCTCGCCGCCTCATGCGGCACCCTCCGCCTCGAGCGCCGTGGGGACGCCGTCCCGGTAGCTCGGATACCGAAGCTCCACGCCCAGCTCCTCGCGGAGTCTGCGATTGGACACCCGGCGGCTCCCGAGCTTTCGGGCCAGGCGGTCGGGTCCGTAGGTGGCCCGGGCTTCCTGGAGTGACAGGGTGAGGAGCTCGAGCCCGCACAGCCGCGCGACCAGGCGGGCGAAGTCCGCCGACGGGTGCGGCTCGTCGTCGACCAGGTCGTACACCCTCCCGTTCTCCCCCCGGCGCCAGATGGCCACCAGCCCTTCCACCAGGTCGTCGACGTGGATGCGGTTGGCCCACGTCGCGTCGCCCTCGATCACCCGATAGCGGCCCGACCCGATCTGCTCGCGGAGGGTGCGGCCGGGGCCGTAGATGCCCGAGATCCGCGCGATCCGCGGCCGTGAGTCCAGGGTCCAGCCGGCGCGGAGGACCCGGCGCTCGGTGGCCAGGCGGGCCCGGCCGGCCGGCGAGTCGGGGCGGGGAAGGGTGCTCTCGTCCACGGTGTCGCCCCCGGCGTCGCCGTACACGGAAGTGCTGCTCGCGTACACGAACGCCTCCAGGGGGGCGCGGCCCAGGGCCCGCATCACCGCCTCGACCTCGGCCCCGGTGTCGGCTTCGTCGCGAACCGGGCCACCGTCCGCACCCGTCGACTTTCCCGGGCCGCCGGACTCCGCGGCTCGCTCCGTGTCACCCACCGGAGGTGCCAGGTAGAAGCACACGTCGGGTGATGTGCGACCCAGAGCGCGCGCCGCGCCGGGCCGGGTGAGGTCCAGCAGGAGGGGCTCGATGCCCGCAGCCTCCAGCTCCGCCCGGCGAGCCGGGTACCGGGTGGTTCCGATCACCCGATTCTCGGCGGCGAGCCGACGACCCAGTCGCAGGCCCGTGTAGCCGCACCCGACGACGAGGACCTCAGCCATCCCGGTGCCCTCGCGCGGCCCGGGCGCGCGTGTCCCCGATCCGATGCAGGAACTCCGCGACGATGCGGTAGGTGAGCCCCCAGATGATCCGCCCCTCGTAGTCTATGGCCGGGAACATCCGCACCGCCTCGGCCCGCTCCAGCCGCAGGGTGGTGCGCCGCTCGGGCGAGCGTAGCGCCCCGACCGGGACCCACACGTGCCCGGCCAGCTCCACGTTCTCCCGCACGTGCCCCGGACCCGGCGCCCAGGCCACGAACGGCGAGACGGCGATGGAGGGAAGCCGACGGCTTCGGGGGTGCACGTCGTCGAGGCGTCCGAGAATGGCCGGCCGGTCCACCGCGAGGCCCGTCTCCTCGGCGAGCTCCCGGAGCGCGGTGGCCGCCAGGTCCCTGTCGGTAGCCTCGCTCCGTCCGCCGGGAAGCGCCATATGTCCGGACCACGGATCCCCGTCGATGTCGGCCCGCTGGACGAACAGGCCCTGCAGGCGGTCGATGGCCGCCGGTCCCTCCAGCCCCGACGCCGGCCCGGCGTCCCCCGCTGCCCCGGCGCTCTCGGTCGAACCGCCGGCGGGCCCGGGCAGCTCCCCGTCTTCCGGAGGCTGCCGGAGGAGGAGCAGCACGGCCGCGCTCGCCTCCGCGGCGCCGGGCTCGACGCGTCGCGGTGGACGGACGGCCAGTCGTCGCTTCAGCTCCGATCGCACCGCCTCGCCGGACGTCACGCGCCTCCTCGTCCCGCCGCGCCGCCCTCCTCGACCTCGTCCAGGAGGGCGAGGTAGCTCCGGTAGCGGGAGTCCGGCAGGCGGCCAGCATCCACGGCGCGCCGAACGGCGCATTCCGGCTCGGCGCGATGCCGGCAGTCGCTGAAGCGACAATCCCCGGACAGGGCCCGGAGCTCGGGGAACGCCCGCGCGAGGGCGGCCGGGGCGACCGGTGGTAGCCCGGCGTACTGGAGGCCGGGGGTGTCCCCCAGGTAGCCGCCGCCCGGGAGCGAGAAGAGCCGAGCGGCCACGGTGGTGTGCCGGCCGCGACCGGTGCGCTCGCTCACCTGGCCCACCCGCAGGCCGGCCCGCGGGAGGAGGGCGTTGAGCAGGCTGGACTTGCCTGTGCCGGACGGACCCGCCAGCACGGTCACCGACCCGGTCAGGTCGCTGCGGAGCTCCTCCAGCCCCCGCCCCGAGCGCACGCTGGTGGGGAGGATGGGATAGCCGGCCCGACGGACCGGCTCGAAGGGTTCGAGCGCATCGCTCGTCGCGTCGACCAGGTCCATCTTGTTCACGACCACCAGGGCCTCGAGGTCGCTGAGCTCCGCGAGCACCAGGAGGCGGTCCAGCATGGAGGGATCGGGATCGGGGTCGGCGGCCGAGAACGCGAGCGCGACGCGGTCCAGGTTGGCCGCCAGGACCTGGATGCCGCGGCCATGCGACGTGCGGCGCACGAGCCGGGTCCGCCGCGGACGGCGCTCGACGATCCGGGCACTTCCGTCCCCGAGTCGCTCGACCGTCACCCGGTCGCCCGTCACCACCCTGTCGCGTGGTCCGCGGCGGAGCCGGCCGGCCAGGCTGCACTCGACCCGCTGAGTCTCGAGCTCGACCAGGTAGGTCCCGGCCAGCACCGCCAGCACGAGCCCCGCGTCGGGATCCGGGCCCTCCACCGGACCGTGGGCGTCACGCACGGCAGTCCGGGGAGCGGCTAGGCGCCGCCCGACGGCTCGCCGCCCGCCTGCGGACCCCCGCTCTTCGAGCCGCCGCCACCGGCCGCTTCGGCGCGGCCGCTCCCCCCACCCTTCCCGGAGCCGCTCCCTCCTCGCTCCAGGATCTCTTCCAGGCAGTTGAAGCCGAGCAACGCGCACTTGATCCGGACCGGGAACTTCGCCACGCCCGCCAGGGCCCGCAGGTCGCCCAGCTCCGGGTCGCGCGCCAGCGCCTTCTCGCCGTGCATGAGGCGCGTGAACCTGTGGGCCAGCTCGAGCGCCTCGTCCCGGCTCCGTCCCACGAGCGCTTTCGTCATCATCGACGCGGCCGCCTGGCTGATGGAGCAGCCGCGGCCCTCGAAGCGCGCCTCGTCGATCCGGTCGCCGGTGACGTGGAGCTGCAGCTCGATCACGTCGCCGCACAGCGGGTTGTTCATCGTGACCGACTCGGTGGCGTTCTCGAGCTTCCCCTTGTTCCTGGGCCTGCGATAGTGGTCCAGGATGAGCTCCTGGTACAGCGAGCTCAGGGACTCGGGGATGGTCCGGTCCAGGTGCTTCGGCGCATCGGAGTCACTCATGGAGACAATCGTCCACGACGAGAGGATCAGGCGCGAGGAGCCGCGCTCGGACCGCCGAACATCTCGGCGGCCAGGGCCAGTCCGTCGATGAGGGCGTCGATCTCCTCGCGGGTGTTGTAGAGGTACAGGCTCGCCCGGGCGGTGGCCGCCACGCCGAGGTGATCCATCAGCGGCTGGTTGCAGTGATGTCCGGCCCGGATCGCGATGCCCCGGTGGTCCAGGATCGTGGCCAGGTCGTGGGCGTGGATCTCGCCGTACTCGAACGAGAGGACGCCCGTGCGGCCGGTGCGCGGTCCGAACAGCCGCAGGCCCTCGATGGCCTCGAGTCGCTCGATCGCGTACGCGGTGAGGTCGGCCTCGTGGACGTGGATCCGCTCGAGGCCGATGTCGTCCAGGTACCGAATCGCCTCCCCGAGCCCCACCGCGCCGGCGATGTTGGGCGTGCCCGCCTCGAACTTCTGCGGCACCTCCGCCCAGCTCGACCCGTCCAGGGTCACCGACGAGATCATCTCGCCTCCGCCCTGGTAGGGGGGCATCTCGGCCAGGATCTCCCCGTGGGCCCACAGGACGCCGATCCCCGTGGGACCGCACATCTTGTGGCCGCTGAACGCGTAGAAGTCGCACCCGAGCTCGCCCATGTCGAGGGCCATGTGAGGCGCGGCCTGGGCGCCGTCCACCAGGCAGAGCGCACCGGCCTCGTGGGCCAGCCGCGCGATGCGCTGCACCGGGTTCACGACGCCGAGCGTGTTGGAGACGTGTGTGACGGCCACGAGTCGCGTCCGCGGACCGAGCAGGCGCTCCAGGTCCTCCATGTCCAGCTCACCGCCGGGCGTCACGTCCGCGAAGCGGAGCCTGGCGCCGGTGCGCTCTGCCAGAAGCTGCCACGGGACGAGGTTCGAGTGGTGCTCCATCTTCGTGAGGAGGATCTCTTCGTCCTTTTCCACCGAGAGCGGCCCCCACGCGGCCGCCACCAGGTTGATGGCCTCGGTGGTGCCACGCACGAACACGATCTCGGAGGGAGAGGCGGCGCCGATGTGAGAGGCGACCGTGGTCCGAGCCTCTTCGTAGGCGTCGGTGGCCCGGACGCTCAGGGCGTGGACGCCGCGGTGGACGTTGGCGTGGTCGTGGCGATAGTAGCGGGCGACCGCTTCGATCACGCGCTCGGGCTTCTGGGAAGACGCGGCGCTGTCCAGATAGACGAGAGGCCGGCCGTGGACGCGCTGGTGCAGGATCGGGAAATCCTCCCGGATCCTGCCCACGTCCAGCGGGGCTCGGTTCGAGGCTACCTTCGTGGCCATCCTAGACGCGGACCTGGACCTCGCCGTTCTCGACGCGGCACTCGAACGTCTTCACCGGCTTGACGGCCGGCAGCGCCTTCGGGGCGCCGGTGGCAGGGTCGAAGCGGGCGCCGTGCAGCGCGCACTCGACCTGCCCGGCGACCATCTCGCCATCGGAAAGCGCGAATTCCTCGTGCGAGCAGCGGTCCTCCAGCGCGTACACCCGGTCTCCCTCTCGCACCAGGCAGACTTTCCGACCCTCCACCTCGACCGCCTTGAGCCCGGTGGCGGGAATGTCCTCCAGGCGCGCCACCGTCCGGAATTCCCCCTCGCCCATCCGCCGCCTCCCTCAGATTCCGATCTTGTCGCTGACCGCCTCGCGCAGGCGCGCCTTCACGCCCTCGACCGGCACGCGGCCCAGGACCTCGTCGAAGAAGCCGAACACGAGCAGGCGCTCGGCCCTCTGGCGGGAGAGCCCCCGGCTCATGAGGTAGAAGAGCATCCCCTCGTCCACCTGTCCGACCGTGGCGCCGTGCGAGCAGCGCACGTCGTCGGCCTCGATCTCGAGGTTGGGCAGGGCGGTGGCATGGCTGTCCTCGCTCAACAGGAGGTTCCGGTTGGTCTGGTAGGCATCGGTGAGCTGGGCTCCCCGATCCACGCGGATGAGTCCGCGAAACACGCTGCGGGCCGAGTCCGTGAGCGCTCCCTTGTACAGGAGGTCGCTGTATGCGTGCGGCGCCGCGTGGTGCTGGAGCGTGTGGTGATCGAAGTGCTGCTTCCCGTCCCCGAACCACAGGGCCAGCATCTCGCTCTCGCTCCCCGGCCCCTCCAGGTGGCTGGTGACGTCGTCGCGCGCCAGGTCGGACCCCAGGTTCACGTTGAGGCCGGTGATCCTCGTGTCCCGTCCGGCGCGGAGGTGCTGGATGCTGAAGTGGGTCACTCCGCGCCCGTAGCGCTGCAGGGCCAGGTAGCGCAGGGTGGCCCCGTCGCCGCCGAACAGCTCGAGCCCGCTCAGGCTCAAAGCCGGTCGCTCGAGGTCGGGGGACAGGTACTCCTCGACCCAGGTGACCTCGGCGTTGCGGCCGGTCACCAGGAGCGTGTGGGTGGAGTGGAGCCGGCCGCCCTCCCCGGTCCAGCGCAGGACGTGCACGGGATCCGGAATGCGGACGCCATCCGGCACGTACAGGACATCCCCGCCAGTGA
Organism: uncultured Gemmatimonadota bacterium; assembly: GCA_964465015.1. GTDB lineage: Bacteria > Gemmatimonadota > Gemmatimonadetes > Palauibacterales > Palauibacteraceae > Humimonas. The sequence goes on from CAYXHP010000080.1 coordinate 65,027, forward strand.
GGAGCGCCACGTGCAGGGACCACAGCTTCTCCTCCATGGGCGTCACGTCGCTGGCGTACAGTCGCTCGGCCAGCAGCTCCGGGCGGTCGCGCGCGACCTCGCGGATGGGCGCGAACACGACGCCGGCCGCCGCCAGGTCGGAGTCCAGGCGGCGGTGGAGGACGCGGCCGTCCACCCGCACGGCCACCCCGCTCCGGGCGTCCATGCCATGCAGGAGGCCGGCCACCTCGCCCGGAAGATCCCCCACCGGGACGTCCTCCTCGACGGTCGCCGGCGCCAGCGGCTCGAAGGACTCCGGGTCCAGCTTCGAGAGGTCGGTGTAGCGCCACTCCTCGGACTTGCGGGTCGGCATCGGGAGCTCGGCGTAACGTTCCCAGGCCGCCCGCCGGCGCTCCACGAGCGTCCGGGGCTCGTCGAGCGCCTCCAGGATCGACTGGAAGCGATCGCCTTCGGTCCCGGCCGCCTTCACGTCGCCGGCCGCCCGGGCCGTCGTCACTCCGTCCGCCACGTCAGCTGCTCTCCCGCCGGTGGTGGACCGGGCGCTTCCGCCCGGCGTGGTCGGCTCCCGCGCTCACCCGACCGAGCCCTCCATCTCGAGCTCGATGAGCCGGTTGAGCTCGATCGCGAACTCGAGCGGCAGCTTCTTCGCGATGGGCTCGATGAAGCCGCGCACGACCATGGCCATGGCCTCTTCCTCCTCCAGCCCGCGGCTCATGAGGTAGAAGAGCTGCTCCTCGCCGACCTTGGAGACCGTGGCCTCGTGTCCGATGGTGGACTGGTTCTCGTCGATCTCGATGTACGGGTAGGTGTCGGTGCGCGAGGTCTCGTCCAGCAGGAGCGCGTCGCACTCGACGTTGGACCGGGAGCCCACCGCCCCCTCGTACACCTTGCACAGGCCCCGGTACGAGGAGCGCCCCGTACCCTTGGAGATCGACTTGGACGTGATGCGGGACGTGGTGTGCGGCGCCACGTGGATCACCTTGCCGCCCGTGTCCTGGTGCTGGCCGTCGGTGGCGTAGGCGATCGACAGGACCTCGCCGTGCGCCCCCTCGCCCACCAGGAAGCAGGACGGGTACTTCATGGTGAGCTTGGAGCCCAGGTTCCCGTCCAGCCACTCCATGGTCGCGTGCTCGTGCACCTGCGCC
>CAYXHP010000081.1:0-32659 GCA_964465015.1 uncultured Gemmatimonadota bacterium
GCACGCTGGCCAGGGAGTAGACGTCCGACCGCCCCGTGATCTCCTTCTCGGCCGTGGCCTGCTCGGGGCTCATGTAGTGGGGCGTGCCCAGCGACAGCCCCGTCTCCGTCATGCGTCCGCCCGCCGCCGCGCTCACCGCCAGGGCGATCCCGAAGTCCGAGACCATCGGCCGGCCGTCATGGAGGAGGATGTTCTCCGGCTTGATGTCCCGGTGGATGACGCCCTGCCGGTGCGCGTAGTCCAGCGCGTCGGCGACCTCGGACGTGAGGTCCACTGCCTCCTGCACGGGGAGCTGCTTCTCGCGGTCGAGCCGATCGCGAAGCGACTCGCCCTCGACGTAGGGCATGACGTAGTAGAGGAAGACGTCGGTGCCCCCTCCCGCCTCGCCTGCGGACGGCGCCACGGCCCGGCCCGAGTCGAACAGGGGGAGGATGTTGGGGTGCTGGAGCGAGGCGGTGGTGGCGATCTCCTGGATGAAGCGGTCGGCCCCCAGGACGGCGGCCAGATCGGGCTTCAGCACCTCGATGGCGACCCGGCGGTGATGCTTGAGGTCCTCCGCCAGGTACACCGTGGCCATGCCGCCCTCGCCGACCTTGCGCTCGATCCGGTAGCGGTCGGACAGAGCGGCGGTCAGGTGGGTGAGCGCAGCGTTCTTCACGGTCCGATCGCCGACCTCACGGGCGGGGGCCGGAGCCACGGTCCGCCCTTCGGCCTCACGCGCCGCGCGCCGGATCGAGGGTGCGTCCCACGATGAGCGTGATGTTGTCCGTCCCGCCGTCGTCGAGGGCGTCCTGGATGAGCTGCTCGACCACCTGGCGGGCGCTGGTCATGGAGGCCAGGCGCTCGCGGATGCGCTCGTCGGGGACGTGCTTGGTGAGCCCGTCGCTGCACAGGAGGACGACCGTGCCCCAGTCCCGTACGAGCCGCGTGACGACCGGCACGGCCTGCTGCCCGCCCACGGCGCTGGAGAGGATGTGCGCCCACCGGCTTCTCTCCGCGACCGTGCGCGTGAGGGCGCCGCTGTCGACGAGGTCCTGCGCCAGGGTCTGGTCGCGGGTGATCTGCGTCAGCTCGCCGTCCTGTAAGACGTAGCAGCGAGAATCGCCCACCTGGAGGAGGTAGGCGTGGGGCCACAAGCCCAGGAAGAGGGTGACCGTGGTGGCGAAGCGCCGTCCGTCGGCCTCCTTCTCCGCCTCGGCGAGCAGGCTCTCGTGCACGTCGAGCGCGGCGCCGTGCAGCATCCTCGAGAACGCCTCGGGGTCCTCGGCTTCCCTCCACGCCGCCTCGGAGAAGGACCGCGATACGGAGGACACCAGGCCCTCGACGGCCCGGCGCGCCGCCTCCTCTCCGCCGCCCGAGGAGCCCACCCCGTCCGCCACGATGGCGAGCGTCGCCAGGCGCTCCGCCTGCCAGAGTCCCCCGACCTCCGAGCCGAGGCTGGCGCAGTCGACCGCGACGCCCCTCGCCAGGGAGCCCAAGAGGAAGTGATCCTGGTTGTCCGCGCGCACGTTGCCGCGGTGGGTCGCACCCCACGCGTCGACGTCCGAGAACTGGGGGGAAGCCGCCTGATCGCTCATGGGCTCGCTCGTCGTCGAGGTGACCGCTCGCGGATCCGTTCTGGAGCTCCGGTCAGCGCACCAGGGCCACGATGGTCGCCACCAGCCAGGCCGCTCCGATGAGACCGAGGAGGATCGGCTCCAGGAACGGGACGCGCTGCCGTCCCTTTTCGCCGTGGAACCACGCGATGACCCCAGAGGCGAGCACGGCCGCACCCGCGAAGATCGCGGTCAGGAGCACGGACTTGGCCGGCAGGAAGTTCTCCATGGCGCTGACGAGCTGGATGAGGCCGGCTCCGGCACCCGCCGTCAGGAGCACGATCTGGGGAACCCGTCGCTTGAGGAGCTTCGCCAGGTCGCCGATGTCTTCGGTGTCTCCGGCGCTCGAATCCGTACCGCCGGAGGTCGGGCGCTCCAGCGCCCGGACCACGTCGCGGGCGGAGGGGCGGTGGCGCGGCTCCTTGGCCAGGCACCGGCGCAGGAGATCGGCCTCGGTTGCCGGCACGTCCGGCCTGAGCTCCCCGAGTTCCCGGGGCTCCTGCTGCAGGTGGGCCCGGATCCAGTCGGCCGCCGTCCTCCCCTCGTACGGGCTCCGCCCGGCCAGGAGCTCGTAGCCCAGGAGTCCGAACTGGTACATGTCGCTGAGCTCGGTCACCTCCTGGCCGGTCAGCTGCTCCGGGCTCGAGTGCTGGGGATCCCCGAGGAGCTCGCCCGTCTGCGTGAGCCGCGGCGAGTCGGACCCACCCGCGTCCATGACCGCGGCGATCCCGAAGTCGGTCAGGAGCGCACGGCGCTTCTCCTCGTCCCACAGCACGTTCCCGGGTCGCACGTCCCGATGGATGATGCCCTTCTCGTGCGCCGCCGCCAGGGCCGAAGCCACCTGGGCGAGCACCGCGGTCGCCTCGGACACCGACAGTCGGCCCTCGGCCTTGAGCCGCTCCTCCATGGTGCGACCCTTGATGTACTGCATGACCAGGTAGGGCATACCGTCCGGGAGTCGGCCGAAGCGCGTCACCGCCACCGCGTTGGGGTGGTCCGATAGCGAGGCGGCGGCCCGCGCCTCCCGCTCGAAGCGCCTGTGGGCGGTCTCGTCCGTGGCCTTGCCGGGCCGCAGGACCTTCACGGCCACGGGAATGCCCAGGGCGCGGTCCCGGGCGAGGTAGACGGTCGCCATGGCCCCGCTGCCGAGGGGGCGCACGACGTCGAAGTCGGCTCCGAGGGCGGCGCGGAGCGCATCGACGGCGGAGCCATCGCCCTCGGCGCCGGTCGCGGAGGGAAGGGAGGCGCTATCCATGAGGCCCGCAGCATACTGCGGGCTCGCGACGGAGGGAAAGGCCCGTGCCCGGGCCGGGCGGCGCGGAGGGATGCGCAGCGGAGCCGCGCCGCGCCCTACTCCGCGCGCAACACTTCCGCCGGATGCACGCGCGTTGCGGCCCGTGCGGGCGTCACGCTGGCGAGGGCTCCGACGAGCAGCGTGCCCGCGCCGACCGAGATGAAGGTGAGGGGATCCAGGGGCGGCACGTCGACCAGGAGGCCGGCGAGGGCCGGAGCCGCTCCCGCCGCGAGGGCCAGGCCGATGGCCAGACCGACGACCACGGGCGTGAAGCCCCGCCGCGCCATCTCGCGAACCACCAGTCCCGGGCGAGCCCCGACCGCCATCCGGATGCCGATCTCCCTACGTCGTCGGCGCACTCCGTACGCCACGGTACCGTAGACGCCAACCACCGCCAGCAGCAGCGCGAGGAGGGCGAACGCGCCGGCGAGCACCAACGCGAACCGGGCCGGCGCGGTGGAATCGGCCACGTACCGCTGCATCGGTCGGAAGTCGAACATGGCGACGGTGGAGGCGGCTCCCAGGCTCTGCAGTGCGTCGCGTACGCCGGTCCGCAGATCGGCCGGTGTGCCGTCGGTGCGCACGGCGAAGCCCAGCTCGTGCGATGCCTCCTGGCGGTACGGAACATAGATCGTGGGTCGCACCGGCCCGACGAGGCTCGCGTACCGGATCGGGTCCACCACCCCGACCACGACGGCCTCCACGGCTTCCCCGTCCAGGGGGAAGCCCAGCCGCCGGCCGACCGCGCCGGTGGCCGTGCCATCGGGCGACAGGCTCCGGGCCAGGGTAGCGTCCACGATCGCGACTCGCCCGGCCTCCACGATGTCCTCCCTCTCGGCGAAGTTCCGGCCCGCGAGGAGGCGGCTACCCAGGGCCCGGAAGTATCCAGAGTTGATGACCCGGAAGTTGGCCTGCCGGACGTTCCACGAGGCGGGCGGCGATCCGGCCGGGCCGTACGGGCGCGTCCACACCTCGCCGCCCAGCGGCAGTCCGCCGACGACGCCGACGGCCCGCACTCCCGGAAGGGCACGGATCCGGTCCGAAAGGCGCTTGACGAACGCGGCGCGGTCGGCGGGCCCGCCGAAGCCGTTCGGGGCCAGAGAGACGCGAAACGTGGCCAGGCCCCGTGGCTCGAAGCCGGGTCGGACATCCTGCAGGTGCACGAACCCGCGCAGGAGGAGGCCCGCGCCCACCAGGAGAACGATCGACAGGGCCACCTGGCCGGCGATCAGCCCCGATGTCGAATGGCCCGGCCCGCGAGTCGCGCTCCTGGTCGATCCGCCGTCGAGTCCCGAGCCCACCGATCGCAGCGCCACCAGGGCGGGCAAGAGCCCGGAGGCGAGAGCCGCGGCGAGAGCGGCGAGCGAGGCGAATCCGAGAACCCGGCCGTCCACCCGCAGGTCGCCCAGCCGAGGGATCCCCGCGGGCGCGAGCGCCGGAAGGACGCGGATTCCCCAGGCGGCGAGGGCGAGACCGAGTCCGCCTGCCAGCGCCGCCAGCACCAGGCTGTGGACGAGCTCCTCGCGCAGGAGGTCGGCACCGTCCGCGCCCAGCGCGGTCCGGAGCCGCAGCTCGCCGATCCGGTCCAGGTTCCGAGTCAGGAACAGGCCGGCCACGTTGAGGGAGGCGATCAGGAGGACCAGCGCCACGGCGGCGAGGAGGGCCAGCAAGGCCGGACGCACATGCGCCACCGCATCGGCTGACACGGGAACGGCCTCGATGTCCACGTCGCGCTTCCGGTAGGCGGGGATCATCGCGCGTTGACGCGCCGCGATGACGCGCATCTCCGCGCGCACGTCCGCCAGCGTGGCGTCCGGCGCCATGCGGGCGATGACGGCTCCGGAGTTGTCGCTGTCCTGGTCCTGCCACCGTCGTTCCCTGTCGCGGTGGAAGAGCGCCGGGGGGATCCGGAGCGGCGTCCATGCATCCACTTCGGATGCCAGACCGACGCCGGGCGGCATGACGAGCTCGAATCCGCGTGGGGCCACTCCGATGATCGTGTACGGAACGTCATCGAGCCGGAGGGTTCTCCCGATGGCGGCGGAGTCACCGCCGAAGCGGCTTCGCCACAGCTCGTATCCCAGGACCACGACGCTGGGGGGCGCGACGAAGGCGGTGTCCCGGATCTGGTCGCGCGAGAGCACGGCTTCGCCCGGCCGAAAGCTGCGTCCGAGCGCGAGCTCCACGCCGAGCACGGAGAAGTAGTTCGGGGTGACGAGACCGACGGTCACGTGGGTGGGCCGGGAGCCGTCGCCCGCCGCCACGGCGTCGAACACGTCGTTCGTGAACGCCACGTCTTCGAGCGCGTGGCTCTGTCTCGCGATCTCCGGCACGTCCGGCGCCGGGATGCGAGACCGCCGGCCCTCCGACCGGGCGGTGTGGTGCCAGAGGAAGACGAGCCGCCCCGGGTGGTCGTAGGGCAGCGGGTCGAGGAGCACCCCCTCGACCGCGCTGAACACGGTGACGCCGGCTCCGATGGCCAGGGCCAGGATGCCCACCGTGGGCATCGCGACTCCCGGCTCGCGGAGGACGCGCCGGAGCGAGCGGCGGAGCTGTCCGATCAGGTCGGTCATGGAGTCCTCGCCCGTAAGTGCCCGGTACGGTGGCAACGGGCATGCCAGTCGCGGCTGGCTCCGTAACCGTCACTCGGACATGAGCTTACCGCATCGAGTGATGTCGATCCCGATCAAGGCGGCGTTCGAACCTGGGATCCGCTGTCCGATGCCGGACACGACCGAGCATCGGAGCCGGGGCCAGTTCTCAGGCCAGGTTCATCTTCGCCAGGAGCGCCTGGAACCTGCGTTGGGGGTGGAGCGAAGCGAAAAGGAACGATCCCTTGATACTGTAGATCGAGCCGGCTCGCTGTCGGTAAGCCTCTTCCAGGCAATCGAGCGCAGCCTCCTGGTCGCCCAGACCCGTGTGGACGTACGCCCGGTGAGTGGGAGACACGTAGGCGCCTTCCCGGGCGATGGATTCCAGTCGGTTCAGAATTTCCCGGGCTTCTTCCGTCCTTCCGAGCTCGGCCAGAGCCTGTCCCAGCTGGCCCAGCCACATGCCGTGGCCGGGGGCCAGCTCCACCGCCCGCTGGAGCTCGGAGAGCCCACGGTCGGGCATGCCCTTCTTGAGGTAAGCCCATCCGAGCGTGGCGTGGCCCCGAGCGGCCATGGGATCGAACTCGAGGGCAACGAGAGCCGCCTGGAGGGCCTCGTCGTAGCGACCACCGCGGAGCAGGTCGGGCGACACCTCGTTGTTGTGGATCGCGGGATCGAGCTCCCAGGCGCGCCGGTGAGCCGCCACCGCCTCGTCGTGCCGCTCCAGGGCCGAGAGCACGCGGGCGTAGTAGTCGTACGTGTCGGCATCACTCGGGTTCAGCTCGAGGGCGCGGCGGAGCTCCGCTTCGGCGCGGACCCAGTCGAAATCCCACATGCAGGCGATGAAGCCCGCGATGGAATGCGCGGACGCGAGGTCTCCATCCAGCTGGAGCGCTCTCATCGCCGCCGCGCGTCCCAGAGAGGAGAGTCGTTCGGGTTCGACCAGGCCGTTCTCGATGAGCTCCGCGCAGGCGAGAGCGATGCCGACGTGGGCCTGGGCGTAACCGGGGTCCCGGGCCAGGGCCTCCTGGAAGTACTCGATGCTCTTGAGCATGTCCCTCCGGCCGGCACGCGCGAAGCAGTGCCTGCCCTGCAGGTAGAGCTGATACGCCTTCATGTCCTCGGTGGGCTCGCGTCGAATGCGCTCGCTCTCCTCCTGCGTGAGCTTGGCCTTCAGCGCCGCCGCGATGTGCAGCGCCACGTCGGCCTGGATCTCGAAGATGTCCGTGAGCCGTCGGTCGTACGTCTCGGACCACAGGTGCCGGTCCGTCTCGGCGTCGATGAGCTGGGCCACGATCCGCACCCGGTCCCCGGCGCGGCGCACGCTGCCCTCCAGCACTGTGGCGGCCCCCAGCCGGGCTCCGACCTCGCGCACGCTGTGCTCCCGGTTCTTGAACGCCATGACCGAGGTGCGCGAGATCACCTTCAGGGTGCGCACCTTCGACACCTGGGCGATCACGTCCTCGGTGATCCCGTCGGCGAAGTACTCGTTCTCGGGATCGGAGCTCAGGTTCAGGAAGGGGAGAATCGCCACCGACCGGAGCGCCGGGGCGCCCGCAGTCTCGGAGACCAGCGCCTCGGCGAAGGCCTTCGCCGAAGGGAAGCGGTCTCCGGGGACGCGCGAGAGTGCCTTCATGAGGGCGCGATCCACCCCCTCGGGCACCGCCGGCCGGATTCGCCGCACCGAGGGCACCGGGTCGGTGAGCCGCTTGGCGATGACCGCTTGCGCCGTCCGCCCGGTGTAGGGCGGTTCGCCCGCGAGCATCTCGTACAGCACGCAAGCCAGACTGTACTCGTCGCTCCGGGCATCCACCGGACCGTCCCCGAGTGACTGCTCGGGACTCATGTACTCGGACGTGCCAACGGCCAGCCCGGTTCGGGTCAGTCGCTCGCCCGCTGCGCCTGCCGCGAGTGCGATTCCGAAGTCGGCCACCACGGCTTCGCCCGCATGGACGAGAATGTTCTCCGGCTTGACATCGCGGTGAATCACGCCGCGGGCGTGGGCGTGCTCGAGCGCCGCCGCCGCTTGCCCGGCCACGGCCACGGCTTCCTCGACCGGCAGTTGGCCCTCGCGCTCGAGCCTCGTCCTCAGCGATCCTCCCTGCACGTACGGCATGACGTAGTAGAGCGTGCCGGCGGCCTCTCCAGAGTCGTGCAGTGGGAGGATGTGGGGATGACTGAGGCGGGCGACGATCTCGATCTCCCTCTGGAAACGTACGGGTCCGAGGACGGAAGCCAGCTCGGGCCGGAGTGCCTTCAGCGCGACCGAACGGCCATGGCGCGGGTCTTCGGCCAGGTAGACCGTCGCCATGCCGCCCCGTCCGATCTCACGACGCAGGAGGTAGCGGCCGGCGAGTGCCTGCTCCAGGCGAGCCCGCTCGTCGGTCTCGGCCGGCTCGCCGGGAGCCATCCCGCCCGGGACGCCGGTCCTGGAAGATGGAGCTTCGCCCGCCGGAGGGCGGTCCATTTCCATCATGCTGAAGCGATCACCGGAAGGAGACCTTCACAGCGGAAGTTCTCGCCGATCCGCCACAGTATCCATCCGCCGCTCGGGGCCAGCAAGTGGCGGCGTCGACCCCGTGCGGGCGCCGGGCCGCCAATCTAGCTTTGTGCGACGGGTCGATCGGCGCCCCAATCGGCGCCGTGGCCGCCAGCGTATCTGGCATGCCGGGCCCACATCGTCGTTCGGGAGATGCCCATGCGTGGACTCATGATGGAGACGCCGCTCCTCATCTCGTCGCTGGTGGAGCACGCGGCCACCGTGTTCGGGAAGACGGAGATCGTCACGCGCACGGTCGAAGGGCCGATTCACCGGTACACCTGGAAAGACGCGCGCCGCCGGAGCCTCCAGGTCGCCGCGGCGCTGCAGGCGGCCGGTGTCCGGGAAGGGGACACGGTCGCGACGCTGGCGTGGAATACGCACCGCCACCTGGAGCTCTACTACGGGGTCTCGGGGACGGGGACCATCCTTCACACCGTGAATCCCCGGCTCCACTCCTCCCAACTGGTCTACGTGCTGAACCATGCCAGGGACCGGGTCCTGTTCGTGGATCTCACGTTCGTCCCGCTGGCCGAGGCCGTGTGGGACCAGCTCGAGACTGTGAAGACCCTGGTGGTCCTCACGGACCGGCGGCACATGCCGGATACGGAGGTGCCCGGGGCGGTCTGCTACGAGGAGTGGGTCGGCGGGCACGGCACCGACTACGTGTGGCCCGAGATGGACGAGAACGCGGCGGCGGGCATTTGCTACACCTCCGGGACCACCGGTCATCCCAAGGGGGTCGTCTTCTCGCACCGGTCCACCGTCCTCCACGCGATGGGCAGCTCGCTCCCCGGGGCGTTCCCGGTCGCGGAAGACGGCGTGGCCCTCCCGGTCGTCCCGATGTTCCACGTGATGGCGTGGGGCGTCCCTTATGCCGCGGCGGTGTGCGGCTACAAGCTCGTCCTGCCCGGTCCGCGCCTCGATGGGGAAGGCCTCACGGAGATCATGAATCAGGAGGGGGTCACCCACTACTTCGGTGTGCCCACCGTGCACCTGGGGCTGCTGGCCTACTGGGACGAGACCGGCACCAGCGTCCCGACCATGCAGATCGCGACGACCGGTGGAGCCGCTCCGACCCGATCCATGCTGCACGGCTTCCTCGACCGCGGGATCGATGTGCGCCACGGGTGGGGCATGACGGAGACGAGCCCGGTGGCCACGGTCAGCCGGCTCACGGCGCACCACGACGGACTGGACGAGGACGACCGGATCGCCGTCCTCATGAAGCAGGGCCGGCCGCTGTATGGCGTTCGGCTGCGCATCGTGGACGAGGGAGGCGCGCCGCTCCCCTGGGACGGCGTCGCCAGCGGCGAGCTGCAGATCCGCGGTCCGTGGGTGGCCTCCGCGTACCTGGGAGATGAAGCCGGCAGCGCCCTGGACGCGGAGGGCTGGTTCTCGACCGGGGACGTGGCCACGATCGACGAGGAAGGCTGCATCAGGATCACCGACCGAAAGAAGGACCTCATCAAGTCCGGCGGCGAGTGGATCAGCTCGATCGATCTCGAGGACCTGGCCATGCGCCATCCCGAGATCGCGCAGGCGGCCGTGATCGCCATCCCGCACGAGAAATGGGGCGAGCGTCCCCTCCTCATCGCCGTGCCGACGCGGGACGGAAGCCCCACGCGGGAGAGCGTCCTCGAGTTCCTGGAGGGCCAGGTGGCGAAGTGGTGGCTTCCCGACGATGTGATCTTCGTGGACGCCCTGCCGCTCGGGGGCACCGGGAAGGTGCAGAAGACCGTGCTGCGGGCCGAGTACGGACGGGGCGCGGCCGAGGTCTGACCGCCAGGGGACTCACGGCTTCCGGCCCGGCCCCTCCCACACTTCCAGGAAGCGTGCCTCGACGGCCTCCGCCTCCCGAGCGCGACCCTGCGCGCGGAGCGAGGCCGCCAGCCCGCCGAGCGACCAGCCGTTGTCCGGAAAGCGGGCCAGGTCCTCCCGGAACGCCGTCTCCGCGTCGGCCGGGCGGTGCTCGGAGAGGAGGAGCTCGCCCAGCTCCTCCCGCACCGGGATCGACCAGTCCGGCGGCTCGCCGTACACCAGGCCATCCTCCCGTCTGGCCGCCTCCCGGAGGTGGGTGACGGCCATCTCGCCGTCACCCTTCGCCGCGGCCAGCTGACCGGCCAGGACTTCGGTCGCGATGCCCAGGATCCGACCGGCCGTGTTGAACTCCAGCCGGAGGTTCGCCAGCCCGGGTGCGCCCGCCGCCGCCCGGAGCGCTTCGAGCTCGCGATGGGCCCCGGAGAGGTCGCCGCGCGCCACGAGGGCGCGCCCGCGGGCATAGTGCCACATCCCCCGGGCGTGCTCGAGTCCCCGGGCCGGCTCCGGTGCCTCGAGGATCTCCCCCCAGCGGTCGAAGCGGATCTTCATCTGCAGGTGCCGCGTCATGTGGTGCTGCAAGAACTCCATGCCCGGAGCCCCGCCCGGTCGGCCGGCGTCAGATCGGCCATGCTCTCCGCGGCGCCGATCGCCTGGTCGCCACGGCCGATCATGCTCGCCGCGAAGGCGAGGAAGTCGTAGTTGTGCGGGTAATAACCACCGACGTAGATGCCGAACTCGGGGCTCTGATCCCGAATCCACGTCTCGTCGGCGTGAATGGCGTGCTCGTTGACCCGGATGGCGTCCGCGTACCGGCCCACCCGGACGTAGATGTGGCCGGGCATGTGGACCAGGTGCCCCGCACCCGGCATCAGACCGGCCAGGCGCTCGGCGGCATCCACGGCCCGCTCGGGGTGCACGGCCTCCACGGCGTGAATGTAGAAGTGGTTCGCACCCGGATGGTCGGGACGCTCGGCCATGACGCGCTCCAGCTGCCGGAGCAGCTCCGGCGTGCCCGGGCGCGGACTGCCGTCCCGGTTCCAGTACTGCCAGGGACTCAGGTCCATGAGCGCCTCGGCGTAGAGCGTCCGAGCTTCCACGTCGAGAGGGAACTCGGAGACGACCTTCCTCATCGCCCCGGCATAGGCGGAGTCCCTGGTGGCGCGCTCCGCGCCGGGATCGGCTCCGTATCGCCTGGACAGGGCGTCGATGAGCGCTCGCTCGACTCCAGACGCCCCGGCCTTGCGCGCGTCCGCCTCGAGGATGGCCCGGTGCGCCGCCACGCCCGCCGCCGAGTCCATCGGCAGGTTGATGTTGGGCCCGAGAGCGAGGGCCTCGCCCCACCAGCACATCGCGCAGGTCGCGTCCAGCCGCTGGGCCTCCCGTAACGAACGGATGGCTTCCTCGTGGTTGAAGGCGTAGTAGAGGCGGAGCCCCTGGTCGAAGTACGCCTGGGCGCGCGGTACGCCGGTGGTGATCCCGTAGCGGTGATCGCCGAGGTCGTCGTAGAGCGGCACCGTATCGACCGGCGCCACGGAGGATCCCCGCATCGAGAGCGGCACGGCCGCGGGGGGGAACGGGAGGAACGTCGGCGTCGCGAGCGTGAGGGCCGCGACCGCCGGGAGATGCCATCGCGCCACGGAACTCGGTCCTCGTCCAGGATTCTCGAGGTGCAGAGCCGTCGCCCTCGCGGACGGCCGGCGAAGGGACGCCCCGAACATAGGAGACAGCAGCGAATTTGGCCAGTCTAAATATCGTGGGGCGCGAGCACGTCTCGCTCCTCAGCGACGGGACGTGGAAGGCCCCTCACCGGGTCTCGCAGCATGCGGCAACATCTCGAAAAACGAGCGGACTCCAGGGGAGCGGCCGGCCCTGGCGGATCCCCCGGCCCCCGTGGGGAAAACCCCCACGCGCGGACTCCGGAACCTCCCGACTGACTCCCGGACGCCATGGCTACAAGTGCTTGTCATGCAAAGCGATTCCTCGTGACGCTCTGCTCCCCGGCAGCCGGGCCCGTGACGCTGCCACGCACCCCGACCCGGGGCGCTCGCATGGGCACCCGCCGGCGGCCGCCTCTCGGCACCGATGTTTCATCCATGCGGGACTCCTCGATCCTCGCGCGGACGGCGCGAGATCACCTGCTCCGCGCCCGCAGCGGAGCGATTCCGGAGAGACAGGAATGCGGCGGATGAGCGTCGAGCCGACCGGATGGTCGTAACGTCCCGGGAGCGGGTGGACCGGTCACGTCTTCAGGTCCTCCTCATCGCCGAAGACCCCACTCTGACCCGACGGGTGAGCCATTGCCTGGCGGGGACCGTGATCGATCGCGCGCTCCGGCACGCCCCCGACGTGACCACGGCCGTCGAGCTGCTCGGGGATCGCCATGCCGACGCCGTGCTCGTGGACCTCGATATCTCGTCCGGCCGCGGCCTGGAGGTCATCGAGCGTCTGGGTCGGGCGGACACGCGTCCGCCGATCATCGCGCTCGGTGGCCAGGATGGCGAGGACGCCGACCGGGCGATATCGGCCGGCGCGGCGGACTTCCTCTCCCGGGAAGAACTGTCCCCCCGGGCTCTGGCCAGGGTGCTGCACTATGCCCACCTGCGGCATCGAACGGCGCGCGAGCGCTGGGCCGCCGAGGAACGCTGGGCCACGGTCTTCGATGTCCTCCCGGTCGGACTGGTGATCTCGGACGCCGGCACGGGCCGGCTGCTCGAGATGAACCAGGCGTTCGCGACGATGTTCGGCGCTCGGCCCGGAGATCTCCGCGGAACCACCTCCGTCGAGCTCGGCATGTGGGAGGATCCCGACCGGCGGCTCGAGCTCGTCGACCGCGCCATGCGGCACGGGTCCTTCTATGGCGAGGAGGCCGGCTTCCGCAGCCTCGACGGCCGCAGGGGGCGGATGCTGGTCTCCTGCCGCCGGCTCGTCCTGTCCGGAGAGGATCGTCTCCTGTGGAGCGTGCAGGACGTCACCGAGACTCGGCGCGCCGAGGAGTGGCGAAACGTGCTCGAGAGCGCCGTGGACGCGACCGACCACGGCATCGTGATCACGGACCGGACCGGGAGCATCGTGTGGTCCAACCCGGCCTTCAGCCGCATGACGGGCTGGACGTGGCCCGACATACGGGGACGGAATCCCCGCGTGCTGAAATCGGGGCTGCAGGACGAGGCGTTCTACCAGGAGCTGTGGTCGACCATCCTGGCCGGGGAAACGTGGCGGGGCGAGCTGGTCAATCGGCGAAGGGACGGGAGCCTCTATCCCGAGGGGATGAGCGTCGTGCCGGTCCGCCACCGCGGCGATGCGATCACCCACTTCATCGCCATCAAGAAGGATGTCAGCGAGGAGAGGGCGGCCCGGGAGGCGCTGCGCCGCAGCGAGCAGCGGTTCCGGAAGATCTTCGAGAATTCGCGCGACCCGATCAGTCTCACGACCGAGTCGGGCCACGTCGTTCGGGCGAATCGGGCCTGGCTGGAGTTCTTCGGGGTCGGGGAGAGCGAGCCTCCCACGGTCGACACGATCTCACTGTACGTGGATGACGCCGCGAGACAGAGCCTGCTGGAGCGACTTCGTGAGGATGGCGCCGTCTCGGATTTCGAGATCGAGGCGCGGCTGCGGGACGGCGCCGTACGGACCGTCCAGCTCACGGCGAGCCTCCTCGACGAGGACGGAGAGAGCCGCATCCTGAGCATCGTCCGGGACGTCACGGAGCGTCGGCTCCTGGAAGACGACCTCCGACATCGCGCCCTGCACGACCCCCTCACCGGACTGGCCAACCGCACGCTCTTGCGCGAGCGGCTCGAATGGGGCGTTGCCCGGGCGAGGCGCAACGGGGCGACGCTCGCCCTCCTGATGACCGATGTGTGTCGATTCAAACGGATCAACGATGGACTCGGTCATACGGCGGGGGACCGGGTTCTCGAGGAGGTGGGACGGCGCCTGACCTCGGAGGCACGAGAGAACGACACGGTGGCCCGCTTCGGCGGAGACGAGTTCGCGATCGTCCTGGGCGAGCTGACGAGACCCGACGATGCCCTCACGACGGCGCACCGGCTCCTGCGGAGCCTGCGCCGACCCATACACGTCCTCGGTCGTGAGCTCGAAGTCGATCTCAACGTGGGCGTGGCCCTGTACGATCCCGATCGAGCCAGCGGATACGGCGATGTCGAGCAACTGATCCGTCACGCGGACATCGCGCTCATCGAAGCCAAGAAGAAGGCCGGTGAGTCGGTCCACGTCTACCGCGACCGTGAGGACCGGTCCGACCGGGACCTCCTGCGCCTCGAACAGGATATCCGTCGCGGTCTCGACAGGAAGGAGTTCGAGGTCTTCTTCCAGCCCGTGGTGAGCCTGGCGGGCGGCCGGATCTGGGGCTGGGAAGCCCTCGCTCGATGGAGGCACCCCGAGCGAGGGATCCTCGGTCCGTCCGACTTCATTCCGTTGGCCGAGGAGATCGACGTGATCCACGAGCTGGGCGAACAGCTCTGCCGGGCCGCGCTGGGCCACGCCTCCGGGTGGGTGAGCCGGCCCGACGCCGAGCCGACCCGACTGCTCATGAACGTCTCCGGCCGGCAGTTCGAATCCGATCGATTCCCGGCCATGCTGGAGCGCTGTCTCGAGGAGTCCGAGCTCGGGCTCGCCCAGATCTACCTCGAGATCACCGAATCGGCGGTGATCCGGGCCACCGACCGCGTGCGCGACATGCGAAGCCGGGGCGTGGCGATCCTGGTCGACGATTTCGGAACCGGCTACTCCTCCTTCCACTACCTGCGCGACCTCGAGGTGGATGGCCTCAAGATCGACATGTCGTTCGTCCAGGGCCTCACCGAGGACGGCAACAGTGGCGCGATCGTGGAGACGATGCTGACCCTGGGTCGCCGCATGGGTGTGCTGACGATCGCCGAAGGGGTGGAGTCGACCGACCAGGTGCGGCGCCTGCGGGAGCTGGGGGCCGACCTGGTCCAGGGCTTCCGTTTTTCGCGGCCTCTCTGCGCCAGCGATGTGAAGGCGCGACTGAACTCCGGGTCCGCCGGGTGGAGGCTCCCGGACCCCTGAGTTCCGCTCCGGAGCGCCCGCCAGCCCTTCCCCACCGCGTCGCAGCCTCGATCTTGCCCTCTCCGTCAACAATATGTATATGCATGTATCATGGGGTACGAGGAAGCGGCCCGGAGGATGGCGGACGACTGCCTTTGCTTCCGGGTACGGCGCGTCTCCCGTGCACTCACGCGCCTGTACGATGAGGCGCTACGTCCGCTGGGGATCCAGGCCACGCAGCTCACCGTGCTGAACGCCGTGGCTCTGTTCGAGGCCCGCGAGGCTCCCATGAGCGAGGTGGCGGAGGTCCTGGCCATGGACGTCACCACCCTGTCCCGGAGCCTGCGGCCCCTCGAGAAGGATGGCCTCGTGCGGATCGTCCGCTCCCCGAGCGATGGTCGGGTCCGCCTGCCGGTCCTCACGGCAGACGGCCGGCAGCTACTCGAACGGGCCCTGCCGGTGTGGACGCGGGCCCAGGAGCGCGTCGAGGAGGCGCTGGGGGAGGAGCTCACCGCGCAGCTGAAGCGCGGAGTCGACGCGGCCGTGGCGGCAGCAGAGGCAGGAGCCGCACAGGTCGCCGGGGACGTCGGGTCGCGAGAAGGCGAGCCCGCGGCGGCCGCCCGGCCCGGCCAGGTCTGAGTCGCGACAGCGACGGTCCGGCCACACTGCAAGGGAGGGGGACCGGCCATGGTACGAGATCTCCTCCGAGACCAGTTCGGAGCGGTGTACGGTGCCACGGCGATGAACGTGAAGGGGATGACACACGAGGACTCCCTCGCGCTCCCGGGCGAGAGCGGCAACTGCGCGAACTGGATCCTGAGCCACCTCACCTATGTTCAGAACGCCGTCATGGCGCTGCTGGATGACCCGCCCGTGTGGGAATGCGGGCGCCTGGCCGGACCTCGCTCGGAGCCGATCCGGACTCCGGAGGAGGCGCTGGGTTGGGAGGAGCTCCGGGACCGCTTCCTCGGCTCGCGGGACCGCTGCCTCGAGGCCATCGGCCGGCTGGCGGACGACGCACTGGCCGACCGGGTCCCGCACCCGCTGGGCGGCGACACCACGCGTGCCGGGGCGCTCGGCTTCCTGGCCTTGCATCAGGCCTATCACGTGGGACAGCTGGGTATCGCCCGCCGGGTGGCCGGCCTCGAGGGGGCCATCGTGGGGCCGGCGGTCGGCGAGCCGACCCGCTAGATCGCTCGACCGTCCCCGGTGCTCGCGATCGCGTGGCGAGAGTCGGGAGTGTCGTGAGCCGCGCCGCATACCGGGGAGGGTACGATCTCCCGACGCCCGACCTGTTATGCGCACGGGAGTTCTGCCCGGAGGCCCTCGGCCGGGACAGCCAGGACCGGGAGAGTTGCGGCTGCATGGCGCAGGCCACGGACCCCCAGGGGGTCCACTTCGCACGGTTCGCGAGGGAGTGAGACCATGATCGAGACGCCCCGCGTGGAGGCGGTGCCCGAGCAGCACGCGGCCGTCATCCACCTCACGATCGAGCGCGAGCGTATGCCCGAGGTCATGGGGCCCGCCATCGAGGAGCTCATGAGGGTCCTGTCCGAGCAAGGCATACCTCCGACGGGCCCCGTGTTCGCCCACCACCTGCGGATGGATCCCGAGATGTTCGACTTCGAGGTCGGCCTGCCCGTCGCGCGACCGGTCGCGGCCAGGGGCCGGGTCCGGCCGGGCCGGCTCCCTGCCGCACGCGTGGCCCGCACCG
Organism: uncultured Gemmatimonadota bacterium; assembly: GCA_964465015.1. Classification (GTDB taxonomy): domain Bacteria; phylum Gemmatimonadota; class Gemmatimonadetes; order Palauibacterales; family Palauibacteraceae; genus Humimonas. The sequence continues at coordinate 16,586 of CAYXHP010000081.1, forward strand.
TATACCACGGCGCCTACGAGGGCCTGGGGGGAGCCTGGGAGGAGTTCCAGGCCTGGATGGAATCCGCCGGCCACCGCTGGGCACCGGACCCGTGGGAGCGGTACGTCACGGGGCCGGAATCGGGCGGGGATCCCTCGACCTGGCGGACGGAGCTGGTGAGGCCCCTACTCGGCCCGTAGCGCCATCAACGGGGCCCGTCCCGCGGCCCGGCGGGCCGGGAGCGCGGCCGAGGCGATGGCCACCGAGACGAGGAGGACGCAGCCGCCGGCGACCGTCCACGGATCGAGCGCGGCGATGCCGTACACGAACCTCGCCACGACCGCTCGCGTGGCCCACACGCCCACGAGACCGAGGCCGATGCCCCAGCCCGCCAGGCGGGCGCCGCGGGCGACGACCAGCCCGACGATGCTCCGGCCGGGGGCTCCCAGGGCCATCCGGATTCCGAGCTCGCGCATCCTCCGGGTGACGTAGTACGAGACGGTCCCGTAGATCCCCACTCCCGCCAGGAGGAGAGCGGCGAGGGCGAACAGGCCGATGAGGGTCGTATAGAAGCGTCGCTGGGCGAAGGTCCGGTCGACGCGCTCGGTCATCGTCCGCATGTCCGAGGGGGCCAGCGACGGGTCCACCCCGATGATGGCCCGGCGTACCGATCCGGCCACGGACAGGGCATCGCCGCGGGTCCGTACGACCACGTAGGCGGAATTGGTCCAGCCTCGGGTGAGCGGGAAGTAGACCTGGCTGATCGGCGGCTTCTCGGGGCCCCACTGCCGGACGTCGCCGACCACGCCCACCACCGTGAGCCATGCGGGCGGGTTGCCGCTGAAGGCGAAGCGCTTCCCGAGGGGGCTTTCTCGTGGCCAGATCTCCCGGGCGAAGTGGCGATTGATCACCACGTTCACGGCGCCCGAGGCGGTGTCCGCCGGAACGAGCGCCCGACCCTGGACCAGGTCGATCCCCATGGCCCCGAAGTAGTCCCCGGAAATGCTGGTCACCTCGACCAGCGGCCCCTGCTCGGCCACCTTCGGCGCCGGCCTTCCTTCGACTCGAATGTTGCCGTTCGCGCCGCCGGCCAGCGGAAGACGGCTCACCGTCCCCACCGCGTCCACGCCCGGGATGGCCGCGATGCGAGCGCGGACCTGGTCGTAGTAGGCGGACACGGCGGTCGCGTCCGCGTATCGGTCGCCCGAGGGCTGTACCGACACCGTGAGCACGTGGGCCGGCCGGAAGCCCTCGTCCTGGCTCAGCAGGTGAGTGTAGCTGCGGACCAGGAGCACGGCGCCGTTGGCGAGCACGAGTCCGAGCGCGATCTGCGCGACGATGAAAGAGTCGCGCACGCGCTCCCGGGCCGGGTCCCGCGTGGAGGTGCCGCGCTCCCTCAGGCCCGAGGCGGGATCGCTGCGCGAGGCCAGGAGGGCCGGGAGGATCCCGAAGGCCAGGGCGGTGAGCCCGGAGACGCCGACGGCGAACAGGAGCGTCCAGCCGTCGATCCCGGCCTCGGCTGCGCGCGGGAAGGTGGGAGGGAGCAGGGAGCGGAGCCCGCGCACGGCCAGCATCGAGACCAGGACGCCCCCCAGCCCGCCCAGGGCGGCCACCAGCACGCTCTCCGAGAACAGGAGCCGGACCAGTCGCCGCCGCGAGGCCCCGAGCGCGGTGCGCACGGCCAGCTCCGTCTCCCGGTCGGCGGCGCGCGCCAGCTGGAGCCCGGCGACGTTGCCGCAGGCGATCAGGAGAACGAGCCCCGCGGCTCCCAGGATGAGGCCGAGCTCACGGCCGGCGCTGCCGAAGATGTAGTCGTGGGCGCCGAACACCCGGACTCCGCGGTCGGCGTTCGTGGTCGGGTAGGCCCGCGCGAGGTCGCCCATGATGCGGTCCATGTCCGCCTGCGCCATGGCGCGGGAGACTCCCGGGGCCAGGCGGGCCACCACGGGATAGCTGTGCGACCCGCGGTTGCCGCCGAGCCAGGAAGCGTCGAAGGGCGTGTAGAGCTGGTGGTGGATCGTCCGGGCCCAGGGGGAGGGAATGTCGAAGCCTTTCGGCATCACGCCGACGATCGCATGGGGCGCGCCGTCGATGTCGAGGGTGGACCCGAGGACGTCGCTCCGGCCCCCGAAGCGGCTCTGCCACAGGCTGTAGCTCAGGACCACGACCGATGGGGAAGCCTGGTCCGCGTCGAGGAGAGTCCGCCCCAGCCGCGGCGCCACGCCCAGCAGACGGAACACGCTGGCCGACGCGGCGGTGGCGTAGACGCGCCTGGCTTCGCCGCCTCCGGTGAGGGTGACCGTCCCCGGCGAGAGGATCCCCATGCCGGAGAACGACCGCTGGCGCTCGGTCCAATCCACGTAGTCGGGCCCCGAAGCGGGACCGCAGCACCCGAAGCCTCCCTGCTCCATCACGAACGTGAGGCGGCCCGCGTCGGGGAGCGGGAGAGGCTCGAGGAACACGGTCCGGAAGATGCCGAAGATGGCCGTGTTGGCCCCGATGCCGAGGGCCAGCGTCCCGAGCACGGTGACCGCGAAGCCCGGCCGGCGCCGCAGCGCGCGGAACGCCAGTCGCAGGTCCCGAGTCCATTCTCCCATCGCTGTCGCTCCCGCCGGGACGAGTCCCGGCTCTCCGGGGCCTCGAGGGTCGCTCTCATCGAGCTTGGACGCCGCCCGGGCGATGGCGGTTGGAGCCGGTTTCGGCTCGCACGACCCGCCGGCTCTCTCGGCCGGACGCCGCCGGCCTTATGCTGTGGCCCAGGAGCGGGGACGTCCTGTCCGGGTCCGCCCCGGACGGGGAGGAGAGGTTCGCGTACGACCCGACAGCCTCGGGAAGAGGAGAAGTGATGCGCGCTGTGCGTGGCGGAGCCGATACGCCCGTGGCCATGGATCCGGAGCGTTTCCGTGAGCTCGGACACCGGCTGGTGGACGAGATCTCCGAATTCCTGGCCGGCCTCCCGGATCGGCCGGTCGTGCCGCCCGAGGGGCCCGAGGAGCTGCGGGCGCTGATCGGGGGTGAGGCGTCCCTTCCCGAGACGGGGAGCGACGCCCGGGAGCTCCTGGACGAAGCGGCCCGCCTCCTCTTCGACCACTCGACCTTCAACGCGCACCCCAAGTTCCTGGGCTATATCACCGCGGGACCGACGCCGCTCGGGATCCTCGCGGACCTCCTGGCGTCGGCGGTCAATGCCAACTGCGGCGCGTGGATTCTCTCGCCCATGGCGAGCGAGATCGAGGGGCAGGCCGTGCGCTGGATGGCCGAGCTCGTCGGCTATCCACGCGAGTGCGGAGGGCTGCTGGTGAGCGGCGGGAACATGGCCAACTTCACCGGCTTCCTGGCCGGACGCACGGCCGTCATGGGCGAGGCGGTCCGCGAGCGCGGCCTGCGCGCCCTGGATGCCGATCCGGTCGTGTACGTCTCGGCCGAGACGCACACCTGGGTGCAGAAGGCGGCCGACCTGTTCGGACTGGGAACCGGCGTTGTCCGCTGGATCGAGACCGACTCGGACCTGCGCATGGACGTCGGGTCCCTCGAGCGGGCCATCGAGTCGGACCGAGCGGCGGGCCTGTGGCCGATCATGGTGGTCGGCACGGCGGGCTCGGTGAGCACCGGGGCCGTCGATCCGCTCCGCGCCCTCGCGGGCGTGTGCCGGGAGCGCGGGCTCTGGTTCCACGTCGACGGGGCCTACGGGGGCTTCGCGGCCGCCGTGCCGGGCGCCCATCCCGAGCTGGCCCACCTGGGCATGGCGGACTCGATCGCCATCGATCCGCACAAGTGGCTGTACGCCCCGCTCGAGGCGGGCTGCGCCCTCGTGCGCGAGCCTTCCGACCTGCGCGCCGCCTTCGCCTACCACCCGGCCTACTACCACTTCGGCGTGGAGGCCACCAACTACGTGGACTTCGGGCTCCAGAACTCGCGCGGCTTCCGGGCGCTCAAGGTGTGGCTCGCCCTGCGCCAGGCCGGTCGCCGCGGCTACGAACGCATGATCTCCGACGACATCGCGCTGGCCGCTCACCTGGCCGGGCGCGTGCGCGAGCACCCCGAGCTGGAGCTGTTCACGAACGAGCTCAGTATCACGACCTTCCGGTACGTGCCCGCCGCGCTCCGCCCCCGCGTCGGAGAGGCCGGCACCGAGGAGCGACTGAACGAGCTCAATCAGTCGCTGCTGGACCGGCTCCAGAAGGCCGGACGCGCCTTCCTCTCGAACGCGGTCATCGGCGGCCGTTACACCCTTCGCTCGTGCGTGGTCAATTTCAACACCACGTCGATCGACATGGACGAGATTCCCGGGATCGTGGCGGAGCTGGGACGGGAGCTGGCGGGGGAGATGGGGCTGTCGGGAGAGGCGGACGCCGGCTGAGCGCTCGCGGCCGTCTGGAGGTCCGCGACACCGGCGGCCCGCGGCCGGCGATCGGCAGGCCGGTGAAGGGCCGGCCGGGGAAGGGTCGGAGAGGCTGCGACGCGTAGCTTAGCGAGCCGCCAGGCTCGAGGTCGTGACCAGGAGCGCCAGCCCGGCGGCGAGGAGCACGAGGGCGAGGCTCCAGAGGAGATCTCTATGTTGACGGGACACGTCGCGCCTCCTTTCTCGGAATGTACAAGCTGGCCCTCCAGCCTCCTCCGCGTCTGTCGGGGGATTCCTGCAGCGGGACGTGGGTGATTTCCCTACGTCCGGGCCAGGGAGCCGGGGGCGCTCCGCCGCGGCGGACGCTGACTACCGGCTGTGGATCGCGCCGCCGGTCCCGGGCTTCCGGGGACCCTCGCCCGATCCGCCGGTCGCCCGAGTTCCTCCGCTTCCTCTTGGACGAGTGGTGGAGCTGGAGGCCCGCGTGGCCGAAGAGCGGGCCGAGGTGGTCGCTCGCTCGATGAGGAGTTTCACGTCCTGGGGGGCGAGACCCACACGTCGGTCGTCCCCGTGGGGCTGACCCGCGGGCTCCGCGCCCTGCACGGTCCACGGCCCGGGTCGCCGCCGGCCGCCGCTGTCGGGTCCTCGCCGGCCGCCGCTGTCGGGCCGCCGTGAGGCCATCCGGGGCGTCAGCGTCCTGGATCCTCACCACCCGGCGCCTGGGATTGCGCGCCTGGGAGCCCGACGACCTGGATCTGGCGATGAGTCTGTGGGGTGACCCGCGGGTCACGCGGCTCTTCGACCGCCGGGGCCGGCTCGACCGAACGCAGGTGGCCGAGCGGCTCGATCGTGAGATGGCGTGCCACGAGGAGCACGGCGTGCAGTACTGGCCGCTCTTCGAGCTCGCGACGGAGGAGTTCGTGGGCTGCTGCGGGCTGCGTCCCTACGATCCGGACCGGAGGGTATACGAGGTCGGGGTCCATCTCCTCCCGGCGTACTGGGGCCGCGGCCTGGCCGAGGAGGTGGTCCGCGCGGTGGTGGAGCACGGCTTCTCGGAGCTCGGAGCCCGTGCCATCGTGGCCGGCCACCATCCCCGGAACGAGCGGTCGCGTCGGCTGGTCGAGAAGCTGGGCTTCCGCTACCTGCGCGATGAACTCTATTCCGGGACCGGAGCCATGCACCGACTGTACGAGATCCGGGAACCTGCATCCCCGGGGGAGGGCTCGCATGACCCATGAGCGCGAGACGATGAGGGACTTCGAGGGCCGCGTGGCCCTGATCACCGGTGGGAGCTCGGGGATCGGCCGTGCCGCGACGCTGGCTTTCGCGCGTCGGGGGGCCCGGGTCGTGGTGGCCGCCCGGGGAGAAGAGCGCGGCCGGGCCGTGGTCCGAGAGGTGGAGGAGGCGGGCGGAAAGGCGCTGTTCGTGGCCACTGACGTCAGCCGGGCCACCGACGTGGAACGGCTCCTACGGGAGACCGTGGACCGATTCGGACGCCTGGACGCGGCGGTGAACAACGCCGCCGCCGACACCGGGGTCTTCCACACGACCGTGGAGTTCGACGAGGAGGAGTTCGACCGTACGATCGCCGTGAACCTCAAGGGCGTGTGGCTGTGCATGAAACACGAGATCCGCCAGATCCTGGGCCAGGAGCCCACCGGTGGCGCGCTCGTCAACGTCTCCTCGGTGAACGGCCTGGGCGCGGCGGCACGCGGGTCCATCTACTCGGCCAGCAAGGCGGGCGTGCTGGCCCTCACCAAGGCCGCTGCCCTCGAGTACGCGCAGGCTGGCGTCCGTGTGAACGCGCTCGTGCCCGGCGCCATCGACACTCCCATGCTCCGGGGGATCTTCGATCACATGGGCGGCGAGCGGGCGGCGCGCCAGCAGTACGAGCTCCGGATCCCGGTGGCTCGAATCGGCCGCCCGGAAGAGGCGGCCGATGCCATCGTATGGCTGTGCTCGGAGGCGGCCTCTTACGTGACCGGCCACTCCTTCATCGTCGATGGGGGGATGACCGCCCCGTACCGGTAGCCGCGCCGACCGGCCGAAGGCCGGCCTGCCGGAGGCTGGCGTCCAGGTCCGAGATCGCGCCCTTCCGGAGTGCGCTCCAGCGGGCCAGCGCCGCGTCCAGGGAGGCGCTCGCCTTCTGGAAGCCGGTCCTGGCCTGGTCCGTGGGTCCCGAATCCCCGCCCTCGACCGTGCGCTGCAGGCCACGCAGGAAGCCCTGCAGATAGAGGAGCGTGCCCGGCGCGGGTCCACCGTCGCCGACACCCGCGGCGTCCGGGTTGGGCCGGGCCCGCGTTCCCTGGATCGCCTCCGCCCGGCCGTCGACGTCGGCGAGCTCGGCCACCAGGGAGGTCCGGCCCGACGCCTTCGGCTTCACGGAGTCGATGCGCGACCGCACGCCCCCGATCTCGCGGAGCGCGGCGGCGGCGCGAGCCGTGGCCGCCTCGACCTCGCGGGCCAGTGCCAGCTGCGCCCGGAGCGCGGCCGGCCGGGCCGTCGAGCGCGGGTCGGTCACGACCCGGAGCGGCGCCGCCACCGTGTCGGCCCCCACCACGAGACGGACGGTGTAGCTCCCCGGGACCGCCCAGGGGCCGTTCCCTCCGCCGAAGAATCCTCCCCCACGGCCGCCCCCGGATGCGCTGGCGAAGTGCAGGTCCCACACCCACCGGTGCATCCCGGCCGTGGCCGGAAGGACGGCGGGTGTCCGGATCCAGCCGGCCGGGATGTCGAGGCTCTTCGGATCGGTGCGGTGGGGCTTCTCGGTGCTCGAGTACCGGCGGGCCACCTGTCCGTCCTCGCCGAGGACCTCGAGCGCGACCGAGTCGGCGTTCGCCGGCAGGTAGTAGTCGATCACGGCGCCCGACGGTGGGTTGTCGCCTGCGGCGAGCTCGACCGGGTCCACGTAGGGCCGCGCCGAGGCGGGCACCGAGAAGCTCCGGCCCCGGAGCAAGATCGCCGTGTCGGGGCGGAACAGGTGGACGTGGGACCCGGTCGGCCCGGCCGATGCGGCCGACCCGGCCGAGGAGCCCCCGCGCGCCCCCTCGATCCGCGCCAGCTCCCGGAGCGGCTCGACGTCATCCAGGGCCCACATGGAGCGGCCATGCGTCGCGGCGATGAGGTCTCCGTCCCGCACGGCCAGGTCGCGCACCGAGGTGGCCGGCATGCCGAGCCGCAGCGATTGCCACCGGTCCCCGTCGTCGAACGAGACGTACACGCCGGCCTCGGTGCCGGCGAACAGCAGGCCCGGCCGGGCGGGGTCCTCGCGGACGGCGTTGACCCAGGCGCTCGCCGGAAGCCCCTTGACGATCTCCTGCCAGCTCCGGCCGCGATCGAGCGTGCGGTACAGGTGAGGGGCGAAGTCGTCCAGGCGGTGGCGGTCGATGGCCACGTACGCCTCGGCCGAATCGGCGCGGGAGGCCTCGATCATGGCCACCTTGCTCCAGGGCGTGAGCGCGGGCGGCGTGACATCGTTCCAGCTCCCTCCGCCGTCGCTCGTCACCCACACCAGCCCGTCATCCGTCCCCACCCACACCTCGGCCGAGTCCAGGGGCGAGGGGGCGATCGAGTAGATCACGCCCCACCGGGTTCCCGCCCGCTCGGCCGCCGTCTGGTCGTGGGCCGTGGCCGAGTCCAGGTTGGGCGGCACGCCCGGGGCCTTCCGCGTGAGATCGGGGCTGATCTTCTTCCAGCTCTGCCCCCGGTCGCGCGTTTCGAACAGGTACTGGTCTCCGAAATAGACGGCGTGCGCGTCGGCGTCCGAGGTCACGATCGGCATCGTCCACGAGACCCGGAATGTGGAGTCCGGCCAGGCCGCCTCGGGTGAGATGTCTTGCCGGACGCCCGTCCTCTGGTCGCAGCGCACCACCGACCCGTCGTACGACGTCCCGTACAGGATGTCCTCGTCGAGTCGGTCGATGGCGATGTAGCCGCTCTCGCCGCCGGCGCAGGCGTTCCCCCAGTCGCGGAAGCTGATGCCGCCGTATCCGGAGCCATGGGAGAGGATCCAGCGCGAGCCGGAGTCCTGCTGGGAGCCGTAGAGCTTGTAGGGGAAGCCGTGGTCGGCCACGACATGGTAGAGCTGGGCGGTGGGCTGGTTGTTCCAGGAGCTCCAGCTCCCGCCGCCGTCCACGCTCACGATGACACCCTGATCGGAGGCCAGGATCATGTGGACGGGGTCGGACGGGTCGATCCACAGCTGGTGGTAGTCGTCTCCTCCGGGAGCCCCCTTGAAGCCCTCGAACGTCTTCCCGGCATCCTCGGAGCGGTAGACGCTCGTGTTCATGGCGTAGACCACGTCGGGGTTCTTCGGATCGACCGTGACGCTGCCGAAGTACCAGCCGCGGTGCCACACGCGATCCTCGTCATCGGTGAGGCGCCAGGTCCGGCCCCCGTCGTCGGAGCGGTAGATGCCGCCCTTCCCGGCGTCGTCGATGGCATCCACCTGCGCGTACACTCGTTCCGGATCCGAGGGCGCGACGGCGATGCCGATCCGGCCCACCCCCGGACCGCCGGGGAGACCGCCACCGACCATCTTCCAGCTCCGTCCACCATCCGCGCTCCGATACACGGCCCCGTAGCTGCTGGAGGGCGGATACACGTTCCACGGGGGACGGCGCGTGCCCCACAGGGCCGCGAACACGGTGTCGGGGGCCGACGGCGAGAAGGCCAGGTCGACGGCGCCCGTGTTCGGGTCCCGGTACAAGGTCTTGGTCCACGTCTTCCCCCCGTCGGTGGTGAGGAAGACGCCGCGCTCCTCGTTGGGTCCGTAGGCGTGCCCGAGGGCGGCGACCAGCGCGCGATCGGGATCGCGCGGGTCCACCAGGATGCGGCCGATGCGGCGCGAGTCCGGGAGGCCGACGTGGCGCCACGTCCTCCCCGCGTCGTCCGAGCGGTACATGCCGTCTCCCGCCGCGTTGGAAGCACGGATGTCGGCCTCGCCGGTCCCGACGTAGAGCACGTTCGGGTTCGAGGGGGCGAGCGCGATCGCCCCTATCGAGCCCACCGGCGCCGCATCGAAGCGCGGCTCCCAGGTGAGTCCCGCGTTCGAGGTCTCCCAGACTCCACCGTCGACGGCCCCGAAGTAGAAGCGCGCGGGCTGGCCCGGCACGCCCGTGGCCGCCACCGACCGTCCGGCCCGGAACGGGCCCACCAGGCGCCAGCTCATGCCCGAGAACAGCGACGGGTCGACCTCCTGCGCGCGGAGCGCGCCGGCATCGAGGCAGAGCGCCCCGAGCACCAGGAGCCAGGCAGCGAGAGCTCCGGTCGGCTGGCGGAGCGTGAGGTGCTCCGGGCGGGGGGTACGGTCGGGGCGGACGGGCGCGGTTCGCGAATCGAAGCTGGGCACCGGGGGTCTCCTGGCAGGGGTCGGCCCGCGAATCTATCCGAGACGCCCGAGCCTCGCCACGTGGCGGAGAGGGCCGTAGCCGTCGTTTACGGCCTGCCGGCACCGCGACGTCGACGCCGGTCGCTCTCGTCCCCCCGGCCTACCGGAGGCGCCGGATCGACGTTAGTCTCTCTGAACGAGCCTCGGTCCCGGCCGAGTCCGGCCGGCGTGCACTCCTCGACCCGAGCGGAGAGAAGACCATGCGCTTCACCCATTCACGCCTGCGCGCGGCGGCGGTCGGCTTCATCGCCCTCCCTCCCCTCGCCTTCTTTCCGCTCACCGACGGGCCCCCGGCTCCACCACCCACCACCGTCTCGGTGAGCATCGACTACGATGCCAGCTCCGGGACGCTCTCGGTCAGCCCCGATCCGGTGATGGTCCACCGGGGCGACAAGGTGGAGTGGGGGAGCGACGCGGGTCCCTGGACGATCGTCGTACCATCGAACGACATGCCGTTCGGCGCGAGCGCTCATGGCAAGGGTATCGGGGCTCAGAAGGGCAAGCACATGGGGGCCACCGTGGCGGCGAACGCCAAGTATGGCACCTACAAGTACATCGTGGCGCTCTATGATGGAAGCGAGGTCCGAATCCTGGATCCCGACGTCATCATCGGTCCGGGCTCGTAGCGCGCGGGGCTCTCGACCGAGCTCAGTCCGCCCCGCTGACCAGGGCCTCGAAGCGCGAATCGGGGCGCAGCGGCTTCCACCACCAGTCGCGCGCGATGTAGGCTCGCTGGTTGGGGTAGGCCTTCAGGTACTGCCCCAGGAGCTCGATCGCCCGGGCCGTGTCGCCCAGCTGGACGCGGGCATTGGCCTCGTAGTAGTCACCCCACGCGCTCGCCGAGCCGTGGGCACGCGTGCGCCGGATGAGGGCCCGGGCGCTGTCGGCTCGTCCGACCTGCGCGAGGACGGCCGCCACCTGGAGACGGCCGAAATCGTACCTCGGCAGCCCCGCCAGGTGCGCGACCTGGCTGCACAGCATCCAGGCCGTATCTGCGGCGGCCGGCACCGTGGCCGCCTCTCCCGATCCCGCCAGGATGACCAGCTTCTGGCCGGGAAACCAGTAGTCGGCCGGGAAACGTCGTCGCCCGGCGTCGACCCACCGGCTGGCCCGGTCCACCTCCTCGAGCTCGAGCCAGGTGTGGGCCACGATGTAGAGGATCTCGTTCTCGCCGTTGATGAGGAACGGATCCGCCTTCAGTGCGTGTTGGGCCGCCTGCGACGCCTCCGCGAACCTCCCCTCTGTGCGGAAGAGCTCGGCCAGCGAGATCCAGGCCCACACGCGGGTCGAATCGGCCGCTACGGCCTGCTCGAGATCGGAGGTCGCCTGTCTCCGTAAAGAGTCGACCGTCATGCTGTCGGCGCTGTAGGTGAGCACCACACGCAGAGACCCACGCAGCTCGAGACCGGCGGGATCCCCGGGTCGGCGGCGCAGGGCCTCGTCGGCCAGGGCGAGACCCGAGTCGAGGCGGGTCAGTCCATAGGTTCCGTGCGATCCTGGCCTGAGCCCGCCCTGCCTGGCCACGACCCAGCCGCGTTCGATGATGGGCTCCAGCCAGCGGTCGTCCAGCTTCGACGCCCGGGTCAGCATGCTGTCCGCCTCGACGAGAGCCGACCGGGCCGCGATGGTGTCGCCGAGGGTCCACCGGAGCGTGTCCGCCTGTTCCTCGAGCGCCTTCGCCTGCTGGACCAGGCTCCACGCGTCGGAGTTCGTGGTCCCCGTCCGATTCGGCTCCGCGGCCAGCTCGCGGCCCAGCTTCTGCCCGAGCTGGCGCTCGGCCGCCTCCACGATCTGGTCGCGAAGGTGGAGCGGGTTCTTCCCTTGCTCCGTGAGGACGGTGCTGAGCACCTCGAGCCCCGTCCGCCCATCTACCAGCTGGATCGTCGCCGACAACCCTTCCTGCGTCGGCTCCATGCTGCCCTCGACGAGCCAGCGGACGCCCAGGATCCTGGCGATGCTGTCGGGGGACAGGGTCCCATTTCGGAACGGCTTGACCCCGTTCATGGAGATGACGTGCAGGGGTCCGATCTGGGTCAGCGCGTGGTTCAGTCCGGCGGTGAGCCCGTCGGCCAGGTAGGACAGCTGCCCCTGAGGACTGAAGTCATCCAGGTAGAGCACGGCGACCCCGTATTCGTCCAGAGGTCGTCGGTCGGCAGAGCCTGCCGCGACCGCCGAGTCGGCGCGCGGCTCCAGCCAGCGCGTCCACACGGCCCAGCCCACGGCCGAGGTGACGACGAGGACCCCGGCCACGAGCGCGTAGCGCACGCCGCGGGGGATGGCCGGCGCCTGGAGGTCCTCGGCGTCGGGCGTCCGACGCACGCCCTCCGGGGTGATCTCGAACGCCCACGCCAGGACGAGCGCGACGGGGAAACCGAGGATGGAGGCCATGACGACGGCCCGCAACGCCCAGTCGGGAAGCAGGAGGACGGGGAAGGTGGCGGTGGCGACCTGGATGACGAGCCAGGCCACGATGAGGTAGACCCCACCGACCTGCAGCACGCTGCGGCGGCGGAGCTCCGCCAACAGCGCGGCGAGACGGGAGCCGGGATTCGCTATGGGGATAGGCCGCTCCAGGGAGGAGACCTGTGGATGCCCGTCCACCATGGCCGGACCGGCGGCATCCTGCAAGGTCCGGCGAGCCGAACTGTGACGGGGTCGGATCCGTCGAGCGCCGGCGCGATGGGCGGCGCCGCGGGGGGTCCCGAGCTACTGGCTGAGACCGATCAGCCTGCCGCGGCCTCCGCGCGCCGTACCGCGCGAGCCACCTGGCGCCGGACCACGGCGTAGGAGCCCAGGACCAGCCCGGCGGCCAGGATCTGCGCGGCCAGCGTCTCCACCGTGGGGAATACGGCGAACCACATCTTGAGCCAGGCGGGGATCACGCCCACGAGCCACGGGATCGTCGTGGTCGGGAGCCAGTGCGCGAGCTGCATCTCCTGCGCCTGCTCTCCCACCATCACCAGGAGGACGATGCCCAGCAGCACGCCGGTGAGGACCAGCATCTTCTTGTAGGGAAGCCGGCGGTGGGCCACGAAGGTGAGCACTGCCACGATGCCGGTGAGCGCGGCTCCCGCCAACACGCCGTGCAGCACGGGTCCAGACCCGAGCTTCAGGCGGTAGTTCTGCAGAAACAGCACGATCTCGAAACCTTCCCTGTACAGCGAGGTGAAGCCCAGGAAGGCCAGTCCGGCCAGGACCCGGACACCGCTGGCATCCGGCTGCTCGGCCCGGTCCAGCAGCTCCTTCTTACGCCTGGTATGGGCCGAGATCCAGCCCGTCCAGTAGATCTTGTGGAAGAACCAGTTCATGACGAGGAGGAGCACCACGATCGCCAGGAGGCCCGTGACCGCCTGGACCTGGAGGGCGGGAATGCTGCGGGTGAGGTTGTCGACGATCCCGATCGCGATCTGCCACGTGACGAGCGAGGCGACGAGCCCCAGTCCCGCTCCGAGAGCTACCGGCCCGCGGAACCGCCGGGCCGCTCCCACCATGGTGGCCATGATGGCGGCCAGCACCAGGATCGACTCGAGCCCCTCCCGGAAGACGAGCACACCGATATCGAGCACGGCCGAACCCGAGGACCCGGCGACCAGCGGATCCGGGCTGCCGCCCGCGGTCAGCGCCTGCCACACCATGACGCCGCCCACGACGAGCGCCGCCACGGTCAGGAAGATGCGCAGCGCCGCGTTCGATCGGCTGGAGGATTCGGCTTCCACGTCCTGGAGCGCTCTCAGCGGTGTTGAGACTCATTCTCAATACAGCACGTTGGAAGGCTACGTCCCGTGGCGAGCGCTGTCAACCGCGGCCGTCAGGCGCCGGTCGCGATTTGCCGAACGCCCGCCAGGGAGAAGGAAGCGATGTGCTCGGCCGCCTCGGCCAGCTCCTCGTCCGAGAGCTCGCGCCAGCCCGGGAAGGCCGCGCTCCGGAAGCGGTTGGGCATGTAGAACAGGCACTGGGCCTGGAGGCTGATCACGCACCGGCCCACCCGCGGATCGTCCCCGGGGCAGTCCAGCAGCTCGGCGATCGCGCCGGCCAGGTAGCGGATCCTGGGGAGGATGACCTGCTCCGCGATCCAGGGGGCGAGCGGCGTGGGCTCCTGCATCTCGTGCGCCATGAGGCGCTGCATCCACACCGCCTTCCCCTCCGGCCGCGCGAGCCGGGGCAGGTAGCTGAGGACGTAGCGGCGGAGCCGCTCCTCGGGAGGAGCCCCTTCCGGCGCCTGGATGGCCGGATCGGAGCCCCGGATGGACTCGAGCGCCTCGTCCACGATCTCGCGGTAGAGACCCAGCTTGTCGCCGAAGTGGTAGTTCACCGAGGCCACATTGGCGTCCGCCTCCCGGCAGATCTCCCGGACCGTGACCCTCCGGTAGCCTTCCTCGCTGAACAGGCGCGTGGCCGCCTCGATCAGTCGCTGGCGAGTATCCCCGTCGTCCCCGGTGTGCCGGCGGCCACGGTCGGGTCGCTCCGACCGGCCGCGGCCCGACCCCTCGGATCGCCGGCCGCCCGACCGCCGCAGGGTCGATCCGCTCGGATCCGCGCCGCTCCGCGGTCTCTCGGGCCCCCGTCTCTCCGCCCGTCGCCCGCTCCGGCCCTCGCCTCGCCCGATGCTCATCGGACGCTCACAGCTCGCGCCGGAACAGGAAGGTGGCCGCCGTCATGGTCACGGCCGCGAACAGCGCCAGATACGCCAGGTCCAGGGCGATGGCGCCGAAGCCGGTGTTCTTCAGGAGCAGACTCTTGAGCGCGTGCACCGAGTAGGTGAACGGGTCGGCGACCGCGATCACCCTCAGCCACTTGGGGAACCCCTGCTGCGGGTAGACGGCACCGCTCGGGAAGAACAGGAACGTGTTCAGCACGCCGAACGTGGCGCGCGGGATGAGGGGGTCCTCGACCCGCACCATGAGCAGGAACATCATGCTCACCAGCGCGACCGCGGTGATCGAGATCACCGCGAACAGCCGCACGATCCGGAGCGGGTCGAACGGGTTCGGGACGCCCGCGATGACCGACCCGATGAACATGAGCACCGAGCCGGCCAGGATCGCCTTCAACGCCCCCGCCAGGTTGAATCCGAGGATGAGCTCGAAGCGGGTGATGGGCGTGACCAGGTAACCCTCGTGCAGACCGCGAGCCTTGTCGTCGATGAAGATGATCCCCCCGCCGATCATCACCATCATGAAGATCGACATCACGATCGAGCCGGGCAGCAGGTACTGGATGTAGGGCACGTACGGGTAGAGCTCGACCACGTCCAGGGTGGGCCGGCTCCCGCCGGCGCTCCCCGTTCGGCCCGCCGAGCCGCCGGCGCTCGTGGGTCCGGCGGCGGAGGCCGACGCCCCTGGAGGGGCCGAGGCGGCGATCCGCGCCGCGCCCCCCGGGGGCAGGAACGCACGCACGAGTCCCTGGAGGCTGGCTCCGAGCGCCGAGGCCACGAAGTTGTCCGTGTTGTCCTCGGCCAGCGCCACGCTCGGGGACCCGCCCGCGAGGACCCGGCGCGAGAACCCGGGCGGGATCGTGAGGACTCCGTTCAGCTTTCCGTTGCGGAGGTCGTCGAGCGCCCGCTTCTGGTCGTCGTAGGTGATGAACGAGAAGGTCCGCGCGTTGGCGGCGACCGCGTTCCCCAGCGCCTTCACCTGCACGGCCGGGAGTCCCCCGTCCTGGTCCACGAGCCCCACCTCGAGGTGGCGCACCTTTCCCCCGAAGGCGTAGCCCAGCACCACCAGCTGGACGATCGGGAAGAAGAGCGACAGGACGATGAGCGTGGGGCTCCGCCGGAAACGGCGCAGGTCGCGCTCCACGATGGCCCACATGCGGTCCACGGTGGTCCTCCCTAACGCCCGGGCCGGACCATGAGGTGGTCCGCGGCCGAGGGCCCCTGGAGCTCGTCGCGCAGCTCGTGGCCGGTGAAATGGACGAAGACGTCGTCCAGCGTGGTGCTCTCGACGGCCAGGGATCGCACCGCCACACCCGCCGACGACGCCTCGGCCAGCAGGGCCGTAGTCGTGAGGGGACCGTCGGAGGAGGCGATCCGGTAGACCGCGCCGTCCCCGCCGCTGACGCTCTCCACGCCCGGCAGGCGCTCGAGACGCCTGGTCCAGTCCGGCGGCGCGCCCGCGAAGCTGGCCTCCAGGGTGCTCTCGCCGGGGATCGCGGCCTTGAGGTGGAGCGGCGAGTCGAGCGCCAGGAGCCGCCCGTGGTCCACGATGGCGACCCGGTCGCACAGCCGGTCCGCCTCCTCCATGTAGTGCGTCGTGAGGAGCATGGTGAGGTCGTGCTCCGCCTTGATCTGCCGCAGCATCTCCCACACCGAGGTGCGCGAGACGGGATCCAGGCCCGTGGTCGGCTCGTCCAGGAACAGGATGCG
>CAYXHP010000082.1:0-15976 GCA_964465015.1 uncultured Gemmatimonadota bacterium
CCGCGCGCTGAACCGCCTCGTCCATGTCGAGCATCGCCCGGAACCCGTGCTTCTCCAGGATCGCCACACCCTCCTCCTCGTTCGTCCCGGTGAGGCGGATCGTGATCGGGAGATCCAGGTCCAGCCGCTGCGTGGCTTCCACGATGCCGTTGGCCACGTCGTCGCACCGGGTGATCCCGCCGAAGATGTTGAACAGGATCGAGCGCACGTTGGGGTCGTCCCCGATGATCGACAGCGCCGCCACGACCTTGTCGGGGTTGGAGGAGCCTCCGATGTCGAGGAAGTTGGCGGGCTCTCCGCCGTAGTACTTGACCAGGTCCATGGTGGCCATGGCCAGGCCGGCACCGTTCACGCAGCAGCCCACGTTGCCCTCGAGCTTGATGTAGCTGAGACCCGCCTCGCGGGCCTTGCGCTCCGAGGGGGCCTCGGCCTCCTCGTCGCGCATTGCCGCGATCTCGGGCTGCCGGAACAGCTCGTTGTCATCGATGTTCATCTTCGCATCGATCGCCACCACATCCCCGGCGGGCGTCACCACGAGTGGGTTCACCTCGGCCAGCGTGGCGCCCGAGTCCTCGTAGGCGTGCCACAGCCGGAGCAGGACATCGGAGGCCTGCCGCACGATGCCGATGTCGTCGTAGAGGTGGAAGGCCAGACGCGCCGCCTGGTGGTTGAGGAGTCCGTACCGCGGGTCGATCGGTTGGCGGTGGATGGCCTCGGGCTTCTCCCGCGCCACCTCCTCGATGTCGATCCCTCCCTCGGACGAGACCATGAACACCGGCTGCTGGCTGGAGCGGTCCATGACGATGCCCACGTAGGCTTCCGAGGCGATCTCGGCCGCGGGCGTCACCAGCACCTTATGAACTGTGAGGCCCTTGATCTGCATGCCCAGGATGGCGCGCGCCGCCTCGGCCGCCTCCTCCGGCCCCGAGGCCAGCTTCACGCCCCCGGCCTTGCCGCGACCGCCGGCGTGCACCTGGGCCTTGACCACCACCCGGCCGCCGTACTCCCCGGCCAGGGCCGCGGCCCGTTCAGGATCGGTTGCGACCTCCCCCGGCGGCACGGGCATCCCGTGGGCCCGGAAGATCTCCTTCGCCTGGTATTCGTGGATGTTCATCCTCGCTCCATGTGCGTGTCCTCGCTTGCCCTCGTTCCCCGCGACCGGGAGACGCGGCCGCGGCCGAAGCGGCGGCTAGTCCTCTCCATCGGTCAGGTCGGGTACGATCTCCGTGCCGGACGCTCCGTCCAGCGCGCGGCGGGCGTGCCGGAGCTCGGCGATCACGGCCCGTTCCCCACCCGCCATTACGAAATGGCGGCCCGCCTCGACCTTGGGCGCCATGCTTCCCCGACCCAGCTCGCTCCCGGTCAGAAGCCGTGAGGCCTCCGTAACCGTCAGGCGACCAATCGGCCGCGCATCCGACGTTCCGTAGGCAAGATACACGGCCTCGACATCGGTCAGTACGAGCAGAATACTGGCACCGATCTGGGCTCCGAGAAGCGCCGCCGCCAGGTCCTTGTCGATCACCACGTCGAGCCCCTCGAGTCCGAGGCTCGGATGACGGTACACCGGGATGCCTCCCCCGCCCGCGGCGATGACGATGTCCCCGCGGCTCACGAGCTCGGCCACCAGCGGTGCCTCCACGATCCGCAGGGGCCGCGGGCTCGGGACGCGTCTGCGGAGCCGGCCCCGGTCGTCCCGCTCGACGGTGAACCCGTCGGCCCGCAGCATCTCGAGGTCCTTCTCTGCCACTTCCCGGCCGATGAACTTGCGAGGCTCCAGCGCCCCGGGCTCGTCCGGATCGACCTCCACCTGCGTGACCAGCGTGACGACGCGTCGGGAGGAGCCGGCGCGCCTGAGCGCGTTCTCGAGCGACTGCTGCAGCATGTAGCCGATCCACCCGGCCGTGGCCGCCACCAGCACCCCCAGGGGGAGAGGGCTCACCGCCTCTCTCGCCCTCTCGCCGCGCAGGAGCTCGTCGCCCACCTGCGGACCGTTGCCATGGACGATGGCCACGTTCCACCCGTCGAGCGCGAAGTCGACGATGGAGGCCAGGCTCTCTCGCGTGTGCCGGAACTGGTTGGCGACCGTGGCCCGCTCACCGCTGGGCGAGAGCGCGTTCCCCCCGATGGCCACCACCACGCTGCGGCTCATCGCGGACTACGGGGCGCCGGGCCATCACGGGCGGTGTCGCCCGCGGCGGCCGAGCGGATGCGCTCCCACAGCGTGCCGAACCGGACCAGGTCCCCGGAGCGTAGCGCGCGGTCGGCGGAGTCCAGGAGGGCCCGGAGCCGGCCCAGCGTCGGCGCCGCCGGCGCGACGCTCTCCTGGGGGAGTCCGGCGGGAAGCTCGCTCTCCTGTCCCGAGAGGAGCCTCTCCAGGGCGCCGTTCAGGGTGGGGGCCATCGTGACCCGCGCCCCCGTCGCCGCTATGACCCGCTTGAGGCCCGGCGCGGCGCCCTCGCGGTCCTCGGCTTCCAGGAACAGGGGCTCGATGTAGAGGAGATAGCCCCGGACCGGGAGGAGCAGCAGGTGTCCGCGGATGGCGCGCGAACCCCTCTGTCGCCACAGTGACAGCTGCTGCGAGATGATCGGGTCCTGGTCGATCTGCACCTCGATCTGGCGGGGACCGAAGACCTGCTGCCGGCTCGAGATGTCGAACAGCCACAGCTGCCCGTAGTGGTCACCGTCGTTCCGGGCCAGGAGGAAGGCGCTCAGGTTGTCCCGGCTCCGCGGCGTGAACGGTACCGTGAGGAGGAACTCCGGCTCTCGGGAGGAGTCTCCGGCCGGTGACGTGCCCGACGTGTCGGGGAAAGGCATGAGCAGGAAGTAGGGGTCCACGGGCGCGGGCCGGTCCTCGTAGACCTCCTGCCCGATGCTCCACAGGCCCTGCTTGCGGTAGAAGTCCCCGGGATCGGTCATGTGGTAGGCCTGCAGCACCCGGGCCTGCGTCGCGAACAGCGCGCGCGGATACCGGAGATGTCGGCGCAGGTCGGGGGGCATGTCCGAAAGCGGCCGAAACAACTTCGGATACACGCCGCGGTACGCCCGCAGGAGCGGGTCGCCGGGCATCATCACGTACAGCGACACCTCCCCGGTCATCCCGTCCACTACGGCCTTCGCGGCGGGCCGGATGTAGCGGACTTCACGGCCCCGGACGGTGGCCGGCTCGGCCAGCGGATAGCGCGAAGCCGACGAATAGACATCCAGGATCCACGCGATCCGGCCATCGTGGATGACGGGATGGGGATCGGCATCCACGAACAGGAAGGGCACCAGCTCCCGCACACGCTGCACGACCTGCCGGCGCCACAGGAGCAGCGTCCCTTCGGGGCCGGGCGAGCGGAGCAGCAGGTTCCGGGAGCCGAGCGCGATCGCGAAGATGGCCCGGCGGAAGAGCCCGCTCACCGCCACCCCGGCCGGCCGGCCGGCCGACGAGATCGAGTCGGGCGGTACGAGCACATAGGGGGTCGTGAGCTCGCCGAAGTAGGTTCGCGGCTCCCGCACCGCGAGCGAGGCGGGAGCTCCGGGTTGGAGCGTAGGGGGCAGGTCGCGCAGGAGGTAGTCGGGCTCGCCGCCGCTCGAAGCCCGGTCGACGGCGGTCACCACCACCCCCTGTCCGTGGGCGTACCGGAGGTGGAGGTTCTGCCACGTGCGGGCGGAGGCCGCCAGCCGGGACGGGTCGAACTCGCGTACCCCGATAGCCACCTGCTGAAGCTGGTCGCCACGGCCGTACCGGTCGGCATCGACGTCCGGGAACGTGTGGTAGGCCAGGAGCCCCTGGAGCTGGTCGAACGTGGCCTGCAGCGGGCGCTCGTCCCACAGCGGCAGGCTCTCCGCGAACCGTTCCACGACGCTCGTCGACGGGGGTGAGTTTCGGAGGGGATAGCCCACCCGGTGCACCTGGGCCAGGTCGAAGCTCCGGCGCGTGGCGTCGATCCGGTAGGAGAGGTAGGGTCGCTCCAGCTCCAGTTCGTTGGGCTCGACCTTGAGCTTCTGAACGAGACCCGGATATACGACCAGTCCCGCCGCCCAACCGGCCGCGAGGAGTCCGGCCGCCCCCCCGAGAATCCGCCACCGCCCGGTCCGCTCCGAGAGGACCAGCGCGACCGCCGTGCCCAGCGCGAGGACGGCCACCAGTCGTCGCGCCGGTATCACGCCGTGGGCGTCCGCGTACCCGACCGGGCCGGCCCCCACCTTCTCGAACACGGACAGCGCGAAGTGGGCGGAGAGCAGGAGGAGAATGGCCGCGCCGATCCAGGCCAGGCGGCGTCGGGCGAAGTCGTCCAGGTGGACGCCGTTGCCGGTGGGCCGCACCCGTCCCGTGAGAAGGAGGAGCGACACGGAGCCCACCGCCAGCCACGTCACCACCGACACGCCGATCGACCAGAGCGTCTCGAGGAGCGGGAGGTAGAACACGTAGAAGCGCGGGTCGTGGCCCAGCACCGGATCGGGGTGGCCCCAGGTGGATGCGTGGAGCGCCACGAGCGCCTCTTCGGCCAGCTCGCGGCCGAAGGGGAGGGCCACCAGGAGACCGGCGGCCACCGCCCCGCCCAGCACCCCGAGGCGTACCCAGCGCTCCGGCAGAGCTTCGGCGATCTCGAGGTCACCGAGCCTGCGGCGGATACGGATCGGCCCGCCGCGGCGGGCGGTCCCCCGCAGCGCGCCCCACAGGATCCCCGTGGTGAGCGGCAAGAGCACGCCCCACGCGACCAGGGTCGCGATCTCGAGCGTCCAGAAGCGGCGAGCGTAGCCGATGGACTCGAACCAGGCCTGGTTCGCGTAGAAGCGCGCTGCCTCGCCCACGACGAGGACGAGCAGGAACAGGACGGCCGCGGCGACCGCCAGCCGGAAAACCCTAGTGGGCCGCATGGCCTCGGGTCGCCACCAGGAGGACCTCCAGAATCCGGAGCGGACCGTTCTCCCGCTTCAAGGTCGGTCTTGCAGCGGAGGAACCTCGAGCCCTTCCTCTTCGAGCGCGGCGCCCACCCGATCGTGGATCGCCTGCAGGCCCTGACGTGTCTCGGCCTCGAACCGAACCACGACCACGGGCTGCGTGTTGCTGGCCCTCACCAGCGCCCACCCCTCCTCGAAGTCGATCCGTGCGCCGTCCAGGTCGAAGACCGGCCACTCCGAACGGAAGCGGCTCGCCACCCGCTCGACCACCTCGAACTTCCCCTCCTCGGGAGCGGCGAGCCGGAGCTCGGGCGTGGAGGGATAGTCCGGGATCCGAGACGCCAGCTCCGCCACGGTCCGACCGGTGCGGGCTACGATCGCGGCGAGCCGGGCCGCGGAGTAGATAGCATCGTCGAACCCGAACCAGTGGTCTGCAAAGCAGATATGGCCGCTCATCTCACCTGCCAGGGGAGACGATGATCGGCGCATCCGCTCCTTGATGAGCGAGTGGCCCGTCTTCCACATCACCGGGACCCCGCCGGCCCGCTCGATGAGCTCGGGAAGCGCCTTCGAGCACTTGACGTCGAAGATGATCTCGGCGCCCGGGCGGCTCTCCAGGAGGTCGAGGGCGAACAGGAGCAGCAGGTGGTCGCCACGGACGATCCGTCCCTCTTCCGTGATCACGCCGATTCGATCCGCATCGCCATCGAGGCCCACCCCGAAGCCGAGGCCGCGCTCGCGCACACGGGCGATGAGATCGCGGACGTTGTCGTCCACGGTGGGATCCGGGTGGTGATTCGGAAAGCGCCCGTCCGATTCGCAGTACAGCTGATCCACGCGCGCACCCGCGGCCTCCAGAGCTCGCGGTGCCACCACGCTCCCGGTTCCGTTGCCGCAGTCCAGCGTGAGGTCCACCGGTGGGGAGACGGGCGCATGCTCTGCGACCGCCGCCACGTAGCGGTCCAGGATCTCGACCGAGTTCGTTCGGCCCCGACCCTCCGCGAAGTCCTCGGCCTCGATCCGGCCCCTGAGCTCCTGGATATCGTTTCCGTACAGGGCCTTCCCATCGACCACCATCTTGAGCCCGTTGTATTCGGGCGGGTTGTGCGATCCGGTGATCTGGATGGCCCCCTGCACCTCCAGCACGCTCTCGGCGAAGTAGAGCGCGGGGGTGGGGACGGTTCCGAGGGCCCGCACGTCCGAGCCGGAGAGCCGGAGGCCTTCGCCGAGGGCGGCCGCGAGCTCGGGCGAGCTGAGCCGGTTGTCGTGGCCGACCGCCACGACCGCCCCGCTCCCCAGGCGGGTGGCGTAGGCCCGTCCCACGGCACGCGCGACATCGGTCGTGAGATCCTCTCCCACGACCCCACGGATGTCGTACTCGCGGAAGATCCAGTCGGGGACCTGCATGCTCACCTCTGTGGACGGAAGATCGGAACGGTGTCGAGCGGACCGCGACCTCGATTCCGGCGCGGCCCGCTACTCCGGACCCGAGGCGTCCGCACGTCCCGGGCCGGAGGCGCCGGGGGGGACGTGCACGGCCGACATCGTCGCGGCCGCCGGCCCCGCGCCCTCGATCGCCGCGCGAGCGGCCGTACGGACGGCAGGCTCGGGAGCCAGTCCCGTGGCCAGGATTCCTGCCACGCACAACACCGCGCCGAGGCGGAACGCGGCTCCCGTCGTGTCGGGGACGGGGGCGTCCTCCGGAGTCTCCTCGAAGTACATCTTCCACACGACGCGCAGGTAGTAGAAGTACGCCACGAGGCTGGTGAGCACGAGGATCACGGCCAGGCCACCCTGCCCCGCCTGCACGGCCGACCGGAGCAGATACAGCTTGCCCACGAAGCCCCCGGTAGGCGGGAAGCCGGCGAGCGACAGGAGGAAGACTCCGAGCGCGCCGGCCAGCCACGGCCTGCGCCAGCCCAGGCCGCGGAAGTCGGCCAGGCGACAGTGCCGATCCCCGCGCCCCGCCACCACGTAGACGACCGCGAACGCCCCGACCGTCATGAGCGTGTAGACGACCAGGTAGAAGAGGGCCGCGGCACGACCCAGCTCGCCCCCGGAGACGACGCCGACCAGCAGGTACCCGGCGTGCGCCACCGAGCTGTAGGCCAGCATCCGCTTCACATCGTCCTGGACCAGGGCCACCAGGTTCGGAACGGCCATGGTGAGCACGGCCAGCCACCACACCGCACCGTGCCAGAAGCCCTGCACGTGGCCCAGGCTCACCCAGAGGACCCGGAAGAAGGCCAGCACCGCGGCCGCCTTCACGCCGGAGGCCATGTAGCCGGTGACCGGAGTCGGCGCTCCCTGGTAGGCATCGGGGGCCCAGGCGTGGAAAGGCACCGCCGAGACCTTGAATCCGAAACCGATGACGAGGAGCGCCACTCCGCCCCCGGCCAGCAGGCTGGCGGGGCCACCGGCCAGGGCCATCCCGATGCGTGCCAGGTGCGTCGAGCCGGTCGCCCCGTACAGGAGCGCGATGCCATACACGAAGAAGGCGCTGGCGAACGCCCCGATGAGGAAGTACTTGAGGCCCGCTTCCGCCGAACGTGGATCCTTCCGGTTGAACGCCGTGAGGATGTAGACCGAGATCGACATCATCTCGAGCCCCACGAAGATGAGCACCAGGTCCTGGGCGCCGGCCAGCACCATCATCCCCACGCTCGCCAGGAGGAGGAGCGCGTAGTACTCGCCGATCTCGAGCCCCTCCCGCTCCAGGTAGTCGAAGGAGAACAGGAGCCCCAGGAAGGTGGCGCCCAGGATGATGAAGTTCGCCGCCACCCGGAAGCCATCCAGCGCCACGAGGGCATCGGGGCCCGCAGGGCCGAGACCGAGGAGCGACAGGTTGGCGGCCGCCGCCAGGAGGACCCCGCCCACCGCGAGCCACCGGATCGTGGGCGAGCTCGGGCCCGTCCGGTCGCCGCGCTGGAACACGTCCACGAGCAGGACCGTGATCCCCGCCACAGTGAGCACGATCTCCGGGAGGAGGACGCGCGCGAACCCGGGCCCCGCGCTCCCCGTCACGTGCCCTCCCGCGCCGACACGGGGGCGGGACTACCGTCACGGGCGTCCGCGACGCTCGACGCGCCGTCCGCCGCGGTCCGCGTGGGAGAGGAGCGGCGCGCGGTCGCAGTCCCCGACGGGCGGCCGGGCGCGGCCGAGGCCGACGCCTTCTCCGGGGAGGCGGGCCCCGGTCGCTCCACTCGCTGGAGGATGCGCTGCACGGCCGGCTCCGTGCGGTCCAGGAACGGCTTCGGGTAGACCCCGATCAGGACGATCAGCACCAGGAGCGGTGCGAGGATGGCCCGCTCGCGGCCCCCCAGGTCCTTGAGCGCTTCGTTCTCGGGCCGGTCCAGCCGGTTCAGGATCACCCGCTGCACCAGCGGCAGCATGTAGCAAGCGGCGAAGATGACCCCGGTGGCCGCGATCACCGTGGCCAGCGGGTGTGTCCGGAAGGTGCCCACCAGGATGAGGAACTCTCCGATGAAGCCGTTGGTGCCCGGCAGGCCGATCGAGCTCAGGGCCACCACCACCAGGCAGAAGGCGAAGAACGGCATCACCTTCGCGATGCCGCCGAAGTCCGCGATGGCCCGTGTGTGCCGGCGCTCGTAGAGCATCCCGATGAGGAGGAAGAGCGCGCCCGTGGAGATGCCGTGGTTCACCATCTGGAGGATCCCACCCTGGAGTCCCTCCATGGTGAATCCGAACACCCCCAGCATTACGAAGCCCAGGTGCGCGACGGAGGTGTAGGCCACGAGCTTCTTGGCGTCCGGCTGCACGGCCGCCACCCAGGCCGCATAGAGGATGCCGATGACCGCCGTGGTGATGAAGACCCCGACCACGGCGCGGCTGGTGGCTGCGGTCGGGAACAAGGGGATGCCGAACCTCAGGAAGCCGTAGGTGCCCATCTTGAGGAGGATCCCCGCCAGCACCACAGAGCCCGCCGTCGGCGCCTCGACGTGCGCGTCCGGGAGCCAGGTGTGGAGGGGGAAGACCGGCACTTTGATGGCGAACGCCAGAGCGAAGGCGGCGAACAGCCAGTACTGGTCCGCCCGGGGAATGGACGTGTGCAGGAGGTCCGCGTACGCGAAGGTCACCGTCCCCGAGCCCTGCCAGTGCAGGTAGACCAGCCCGACAATCGCCACCAGCATGAGGAGCGAGCCGACGGTGGTGTAGAGGAAGAACTTGATGGCCGAGTAGAGGCGTCGCTCCCCGCCCCAGATCCCGATGATGAAGTACATCGGGATCAGCATCAGCTCCCAGAACACGTAGAACAGGAACATGTCCAGGGCGACGAATACGCCGAGCATGCCCGTGGTCAGGACCAACATGCTGGCGTAGTAGCTGGACCGATGGCGCTCGATGTAGCGGAACGAGCCCGCCACGGCGAGCGGCATGATCACGACCGTGAGGAGCACGAGCAGGAGCGAGATCCCGTCGATCCCGACACGGTAGCCGATCCCCCACGCCCCGATCCACGGGACCGACACCGTGTTCTGGAAGCCGAGCGCTCCGATCCGGAAGGTCCAGAACAGGGGGAGCGCCAGCCCGGCCTCGACCAGCGTGGTCCACAGCGCGACCCGTCCCGCCCGCTCCCCCGGCGCGACGAGACAGGCGGCGGCCCCCGCCAGGGGCACGGCCAGCAGAAGAGTCAGGATCCAGTGGGAGTGGTACACGCTCTACGCCCCCCTCATCGGAACGCCAGGCTGCCGAGGAGGACGAGCACGCCTACCATGAACAGGAGGATGTAGGCGCCCACCCGCCCGGACTGGAACTGGCTACCGATCCAGCCCAACGCGCGGGCGCCCGAGGCGAGCCCGTTCACGGTGCCATCGATGAGGCCGTCATCGATGATCTTCCAGCAGCCCCGCCACAGGGCGACGAGGGGCCGCACGATGATCCGATCGTAGAGCTCGTCCACGTACCACTTCCGGTACAGGACGAGCGACAGCCCGCGCGGCGCAGGCGACTCTGCCGCCGGCACGTAGCGGCGGCGCACCACGGCCCAGAAGATCCACACCACGACGGCCAGCGCCACCACGGTCGACACGAGGCCCCACGTGATCTCACCCCCTCCGAGGGGCGCCGCCGTCGCCGCCGCGCCCCCATGAGCCTCCAGGATCTGCCGTGCGGGCTCGAACACCGGGTCCAGCCAGCTCTCCAGGGCCGAGATGTGTGGCAGGGGGAGCGCCGCCGGAATCTGGATCCAGCCTCCGACCAGGGAGAGCCCCCCGAGCACGACGAGCGGGACGGCCATCGAGAGAGACGCGTCGTGCAGGTGATGCCGGGCCTCGTCGCCCGTCCGGTTCTCGCCCCCGTGGAAGGTGAGCGCCATGAGGCGCGCCATGTAGCCGGCCGTCAGGAAGGCGGCGATGAGCGCCACACCCCAGAGGAGCGGATAGCCCAGGACCCCGGCCTTCCAGATGATCTCGTCCTTGGAGAAGAACCCGGCGAACGGGAACACGCCCGAGATGGCCAGCGTCGCGGACCACATGGTCAGCCAGGTGATCGGCATCCAGCGACGCAGGTCCCCGTGGTTCCGCATGTCGTTGGGATCACCCCCGGACCCGGCTGAGGCGGGTGCCCCCCCGCTTTCGTGCCAGGCGTGCTCCACCGAGTGGATCACGGCCCCGGCGCCGAGGAAGAGGAGCGCCTTGAAGAACGCGTGCGTGATGAGGTGGAAGATACCGGCCGTGAACGCTCCCACGCCCACCGCCAGGAACATGTAGCCCAGCTGGGAGATGGTGCTGTAGGCCAGCACCTTCTTGATGTCCCACTGCTGGGTCGCGATGGTGGCCGCGAACAGGGCCGTGGCCGCTCCCACTGCCGCCACCACCGCCTGGCTGAACGGGGCGAGAGCGAACAGCACGCTCGAGCGTGCCACCAGGTAGACCCCGGCAGTGACCATCGTGGCCGCGTGGATCAGCGCCGAGACCGGCGTGGGACCGGCCATGGCATCCGGGAGCCACACGTACAGGGGGATCTGGGCCGACTTGCCCACGCAGGCCAGGAACAGGAACAGCGTGATCAGCGTGACCCAGATGTCGCCGTAGTGCAGGTGCCGCGTGGCGGCCGGGAACACTCCGGTGAAGTCCAGCGTGCCGAAGATGCCGTAGATGATGAACATGGCGACCAGGAAGCCGAAGTCGCCGATGCGGTTCACGATGAACGCCTTCTTGCCGGCGTTCGAGTAGTCCTCGTTCTCGTACCAGAAACCGATCAGGAGGTAGGAGCACAGCCCCACCCCCTCCCAGCCCACGAACATGAGTGGAAAGCTCGAGCCGGTGACCAGCACCAGCATGAAGAACACGAACAGGTTCAGGTACGCGAAGAATCGGTTGAAGCCCGGGTCCCCGCGCATGTAGCCGATGCTGTAGACGTGGATCAGCGTGCTCACGCCGGTGACGACCAGCATCATCACCATGGAGAGTCGGTCGAACTGCATCGTGACGCCGACCTGGAGTCCGCCGGCCGAGATCCACGTCCACAGCGGCACGAGCGCCGGTGCCGTGGCATCGGCCGCGTTCATGGCGAGGAAGTTGACGGCCACGACGACGAAGGCGCCGCCCACCGCCAGCGGTCCGACCCAGCTGGCCACCCGCTCGTCGTCGCGCCACAGGAAGGCGCCGAGTCCGTTGACGATCGCGCCGACCAGTGGCAGCGCCAGGACCAGGGCCGGCAGCACCGGGTGGTACATCACCATTTCAGCAGGTCGAAGCGCTCGACGTCCACGTCCTCGTAGTGGCGGAAGATGGCGATGATGATCGCCAGCCCGACGGCGGCCTCAGCGGCCGCCACCGCCATCACGAAGAACACCAGCACCTGCCCCTCGATGCCCAGGAGGCGTGAGAAGGCCACCAGGCTCAGGTTCACCGCGTTGAGCATCAGCTCCACGCACAGGAAGATGATGATCGCGTTCCTGCGCACGAGCACTCCGGTGACCCCGATCGCGAACAGGGCCGCGCTCACCAGGAGTGCCACCCGGATCAGCATGGGCGACACTAGGGCGCCTCCTTCCGGGCCAGGACCACGGCGCCGACAATGGCCACCAGCAGGAGAAGCGACGTGACCTCGAACGGGACCAGGTAGGTTCGGAACAGAGGCACGGCCACCGCCCCGATCGCGCCGCGCGCGTCGAGCGCGGCCTTGATGGGGTCGGGACCGGCGAGACGGGCGTTGGTCAGCTGGTCGCTTCCGCCGAGCAGGGTCCACGCGGTGAAAGCCGCCAGGCCGAGGCCGAACGCGCCGCCCAGCATCCGGGCCAGAGGGCCGCGGACGTCGGCGAACTTGGCGTGTCCGAGGTTGAGCAGCATGACCACGAACAGGAACAGGACCATGATCGCCCCGGCGTAGACGATCACCTGCACGACCGCCAGGAAGTGGGCCTCCAGCAGCACGAACAGGCCCGCCAGGGAGAAGAGCGTCACGATCAGGAACATGACGCTCGCAACTGGATTCCGGCTCGTCACGACGAACACGGCGCTCAGGAGCGCCGCCGCCGAAAAGACGAAGAAGAGGAACTCGGTCATCTCACTCCGAGGCCGGGTCGGCCGGGTCCCACAGGGCCGTGAAGGGCTGGGTCTGGGAACACAGCCGCTCGAGATCGTAGACCCAGCGCTCGCGGGTGTACTCCGCGTTCTCGTAGTGGACGCCCAGGTGGATCGCCTCCACCGGGCACACCTCCTGGCAGTAGCCGCAGAAGATGCAGCGAAACTCGTCGATCTCGTACACGGCGGCGTAGCGCTCGCCGTTCTCGTCCTCGGCCGGGATGAGCTTGATGCAGTTGACCGGACACACGGTGGGGCACAGGCCGCAGGCCACGCACTTGGCGCGGCCGTCCTCGTGGGTGGCCATCCGGTGCGTGCCGCGCATCCGGGGCGACAGCTCCCACTTCTCGTCCGGGTACTGCTGAGTGACGTTGCGCGGATTCACCATGTGGCGGAACGTCACGCTCATGCCCTTGAGCGCCGCCCGCACGTACGACCCCTTCTCCTCGGGTCGCCGCATCACCTTCACCTCACCGGGCATGTCCGTCGCCCCCGTCGTCGAGAGTCAGGGTGGGTCGCAACGACGCCCTCACGAGCCCCCCACGGTCGACCGGGCCCGCCTGCTCCGGCGCCGCGGCGAGGGGCCGCCGAGCCTCTCCATGAGGCCGTACGCTGCGCCGCGGAGCAGGCGACCCCGATCCACCACGAACAGGAGGATGCCGAGAAGGACGACGTTGAGGCCGGCCAGGATGCCGGCATAGCCGAGGCCCAGCGGCACGCCGATCCGGTCCAGCGCCAGCACGGCGCCGGCGATCACGAACACGTATGCCGTGGCCACGACGATCACGAACTTCCAGCCCAGCTCCATGAGCTGGTCGTACCGGAAGCGCGGCAGCGTCCACCGGACCCACACGAACACGGTCACCAGGGCGCCCGTCTTGATCGTGAAGGAGAGGAAGGTGAGAACCGTCTTCCACCAGGTAGGGTTCCCGATCACGGTCCCGTCGGCCAGGACGCGGATGTTGTCGCCGCTCCAGAACGGGATGTCCCAGCCGCCCAGGAAGAACACCGTGATGAGGGCGGCCGTGGTGAGCATGTGCGCGTACTCGCCCAGGAAGAACATCCCGAACTTCATGGCCGAATATTCGGTGTGGTAACCCGCGATGAGCTCGGCTTCCGCCTCCGGGAGGTCGAACGGGATCCGTTTGGTCTCCGCCAGACCGGTCACGAAGAAGAGGAGGAAGCTCACCCCGAGCGGCAGGAACAGCCACATCCCCAGCGTGTGGGGGCCCTGCCCCGACCATCCCTGCTGGAGCGAGATGAGGTCGGGAATCCGCACGCCGCCGCCCAGAAGCACGATCGGAACGAGCGTCAGTGCCAGCCCCACCTCGTAGCTGATCATCTGGGCCGAGCCGCGCATGCCACCCAGGAGCGCGTACTTGCTCCCCGACGACCAGCCAGCCATCACCACGCCGTACACCCCGAAGGACCCGATGGCCAGCACGTACAGGAAGCCCACCGGGACGTCCGCCACGATCATGTGCACCAGCCCCCACCCGGTCGGCAGGGGCGAGGCGAACGGGATCACCGCGAACAGGATCGTTGCGGGGAACATGGCCAGCGCCGGAGCCAGTAGATAGAAGACCATCTGCGCGGCGTGCGGATACGTCTCCTCCTTGAGGAGGAACTTGAGCCCGTCGGCCGCCGTCTGCAGGAGTCCCCACGGGCCGACGCGGTTGGGGCCGCTGCGATCCTGGATGAAGCCGGCCAGCTTGCGCTCGAACAGCACCAGCCCGCCGATCATCAGCATGAGCAGGGTGAAGAACACGATCACCTTGAAGATCGTGGTCCACACGAAGTGCCCGGTACTGAGCGCCCCCATCGTCAGGACCTCTCGCCCGCGACGTCGACCGACCGGCGCAGGTCGAGACCCTTGAGGCCCAGCCCGGACCAGCTCATGCCCTCCATCTCCGGCGTCACCGACGCCATGGCTTCGAACGCCGCCGAGGCCTCCAGGAGCGTCCCGCCCTCGCCTCCCAGGAGAGCCAGGAGACGGCTCAGCACCATCCAGGCGGGTCGCGCGATCCCGGCCTCGCGCAGGGCCTGATCGAAGCGCTGCACCCGGCCCTCGAAGTTGGTGAACGTGCCCTGCATCTCGGCGAACGAGGTGATGGGGAGAATCGCGTCCGCGCGCCGGGCCAGCGGCCCGGGGCGAGCGCCGAGGACGAGGACGTACGAGGCGTCATCGGCGAAGGATGGCGCCGGAAGCGTCGGATCCTCCTCCAGGCGCTCCGACAGCACGAGAAGCGCCTCTCCCGTCGAGGGAGCCGTGGCCTCCCCGACCCGCCGGAATCCGAATAGCTCGGCCCCCGTGACGTTCGGGGCCCGGTCCTCCCGCAGCTCCAGCTTCGGGAATCCGGCCAGTCGCGCCGTGTCGCCCCGCTCGACCCGGAACTCGCCGCCCTCGATCCCGAGGTGGTCCAGGAGCCGCCGCAGCCCGAACAGGCTCTCGTTGCAGGCGTGGGGGGTGACCAGCGCTCGGCCCGCCTCGATCCCGGCCAGCGACTCCGCCACGCGACGGAGCGCATCCTTCCAGTCGGCCGGACGGAGCTCTCCGTCCTCGTCCCGGAGCAGCGGCACCTCGGTCCGGATCCCCCGGTTGGCCATCACCAGGTGCTTCCGGCCATGGTCGCACATCCAGTAGGAGTTCACGTCGGCGTTGTGCCGTGGCTTGAGCCGGACGATCTGGTTCTCCTTCGCCGCCACCGAGACGTTGCACCCCGTCGAGCATCCGGGGCACACGCTCGAGGCCGAGTCCATGTCCCAGAAGCGCGCCTTGAACAGGAAATCCTCGTGGACCAGCGCGCCGACGGGACACACGTCCACGATGTTGCCCTGGAACGGGTGGTCGAGCTCCCTGCCCGGAAAGGTGTCGATGTACGCCCGGTGGCCTCGCTGGGCGACGACGAGGGCGTCGTCCTCGGCCACCTCGCGCATGAAGCGCACGCAGCGCGTGCAGATGATGCACCGGTCGGCGAAGTAGAGGATGTCGTCGGCGATCCGGTCCCGGCCCATGACCTGCTTGGGCTCGTCGACCCGGCTCTCGAGCTGCCCCGTCTCGAAGGCGTAGTCCTGCAACATGCACTGGCCCGCGGCGTCGCAGATGGGGCAGTCGAGCGGATGGTTCACGAGCAGGAGCTCGATCACGGACTTGCGAGCCAGGCGGGCCTCGCCGGTATCCGTGTGAACCACCATGTCGTCCGCGGCATCCAGCACGCAGGAGGGTTGCAGCTTTCCCTGCCCTTCGACCGACACCAGGCACACGCGGCACTGGGCCGGTCGCGTCGGGATCCCCGGGTGGTAGCAGTAGAACGGCACCACGACCCCGGCCCGCTGGGCCGCGTCGAGGACCTTGGTCCCCTTCGGGACCGTGACCTCGGCACCATCGATGGTGAGGGTGACCGTCTCCGCCACGCCCTTCTGTTCACTCATCTCGCTGTGCACGCGTCCCGTAGGATGTGCGCCTCGTATTCGTCGCGGAACTTGTCGAGGGACGACTTCAAGGGAAAGACGACACTGTCGGCCAGCACGCAGATCGT
>CAYXHP010000083.1:0-13340 GCA_964465015.1 uncultured Gemmatimonadota bacterium
GAACATGGTAGGGCGGATCCTGTCCCCACCACCCCTTCCAGTCCATGTCGGGCCAGGGACCGCGGATCGGGCCGAACATGTTCCGGCCGATGATCCAGGCGCCGATCTCCTCGAAGCCCCGCGCGGCGAAGTCGTCGTCGAGTCCCGTCGTACCGTCCTCGGCACCGGAATGAACCCGTCGGAACGTGCGAGTCGGGAGGACCCACTCGTGCAACTCCATCCCCCCGACGCCGAGCGGATGGTCGATGTCCTGGCCCGGGCCGGCCCCATAGCCGTCGAGCGAGACCGAGAAGCTCTCGACGCGGACTCGTGTCATCGATCCTCCGTGGCCGCAATGAAGCCGTTCGGGCATGGCGCTGCGGGCAGGCGGCGAAGCGGCAGCCGCCCTGTCACGCGGAGTGACGATTTGGCCGCGGTCCCTTCATCTCCAGGAACTCCACTGGCGCACCATTCTCTACGATGAAGGCGACCCGAACGCCCGGCGATGGCGAGTTGGGCGGGATGACCACCTCTCGTCCTTCGAGCGCCGCTTCCAGGTCCGGGACCTCGAATGCGACGTGGGGAACGGTGCGAACCAGCTCGGGCAGCGGGCTCTCGGCGTCGAATCGCATCCATTCGACCCCGAACTCGCTCGCCTCGTATCCCGACACGTACATGCCCAGCTCCGGCAGGTGCGTCTCGTCTCCCCGTATGACGTCGGTGGGAATCCCAACGTGGTGGTACTTCACCTTCACCTGTCCCGGTTCAGTGGTTGACGGGCTTCGTGCTCCGCATCCGCGGCCCGGCGTGGGCCGCCAGCTTCGTCGCATCATCGGTGACACCGCCCCCTTCGGAGTCATTCCTCGGTCACCTCCATGGAGCGGCCGCGCGCGAGGATTCGCGCGATGACCTCACTCTTCGCTTCAGCGTAGTCATTCGTGTCCCGCCATGTCTTGCGGGCCAGATCCCGCTTCGTGCGAGCATAGAGTTCTCGGTCTCCCGCGTCGCTGCGCAGCCGATCTCGGAACGACACCCAGCGATCGATCTCCGTGCAGCCTCGGGACACGACATGAACCTTCGCACCGCCCTCGAGCGGGTGAAAGAGCCGATGTTCGTGCCAATGCGGCTCCCGGATACGCAACCGGTACCCGGCCGCCTCCAGCCCAGGCCGATACGCCGGTTCGTCCGCCGAATCTGGAACCACCAGGAGAATGTCCACGCTCGCCTTGGCGATGAGTCCCGGCACCGCCGTGGAGCCGATGTGCTCGATGCGCAGAGCCTGATCCCCGAGGGCCGCGGCGATCGTGGCCGCGTGGCTCCTAAACTGGGCCGGCCAGGATGGATCGTACGCGACCAGCCGGATGCGCTTCCCTTCGTCCATCGACACCGTCTCGCCAGGTCTCAGCCGCACCGCGCCGCCTCGATGGCGCCGATGTCGATCTTCCTCATCGGCATCATCGCCTCGAAGGCACGCCTCGCTTCATCGCCACCAGCCGCGAGCGCATCGGTCAGTGCGCGCGGGGTGATCTGCCAGGAGAGGCCCCAGCGGTCCCTGCACCATCCGCACTGGCTCTCCTCGCCTCCGTTACTGACGATCGCGTCCCAGTAACGGTCCGTTTCCTCCTGATCGTCCGTCGCGATCTGGAAGGAGAAGGCCTCGCTGTGCTGGAAGGTCGGGCCGCCGTTGAGGCCGAGACAGGGAATGCCCACGACGGTGAACTCCACGGTCAGGACATCCCCCGCTTTGCCGCCGGGGTAGTCGGCAGGGGCCTCGTGAACCGCCGTGACCCTGCTGTCCGGAAAGGTGGCCGCGTAGAACTGCGCCGCAGCGTGCGCGTCGTGGTCGAACCAGAGACAAATCGTGTTCTTCGGCTTCATCTTCGCGGGTCCCCTGGGGTGTGAGTGGGACTGTGGAACGGCCGGCGTCTGTACGGCAATGGCTGGCGTCCCGAGGCCGCCGGGCGTGACGCGGGATTAGAGGAGGTAGACGAAGCTCCATCCGGCGACCACGGCACCGAGCCCCGATCCGCTCCGGAACGAAGCTCGTTCGCCGGTCTCCGTCGCTCACCGATCCCCGGCCATCGGCGTCCCCTCTGGCTCGAGGAGTCGCCAGAAGAGCACAAGACCGATGGCGAGATTGGAGAGCAGCGCGGCCAGGAAGAGCGCCGGGGAGGCGAAGTAGGCGTTCACCGCGAGCGTGCAGAACTGACATGCGGAGAGAATCGGGACCGTCACACCGATCTGGTCCCATGACGCTCCGAGCCGGCGGGCCTGCTTTCGCCGAACCGTGCCCAACAGGATCATCGTCACCGCGAAGGCCACGCTGAGGGCCCGCCACACCAGCCTCTCGTCGATACCCATGCCGAGGAGGACCGGGGGCAGCAATGCCCACACGACCCCGGCGAACCCGAATCCGAACAGCATGTTCATCACGGTCGCCCGCAAGGGCTCCGCCGATCCGCTCCGAAGAGCGATGACGACGCCCGTGAACCCGACCACGGCGATGGACAGTTGCGCCAGGGTTCCCATCGAGTCCAGGAGAGTCATCTGTCGCCCACTAGTCCGTCGAATCCGACATCCAGAGCGTTCCCGACGTCACCCGGTGCGCGGGCGGGGAGAGGTCCTCGACGAACGCGCGGAAGGCGGGCGAGTAGAGGTCGGCACGCTTCGCCCAGTACACTTTCCACCCTGGGGAGGTGAAGTAGTGGCGCGCCGCCGCATGCCAACCGGCCCAGGTCCCATCATCCATGATGCCGGACGCGTGGTACAGGTGAGCGCTCTCTATGAGCTTGCCGAACTGAGTGGCCAGGTGGAGAAACCGACTGCTCTCGGACGCGCTGAGCTCTCCTCCGCCCTCGATGCCGATATTCCAGATACGATTGAGGTCGGCGTCCTGGGCCAGCGGTTGGCTGAAACCCCGGAGATTGGCCGCCAATACCTCGCCGCCCGTGACCCTGGCTACACGACTTCCGTGCCGAACCTGGCCGGCCAGGTAGAGCAAGGACACCACGACGGCGCCCGCGCCCATCAGGTTACTGATCGCCCCGATCGCATTCCAGTTCATGGTTCCGTACGCCAGGGAGACGAGAGGGCGCCGACCTCGGCGGCCGGGCGCCACGATCGAACCACACATTGCCGCATCCCCAACCGGAGCGCCAGCTTACTTGCCACTGGCTTGCAGCGGGACCGCGTAGCGTTCCGGCGATCGCCCATGCCCGCCACTCCCGCCGGCCGGGCGTCTCGCAGGGCGCGCCGCCGCAGGCGGTGGAGCGGCGGCCGCCAGGTCACGAGGAGGCCCCCTCGTCGGTGATCCCGAGCTCGGCCGCGAGAAACTCCTTGACCCCTTCCGGTCCGCGGATGAACAGCCAGATGGGGCCTCGCTCGGGCTCCGCTACGATCTCCAGCCGCAAGAACGAGCAGCAGCCTCTCTCGATGGCGATGAACTCGGCGAGCCTCGTGAGCCACTCGGACTCGGGAGGGAAGCGGAGGCCGATCCCATCCTCGAGCTCGCGGCGCTCCTGGACGGCCGTGAGCAGCCGGGTTCGAATCTCGTGCTTCCGTCTCTGCCGGTCGGGGTCTTCGAGAGAGCAGGCGAGCGGCGATGAGCTCAAGTTCTCAACCCTCTGGTGAGAGATGCGGCTGGACGTAGTCGGACCGGGCACCCGATGCGGCCTTCCTTCCCCAGCCTGCCGCCACCTCCAGCCATGCGCATGTGACTGAAGCTCCTACGCCCCGGTCTGCATACGTCCGAGCAGCCATGGGCCGAGGAGCGTCGTGAGCAGGACGAGGATCCAGATGCGTCCAGCGAAGAGGTTGTAGTCGTGCAGGAGCGTTCTCCAGGAATGGCCCATGACGAAGTGACCGAATCCGAACTCGAACACGATCGTCATCGCCGTCCATCCCAGTCCCAGTCGCAGCAAGGGACCGGGCGACAGCGTCGGCTCGATCCAGGGGACGGTCAGCGCAATCGCCACCACGAACAGAGCGACCACCACGAGGGTTCCGACGACGTGCGCCGCGCCCCCACCGATCCTCGGGGCCAGAAGGCCTTCCCTCAGGGCGGCGCCTGCGAACGCGAGCACCAGAAGCAGGAACCACACGGCCAGTGCACGACCTATCATCGGTCTTTCACCTCCTCCTGCCAGGCGTGGTGTCGCCTGACGTGTGGCGGGTGGCGAACCGAGTGCGCGTGAGCGCGCGAGCCACCAGCCGTCCTCTCATTCGCGGTCGTCCGGCTCTTCTTCAGCCCGACGGCCCAGGGCTCTCCCGGCCGGCGAGGGTGGGTAGCAGAGTCCAGACACCAGGTTGGCCAGGGGCAAGAACAGTGGGCTCGGGAGCCGGTCGCCACGAAACCATGCGACGGTCGAGAGCTCGTGGGTCGCCCGGGCTTCCGCCTCGCCTGCGAGCAGGTCGCCCTCCATCCAGACCGTGAGGTAGTGTCCGGTCTGCGGGTCGAATACGTCGTTGGTCATGGCTCGAAAGCGGATGTCCCGGACAGTGACGCCGGTCTCCTCTCGAGCTTCTCTGGCCGCGCACTCCTCGAGACTCTCACCAGCCTCGAGGTGGCCACCGGGCGTGGACCACGTTCCTGATCCGTGCACGCCCTGCCGGCGTACCAGCAGGACCTCCTCCTCTCGCCAGATGATCAATCCGACGCCGACCTTCGGGCGGTCACTCAATGGGTATTGGCTCCTTCACCCGTTGTTGCCGCCCGCTCATCGCATCGGGCGGAGCCGCTCGGCCGGAACCTGCCGCCGCCTATGCCACCGTGTCGTAGAAACGCAGGGCCCACTGCATCTGCTGGAGCACGTTGGCCACGGCGAAGGCACCGTGAAAGGCCTCGTTCTCGGTTCGCATCGCGACGAAACAGAGGCTGATCTTGACGACCCGGACCACGATGTACTCGGGACCGAGGCTGGCGAAGTAGGCTCCGCCCTTCAGCAGCGTGTCGCCCACGTCGATCAGCTGAAACACGATGAAGAGCCCGAAGAACCAGGCCCGACGCGAGTAGTAGTAGCCCCTGAACCCATCGTAGCGGTCGAGCCTGCGAGGGAAGAGCATGGCACAGAGGAAATACAGGGCGACCGCGAACAGGACGACGAACACGTAGACCGGGAAGGTCCATACCTCGAGACGCTCGAGGCGGAACTCCCACCACCACCAGAAGACCGCCGTCAGGAATATGTAGAGTACCCAGACGAGGTGAACCCAATAGGGTCGA
Organism: uncultured Gemmatimonadota bacterium; assembly: GCA_964465015.1. Lineage (GTDB taxonomy): Bacteria > Gemmatimonadota > Gemmatimonadetes > Palauibacterales > Palauibacteraceae > Humimonas. Next base: position 5,201 of record CAYXHP010000083.1, read on the forward strand.
CCTTCTTCCGGGTCCTGGATGAGGCGCGCTGTTCCCTGGAGGAGGTGTGTGATCCCGAGGCCCAGGATGATCGACGTGAGGACCGCGACGTACTCGAACATGCCCATCTTCAGTGGCCCCCTGTCGCCGCCGTTGGCATGATCGGCTCCGCGCTCATGGGTTTGAAAGCGCCCTAGTCGCCCGGGCGAACCGCACTCGGGTCGGCGGGGCGCAATTCGGCGCAGGCATGCGGCTCGACCGTCCAGCTCGAATTCGACACCTTCCACGCCCCGTCGATCCTGGCGAACGAGAACACATCGATGCCGCAGTGACTGGTCACGCCTTCGATCTTGAACTCATACGGCGCCCAGACCATCGCCATGGATCCGCGAATCATGACGGTGGGCGACCAGTAGCGCTCGTGGTAGGTGTGTTCATCGGCGCGCTCCGGCGCCACCCAGTACTTGTTGGAATGGGCGACGACATCCCAGCCGCCGTCCTCGCGCACGAGGTGGCGATAGGTCATGCCTTCCGGCGTCTGGCGCGCATCCATGGCGCCCAGGTCGTTGGCCGAGATCTCGAGCATGTACGCGTCCATGACGGCCAGCACCGCGGCCTTCTTGGACGGCTGGCTCCCCGCCGGCTGGACCGGTGCCTCCGATGGCGTGCACGCGGTCAACAGCGCCGCCACCATCAGCCAGTGTCTGGGTTTCAAGTCAGCCTCCTTGTTCTACATGCGCGGTTGCCGGGTGGCGCCGCGGCGGCGAGTCCCGGGCTGGAGACTACCAGGCCCCCAGGACTCCGGTGTCTACGAACGTGAAGAAGACGTAGACCGTCAGGGCACTCGCCGGCGCCAGCCGTTGTACCGCCCGGCGCTTCGAAGCCATCCCGGCGATGCCGGCCGAGACGTAGACCCCGAGCACGAGGAAGTATGCAGGCCGCGCGCCCCATGCCGCGCCCTTGAGGAACGAGTCCGCGACATCCCAGGCTTGCAGGGCCAGGAAGGTCCCGAAGAACCACTTCCGACCCGCCATGAAGTACTCGTACGAGTCGGACACCCCGTTCAGGCCCCTGGGGACCAGGATCGTGGCCAGCATGTACAGGCCGATCGCGTACACGAGGATGAACAGGTAGAGGCCGTAGGACCATTCGGTGTGGACTTCCTGGAACTTGAACTCGAACCACCAGAACGAGACGAGCCACGTCAGGACGTAGGCGACCCACAGGAGGTAGACGGCGTCCAGGCGAACGGGCTCGCCGTGCCCACGGACCCGATGGATGGCGGCCGCCAGCGCGCTGAGCACATGGGTGATCGCGAGTCCGACCACGATGGAGACCAGGACCATCACGTACTCGAACGAGCTCACCGATGCTCCGAGGCTTCGGCCGACCCGACCGTGGCGACCTGGTGTGGTCCGAGTTCATTTCGACCGCGAGAACGGCGCTCCAACTTCGGTTCGGGATGCCGGCCCGGCAATGGTCGCTCTACGTGTGACCGTGCGGCGATGGATGGACCGCTCAGATCTCACCCTTCATGGGTGGCAACAAGGAAACGGCCCAGCCCACCACGAGGCCCACGGCCATCGTGGCGATGCAGTAGAACGGTAGGAAGAGGAAGCCGATCACGGCCGTGGAAGACGCGTGACCACCGCCATAGAGCGGATACCAGATCGCGACGTGCCCGAAGACCATGAGGGCCACGATTCCGGTCAGGCCCCCATAGAAGACGCAGTCCAACCGCCGTCCCGTCATCGTTCTCGAAACCATGGTCGTGATCCCTATCAACACCGCGAACGGAATGAGCCCGATCATCATGAGGGCGAAAAGGTTATGGCCTGTCGCAAATTGTCTCTGGAGAATGGTGATGGCGGAGCGGAGTGGGGGAACGTGACCGACGAACACCTCGAGTACGAAGATGATGAGGGAAGGAGTCACCACTCCGACCGCGATGGGGAGATAGATGTGTCTTCTCTTGAGATTCCGCATGGCCCCCTACGCTCCCTTCCGGACGGCTTCGGTCGCAACGACTTCGATGCTCGGGGCCCGGTCATCGGCAGCGTACTCTACGAGCAGGTCGGCACGCACTCCCTCTGGCGGGGCCGTCTTCTCGCCCGGGCGTCCTCAAGTCCCACGGGTCGCCTGGCCGGCGCCAGGTCAGCCGCCCGCCGGACCGAAGGCCCCCGGCAGGAACCGGAGCACGAAGTTTCCGAAGACGGCCAGCAGCAGGCCGGCGACCGCCGTCACCCTCTGGACGCCGCGCCGGGGCGACATGGCGGAGAGCGCCAGGATACCGATGATCGCGGCCTGTACCCACCTCAGCGGATCCCAGAACGCTTCCGTCCCCAGGAGCCAGCCGTCCCAGGCCGCCATTACCTGGAACACGATCATCAGGGACATGAACGGCACGCGCACCTCTTCGAAGGACTCCGCGTGTTGCTCCGCGACGTCCACCGGGAGCAGCAACGTCATCGCGAGGTACAGGACCGCCGGTTCCACCATCACGAAGAAGAACGCCGGGAAACTCCAGTGCACGGCGCGGAAGTCCCATGCCGCCCACCAATTGGAGGCCACGAAGAGGAAGAGTGTGGCGGCCCACGTCAGCGGCACCCAATCGACGTTCACCGTCCGTCGGTGCCGAACGACCAGGGAGATGCCCTGAAGGAGGTGCGTGACGCCGAGTCCCAGGACGATGGACACCATCACCAGGACGAACTCGAACAGGCTCACGTCGGAAGCTAGGAGCTTCGCAGGATGGGCTGCTCGGCCTCCAGGTAGCTGGCGAACCCCGGGGTCACGGCCGACCGGACCTGCGGCCACATGCGCTGAAGGAGCTTGCTATCCAGCAAATGGGTCCACCCCAGGTTCTCCAACGCGTCCGCGTCGAGTAGCTGCTGCTGGACCTGGAGGTAGACGGTCTCGTAGAGGCGGACGTTCGCGACGACGTAGGACCGAAGCAGATAGACGTCCGAGGCGCTGACATCCGCCCACGCAGCGGAATCCGCGGTCATCGCGAGGAAGACCAGGTCGTTGAGCTCGCGGTTGTTCGCCCGGTCCATCCAGTTGCTGGCCACCGCGATTCCGAGCTCCTGGTAGGCGGCGGCTCGGGCCGCGATCCGGCTCTGACGGAGTTCGAGACCGACGAAGACGAGTGATCCCACGACGCCGAGGAGGCCCACGACTTCGCCGACCTGGCGAACCGAGTGTCCGAGCATGGCGTCTCCAGGTGATACCGAACGTTCACACCGGCGCAGGTCGAGCGAACCTGCGCCGGACTGGCCCCCCTACGCAACGGGATCGACGGCCTGGTTCGAACACGCTCCAGGGGTGCCGTCCGTCCATCGCCCCCGGGCCGTCCGACTCCTTAGTTTCCGGGTGAGACTCCCGGGAGCTGGCGGAACACTCTCCGTCCCCAGGCTGGAGGGGCGATTTGAACTGGAGCGCAGTCGGCGCGGTAGGACAGGTGCTCGGAGCCGTGGCCGTGGTCTTCTCGCTGATCTACGTGGCCGCTCAAGTGCGCCAGAACACCAAGGCCCTTCGAGGAGCGGCCACCGCGAACGCGATCGCGGCTCTGCGGGACTGGAACAAGGAGCTCACGGGCAACCCCTCCGTGGCCCGTATCTGGGGTCGCGGTGTCGAGAACATGGAGGACCTGGACGAGGACGGACGCGCTCAGTTCATCACCCTCGCCTTCAACCTGTTCAAGACGATGGAGGACATGCACTTCCAGTTCCGGCAAGGCTCGATGGATCCCGAGGTCTGGAACGGCTGGGAGACCTTTGCCGCCCTGTACCTCAAGCGTCGCGGCTCCCAACAGTACTGGGCTCACCGCCGAGCGCTCTTCAGCCGTCCGTTCCGAGAGTGGCTGGATGGCCTGGCACCCGCGGAAGACCTGCTCAGCATCGAGCAATTTGCGACCAGGTCCTCGGCTGATCGCGCGCAGGTGTGAGGGCAGTCGCCCCTTCCGGAACTAGCCGGCCATTCGGGTGGAGGTGACTGTACACGGCCTCAGTGAGTTCTTACTCATCACCCGTGCTGGCGAGTTGTTGCTGCATGCTGCCCAGATCAGGCAGGAGCCACTGCTCGGCTATGCGACCGTCTTCCAGGCGGAATATCGACATCTCGTTGACCCGGACCCTCTTCCCCGTCGGAGGCTTGCCAAGCCACTGACCCTGATTGGTCCCGCCAGAGACGTAATGAATCACGACCAGGTCTCCCTCGGCTACAATGAGCTTGATGTCTTCGCTCCAGTCTGGAAACGCGTCGTGAAGCTCTCGTACGTGTTCTCGCAAGGCTGCGATGCCTCTCGTTTCGGAACCGTCAGGGAGGAAATGAAGAACGAAGTCCGTTGTGAAGAACGCGGTCAAGGAATCGACGTTGGCCTTATTCCACACTTCCGCGTTCATTTGGCGAACGAGCTCCTTGTTGCGGGCCAGCGCCCTGTCGGAGTTTGTCGTGCTGCACCCAGTGATGGCCGTCGAGGCCATGACGATCGATGCAAGAGGCGGCCAGATGATGCGGCTGAAGGTCCTGACACTCATTCTCTGTCCTCCGTAGAGGGCTGATGTCGAGTACCGCATCACGGACGCCCTGAGCGGCTCGAGGCTCCGGCCAGGGGGGGGCCTGACGGCTAAGAGTCTAACCCGCGGGAGCTACGTGCCGACCCCCAGGCTGCCCGCCTTCGTGCGAGCGCCACGGCGGTGCGGGGCTGCCTGACCGCCCCCGGAGTGTGCTGGCACGCTCAACCTTTCATTTCGCATCCATCACCGAGTCCACGTGGGCTCGGAACGGCTCTTCCGGGAAGTCCTCTCGAATTCCGACCCACACCTCGGCGGGCCTTCGCTTCGCCGCGGATGTAAAATACTCATCCAGATCGGCCCAGGTCGGAGCATCCAGGATACCGTTGGCATGGTACAGCCAGGCGGCTTCCCAGGTGTTGAAGAATTCCTTTTCGAAGGTCCGGTACCTCAAACGGTCAGCCTCCGATAGGTCCGTCGATCCCGCCCGGCCGGCCAGGACGATCTCGGCCAGCCCCGGACTCTCGATGAGTAACCGGTTCGACTCCCGGAAGCGTTCATTGAGGACGCCGGTCGCATCACTACTGGTGATGGTGGTCGACCGCCGTAGCTGGTAGCCGGCGTACAGCAGCGAGACGATGAGGGCGAACGCCGAAATGATCTGGGCGACCGATGCATAGGTCTGAACTCGATTTCGATCCATGTCCCCGCCCCCCCACTACCTGCCCCTGTCGGAAAGCCGCCCGCTGCGCCTGCCTCTATCTCACTTGAGGTGGTACTCCGCCTCGAACGCGGCCACGAATCGGGGATCGAACCGGTTGCGGATGCCGTGCCAGAACGAGGCGAATTGCGGGGTCTGGAAGGGTGGGTTGTCGGTGAAGCCGTATCCGACCAGGGAGGACTCCGGAAGCACGCCTTCGTTGACCTGCACGTAGGCGTTCTCGACCATCCGCAGCATGCCCCACATCGCCCACCTCGCCTGGGTGGAGTCGGCCATCGTCAGGGAACGGGCGGCGAGCGTGTCGCGCTGCCACATCAAGATCCAGGCCCGGGCCAACGCGGGGTTCTCGGCTATGGAGTAGATGACCTGGGCGTCCCGGTCGGCCAGGCCCTGCCGAATCTGCGTGCGCAGGGCCTGCGTGTTCTGCCGGACCTGCAGCCCGACGAACACGAGCGACGCGATGACGCCCAGCGCCGACAGGAGCCGCCCCACGCGAGAGGTCGTCGAGGTTGGATCGTTCACCGGATGTCCTCCCTGATCGCCTTCAGGAGCGCCGCGTTCGCCTTCCTCACGACGTAGGCCTGTTGGGTCTCGAAGTAGTCCACCACCTGGCGACGCAACGCTCGATCGCGGACGAGGCCCAGCTCCGCCGCGTCCCGTAGCCCGACGTACGCCGCGCGCTGAGGCCGATACACGTAGATGTGGAAGAGTGGACCGACGGCCGTCACCGCCGAATCACCTGGAACGGCCACCCCACGGTGCCTCGCGACCCAGAGCCCGGCCGAATCCCACTGTCTCGCCCGCTGATCGACGGCGGCCAGCTCCGCGGAATCGGCCTGCAGGTCGGCGACCATCTCGTGGAGGGCGAACGACTCCTGCACCCTGTCCTGACGAGTCTGGCGCCAACTGTTGGCCAACAGGCCCAGTACGACGCCGGCGAAGATCGCCAGGAACTCCGCTCCGATCTTCTTCCAGTGGGATGAGGCGTTCGCGGTCATCAGCCCTCCGTAGGGAGGTCATGCATCTCAGAGTCACCCGGTCGACGCGCTGTCCGGAGCGGCGAGCTTCAAGGCGAACGGCTCCGGAGCTCCCAGCCTACCGTGTCAGCAGCAAACCGTCCTTAGGAAGCTACATCTGCATCGCGGTCATCGAATCGTCGATACTCCGGGAGATTCGGTTGGATCTCCGCCACGTGATCCTGGAAGTCGGCAGAAAACCACCCTTGCCGACGCTCCCACCAGTCCTGAAATCCAGGCGTGCTCATCAGGGAATGGCAGACCGAGCTGATGCTCTCCCAGGTCCAGTCGTCCACCTGCCCATCGAGGCGGTAGTAGAACAGCTCTTCATATGGCCTGAAGATGCTGAGCAGCAGCGCGGAGAACTGGACTCCCTCCGACTCTCCGTTGAGGTTGGCCAGGCCCTTCGATCCACGGGTCCAGAGGTCGGCTGTGCTCGCCGCGGCCATCGTGTTCCAGACGTCGTTCATCTTGTTGACGACCGACTGGATGGCTGCCTGCCGAGATTGATACCCGGAGCTCTTGACCTGCCCCGCGAGATATACGAGAGAGGCGATGACACCGAGGGCTCCGAGGAGCCCTGCGACAGCAGCAAGCGCGTTCCAGAGCATTCTCTCTCCAAGCTGAGGCGCTCGTCTCAGGCTTCCAGGCTCTGCCCGTTGGCGTTCACTTCCTCGCGCCTTCCAGGCGCACGTGATCTGCCCAGCCGAACCATCGCGCGAGACTCCATCCAATGGGCGGCCTTACGACTCTGGGTTCGACCTGCGAAAGCCCCATGCCGACCGGCGGTCGTGAGGTGCAGGCGGGACAACCGTCCGAACCTCCCGCCTACCCCGGCGGGTTCAAATCTCAGTCGTACCGACCCCGTGCGGCCCTCACCGCCGCAAGCAGCTCCAGCGCTTGCCCTTGCACATCGATGACGGTTTCTCTCTCGAAGTCGGAGAGTTGCGCCTCGGCCGTGAGAAGGTTGACAAACGCCGGAGTCCTGATCGAATCCAGGGCCTCATGCACCAGTCGAGGGTTGGCTTCGCCAAAAGCAGGGGTATCCCATTTCGCTGGATTCAATCGGTAGACGGCCTGTGGGTACGTCGTGCGTCGGCGATCGATTCGCTCCCACTGACGATCTGCCTTCAGATAGTAGCGGACGAGTTGCGCCCTCAGTGCCGGGTCGCCGATCAAGCGGAGATTGCCCGTCGCGACGAGGTCGTCGTACGTAGCTCGTTGACTCCCGGGCGTGTGAAACCCCATGGCCACAGTGGTATTCAACGAGGACAAGAAGGCACTGTCGGGCGCCTGGCCGAGGATGGCGACGGCGGCGATGCGCTGAAGGCTGGTATCCTTGAGATCGAGCACGGAGAGCACGAACGAATAGGTCGCGGAATCGGCTTCCAGGTCCTGGGTCAGACGTTCCAGATGCCTGTTCCGTTCACGGTCCGCGGACCGGCCGTCATACCACGAATTCGCAGCAAGCGCCATCAAGACGCTGATGACGATGATGCCCATCTCGGCCAGCGCCTTCGAGAGTCGGCTCGTCTTTCCTGTCATCGGCTCCTCGGCCTGCTAGCTGAGGTCGATGTCGCCAGATTGGAAATCAGCGGCTGGACCGTGCGTGAGGTGGTGGTGGCGATCGGCGCGGACACGCCCAAGCTCCCTATGGAGAGCCCCCGCTCTGGGGAAGTAGTGTGCTCTCCACGAAGTGTTGGAACGCAGCGGGATATTGGGCGTGATCTTTCGCCCAATACTCGGCGAAGAACGGCACACTGTACGCGCCACCGTGCCCTCCGACGAAGAGGAGCGATTTCAGATCGAGTACGCCCAGCTGAGATTGCAGATACCGATTCTCCTGGATCCGCATGATCCCCAGGTAGAACATCTTCAGGTGGAAACGTTGCTCCGGGGTGAGCTTCGCT
>CAYXHP010000084.1:0-3949 GCA_964465015.1 uncultured Gemmatimonadota bacterium
CGAGACCGTATCGCTCGAGGTGTAGGCGATCCGGTCGCCCTGCGGCGACCACTCGAACCCGTTCACGCCGGAGGGCGCGTCGGTGAGCTGCCACGCCTCGCCCCCGTCCACCGGCATCACCCACACCTGGCTCTTCCCGTCCCCCTCCTCGTTCTCGTTCGCCACCGTCGCGGCGCGCGAGGAGAGGAAGGCCAGCTCCTTCCCGTCCGGGGAGAAGGCGGGCGAGAAGGCGCCCTTGGGATCGTGCGTGTACTGCCGGTTCCACGACCCGTCCGCCGCCGCCACCCACACCTGGCTCACGTAGCGCGACTCCGACCCCTTCATGTCCGCCGACCGGACCACGTAGGCCACCAGCTTCCCGTCGGGAGACATCGTGGTCGCGCCGATCTGCCGGTACTGCATGCTGAGGGACGGCGTCCAGCCCGAGTCGGCGGCGACCTGGGCGGGGGTCATGGCCTTGGGGGTGGTGTCGGCGTGCGCGGCCGGCCGATCGGCCGGTGCCGTGGCCGTTGCAGCGTGGGCGGCGGGGGACGTGGCGAGGAACAGGAGCGAAGAGAGGGCGGCCGCCATGAGGGGGCGGCCGGAGCGGCGGACGAAGCGCGGCATCATCGTGGCCTCCGTGGCAATGGAAGCCCGAATCCTAAGGGCAATCGGCTGCGCTCAGAAAGGGGCTGGAGACGGGCCCCGGTCACTTCCCTTTCGCCAGCCACAGGACGGGCCGGGTGCCCGCGTCCTCGCCGTCGGAGCCGGCGATCTGTCCGCGGTTGTTCACGTCAGTAGCCGTACAGTCGAGGGATCCAGGCAGGCAACCCAGGTCCACCAGACCCTTCCTCGCCGTCCACCGGAAAGCATGCATGTCGCCCGACGCCGTCCGGCTGGCACCCACCACCTGGCCGTTCTCGCTGATCCCCAAGGCGATCGAATAGTCACCAGCCAGCGCCCCCAGGTCGCGCATGCCGTTCCTCTCCGTCCACAGGAAGGCGTGCCGGGCACCGGACGCGAGCGCGCTCACGCCGACCACCTGCCCGCGGTCGTTGATCGCGGCCGCCATCGCATAGTCGCCACCCAGCGTTCCAAGGTCCTCCTTGCCGTCCTTGGCGGTCCACAGGTAGCCTCGTGAGACCAGCTCACCGAGGAAGATCGAACCAACGACGGTGCCACGATTGTTGATGGCCACGGCATTGCTGAATACGCCCCCGAAGGTTCCGAGCTCGGTCCATCCACCACGCCTGGTCCACACAAACGCGACCTCCTCTCCGACCTCCTCTCCCCCGCTGCCCGCCAGCTGGCCACGGTTGTTGACGCTCGACGCCCCGCTGGACCGGTACGGAGGGGCCGCCCCCAGGTCTCTCATACCACGGCGTTCCGTCCAGATGAAGGCGTGTTCTTCCCCACTCGCCGTATAGCTGCTCCCGACGACCTGGCCGCGGTCGTTGATATCGGAGGCCACGGTGCGAGTGCCGAGCCCCAGGTTGCCGATATCCTGAATGCCTCCGTGCGCCGGCCACAAAAGCGCACGAGTCGGGGGACCTGACTTCACAAACGCGAAGCCCACGACGTCGCCGCGCTCGTTGATCGCCTGCGCGGATGCGGGTTCGTCGACAATCAGGGGAAGCCGCACCATCGGGACGCCGGTCGTACTCGTCCGATTGGATGACCGCACGCTGAGGTCGGGTGCCGCGGTCTGTCCGGGAGAGGTGACCGAATCCGAGCAGGCGGCGACCACCAGTCCGGAGAGAACCGAAGCCAGAACGAGGACGGGCCAGCAGCTGTGCGCGCGCATGGGACCGCTCCCTTGCTAGTGGAGATCCTCCCGCCCTGCCGATGCCGCGCTCCGAAAACGACGGTCCCCACCACCCATCGGTCCCCAGGATCGTCCTCGAAGAAGCCATCCCACAAAATATACAAGAAATGGAACCCTTTCACGAGTCGGAAATTTCTGGAAACGAAGCGTCGGATGCGGCCTGTCGAACTGTACACCGTTCGCGCAGATGCCCGGAAGGCGACCCATGCTGGCCAGGCGCGCCCTGGCTGGAGATGCCGAGCAACGTATTTCTGATCTTCTGCCTCCGCGGTCGAGACCCGCAAAGGAGGAGATCGAGCTTGCGATAGGTCGCAACATTTTGCAAAATGTATGCGCTGGATGCAGCTTGGAGTGACCCTATGTGCGACCCACGTCGTCCGTCGGAATCTCCTGTCCCACGGAGCATTGCGCTCCTTGTCATCGCCCTGTCCGCACTGTCGTGCTCCCACACTACTGCACCGCAGAATCCCGTAACGCTTCGGGTGAGCAACGCCAGCTGCGGGTCGGGTGGTTGTGTCGCTGTACACGCCGTGGGCTTCCCGAGCGACGCACCGCAGACGCCGGGCGGCATGTGGTACCTCGATCTGGGTACGGACAGCGCGGCGACGTTCTGTCTGAGCATCCTCCGGTCGGGCACGTTCCAGGTCACGGCGGTGGACCAGGGGGGAACCTCCCGGACTACGACCTACAACTGGAGCGACGGTGACTCCCTGTCTCTCGGGACGCTGGCGGTCGGCGAGTCGCCGCTCACCGCGACGCCGAGTACCCCGGCCTTCGTGCCCAGAAGCTCCGCCGGCTGGGGGGTCTCCCTCCCGGGTACGTCCGCCGTCACTCCTGCCGCACCGTGCGACGGATCGTAACGCCTGGACCATCTCCCCGTCCCTCCGGCGGCTACAGGCAAGACCCTCGCTGCGGCGACTCGCCGGCGACCTCGGCGCCGGAGACCGCTAGTAGCGGGTCGATCGCAGCGCTCTTCATCGCGCGCGCCGCCGCCCGTTTGGTTTCGTCCGTGCGCACTCTCGTCGCGACGCGGCGCCAGGTACTGGTGGCCAACCCGGGCGATTGAACCCGGCGGCCGGCCGCCGGGGTGCGCGCCGACCCACCTGCCTGGCGGCCGAGCCGGGGAGCTGCCGCGCCTGGTGCGGCACGGTCGACGGCGTCCTGCGGAGCGAAGACGGTGGCGAGACCGGGGAGGCGGTCGGCCTCGAGACGGAGGAGTTCACGGCCCTGACCACGATCCGCGCCGTCGGTACGACACCCTCCCCTTCAGGTCCGCCGAGCGGACGACGTAGGCGGGAGTCATGGGCTTGGGGGTGGTGTCGGCTTGGGCCACGGGCGCGGACTCCCGCGTCCGGGTCGTGGCCGCCGCTACGGGCGCCCGAGTGCGTTCTGCAGGGAGTCCGCCGCCGCAATGAGGCGCTTCCCGTAGATGCTCCTCCGCTGCACCTCGAAATGGCGGACCTGGGCGATGTCGGCTTCGAGCTCGGGGAGGCCCCGGAGACGCTCGATCATGGCGGCGATCTTCGCCCGGGTGAGGGAGAGCTCCTCCGGCGATGGGTCGTACGAGATGGGGTCGGGATGGCTCGACAGGACCTGCCAGGCCTGCGGAAGGACCTCCGGGCCCAGGACCCTGGACGGGACCGTCCAGTAACCCCGCTGGAGCTGCTCGATGAACGTGGCTTCGCGGTCGTCGTACGCGTCGACGAGCGCATAATAGTAGGCGATGGCGGTCCGGAGCCTCGCCGGCAGGAGCGCCAGCTTCCCGGTCGCGACCAGCTCGCCGAAGAGCGGGCGGGAGGAGCGGGGCCGGGGCGCCCAGCTCGCGACCAGGACCATGCGGACGAACCGCCCGTACTCGTTCGGCGGCACCGCCGAGCCTCGGGCCACGCCCAGCACGTAGAAAGCGGCCGAGTCGATGACCATGGCATCCGCGGCCGCCCGCCGGTCCTCGCCGGTGTCCGACGCCAGTTCCGCGCGCAGCCGGGCGACGGAGGCCGAGGCCGTCGCGCGCTCGATCCGCGACTCGTTCCACCGGTTGGCCGCGAGGGCGAGGAGGACGCCGACCACGACGATGAGGACCTCTCCCAGGGCCCTGCGCCACGTGAGTCCGGTCTCGATCACGGTCCGGGGCCTTCGCCGACCCGG
>CAYXHP010000085.1:0-7570 GCA_964465015.1 uncultured Gemmatimonadota bacterium
CGCGATCCCGGCCGCTCCGGCCGCGCTGGCCGCCCAGCAGGGATTCCCCTCCCGGCCGCCGCCGCCGCTCAAGGCCCAGCCGGTGCGCTTCCCCAGGGTGGGGCGTGATACGCTGGCCAACGGGCTCCGGCTCGTGGTGATCGAGAACCACGAGCAACCCGTGGTGAGCGTGCGACTCTACCTCCCGGCCGGTGCCACGGCCGACCCGAAGGGGGAGGCGGGCCTGGCGGATCTGACGGCCTCCCTGGTCGACAAGGGGACCACGACCCGGAGCGCCGAGCAGATCGCCTCGGCGGTCGAGGGCGTGGGCGCCTCGCTGGACGCGGGGGCCGGCGACGATTTCACATACGTGGCTTCCACGACGCTCACGCGCCACCTGGACCAGGTGCTGAGCGTGTTCGCGGACGTGGTGCTCCACCCGACGTTCCCGTCCGACCAGCTGGAGGTGATGCGCAAGCGGCAGCTCTCGGCGCTCCAGGTGCAGCTCACCCAGCCCTCGGCGCTGGCGTCGCGGGAGTTCGCGAAGGAGCTCTACGGGGAGAACCCGTACGGCGAGTCCCCCACGCCGGCCAGCCTCCAGGCCATTCAGCGAGGGGACCTGGTCTCCTTCCACGACGCCCGGTACGTGCCCGGTCGCGCCCTGCTCGTGTTCGCGGGGGACATCGACCTGGATGCGGCCCGGAAGGCGGCTCGCCAGTACTTCGGCGACTGGAAGGGTCAGCCGCCCTCGGCGAGCCCGCCGCCCGCGCCTCCCGCCCCGCGGCCGACCTCGATCACGCTGGTGAACCGGCCGGGGTCGGTGCAGTCGGACATCTGGATCGGGAACCTCGGGATCCGACCCGACAACCCGGACGCCGTGCCCCTCGATGTCATGAACCGGGTCCTCGGAGGCGGCAACAACTCGCGTCTCTTCCTCATCCTGCGAGAGCAGAAGGGCTGGACGTACGGCGCCTACAGCCGGCTCACCACGCCGGTCCACCAGGGCTACTTCGTGGCCTCTGCCGAGGTGAGGACTCCGGTCACCGACAGCTCCGTGGCCGAGATGCTCCACCAGCTCCGCCGCCTGCGCAGCGAGACGCCGCCGGACTCGGAGGTGGAGACGGCCGAGGACTACCTCACCGGCCACTTCCCGATCGAGATCGAGACGCCGGAGCAGGTGGCTTCGGAGGTGGCCCAGGTGCTCCTGCGTGGGCTCCCCATCCAGTACCTGGAGAGCTACCGGGAGCGGGTGGCGGCCGTGAAGCCGGCCGACGTCCAGCGGGTGGCGCGGTCCTACCTCCACCCCGACAGCCTCACCATCGTGGTCGTGGGCGACGCCTCGCAGCTGTACGACAAGCTGAAGGCCATCGCGCCCGTGCACCTGGTGGACGTCCAGGGGCGGACCCTTCAGCCCGCGGACGTGAGGGTGAAGCGCTCGGCGGTGAAGCTGGACGCGACCCGGGCCAAGCCCGGCACGTTCGACTACGACCTCCTCGTTCAGGGCAAGCCGTTCGGCAGCTACACCCTGAGCGTCGCGAAGGGGGACAGCGCCGGGAGCTGGGAGGTCCACGAGAACCTCGCCTCGAACATGGGGACCCAGACCGGCACCTACGTCTTCCGGGGCGATCTCAGCCCCATCTCATCGGCCGAGAAGGGCGGCCCGGCCTCCAGCGACCTCCACTACGCCAGGGGGCACGTCTCCGGGACGGCCACGCTTCCGACCTCGCAGGGGCAGATGCAGCAGCAGTCCATCGACCAGGCCCTGCCGGAAGGGACGCTGGATGGCAGCATGGCCGCTCCCGTCACCCTGTCGAGCCCGCTCGCCGAAGACTTCAGCTTCCAGGCTCCCATCTTCGCGGTGGGCCAGGGCATACAGCAGCTGATCGTGAAGGTCACGGGGGTCGACAGCGTGACCGTGCCCGCCGGGAGCTACGCCGTCTACAAGGTGGAGGTCGGCAGCGGCGCGCAGAAGCTCCTCCTGTACGTCACGCGCGACGCGCCCCACGTCCTCGTCAAGGAGGAGTTCGAGGGCCGACCGGTCACGCTTGAGCTCAAGAAGGCGGGCGGCTGACCCGGACCGGCGCGCCGCCGGCCGCCGCCGGGACCCGCGGCGCCTCCCGGGCGGGACGCCGTCCCCGGGTCTCGGTCCTCCTCCCGTGCCGTGACGCAGCGGCGTGGCTGCCCGAATGCGCGGCCAGCCTGGAGGGCCAGACGCTCCGTGATCTCGAGGTGGTGGCGGTGGACGATGGCTCGTCGGACGCCACCGGAGAAATCCTGGCGGCGTGGGCGGGACGCGATCCGCGCGTCCGGGTGCTCCGGGGCGAGGGAGGAGGGATCGCGGCGGCGCTCGAGGCGGCCCGGATCGCGGCCGCGGCGCCCCTCCTCGCCCGCATGGACGCCGACGACGTGGCCCTACCGCAGCGGCTCGAGCGCCAGGTCGCCTTCTTGACCGAGCGTCGGGAGCTGGCCGCCTGCGGCTGCCGCGTCGAGCTCTTCCCCGCCGGGGAGCTCGGATCGGGCTACCGCCGCTACGAGCGCTGGCTGAACGCGCTCACGACTCCCGAGAGCCTGCGTCGGGACCTGTTCGTCGAGTGCCCGGTGGCACACCCCGCCCTGGTCGTGCGGACGGCGGTGCTCGGAGCGCTGGGAGGATGGCGGGACGAGGGATGGCCGGAGGACTACGACCTGCTTCTCCGACTGCACCGCGCCGGCCTCCGCGTGGCCAACGTGGCCGAGACGCTCCTGCGCTGGCGCGTCCGGCCGGGCCGGGTGTCGCGAGTCTCTCCCGCCTATGCGCCCGCCGCCTTCCGGCGCTGCAAGGCGCACTTCCTGGTCCGCGGCGAGCTCCCCGAGGGACGCCACCTGGTGGTCTGGGGCGCCGGCCGGGTGGGGAAGCCGCTGGCGCGGGAGCTGGCCCGTCAGGGCCGGCCGGTGGCGGCTTTCGTGGACATCGACCCGCGCAAGATCGGCCAGGAGATCCACGACCTCCCCGTGCTGTCGCCCGCCGAGCTCGCCGGCCACCCGGGCGCCTACGTCCTGGTGGCGGTCGGTGCCCCCGGGGCGCGCGAGGAGATCCGCGCCGTGCTCGAAGCGGGCGGACGCGAGGAGATCCGGGACTACCGCGTGGCGGCCTAGGAGCCCGGCCGGGCTTCGGGCGTCACTTCATCCGGGGGCGGTCGCCGCGCGATCGTCCGAACCAGGGGCCGGCGCCCGAGGGCCGGCGGCCGAACCGGGGACCGGGGCCGAAGAGCCGCCGGCTCACCCGACCACTCGAGAGGAGAGCCCATGAGGATTCGAGCATCCATCCCGGCCGCCTCCCGTGCCGTCCTGGCGGCGGCGTGCGCCTGGCTGGTGGCCGGCTGCGCCACGGCCGGGTCGGCGGCGCCCGGACAGGAGGGGCGCGCGGCCGCGGCGGGCGGCCAGGAGGTCCAGGCCCGTGACCTCGGCGGCACCACCGCGCGGGGCACGGTGCCCGTGGTCTCCGCCGCGTCGGACACGACCGACACGCGCGACCTCCTGTACGGCATGCCGAACGGCGCCTGGAGGTCGACCTACCGGCCGCTGCCCTCGAAGCCGACGCTGATCCGCGGGGCCACCGTCATGACGGCCACGGGCGAGACGATCCAGGGCGGCGACGTGCTTCTCGAGAACGGGAAGATCGCGGCGGTCGGGAAGGGGCTCCAGGCCCCGGCGGGCGCCGAGGTCATCGACGCCTCGGGCCGCTTCGTCACCCCGGGGCTCATCGACGTCCACAGTCACATGGGCGACTACCCGGACCCCGGCGTCCAGGCCCACTCGGACGGCAACGAGGCCACCAGCCCCACCACCCCCCAGGTGTGGGCCGAGCACTCCGTGTGGCCACAGGACCCCTCCTTCACCCGGGCGCTCGCGGCCGGCGTGACCACGGTCGAGGTGCTGCCGGGGAGCGCCAACCTGATCGGCGGTCGGGGAATCACGCTCAAGCTGGTCCCCGGCCGGAGCGTGCAGGACATGATGTTCCCGGACGCCCCCATGGCCCTGAAGATGGCCTGTGGCGAGAACCCGAAGCGGGTCTACGGCAGCCGCGGCCGCTTCCCCTCGACACGCATGGGGAACGTGGCCGGCTACCGCGAGGCCTTCATCAAGGCCGCCGCCTACCGCGAGAAGTGGGACCGGTGGATCGCGGGCGGCCGCCAGGGCGACCCGCCCGCTCGCGACCTGGGGCTCGAGACGCTGGCCGAGGTGCTCCGCGGCCACCTCTACCCCCAGATCCACTGCTACCGGGCCGACGAGATGGTCCAGATGATCAATCTCTCCAGGGAGTTCGGCTTCCACATCCGCGCCTTCCACCACGGCGTCGAGGCCTACAAGATCCGCGACATCCTGGCCCGCGACTCCATCGGCGCCGCCCTGTGGTTCAACTGGTGGGGCTTCAAGATGGAGGCGTTCGACGGCATCCAGGAGAACCTCGCCCTCGTGAGCCGGGCGGGCGTGCGGGCCATCCTGCACACCGACGACGACATGGGCGTGCAGATCATGAACCAGAACGCCGGCCGCGCCATGTACGCCGGCCGTGAGGCGGGGATCGACGTCTCGCGCGACGAGGCCCTGCGCTGGATCACGGCCAATCCGGCCTGGGCGCTGGGGATCCAGGACCGGACGGGAACGCTCGAGCAGGGGAAGGAGGCGGACGTGACCGTGTGGTCCGGCGACCCGTTCAGCGTCTACACGCGCGCCGACGAGGTCTTCATCGACGGGGCGCTCATCTACGACCGGAAGCAGAAGGAGCTCCGGCCCACCTCGGACTTCGAGGTCGGGATCCTGCCGGAGCGGACCCTGGACGCGGCGAGGGGAGGTGCCCGGTGAAGCGCCTCGGGGCAGGACACGAGAGGGGTCGCCGGGCCGCGATCCTCGAGAGACGCGGGGCGCCCCCGGGCCCGGTGCGGGCGGCGGGCGCCTGGCGGGCGCTGGGCCTGGCGGCCGTGGCCGCCGCGGGTCTCGGGCTGGCCGCACCGGCCCCGGCGGTCGCGCAGACGGTCGCGATCACCGGCGGCACGGTCTACCCGGTGTCGGGCCCGAGGCTGGAGGGAGCCACCGTCCTGATCCGGGACGGGAAGATCGTGGCGGTCGGGAAGAGCGTGACCGTGCCCGCGGACGCTCGCCGGATCGACGCCGCGGGCAAGGTGGTGACCCCCGGCCTGATCGACGCTTCGACCACCCTCGGACTGGTGGAGGTGGGCGCGGTGGGGGAGACGCGCGACTTCGCGTTGCGGACGGACGATCCGGTCCAGGCCGCGTTCGATGTGGTGGACGGGATCAACCCGAACTCCACGCTCATCCCGATCAATCGTCTGGCCGGCGTGACGACGGTGCTCGCCGGCCCCCGCGGCGGGCTCATCTCGGGCCGCGGAGCCGTCATCGACCTGGACGGCGCCAGTGTGGGCGACATGCTGGTCCGGCCCCGCGCCGCCATGCTGGCCAGCTTCGGCGCTGGTGCGGCCGGCGAGGTGGGCGGAGCCCGGGGCGAGGCCTCGCTCCGGCTTCGGGAGGCCCTGGACGACGCGAAGTTCTGGCGTGACCACCGGGCCTCCTTCGACCGGGGCGCGTCCCGCTCGCTGGCCGAGTCGCGGCTGGACCTGGAGGCCCTCCAGCCGGTCCTCTCCGCCGACATGCCGCTCATCGTGGACGTGGACCGCGCGTCCGACATCTCGGCCGTGCTCCGCATCGCGCGCGACTACGGACTCCGGCTGGTCGTGGCGGGAGGCGCCGAGGCGTGGATGGTGGCCGGGGAGCTGGCCCGCGCCGACGTGCCGGTGATCCTCGATCCGCTGACCGACGCGCCCACCGACTTCGAGCACCTCGGGGCCCGGTTCGACAACGCCGCCATCCTGCGCCGCGCCGGCGTGCGGGTCATCCTCGGCACCTTCGACGCCCACAACGTGCGGAATCTGGCCTTCGAGGCCGGTAACGCGGTACGGTTCGGGATGCCCTGGGCGGACGCCCTGCGGGCGGTGACGCTGGAGCCGGCCGCGGCGCTCGGCATCGACGACCGGTACGGCTCGCTGGGGCCCGGGAAGGTGGCCGACGTGGTCGTGTGGTCGGGCGATCCGTTCGAGCTGTCGTCGGCGCCCGAGCAGGTGATCATCCGGGGGCGGGTGGTGCCCGACCGGTCGCGGCAGCGGGATCTCCTCGAGCGCTACCGCACGCTGGACGGGGCCCGGCCGCCCGAGTACCGGGGCGGTCCGGGCGGGAACGGGGCCGATGGCGGCTGACGGCGGGCCGCCCGGGGCCGACGGCGCCCAAGGGCCCTCGTGGGCACGCCCTTTGCTCCTGTGCGATGTTGAGATACCGCCGTAGACATCCCTTCCGGCGGACGCGGCCGCGGCTCCGGCCCCGGCCCGCGCTCCCCGCCGGTTCGAAAGGAGCGCGATATGACCGACAAGGCCCGCC
The DNA here is from genome assembly GCA_964465015.1 of uncultured Gemmatimonadota bacterium. GTDB lineage: Bacteria > Gemmatimonadota > Gemmatimonadetes > Palauibacterales > Palauibacteraceae > Humimonas. The sequence goes on from CAYXHP010000085.1 coordinate 6,409, forward strand.
AGACCCTCATCGAGGGACTGAACGAGGACCTCGCCTACGAGTTCCAGGCCGTGATCTTCTACACGGTCGGCGCCCAGCTCATGACCGGCGCCCACCGGCCCGAGCTCAAGGAAATGTTCGAGTCGGAGATCCCGGACGAGCAGGGCCACGCATCCTTCCTGTCCGGGAAGATCGTGGCCCTGGGCGGCACGCCGGTCACCGAGCCCAAGCCCGTGGACCTGGGCTCCAGCAACCGGGAGCGCCTGGAGCTGGCTCTTCGAGCGGAGACGGACACGCTCGAGCGCTACTTGAAGCGCGTGGAGCAGGCGGACGCCGCCGGAGAGCCCGGACTGCGCGTCAGGCTGGAGGACATCATCGTGGATGAGACCGGTCACCGCGAGGAGCTCGAGCTCATCCTGAAGGACTTCCACGACTGACCGCTTGACCGGCCCGGCGGCGGGGTCGACCGACCCCGCCGGGAGCCGGAGCGAAAGCCCCGGCGCGCGCGGGGGTCCGGGCCACGAGGCCGCGGGCCCTCGCGGCTTTCCGGCCCCATTTCACCCCGATCCGAACGTTCGCCTGCGGGGTACCAAACCCTTAGATTTCATGGGCTATGAACGGGTCTCGGCGGACCCGCCCGGCTCCCGTACGCGGGGGCCGGACACCGCCCGCCGCGTGAGCCCCGCCGCAGGAGCGAACGCCACCGCGAGGTGACATGAGCACACCCGAGAAGATCGAGCGCGTCGAACCCCGTCTCCTCGAGGAGGAGATGCGCGAGTCGTTCATCGACTACTCGATGAGCGTCATCGTGCAGCGGGCTCTCCCGGACGTCCGGGACGGCCTCAAGCCGGTCCATCGGCGCATCCTCTACTCCATGCAGGAGCTGGGCCTCGCCTCCAACCGGCCCTACAAGAAGAGCGCCACCGTGGTGGGCGACGTGCTCGGGAAATATCACCCGCACGGGGACGCTGCGGTCTACGACTCGCTGGTCCGCATGGTCCAGGAGTTCTCGCTCCGCTATCCGCTCGTGGACGGCCAGGGCAACTTCGGGTCGATCGATGGTGACAGCGCTGCTGCCGAGCGGTACACCGAGGCGCGCATGACGCGGGTCGCTGAAGACCTCCTCGAGGACATCAAGAAGGAGACCGTCGGGTTCGTGCCGAACTACGACGAGACCCGCGAG
>CAYXHP010000086.1:0-16335 GCA_964465015.1 uncultured Gemmatimonadota bacterium
GCCCAACGGGTTCGAGCTCTACCAGGGGCTGAAGGACGTCGGGGTGCCGACCAGGTTCGTCCTGTACCACGCCGACAGCCACGGCGTCCCGACCCCGAAGCAGCGGCTGGCCGCGACCTGGCACAACTGGGCGTGGGTGGCGAAGTGGCTGTACGGGGAGGAGGTGAAGCTTCCCTTCCCGGAGGGGGGCTGACCCACCGTCGGGACGCCGAGGCCCCGCCGTCGGCGAGCTCCGGATCCGGGCCGGCGGAGCGCCGCGAACCGACGCTCCCGAAGATTTGACGACGTGTGGAGCTTTGGATAGGCTAAGTACCTGTTGCGGCAGTCTTACGCTCCTAGCGTTTCTCCACGTTCGGAGGCTTTCATGAGCGTGTTCATGGTGGATCGAGACCTCCCAGGCATCACACTCGAGCAGCTCGCCGACGCGCAGAAGGCGGCGATCGAGACGAGCCGTCGGTTCACGGAAGAGGGCCGCCCCGTTCGCTACATCCGCACCATGTACGTCCCGGGGGAGGCGCACTGCATGTGCCTGTTCGAGGCCGGCGACGCCTGTGACGTCCAGGACGTGAACGACGAGGCGGGGATCCCCTACACGCGGGTCGTGGAGGCGATGGACCTCACGCCGTAGACGGCGCGGGCCGCCCGGGTCAGCCTCTCAGGAGCGCCTGCGCCACCAGGAGGCCGAGCACCAGCGGCAGATAGGCCAGGGACACGAGGAACAGCCTTCGCGCCCGGCGGGGGTTCGCCCCCTGCAGGAGGGGCACGGCGGCGGCGACGTAGAGGCTCCCGACGAGCAGGGCCCCGGCCAGGTAGAAGCCGCCGGCGACGTGCAGCAGGACCGGGAGTCCGCTCGCGAGCAGGAGCAGGGCCGCCGATCCGGCCGCCTGCCACGCCGTCCACCGGCCCGTCGGATCGGCCACCGCCACGGTGCGGTAGCCGCCCCTCCGATAGTCCTCCCGGCACAGCCAGTCGAGCCCGGCGAAGTGCGGGATCTGCCAGAGGAAGACGAGCGCAAACAGCGCCCACGCCCCGGGGTCCAGGGCCCCGGTGGCCGCCGCCCACCCGCCCATCACGGGCAGGGCGCCGGGGGCGCTCCCGACCAGGACCGCGGCTGGTGAGAGCCGCTTCAGGGGCGTGTAAACGAAGGCGTAGGAGACCAGCGTGAGGGTCGCCAGCGCGGCCGTGAGACCGTTCAGCGCGGTGGCCAGAAGGCCGATCCCCGCCACCGACACGACCACGACGAACACGAGGGCGCGTCCGGGCCTCACCCGCCCCGACGGGATCGGACGCCCTCGCGTCCGGTTCATGCGCGCGTCCTGGTCCCGTTCCAGCAGCTGGTTGAGGGCGTTCGTGCCCGAGGCGGCCAGGAAGGTCCCCGCGATCAGGGCCGCCAGGCCCAGTGGGCCCCGGCCGGGCGCCGCGGCGAGCGCACCGCCCCCCGTGGCCGTGACGTACCCCGCCGCCGCCGTCAACGTGGCCAGCAAGGAAATGCCGGGCTTGCCGAGCTCGAGATAGGCCTTCGCCCGGAGGCACGTACCCGGCGGCGGGCCGGGCGGCGTCGCACTCTCCTGGCCACGCTCTCCCGCTGCCGTCACGGCGCCCCCCTCGCCCCGTCTCTCATGCTCCCCCCTTGACGTCAATACATGATAACATCATGATCTAATCATCTGTGCGCCGCAAGACGGCGAGATCGATCGACTTCCGAGCCAGCGACTGCGGGAGGTCCGGGTGGAGGATCCGCGGGTGCAGTCCGAAGAGGCGCCGTGGCAGCAGCGGGTGCTGAACAGCATCTGGCTGCTGGCCCTGGCCGCCATCGTGTTCTTCTTCCTGTCGTACGTGGTGTGGGGTCTGATCGACCTGCTCAGCGTGGGCACGGGAGGCTGACATGAGCTCACCGCTGAAGTCTCCCGAGGGCGTGTGGTGGAATTGGGCCGTGAGCCGACAGGAGCGAACCTGGCTCGGCCTCGCCCTCCTGTGGTGCGTCATCCTGTTCGGGTGGATGATCGGCTGGCGGCAGCTCGGCGCCCAGAATCCGGTGGGACCCACGACGAGAATCTCCCCCGACCGGTACCGGGCCGAAGTCGAGGCCTACGAGAAGCGGGCCCGGCGCACGGACCAGGGCCTCGTTCCCCCCGGAGTCGATGTGTACGTCGGGGCGCAGCAGTGGACCTGGAACGGGCTCCCGGTCGTGCTCCAGGCCGGCAAGCGGTACCGGCTCCACCTGAGCAGCTACGACGTCCAGCACGGCTTCGGACTCCACCGGGACGCCCGCACGATCGAGCAGTTCAACCTCCAGGTCCTGCCGGGCTACGAATGGGTCGTCCCCATCGATTTCAAGCACCCCGGCGTCTACGACGTCCAGTGCAACGAGTTCTGTGGCGTGGGCCACCGGACCATGCACGGACAGATCATCGTCGAGTGAGGGAGGGCTAGACTCATGGCGATCGGCCTCCTGGACGCACCGTACGGCGAGGACGGATTCCGGACCTGCGAGGTGACGGGTCTGCGCATCCACCGCTCGGCCGAGGTGCCCGTGAAGATGTTCGGCCTCACGGCCGTCGTGGCCCTCATCGTGGGCGGGATCGCCGCCCTCCTCGTGGCCCTCACCCGCTGGGAAGCGGTGGGAATCCTGCAGCCCACCGCATTCTACAAGTACCTCAGCCTCCACGCCTGGAACCTCCTCATCTTCTGGATGGTGTTCATGGAGGTCGCCATCCTGTACGTGGGCGGCCCCATGGTTCTGGGCCGGAAGCTGCCGGCGCCCCGGCTCGCGAAGGTCGGTTGGGCCGTAATGGTCGCCTCGGCCCTCCTCATCGACTATGCGATCTGGACCACCACCTACCCGAACCAGGAGCCGCTCCTCACCTCGTACGCGCCGCTCAAGTCCTCGGCGCTGTTCTACCTGGGGGTGGACACCTTCATCCTGGGGACGGTGGTGGCCGCCCTCCCCTTCTTCGCCTGCATCTGGCAGGAGAAGAGCGAGCACCCCGACCGCACCCTTCCGCTGGTCACCTTCGGCGCCTTCGTGACGGGCATCATCGCCGTCGAGGCCCTGTTGGGCGGCCTCATCACCTACGTGCCGACCTTCCTGTGGAGGATCGGACTCGTGGGACACATCGACGCGGCCTGGTACCGGCAGATGTACTGGATCATCGGCCACGGCACCCAGCAGATCAACCTCGCCGCCATGGTCACGGTGTGGTACTTCATGACCCACCTCACCGCCGGGGCCGAGGTGGCGAGCGAGAAGGTCTCGCGGGGCGCCTTCATCCTGTACCTGTTCTTCATCAACATGGGTGCCGCCCACCACCTCATGGCCGATCCGGGCGTCTCGGCCAGCTGGAAGATGTGGAACACGTCCTACGCCATGTACGGGGCCGTCCTGGCCAGCCTCATCCACGCCTTCGCCATCCCGGCGGGACTCGAGGCCGGCCGCCGAAAGCGCGGCCTGGGCGGGGACGGCTGGTTCGGCTGGCTCAAGACGGCGCCGTGGCACGACCCCGGCTTCTCGGCCACGGCGCTCAGCATCGTCCTGTTCGGCTTCCTGGGCGGCATCACGGGCGTCCTCATGGGGCAGATGCAGCTCAACACCATGCGGCACAATACGCTGGCCGTGCCGGGTCACTTCCATGGGACCGTGGCCGTGGGCACCACGCTGGCCTTCATGGGGCTCGTCTACTACGTGATCCGGCTCATCTTCCGGAAGGAATGGGTGTTCGACCGGCTGGCCCGCCTGCAGCCCTATCTGTACGGCTTCGCGATGAGCATCGCCGCCATGGCCATGATGGAGGCCGGCATCCTGTACGGGGTGCCGCGCAGGGACCCGATCACGACCTCCATCCCGGGCACGCAGTTCAGCTTCTCGGCCGCGAGCCCCATGCTGGCAGTGCTCGGGATCGCGGCATCGGTGGCCGTCGTGGCCGGAGCCATCTTCGTCCTGGTCGCCGTGGGCTCGCTCCTGTTCGGCAAGGAAGCACGCATGCGGGTGCCCGTTCCCCTCGCCCTGACGGGCGGCGACGCCCCCGTGCACCGATTCTCGATGCGGGGGACCCTGGCCATGTGCCTGTTCTTCCTCGTCGTGTTCGCCCTGTTCTATGGCATGGACTGGATGTGGCTGTCGCGGCTGTGGATGTTCGGCGGATGACGGATCGAGAGGCAGGGCCGGCCGATCGGCATCGTCCCCTGGCCGGAACGAAGCGGTGCCCGGAACGGTAGGGAGGAGGCGATTCGATGCTGGATGCACCGGAAGGAGCACGGAGCTCGGAAAGCGGGGTCTCGAGCCCTCCGGACGTGGAAGACAACGGCCCCTGGTTCGGAATCTTCCTGTTCGTGATCGTGATCCTGTTCGCGGCCGCCGCGGCCGCGGTCATACATTCTCTCGTGGCCACGTTCGGTTGACTCTCGCGGATCGGGACCTCCGGTCCCGCGGACCGCCCCGGCGTGGGAAGGCGAGCTCACCATGCTGTCGCAGACCGCCGAATACGCCCTCCGGGCGGCCATCCGACTCGCCTCGGGACCCGGCCGGGATCCCGTTCGCGTCGAGGACCTCGCGGAAGAGCTGGACCTGCCCCGCAACTACCTCTCCAAGATCCTGCACACCCTGGCGCGCCAGGGAGTGCTCGAGTCCCTCAAGGGGCCCGGCGGAGGATTCCGTCTCGCGGCTCCCTCCACCGACCTCAGCCTGTTCGACGTAGTGAGCCTCTTCGACGACCTGGCGCCCGGCCGGACGTGTGTACTGGGACTGCCGCGCTGCAGCGACGCCGACCCCTGCCCGGTACACGAGCGGTGGGTGCCGGTCTCGGAGAGGATCGTTCGCTTCTTCCGCGAGACCACGCTCGCCGACGCGGCGACGGAGGCGATGGAGAGCGGTCGGCTGGCCACGGACGGCGGAGCGCTCTGAAACCACGATGACCCGGCCTCCGTCGTGAGGGGCGATCACCGCTCCTCACCCTTCGTCCGGAGGCCTTCATGGCGCACGCTCGTCGTCGGGTCCGCTCCCCGGCCGCTGCCCTCGCCCTGCTCGCGTCGGTCGTGGTCGCCCCCGCCACGTCCCCCCACGCGAATCTCGCGGCCCAGGAGACGCCCGCTGCCGATGTGACCGGTCCGCTCGGGCTCTCGGGCCGGCTCGATCCGGCCGAGTACCTGGCCCGCCGCGACAGCCTGCTCACGACCTTCGACGCGCGGGACTTTTCCTCGGCCTACCGCCTGGCCCGCGAGCTCACCGCGGCCTGGGACCGGGATTCGGGGGCCTGGGGTCGCCTCGGGGTCGCGGCCGAACGCACCGGGCATCCGGACGAGGCCCTGGCGGCCTACGCCCGCGCGTTCGAGCTGGGCACCGCCTACCAGCCGTTCCTGGCCCATCGCGCGGCGGCGGTCGCGGTCCGGCTGGGCGACCACGAGGCCGCGCTGGCGTGGATCCGCCGGGCGCTGGACGCCCGGTTCGAGAACCGCTCCGACCTCCAGACGATGGACGACTTCCGGGACCTGCGCTCGGACCCGGAATTTCGCCGGCTGGCCGGGTTCGCGCCCGACACCACGGCCGACCGAACCGCCCGCTGGCGCTACGACCTGGAGTACCTGGGCGAGGAGGCACGGAGACTGCACGCCTCGCCCGGACGGCAGGCGTTCTCCCCCGCGTTCACCGACGGTCTCGCGGCCCTTCGCGACTCCGTGCCGGCCCTGTCGGACGGCGCGATCCTGCGCGGGCTGCAGCGGGTGGTCGCGCTCCTGGGCGACGGGCACAGCGTCGTGTACGGCATCGTCCCGGCCGGGGGCGGGCCGCCCCCCGCCCTGCCTTTGGTCCTGTACCAGTTCGACGATGGGATCTTCGTCGTGGACGCCGATTCGGCGCACACGGCCCTGATCGGCTCCCGCGTCCTGGCGTTCGGGGATGTGCCCGCGGACACGGTCTTGTGGCGGCTCGCCCCGTACGTGAACCACGACAACGCGATGACCATCCGGTGGCTGGGCGTGCGTTTCTACATGAGGAGCACGGGCTGGCTGCACACGGTCGGGGCGGCGCCGGACACCTCCCGCGCCGAGCTCACCCTGCGTGGGCCCGACGGGACGGTGCGGCGCGTGACGCTCCGGCCGGCCCCCGACCGGCTGCCGCGCAAGCTCCGGTGGCCGTGGCGCCACGAGGCGGGCGGCGGCGCGGGGCGCCACGGAAGCCCACCCCTGTGGCTCCAGGATGCCGCCAGCCACTACTGGAGCCGGTGGCTGCCCGACGCCGGCGTGCTCTACGTCCAATTCAACCAGGTGCGCGACGAGAAGGGCCATCCCCTGAAGGCCTTCGCGGCGGAGCTCCGGGCCCGCATCGACAGCACCGGGACCCATACGGTCGTCGTCGACGTGCGGCGCAACAACGGGGGCAACAACGGGCTCCTCGAGCCGCTCCTGCGGACCCTGGAGTGGTTCGACGTGGACCGGCCCGGGAACCGGCTGTTCGTGATCACGAGCCGCAACACCTTCTCGGCCGCCCAGGACTTCGTGAACCGCGTGGACCGCCGGACCGACGCCATCTTCGTGGGCGAGCCCTCGGCCTCGAAGCCCAACTTCACGGGCGAGGACACCGAGGTCGTGCTCCCTTACAGCCGGGCGCGGGTCAGTATCTCGTCGCGGTACTGGGAGGACTCCGACCCGGGCGACGACCGGCCGTGGGTCGCCCCGGACATGCCCGTGGGCCTGACGTCGGCCGACTACTTCGCCGGCCGGGACCCGGCGCTGGAGGCGGTGTTCGAGGCGGTGAAGGCGGACCGGATGCGGGATGGGCGGTGAGCGAAGCCGCTCACGGGGCGTCTCCCGTGTCCTCTCCGAGCGCGCGGATGGGTCCCGTCGGGATCAGGTCCACCGGGATGCGGTTGAGACGACCCGGGATCCGCTCCTGGATGACGGGCGAGAGCTCCTCCACAAACACCTTGATGCAGTAAGCTCCCTCGCACAGGCCCAGGCCCGTGCCCACGACCCCGGGGACCGCCATGAGCGCGTCGCGATGGCGGGCCAGAACGGCTCGGGCCCCGGACTCGCTCACGGCCCGAGTCTCGGTCGGTACCGTCGCGGAGTCCGTGGCCTCGAGAGATCGAGGCTCTTCCCCATGCGGGGCCTCGGCCTTCGGGGTCCGGGCGGAGTGAGGCCGGCCGCAGCTCGCGCCGCCGAGCAGCAGGAGCCCCAGCGCACCCGCTCCCACCCGTCGGACGAACGCACGGAGGGGGCGTCGGCCACGCGCGTGCGGCCGGCGCCCCCTCTCAATCGACATCCGTGGCCCCGGTCGAGCCCGGGGGTCACATCACTGGCCGTTATCGATCGTCACATTGAGCGCGGATAGGACGCGATCGATCTCATTGGCGATCGTGTACTTGCCGCTGTTGTCTGCGGCGAACATGAGGCCGACCGGGTTGTTGCTGTTGTCCGTCACAAGGAGAGACCCGGAGTCTCCGGGCTTCAGGAACGGCTTGTTCGAGCCAACTATGATCTGGTGAATGAAATGCGCCGTCCCGGTGGTGTAGCCGATGTTCACGTCGACGTCGACACCGGTGACCTGACCGTGGGTGAGTTGTGTCGTGCGCCCGTACTTCTGGACCCGGAGGCCGAGAGTGGCACCGACTGTATTGGCCGAGGGAGCACCGTAGCCGTCAGATGGGGTCGCGAACCCGAGCTTGCCGGTTGTCGTTAACGCGATCGCCGCGTCCACGGTGTTGGTAGCCGTCGCCGAGAAGACTATGGGAACGAAGTTTGTAAGCGTCCCCAGGTCCGTATTCCCAGCATTCAGGCACTGCGTGTCGTACAGGCCCGGCTGGAGGACCTGGTCCCGGTCCTTTACTCCGTTATCCTCGCGCGCATACACGTGGTTGTTGCTGAGCGCGTAATCATTGCCCGAGCTGTCCTTCACCCTGGCCGATATCGTCCCGGCGGCGCACTCGTTGGCGTTGCCGGTCGAGACTCCGATCGGCACGGGCGTGGGCCAGATACTCGTGGTGCTCGTCGTCGAGCCGCCTCCTCCGTTGTTGCCACCGTGATGACCGTTGCCGGGAGCATCCGGCTTCGCGGCGGGAACAGCGGGCGGGATGGCGCGAATCGGTCCGGTCACCAGCACCCGGACCGGCACACCGTCCAGGGAATGAGGAAGACCGGGGCCGGGGGTCGTGGCCGCCAGGATCAGGACCGCCGGACGACCGTTCGCGGTGAGTCCCACGCCGGCGCCCACGATGTCGGGGCGGGACATGAGCTCGGCCGCGTGGGCCTCCTTGGCCGCGATCGCCTTCGCGAGTCCAGCCTGCTGGCCGGTCCCGGCGGCGTTCACCGAAGGGAGAATCGTGGTCGACGGGGACGTCGGCTCGCCCTTGCACGAGAGCAGGCCGGCGCCCAGCAGGATCGCGGCGCCCATGGCCACGAGACGGGCACCGCCACGACGACGAGGATCGCGCATTCTACAGCCTCCTGAGACGAGTGCCGCGCCATCCGGCACGGCGGACCGGTCAACATGCTACGACGGACGACTTCCGCTGCGAAAGGAACGCCACCCACAAGCAGGGACCGTGCCCCCGTCGCCGTCGGAATTCCGCAACCAGGGCTGCTCCGGAGTCCGCTCGGCTATGTGACGTGAGCATGGGACCTACGTCGCGTTCCCCTGGAGCCTGGAGCAGGCCTCCATCTGTTGCGCCCGGGACACACAACGCGGCCTGGGCGCCGCGGCCCGACGCCGCCTGAGCGGGTCCCAACGACTAACGACTCGCTGCGTCGCGAAAGATGTGCCCCGACCGCCGACTCAGCCCCGACCTCACTCCACTCGGGCAACTCGGGCCGAAATATCGAAACAATGTGCGGCGGGCGTGAAGATTGTGTCCCCTGACGGGCGCGTCTCTCGGGCGGTATCGGCACCAGTCAGCCCGCGACCCTAGCTCCCGCCGCCTCCAGCCCCGCGCACACGAACGCCCACTGGAGCCTCATGTGGTCCGCGGCCGGGACCGGCCGGAGCTCTTCCGGGGGGGCCTCGCGGCCGGCGCCCAGGAACAGGGGCACCTCGGAGACGAGGGTGAGAGGGTCACCTCCCAGCGCGCGGATCGTCTCCATGGAGCTCGGCCGGAAGCGCGCCGCGGTGTCCGGATCCCCCGCCGCCAGGAAGTGCTCGCGCATCGATACGTGGTTGGGCCGGGTGGCGAAGCCGGGCGCCAGGCGGTGGAATCCCTTCTCGCCGGCACGCTCCACGTCCCGGAGCGAGAACCCGGCGTCCGCGGCCGAGGCGCGGCAACGCTCCATGAGCCGGTCCAGCGCCGCGCGTCCCCGCCAGCCCGGCTCCACCAGGTACCAGACTCCCCCGGCCATGCCCATGCCGTGCAGCGAGGCGTGCAGGGCGAAGGGTCCGACCTCGCGCCACCAGGACCACGCGGCCCGGTCCTCGGGCCGCGCCTCCTCGTCCTCCTCCCGAATCGGAAACCCGAACTCGATGTCGTCACCCGGGAGCTCCCGGACCGCGTGGCGGAGGTAGAGGGCCGGGTCGTAGGCCTCGGGCTCCGCGGTCATCGGGCTCCGCGAGCCGCCCGCATCTCGCGGACCGGCCGCCTCCGTGTCCGGACGCTGCCACGCCGCGTTCCGCACCTCCCCGTCGGGATTCAGATGCGGCAGGATCCACCAGGAGAGGGACGCGAGAAGGGGATCGGCGGGGGGGAGATCCCGGAGGTGGGCCGCCAGGCGGCGCAGGAGCCGGGGACCCACCGGCTCGTCGGCGTGGCACCCGGCCACCAGGCTCACGCGGAGCGGACCCGCGCCCTGGCGGAACGCGCGTAGCGGGCGGCCCTCCCGGGACCGTCCGATCTCCTCGCCGTCGTCCGGCGCCACCGGATCGCAGGCGGCGATCTCCTCGAAGCGGCCTTCCAGGGTCTCGTACGAGGGGAGGGAGGGCGCGGCCCGCCGACCGGACGTGCGGCTCACGACTCGGGCCCGCCTGCACGGGGAGACCGTGGCTCCACGGCGACCGGTTCGTCCCCGGGCTCCCGGCGCGGGCTCGCCGTGGGTGCGAGTCGAAGCTCGGCGACCGCCGCCCGTCGCACCTCCGTTTCGGACCAGGGAATCGGGACTCCGGTCCCGTCGCTCCACGGGCCCAGGAGGTCGTCGTAGTGGGGGGAGAGCGGATTCTCCGACTGGCCGCCGGGAAGGGCGAAGCGGGCCCCCTCCGGGTCGCCGATCGGCACGGCCATCCGTAGTGACGGGATCGCGGAGGGCGGCGCCAGGGGATCGTCCGGAAGCGCCGCCATCTGCGCCACGGTGTGACTGTCGCCCCCGAGCCGCAGGGGCCCGCGGTCGTATACCCGGCCCAGGGGGCCGAGCTGCCCGAGCGGATGGTGGAGGACCAGCGGCCGCACCCTCCCCCACGCCCACGCGGCGGCGTCCTCGCCCACCTCCTGCCGGAGCCTCCCGACCGCGGCGGCCAGCCCGCGGCCCACGGCCTCCGGCCACGAGGCAGCCAGCCACCCCTCCTCGCGCGACGACAGTAGCCCGGAGAGCATCGCGTTCCCCTTGCGGGCGAAGAAGCTCCGTGGCGTGAGGAGATGGAAGCCCCTGCCGAGGGCCCAGGCCGAGGCCCGGGGTGCGCGCGACCGAACGATGCGGGTGATGAGGTCCGCGGACAGGAGCTCGTAGACGGTGGCGGCCGCCGAGTCGGGCGACAGGCGACCGTCCCACTCGCGCAGGAGCTCGAGCCCGAAGCGGAGGTCGGAGGCCCGGACGTCGGGCGGTGAGCCACCAGCGGTCGGGCCGCCACCGGCCAGACTCCCTCCGGTGTCCGAGTCACCCGCCCGCTCGGCGAGCGCCTTCCCCGCCAGCTCCAGGACGTCCTCCCGGATCTCGCGCCAGGGGACGGAGACGACGTCCCGCTGGAGGGCCAGGCAGGTGGACACGTCCCAGTCGGAGCGCTCGGCCAGCACCTCCTGGATCCGCTCGGCCCGGTAACCATCGATCCAGTCGGCCCCCAGCCACGGGGCCCCGGGCGCATCCTCGGTCGGCTTGTTGTTGGCCGTCACCACGAAGCCGGTCCCCGGATCCTGGCGGCGCGGCATCGACTCCAACGGCACCCGCTCCTCCTCCCAGCCCCGGCGCGGGTCCCAGCCCGGCCACGGCATCGTGCCCATCGTCCCCCGCCGGACGGGCGCCTCCCCGGTCAGCTGCCAGCCGATGCGCTCGTCGGCGCCGGCCCACGCCACGCTGAGTGAGACGGTGGGCCAGTCCCTGAACAGCTCGCGAAGCTCGTCGAAGCTGCGGGCCCTGTGAGCCCGGAGGAAGCCGACCAGCGGGCGCGGCTCGAGCCACGTGGCGCGCAGGGCCAGGCCGAGCCGGCCGCCGGCCGGGAGGGTCGGCCGCGCCTCGCCCGGACGCGCCGCATCCACGCCCGTGCCCCGCAGAGCCGGCCCCACGAGCGGCCCCCGCGGCGTCTCCACCACCTCCTCCTCGACCTCCGCCCCGCCCCGCACCCGGATCGTCTCGGTCCAGCGCCGGCACGGCTCCCAGCTTCCGGCCCGCCAGGCGCGCTCCCCGTCCACCCATTCGAGCGAGAAATCGGTGTTGTCGACGAGCCCGGCCGTGACGCCCCAGGCGCCGTGCCCGTTGTGGGCGGAGAGGAAGGCGGGCATGCCGACGAAGTTGGCGCCCGCCGCCTCCCACTCGGGTGTCCGCACGTGGGCCAGGTACCAGTGGGGCGGGAGCTGCGGCGCCAGGTGGGGATCGTTGGCCAGGAGCGGCCGGCCCGAGGCGGTACGATCCCCCGAGAGTGCCCACGCGTTGGAGGCGCCGCCGAGCCCGACCGCCGCCGCCAGCCCCTCCAGATCCTCCTGCACGGCGTCGAGCACGGCCCGGAGGGGCTCCGCGCCGGTGGCCTGCAGCGGGAGCCAGTCCGGGTAGGTTCCCGCCAGGTCACGGACGGCCTCGGGACCGTCGTCCAGCAACATTCGGAGCCGCACGAGCTCGGTGTCCCAGTTGGCGGGCAGCACGAAGCTCACCAGGCGGTGGATCGCGATCGCGTCGCCGGGCTCCCAGCCCGTCGGATCCAGGCGCAGGAGGGCATGCCCGTGCGGCCGGCGCGGCAGGCCGTGCGCGTGCGCCGCGGCGATCCCGCGGCAGAAGGCCTCGATCCAGCGCCGGATGTCCGGGGCGCACGCCTCGAGCTGCGTCTCGGCCCCGCGCCGGAATCCCAGGCGCCGGGCCAGCCGGTCCACCGGCAGCGCGCGGGGCCCGAGGAGCTCGGCCAGGGTGCCGCGCACGGTGCGCAGCAGGATCTCGAGCTGGAAGGTGCGGTCCTGGGCCTGGAGGAAGCCGAGGGCGAAGGAGGCGTCGTCGTCCGAGCTCGCATCCACGTGCGGAATCCCGTGCCCGTCCCGGCGCACCACGAGGGGCGCGCGCAGGCCCTCGACGTCGAGCTCGCCCTCGACGACCGGATCCCGGGTGCCGAGGAGAAGCCGGAAGAGCGTTCGGGTGATATTCACGTCGTCCGTTCGGTGGAAAGGTCGGCCTGTCGGGGGACCGAAAGTCCGGGTCCGACGCCCGGCGCGTCAACGTTCATTCCGCTACGCCTCCCGCTCCGCTACCTTCTCCGGACCGACGCGACACCGCCGCGTCCGGCGCCGCCGGACAGCAGGCGCGTCCTCCTCGTGCCGGGTTCGCCGCGATGCTGCTCCTCGCCCAGAGCGTCACCGAGTACGCCGCCACCGTGCTTCGATCCGTGCACCCGGGTGCGATCCTGAGCCGGGCGGGCGACCTGGCGGCCGAGCATCCCCTGGCGGCCGGGCTCGTCGTCCTCGGACTCCTCCTGCTCTTCCGCTTCACGCGACCTCGGCGGTAGCGCTCAGCGGTCCCGTGTGGCCAGGTGGTGGCGGATGAGCGGCCGCGTCCCGGGCTCGAGGTACTCCTGGGCACGGCGCTCGGCCGCCAGGTCCAGGCCTGTCACCCGCCCGTGCTGGCGCAGGTGGTCGGCCCACGACGCCACGAGGAAGGTCTCCACGTAGCGGTCCGGCTCCGACGAGTCGGTGAACAGGTCCCACCAGTACGCGCCGCTCCGGCGTCGGCGCCGGCCCACGTCGGCCATGGCCGCCTCGAACTCGGCGTGGCGGTCGGAGCGCACGCGGTACTCGACCGTGACCAGCACGGGCCCCCGGTCGTGCTCTACCTCCCCGGCGAGGATGGGCGCCGGCCAGTGGCGAGTGGGCGACAGGTCGAGCCCGCCCGTGTCCTTGATCCGGAAACGCCGGCCGGCGAGGACGCCGGCCACCACGACGACGCCGGCCGCCGCCAGCGCCGCCGACAGCCCGAAGCGGCCGGCCACCGCACCCCACAGGATGCTCCCGGTCGTCGTGCCCCCGAAGAACACGAGGACGTAGAGCGACATTCCGCGCGCCCGGACCCAGGACGGGAGGACCGTCTGGGCCGACGTGTTGAAGCCCGACAGCAGGTTGAGCCATGCGCCGCCGGCGGCGAACACCACGGCCAGGAACAACGGCAGCCAGCGCACCTGGCCCACCGCCGCCAGGGCGATCCCGAACACCAGCACCGAGACGCTCACCACCCGCTCCATCGGGAGCTTCTTGCGCAGCGGACCGAGGACGACGGCGCCGGTCACCGCCCCCGTGCCGAAGGCCGTGACCACCAGGCCGAAGCCCCCGGCCGACAGGCCGAGTCGCTGCCGCGCGACCAGCGGGAGGAGGGCCCACAGGGCACTGCCCGCCAGCACGAACAGGCCCACCCGGACGAGCACCGAGACGAGCTGCGGCGTGTGACGCACGTACCGGAATCCGGCGCGCACCGCCCCCGGGAAGCGCTCGGCCGGAAGCTCGGTCGTCTCCTCCGGTCGCCTCCACCGGGCCAGCACGCCGACGAGCCCCAGGTAGGAGGCGGCGTTGGCCAGGAAGGCGATCCCGGCCCCGAGGGTGGCGACCAGCAGGCCGCCGAGCGCCGGACCCACGGCCCGCGCCACGTTGACCCCCACGCTGCTCGCCACGATGGCCGAGGGCAGCTCTTCGCGCGGTACGAGCTCGGGCAGGACCGCGTTCCACGCGGGCTGGTTCACCGCCGCCCCGAAGCCCAGGAGGAGGGTGAAGCCCAGGAGGATCCAGGGCGTGACGCGGCCGGTCACGGTGAGGACGCCGAGCGAGCCGGCCATGAGGAGCTGCCACACCTGGGCACCGAGGAGCACGCGGCGCCGGTCGGCCAGGTCCGCGAGCGCCCCCGAGGGGACGACCAGGAGGAACATGGCGAGACCGGTGGCCGCCTGGACGAGCGCCACCATCAGCGGGTCGGGCGCCAGATCGGTCATGAGCCACTGCGCGGCCACCTGCTGGACCCAGGTACCCACGTAGGAGACCACGTTGGCCGCCCAGATGGCCCGAAAGACCGCATGGCGGAAGGGCGCCCAGGGGGACGACTCCCCCGCCCGGGCTGGAGCGGGGGAGCCCGGACTCACGACCTCAGGCGCGGGCCGATCGCGGAGCCGCCACGCGGTAGAAGCCCCACACGACGAGCGCCATGAGGATGAGGCCGGGGAGCGCCGAGCCGTGCACGCCGAAGAAGGCGAACACGTCCGAGCGTCCCGAAATGACGATCGGGATGGCCATGAAGATGCCGACCAGCGCCTCGCCGGTGATGAAGCCCGAGGAGAGGAGGAGGCCCCGCTGCTGCACGTCCTTCCGCTCCTCCTCCGAGCCGAACCCGCGGCGGGCCAGGGCCCGCTTCACGAACGGGGCCACGATGCCG
This sequence comes from uncultured Gemmatimonadota bacterium, assembly GCA_964465015.1. Taxonomy (GTDB): domain Bacteria; phylum Gemmatimonadota; class Gemmatimonadetes; order Palauibacterales; family Palauibacteraceae; genus Humimonas. The sequence continues at coordinate 14,731 of CAYXHP010000086.1, forward strand.
CCGATCATGATGGGCGTCGACAGCTCGAGCGGCAGGTAGATCCCCACCGCGACCGCCAGCACCGGCGTCCGGAAGGGAGCGTCCCGCTTCTCCAGCCACACGTCGAACGCGATGATCGCCACGGCCACGGCCATGCCGATGAACACCATGGTCCAGGGGAGGCCGCCCTCGAACACGCCCTTCGCCACCGATGCCATCAGCGTGGCCTGGGGCGCGGTGAGGGACTGGGGGTGGGCCGCCGACTGGGGCCCGATCCCGTACGCGTGGAGGAGGAGGTTGAGTACCGGGGCCATGACGAAGGCCGAGACCCCGGTTCCGACGATGAGCATCACCTGCTGCTTCCAGGGCGTCGCCCCGACCAGGTAACCGGTCTTGAGGTCGTGCAGGTTGTCCCCCGCGATCGCCGCCGCGCAGGCCACCACCGCCCCGATCAGGATGGCGGCCGCCGCGCCCTTCCCTCCCGCCTCGCCGAACACCAGGAGCAGGAGGAGGGAGGCGAACAGGAGGGTGGCGATCGTGACGCCGGAGACGGGATTGTTGGACGAGCCCACCAGCCCCGTCATGTAGCCGGAGACGGCGGAGAACACGAATCCGCCGATCACCATGATGATGGCCATGGCCAGGCTCATGCCCAGATGCCCGACCAGATAGTAATACAGGAAGAAGAGCGGGATGATCGAGACGACGATGATCCCCACCACCCACTGCATCGGCATGTCGCGCTCGGTGCGCGGGGTGGCCTCCGCGCCACCCTCGCGGAGCGAGCGATAGGCATCGAACCCGGACCGGATCCCCGACACCACGCTCCCGCCCATGCGGATGAGGGCCCACAGGCCGCCCACCACCATGGCCCCCACGCCCAGGTAGCGCGTCTGGGCGGACCACACGGCCAGGGCGTGCTCGGCCGCGGTCTGGCCGGCCGGGACGCCGCCGTGGAGCCAGGTGTACACCGGGATCGCCACCCAGAAGTTCAGGATCCCGCCGCCGAACACGAGCGCGGCGATGTTGAGGCCCACGATGTAGCCCACACCGAGCAGGGCCGGCGAGAGGTTGGTCCCGATGTAGAACAGGCTCTTCCCGCCGAAGATGTTCGCGGCCCACTCAGCCGTCTCGCCCCACAGCCGGAGGCCGGTCTGGGAGAACTTGAACAGGGCCGAGATGATGGCCGCGCCGGCGACGAACTTGACCCCTTCTCCGCCCCGCTCGCCGGCCTCCAGCACCTCGGCGCAGGCGACCCCCTCGGGGAACTGCAGCGGATGCTCGACGATGAGCGCCCGGCGCAGCGGCACGGTGAACAGCACGCCGAGGAAGCCGCCGAAAGCCGCGATGAGGGTGGTCTGGACCATGTCGAACTGGGTCCAGGTGCCCAGGATCACCAGGGCCGGGATGGTGAAGATCACGCCCGCGGCCAGTGATTCGCCCGCGCTGGCGCACGTCTGTACGATATTGTTCTCGAGGATGTTGGATCTCGGGAACAACCTCAGGATCCCCATCGAGATCACCGCCGCCGGGATCGAGGCCGAGACCGTGAGACCGGCGAACAGCCCCAGGTAGGCGTTGGCCCCGGCCAGCACGAGCGCCAGGATCACCCCCAGGATCACCGCC